>DATAGO010000033.1:0-123993 GCA_036263675.1 Microvirga sp. | reverse complement strand
AAGGCCATGCTCGAGGACATCGCCGTTCTCACCGCCGGCCAGACGATCTCCGAAGACCTCGGCATCAAGCTCGAGAACGTCACCCTCGACATGCTCGGCCGCGCCAAGCGGGTGCGCATCGAGAAGGAGAACACCACGATCATCGACGGCGCCGGCGGCAAGTCGGACATCGAGGCCCGGGTCGGCCAGATCAAGGCGCAGATCGAGGAGACGACCTCGGACTACGACCGCGAGAAGCTCCAGGAGCGCCTCGCGAAGCTCGCGGGCGGCGTCGCGGTGATCCGCGTCGGCGGCGCGACGGAGGTCGAGGTCAAGGAGAAGAAGGACCGCGTCGACGACGCGCTCAACGCCACCCGCGCTGCGGTGGAAGAGGGCATCGTTCCCGGCGGCGGCGTCGCGCTCCTGCGCGCCAAGGCTGCGGTCCAGAAGCTCACGGTCGACAACCCCGACGTGAAGGCCGGCATCAACATCGTCCTGAAGGCCCTCGAGGCCCCGATCCGCCAGATCGCCGAGAACGCCGGCGTCGAGGGCTCGATCGTGGTCGGCAAGATCAACGACAACTCGTCCGCGACCTTCGGCTTCAACGCCCAGACGGAAGAGTACGTGGACATGCTGACCGCCGGCATCGTCGACCCCGCGAAGGTCGTCCGCACGGCGCTCCAGGACGCGGCTTCGGTCGCCGGCCTCCTCGTCACCACCGAGGCCATGGTCGCCGAGCTGCCCAAGAAGGACTCCGCTCCGGCGATGCCGGGCGGCGGCATGGGCGGCATGGACTTCTAAGCCGCGCCACCCGCGCAGACCTGAACGAGGCCCCGGAGCGATCCGGGGCCTTTTTCTTGGCTTCTCCGGGGGAATCGGCGGGACACGGGGACCCCGCGGGCTCGTCCGCCGCCTGACCGAGCCGAGCCGCCGGAAAGCGGGCGCTTCACGGCTCCGTGAGGCTGAGCAGGAACCTCCACGGAAATCAAAGCGTTGCCTTGGCAGCCTACCTTTCCAAGGAGTGGAGTTCCATGAAGAGCATCACATTCGGCTTGGCCGCGGCGCTCCTCGCCGCGACGAGCCTCGCCCACGCCCAGACGCCCTCGGCCGGTGCCGCCGGCCAGGATGCGGGCCAGCAGGTCCAGCGCCCGCGGGGCGAATCCGGCGCAGGGTCGGAGGCCCGCCAGGGCGGCGGCTCCGGCGAGATGCGCCAGGGCGCCTCGGCCGAGCGCGGCGAGCGCCGGGAGAATGCCGGCCAGGCCCGCGAGACCACCGAGCGCTCCGGCCAGCAGGCCCAGGAGAACACCACGGTCCGCACCGGCTCGACCGAGCGCAGCGGCTCGCGGGTGAACGTCGAATCGCGCCAGGACAGCGTGTCGGTCCGCAACCGCACCACCGTGCGCCAGGAGGTCGACGAGCCGAGCGTCACGATCAAGCGCCGCCGGGCGGTGACCATCGAGGAGGACGAGCCGGAGACCCGGACCACGATCATCAAGCGCAAGAAGGCCCCGACCAAGAAGGTCGCGGTCGTCTCGAAGAAGAAGCGTTACGTGGTGAAGCGGAAGCCCACCTCGAACGTCGTCGTGCGCTCGCGGTCGCAGCGCGTCGTCGAGGAGGAGCCGAGCGTGCAGGTCCGCCGCCGCACGACGATCCGGCAGGAATCGGAGCCGAGCGTCTCGATCCGCAGCCGCACCTCGGTGCGCGAGTCGGCTCCGAGCGTCTCGACCGAGAGCCGCACCACGACCCGCACGCGCGAGTCGAACACCGAGCAGCGCGCTTCCGGCGCCACGGAGACCCGGAGCGAGCAGCGCAACAGCCCCGAGTCCACCGGCGCGGTGTCGGGCGGCAACCGCCGCGGCGGGCGCGACGGCGGCAATGCCGAATCGGGCGCCTCGACCTCCGGCTCCGGCGGCCAGCAGCTCCGTCCGCAGGGCGGTCAGGGCGGCGCCGCGGCCCAGTAACGGGCCCCAAGACGGTCGATACGGGAGGGGCCGGCTCATGCCGGCCCCTTTTCGCTGTCCGGATCGACCGCGAAGGATCAGGCCCGCCGCCCGCCCGGCGCGAGGCCCAGCGCCGTCACGATGGCGTCCACCACCTCGTCCGGCGTCTGGGTCACGGGCACGCTCAGCACGCGCTCGTCGGCGGCCGGCGGCTCCAGGGTCGCGAACTGGCTGTCGAGGAGGCCGAGCGGCATGAAGTGGTCGCGGCGCGCCCCCATGCGGCCGGCGATGAGGCTCTTCTCGCCCACGAGGTGCACGAGATGGGCGCCCGGGCGCCCGCCCACGAGCCGGTCGCGATAGACCCGCTTCAGGGCCGAGCAGGTCACCACCGTGCTCTCGCCGCGGGCGAGGTGGTCGTCGATCCAGGCCCCGATCGCTGCGAGCCAGGGCCAGCGGTCCTCGTCGCCGAGCGCTTCGCCGCGGCTCATCTTCTCGATGTTGGCGGGCGGGTGGAAGGAATCGGCGTCCCGGTAGGACCAGCCGAGCCGCTCGCCGAGGAGCGACGCCGTCGTGGTCTTGCCGGATCCGGCGACCCCCATGAGGATCAGGGCGGCGGGCTCCAGGCTCATGCGCCCCTCTTCCCGGTCTGGACGCCCCTGCGGCAGCCATGGCGTAAGGCGCTCATGCGCCGCTCCTCACGGTTCGGGAGGCATCGGTCCGGGCCCGTGCACGTGGCGGTCATGCGCCGCTCTTCTTGGGCTCGAGGTGGCCGCCGAAGCCCTTGCGCATGGCGGAGAGCACCTTCTCCGCGAAGGTGTGGTCCTGGCGCGACCGGAAGCGGGCATAGAGCGCGGCGGAGAGCACTTCCGCCGGCACCGCCTCCTCAATGGCCGCCATCACGGTCCAGCGGCCCTCGCCCGAATCCTCCACGTGGCCGGAGTAGCTCGCGAGGTCGCCCTCTTCCGCGAGCGCCGAGGCGGTGAGGTCGAGGAGCCAGGAGGTGATCACGCTGCCGCGCCGCCACACCTCGGCGATGTCGGCGAGCTCCAGGTCGAGGCGGAGCTCGGGCGGCAGCGCCGGGCTGTCCGCGTTCTTGAGGATGTCGAACCCTTCCGCGAACGCCTGCATCATCCCGTATTCGATGCCGTTGTGGATCATCTTGACGAAGTGGCCGGCCCCGCTCGGGCCCGCATGGAGGTAGCCCTGCTCGACCCGGGGGTCGCGGCCCTCGCGCCGCGGGGTGCGGGGGATGTCGCCGAGGCCCGGCGCCAGCGAGGCGAAGATCGGGTCGAGGCGCTCCACGGTCTCCCGGTCGCCGCCGATCATGAGGCAGTAGCCCCGCTCCAGGCCCCAGACGCCGCCGCTCGTGCCCACGTCGAGGTAGTGCAGGCCACGCGCCCCGAGATCGGCGGCGCGGCGCACGTCGTCCTTCCAGAAGGTGTTGCCGCCGTCGATCACCACGTCGCCGGGCGACAGGAGATCGGCCACCTCCGCGACCGCGGCCTCGGTGACGGCGCCGGCGGGCAGCATGATCCAGACCGCACGGGGCGGCGCGAGGGCTTCGACGAGCTCGCGCAGCGACCCGGCCGCGACGGCGCCGCCTTCTGCGAGCTGCCGGCCCGGTTCCGGGTTGCGGTCGTAGACCACGCAGGAATGGCCGTCGCGCATCAGGCGGCGCACGATGTTGGCGCCCATGCGGCCGAGGCCCACCATGCCGAGCTGCATCGCTGTTCTCCTCCGGCGGCCCGACACGCCGCGTGCCCCGTCAGAACGGCCGACGGGCCTCCTGTCAACGGGCCCCGACAGGCCGCGTGCCCCGTCAGAACGGCCAACCGGGCCGTCTGTCAACGCGCAATCCCGCCCCGCGGCCCCGGTTCCCGGCAAAGCGCGTGGACAGGGCCCCCAGCCGGGCTGCGGCGGGATGTCCGCACCGCGCGGTCTTCCCGCCCCGGGGAGCGGCGGCTCATAGGGGAAGTCCCGAGAGGACCCCGATGATTCGAGCCGATCGCGACCGCCGCCTCCGGACCGGCCTGATCGCCCTCGCCGCGAGCCTGACGCTCGCGGCCGGGAAGGCGCGGGCCGAGGCGCCGGCGTCACCGCCGCTCCAGCTCAAGGTGAGGCCCCTCGCCCCGGCGGACGCCCTGAGCCCGGAGGCCCGCGCCCGGCAGGAGCGGCTCGAGGCGCGGATGCGGCAGAACGAGTTCCTGTTCCGCTCGATCTGCCGCACCTGTTCCGACGCCGACCGCTTCGACAGCGCGGCGCCCTTCCATCCGCACGAGGTCCTGCGGGGTCCGCCGGCCGGCGCGGTCGAGTAGTCGCCGGTCGAAGCTCCTCCGGCCCATGTCCGCCGATTCGACCGAACGGCGGCTTGCCGCGAACCCCGGTGTGCATCGGCCGACCCGACCGACCAGCGGCTTGCCGCGGGCCTCGGTGTGCATCGGCCGATCCCGTCGAACGGCGGCTTGCCGCGGGCGCCTCGCCGCGCCACAAGGCCGGTCCCGCGCCTGCAACCCCGTTCCCGCGATGCCTCAGCCCCCGTCGCCCCGTCCCCTCGACGCCTATCCGAGCCGCACCCGTGCCGACATCCGCTATGCCGACCTCGACCGGCAGGGCCACGTCAACAACGCGGTGTTCGCGACCTTCTCGGAGATCGGCCGCGTGGCCTTCCTGCACGACCCGGAGCGGCCGCTGACGGTCGCGGGGACGAGCTTCGTGATTGCGCGGATCGAGATCGACTTCCACGCCGAGCTGCACTGGCCGGGGTCGGTCGAGATCGGCACCGGCGTGACCGCGATCGGCCGCTCGTCGTTCCGGATCGCGCAGGGGATCTTCAGCGGGGGGCGCCTCGCGGCCTCGGTCGCAGGCGTGCTCGTCATGACGGACGAGCGCACGCGCCGCTCCACGCCCCTGCCGCCGCGGACGCGGGCCGGCCTGGAGGCCCTGATGCTGCGCTGAGGCGGCCGGCACGCCCGTGCGGGGAGCCGATGCGGCGCCGAGGCAGCCGGGTTGCCCGTGCGGGTGCACTGATGCGGCGCTGAGGGGAGAGGCGGTTTCCCACGGCTCGCCCGGGCTGGTAATCACTCCCGGAGCGGAGGAGATCAGGCATGTCCGAGCATTCCCACGATCACGACCATTCCCATGATCATGATCACGAGCGCTGGAAGCACGACGGGGTGCGGGTCATCAAGGGCGACCGGCTCGACCCCAACACGGCGCAGACGCCGGGCATGTTCCGGCAGGCCGCGATCAACCACGCCCGGGTCGGCGCGCAGAAGATCTGGGCCGGGACCGTGTCGATCCAGCCCAACGCCAAGACCGGGGTCCACCACCACGGCGAGCTCGAGAGCGTGATCTACGTGATCCGGGGACGGGCGCGGATGCGCTGGGGCGACCGGCTCGAATACGTCGCGGAGGCGGAGGCCGGCGACTTCATCTTCGTGCCGCCCTTCGTGCCCCACCAGGAGATCAACGCCAGCCCGGACGAGCCGCTCGAATGCGTGCTCGTGCGCTCCGACAACGAGGCCGTGGTGGTGAACATCACCGACGTGGATCCCGTCGAGGCGCCCGAGGAGGTCTACTGGGTCGATCCGATCCACAAGGATCCGCGGTGAGGGGCCCTCTGCCGTCGGTCGCATGCGCCGCCGACCGGGAACACCCCGTCGCCGGCGCCGTCAGTCCCGTGCGCTGACCGAGAACACCTCGTAGCCGGCGCCGTCGAGCACCCGCACGGTCTCGACCGCGGGGCCGCGGTGCTGCGGAACCCGGGCGCGGCGGAAGACGCGCAGCGCCCGTTCCTTGGCGGCATCCAGGCTGCCGGCGCGGACGAAGATGCGCTGGACGAGCTCTCCGCCCTCCGCGTCCGGGCCGAGCGATTCGATGCGGTAGGTCTCGATCAAGCGGGGTCGTTCCTCGAGGGTCGGGAGCCCCCTATAGGATGACGCTCCGGCGTCTTGGAGACGCCGTGCCGCCGCAGGGCGGCCGCCCGTGCCGGGGCCCTCGATGGCGCCGCTCCGGGAGAGCCGCCGCAGGGGAGGCAACGATCCGTTAACCATGGGCGCGCAGGCTGCACGCATCCGATCCTGCGAGCCCTGCCATGCTCTCTGCCGATCCCCGGACCGCCACCGTGCTCCTCGTCGAGGACGACCCCGTCACCCGCGAGCTGGCCGTGCAGATCCTGCAGGCCGGCGGCTTCGCCGCGGTGGCCGCGCCCACCGGCGAGCGCGCGCTCCTGGCGTTGCGGGAGGTGGGCGCCGCGTTCGACTGGCTCGTCACCAAGGCGGACCTTCCGGGGCTGGTCTGCGGCTTCGTCGTCGCGGACGAGTTCCGGACCCGGCGGCCGGGCCGGCCGGTGGTGCTCACCTCCGACCGCCTCGCGGCGACGGGATCGGCTCCGCGCGGGGCGATCGTCGCCCGGGAGCGGGCCCCTTACGACCTGCTCGACATCCTGCGCGGGCTCGCCGCCATGGCGGCGCTCGCAGGACAGGCGAAGGCTGCGGCGCGGGCGGCCTGAACGTCGCGCCTCAGGGCGTGATGCCGGTGCCGCCGGTCAGCGGCTCGCGCAGCTCGACGATGCGCCGGTCCCGGTCGACCACCCAGGCCGTGCGGAAGCGGCCGTCGAGGTCGTCGTCGGGCTCGGAATAGACGGACGCGCCGGCGGCGCGCAGGCGCTCGACCTCCCGGTCGACGTCGGCGACGAGGACGCTGACGGCCGGCGCGGCGATGGCCGCGGTGGTCTCCGGATCCCGGTCGGCCGCACGCGGCATCGGCGCCGCTTCGGGGCTCTCCGCGATCTCGAGGAGCATGCCCCGGCGCTCCAGCACCACCGAGCGGCCCGCGACGAGGCTGCGGTCCGCGATCACGCGGAAGCCGAGCGTGTCGCGGTACCAGCGCACGGTGGCGTCGACGTCGTCGCTGCGGATGGCGGCCGAGCTCATGCCGGAGGCAGGCGCGGGCGCGCTCCGGGCCGGAGCCGAGGTCAGCGGACCGGCCGCGAGGGTGGCGAGCAACAGGAAGGCGGAGGCGAGGCGAGGCGCGCGGGCAAGGATTGTCATGACTTTCGATGGGGTTCGGGCAGGCGGACACGGGCCGCCGCCGCAGAAGCCCCCTTCTTAAGCCCCTCCGCCCGTGCGCGATGTGCGCTGGAACACATAGCCGGCAACCGGCGGCCTCAGGGACCCTCCGTCCGGTCCCGCTTGGGCGCCGGCCTTCCGACGCCGCCTCAGACGATCGTGACGCCTCGACTGGTGCGGCCCCGGTTGTCCCGCCCCGGTCGACGGTGCCCCTCCGCCCCCGGCCGGCTTCAGACGATCGTGACGCCCCCGTCCACGACCACGATCTGCCCGGTCATGTAGCTCGCGGCCGGGGAGGCCAGGAAGGCCGCCACGGGGCCGATCTCGCCGGGCTGGCCGATGCGGCGCAGGGGGGTGTAGCGGTTGCGGGCGTCGAGCGCCTCCGGATCCTCCCACAGGGCGCGGGCGAAATCCGTCTTGATCAGCCCGGGCGCGATGCAGTTGACGCGCACGTTCCGGGGCCCCCACTCGACCGCGAGGTTGCGGGCGAGCGCGAAGTCGGCCGCCTTGGAGATCCCGTAGGCGCCGATCATCTCGGTGCCGCGAAGCCCTGCGATCGAGGACACGATCACGACCGCGCCGCCGCCCCGCTCGGCCATGGCGGGGATCACGAGGTTGCAGAGCCAGAGGTTGCTCCGCACGTTCGAGCCCATGATCTTGTCGAAGGCCTCGTCGGTGAGGTCGCCGAGCGGCCCGTAGACTGGGTTCACGGCGGCGTTGCAGACCAGGATGTCGACGGGCCCGTAGCGCTCGCCCGTGCCGGCGACGAGCGCCTCGACCTCAGGCCGCCGCGAGATGTTGCACGGGATCACGTGCGCCTCGCCGCCCCGGGCGCGGATGCCCTCGGCGACCGGCTCGCAGGCCTCGCGCTTGCGGCTCGACACCACGACCTTCGCGCCGAGCGACGCCATGGTCTCGGCGATCGAGCGCCCGATGCCGCGGCTCGAGCCGGTGACGATCGCGACCTTGCCGGAGAGATCGAAGGGATGGGTGGTCATGCGGCGCGCCTGCAATGCGAGTCCGGGTTCATGGGAGCGGAGGGCCTCACGCGCCGCCCCGGCGGTTCGCGCCCGGGCTCATGTGCTTGGCGAGCTCGATCTTGGCGATGGTCTCGCGGTGGACCTCGTCCGGGCCGTCGGCGAGGCGCAGGGTGCGGGCGTGGGCGTAGGCCGCGGCGAGGTGGAAATCCTGGCTGACGCCGGCGGCGCCGCAGACCTGGATCGCCCGGTCGATCACCCGCTGGGCCACGTTCGGGGCCACGACCTTGATCATCGCGATCTCGGCGCGCGCCTGCTTGTTGCCGACCTCGTCCATCATCTGCGCGGCCCTCAAGGTCAGGAGCCGGGCCTGGTCGATGTCCATGCGCGATTCCGCGATCCAGTGCCGGGTGACGCCCTGCTCCGCGATGGTCTTGCCGAAGGCCGTGCGGGAGAGCGCCCGCTCGCACATCGTCTCCAGCGCCCGCTCGGCGACGCCGATCTGGCGCATGCAATGGTGGATGCGGCCCGGGCCCAGCCGTCCTTGCGCGATCTCGAAGCCGCGGCCCTCGCCGAGGAGGATGTTCGAGGCCGGCACGCGCACGTTCTCGAAGCGCACCTCCGCGTGCCCGTGGGGCGCGTCGTCGTAGCCGAACACGGTGAGGGGCCGCACCACCGTGATGCCGGGGGAATCCATCGGCACCAGGATCATCGACTGCTGCCTGTGCCGCTCCGCGGACGGGTCGGTCTTGCCCATCAGGATCGCGATCCTGCAGCGCGGGTCCATCGCTCCGGATGTCCACCACTTGCGGCCGTTGATGACGTATTCGTCGCCGTCGCGGCGGATCTCGGCCTGGATGTTGGTGGCGTCCGAGGACGCCACGTCGGGCTCCGTCATCGCGAAGCACGAGCGGATCTCGCCGGCGAGCAGGGGCTTCAGCCAGCGCGCCTGGTGCTCCGGGGTGCCGTACCGGACCAGCACCTCCATGTTGCCGGTGTCGGGCGCCGAGCAGTTGAAACTTTCCGGGCCGATCGGAGAGCGGCCCATGACCTCGCAGAGCTGGCCGTATTCCGCGTTGGCGAGGCCGGCGCCGAGTTCGCTCTCTGGGAGGAAGAGGTTCCACAGGCCTTCCCCCTTCGCCTTCGCCTTCAGCTCCTCCATCACGGGCGGGATCTGCCAGCGCGTCGGGGCCTCGGCGAGCTGGCGCTCGAACAGGTGTTCGGCCGGATAGACGTGCTCCTCCATGAAGCGCGTCACGCGGGCTTTCAGGTCGGCGGCTTTGGGACTCAAGGGGAAAGCCATGTCGATCGTGTCCTCGGGCGCAACGGAGTCCGGTCGTCGGAAAGGGGAGCAGGGCTGAGAGGAAATACCGTGGCGTCGTTCCCTCTCAAGCGGCCATCAGGCCGCCGAGCGCGCCGAGGCGCTCGAGGTGGTGGTCGGCATCGCCGAAGAGCTGGTCGATCATGGTGGCGCGCTTGAAATAGTGCCCGACCTTGAACTCCATGGTCATGCCGACGCCGCCGTGGAGCTGGATCGCGTTCTGGCCCACGATCTTCGCCGAGCGGCCGATCTGCACCTTGGTAGCCGCGGCCGCGCGGCGGCGCTCGGTCTCGTCCTCGTCCGCCGCCATCATGGTCCCGAACATCGCCATGGAGCGGGCCTGTTCGAGGGCCACGAACATGTCGACCGCCTTGTGCTGGAGCACCTGGAACGAGCCGATCGTGGTTCCGAACTGCTTGCGGGTCTTGAGGTACTCCACGGTGAGCGCGTGCATCTCGGCCATGCAGCCGACGGCCTCCGCGGCCAGAGCCGCGATCGCCTCGTCGACCACGCGCTCGACGAGGGGGAGGGCGTCCTCGGCCGAGCCGATCACGCCCTCGGGTCCGACGCGCACATCGCTGAGCGAGACCTCCGCGGCGCGCTGCCCGTCCTGGGTCGGATAGCCCCGGCGCGAGACGCCGGGATCGCGGGCGTCGACGAGGAAGAGCCCGATGCCGCCGCGGTCGCGCCGCCCGCCCGCGACCCGCGCCGTGATGAGGATCGCGTCGGCGCCGTCGCCGTGCAGCACCACCGACTTCTCCCCGTTCAGGACGAAGGCGGCTCCGTCGCGCCGGGCCGTGGTCGCGACGTCGTGGAGGTCGTAGCGCGACTGGCGCTCCGTATGCGCGAAGGCGAGGAGCCGCTCGCCCGCCGCGATGTCCGGGACGAGCGCCGCCTTCTGCTCGTCCGAGGCCCCGCGCCGGATCAGCCCGCCGCCGAGCACGATCGTGGCGAGATAGGGTTCGAGCGCGAGCGCGCGCCCGAGCGATTCCATCACGATCATGGTCTCGACCGGCCCGCCGCCGAAGCCGCCGTGCTCCTCGGCGAAGGGGAGGGCCAGCAGCCCGAGCTCGGCATACTGCGCCCAGATCTCGCGGCTGAAGCCCTCCTCGGTCCCGCGGTAGCGCTTGCGCGCCTCGAAGTCGTAGCGGTCGGCGAGCAGCCGGTCGACGCTGTCCTTCAGGAGCCGCTGCTCCTCGCTCAAGTCGAAATCCATCTCGTCTTCGCCCTCACATGTCCCCGACGCGCCGCCACCGCCTGTCGCGACGGGTGGAGCTACAACCCCAGAATCGCCTTCGCGATGATGTTCTTCTGGATCTCGTTCGAGCCGCCGTAGATCGAGATCTTGCGCCAGTTGAAATAGGCCGGCGCCACGGAACCGGCCCAGTCGGGTCCGATCGGCGGCTCGTTCCGGCCTTCCTCGGGCTCCTCCTGGAAGGGGAGGGCGAAGGGGCCGACGACTTCGAGCAGCAGTTCGGTCGTGGCCTGCTGGATCTCGGAGCCCTTGATCTTGAGGATCGAGGAGGCGGGATCGGGCTTGCCCCGCTCGCGCCTGCCCTCCGCTGCGACGACGCGCAACTGCGTCATCTCGAGCGCCTTCAATTCGACCTCGACGGCCGCGAGCTTCTCGCGGAAGCGCGGCACCTCGATGAGCGGCACGTCGCCGACGCGCTCCAGCGCGGCGAGCTCGCGCACCCGGCGCAGGCGCTCCTTGGAGACGCCGACGCGGGCGATGCCGACGCGCTCGTTGCCGAGCAGGAACTTGGCGTAGTCCCAGCCCTTGTTCTCCTGGCCGACGAGGTTTTCGACCGGCACGCGCACGTCGTCGAAGAACACCTCGTTGACCTCCCGGCCTCCGTCGATGGTCTGGATCGGACGCACGGTGACCCCGGGCGATTTCATGTCGATGAGCAGGAACGAGATGCCCTCCTGCTTCTTCGCCGCCGGATCCGTGCGCACGAGGCAGAAGATCCAGTCGGCGTGCTGCGCCAGCGTGGTCCAGGTCTTCTGGCCGTTCACCACGTAATGGTCGCCGTCGCGCTTGGCGCTGGTCTTCAGCGAGGCGAGGTCGGAGCCGGACCCCGGCTCGGAGAAGCCCTGGCACCACCAGTCGTCGAGATTGGCGATGCGCGGCAGGAAGCGGCGCTTCTGCTCCTCCGTGCCGAAGGTGTAGATCACCGGCGCGACCATGTTGGCCCCGAAGGCGAGGAGCTGCGGCGCGGGCGCGGCCTGCATCTCGTCCTGGAAGATGTATTGCTGCACCGGGCTCCAGCCGGTGCCGCCGTATTCCACCGGCCAGTGCGGCACCGACCAGCCCTTCGCGTTCAGGGTCCGCGTCCAGGCGACGAGCTCCTCCTTCGAGGCGTGGTGGCCGAGCACCAGCTTCTCGCGGACCTCCTTCGGCAGAGCGGTGCGGAAGAACGCCCGCACCTCGTCGCGGAACGCAATTTCTTCGGGCGTAAAGCGCAGGTCCATCACCGGCCCCTTTATGCGTTGATTTCGAACAGGCCGGCCGCGCCCATGCCGCCGCCGACGCACATGGTGACGACGACGCGCTTCGCGCCGCGGCGCTTGCCCTCGATCAGCGCGTGGCCCGCAAGCCGCGCGCCCGACATGCCGTAGGGGTGGCCGAGCGCGATGGCGCCGCCGTTGACGTTGAGCTTCCCGGGATCGATGCCGAGCCGGTCGCGGCAATAGATCACCTGCACCGCGAAGGCCTCGTTCAATTCCCACAGGTCGATGTCGTCGACGGTGAGCCCGTGCCGCTGCAGCAGGCGCGGCACGGCGAAGACCGGGCCGATTCCCATCTCGTCGGGCTCGCAGCCCGCGACCGCAAAGCCGCGGAAGATCCCGAGCGGTTCGAGCCCCCTCTTCTCGGCGAGCTTCGAATCCATCACCACGCAGGCGGAGGCGCCGTCCGAGAGCTGGCTCGCATTGCCGGCCGTGATGGTCTTGCCCTCGCCGCGCACGGGCTTGAGGCCGGCGAGCCCCTCGGCCGTGGTGTCGGGCCGCGGACCTTCGTCCTGCGCGAGCGTGACCTCCCGGTGCGAGACCGCGCCGGTCGCCTTGTCGACGACCGCCATCCGCGTGGCGATCGGCGCGATCTCGGCCTCGAAGCGGCGCGCCTGCTGGGCGGCCGCCGTGCGGCGCTGGCTCTCCAGCCCGTAGGCGTCCTGCGCCTCCCGCCCGATGCCGTACCGCGCCGCCACGGTCTCGGCGGTGTCGATCATCGGCATGTACATCTCGGGCTTGGTGGCGAGCAGCGTGTCGTCGAGCGCGCGGAATTTGTTGCGGTGGTCGTTCTGCACCAGCGAGATCGATTCGAGCCCGCCCGCGACCGCACAGGGCACGCCGTCGTACATGATGGCCCGCGCCGCGAGCGCGATCGATTGCAGGCCCGAGGAGCATTGCCGGTCGATGGTGGTGCCCGCGACCGTCACGGGCAGCCCGGCGCGGATCGCGCCCTGGCGGGCGATGTTGAGCCCCGTGGCGCCCTCCTGCATGGCGCAGCCCATGACGACGTCCTCGACCTCGCCGGGCTCGATGCCGGCGCGCTCGACCGCGGCGCGGATCGCGTGGCCCGCCAGCGTCGCGCCGGAGGTGTCGTTGAGCGCGCCGCGATAGGCCTTGCCGACGGGCGTGCGGGCGGTGGAAACGATGACGGCGTCGGGCATCGGGAGATTTCCTTGCGGGTTCAGGCGCTGCGGCGGTTGCGCGCATCGAAACGGCGCCGCTCGGCGTCGCGCAGCTCGACCTTGGAGAGCTTGCCCACCGGCGTGCGCGGGAGGGCGTCGCGGATTTCGAGTTCGGTCGGCATCTCGTGCCGCCCGACCTTGTCGGCGAGGAACGCCTTGAGCTCGTCGAGGGTGAAGGGCGCGGCACCCTCGCGCAGGGTCACGAAGGCCTTGGCGGCCTCGCCGCGGTACTCGTCCGGGATGCCGACCACGACGCATTCGGCGACGGCCGGATGCTCGTAGATCGCCTGCTCGATGGTCTGCGGATAGACGTTGAAGCCGCCCGAGATGATCATGTCCTTCTTGCGGTCGACGATGTAGAAATAGCCGTCCTCGTCCATGAACCCGATGTCCCCCGTGAGGAACCAGCCGTCCGCGAAGGCGGACGCGGTCTCTTCCGGCCGGTTCCAGTAGCCCTGCGTGACGTTGAGGCCGCGCACCCGCAACTCGCCGGTCTCGCCTGCGCCGAGCGCGCGCGTGGGATCGTCGAGCGACACGACGCCGAGCTCCACGCCCGGCAGCGGCAGCCCGATCGAGCCGGCCTTGACGGGTCCGTGACGCGGCTGGTTCGTGCCGGCCGGCGAGGTCTCGGTCATGCCCCAGCCGCCGCCGAGCCGGTGGCCGGTGAGGCGCTCGAAGCGCTGCACCACCTCGACCGGGATCGGCGCGCCGCCGGAGCCGCAATAGATCAGCGAAGACAGGTCGCGCGTTTCGATGCCGGGATGGTTGGTGAGCGCGATCCACATGGTGGGCACTCCGGGGAAGGCGGTCGCGCGCCCGACCTCGATGTCGCGGAGCGTCGTCTCCACGTCGAAGCGCATGCGCAGCAGGATCTCGTTGCCGTTGCGGATGCAGCGCAGGAGAATCGTGGTGAGGGCATAGATGTGGAACAGGGGCAGGACGCAGATCACCCGGTCGGCGCCGGGCTGCGACAGGTCCTGGCCCTCGAACCAGGCCTCGTAGCTCTCGACCGCCGCCGTCAGGTTGCCGTGGGTGAGGATCGCGCCTTTCGGGAGCCCCGTGGTGCCGCCGGTGTATTGCAGCAGCGCGATGTCCTCCGGGGACACGGCCGGCCAGGCTGCGGGAGGTTCCGCGCCGGCGATGAAATCGGCAAACCGCGTCACCTCCGGCCGGTCGGGGATCGGCGTGGTCGGCGCGGCCGAGGGACCCCAGGCCTCGTCCTCGCCCACGATGACCCGGTCGACGAGGCCGGCATCGAGGAGCTTCACGGCCATCGGCAGCATCTGGCCGATATTGGTCGTCACGAGCACCCGCGCCCCGGAATCCTTCAGCTTGTGGGCGAGCTCCCGCTCCGCGTCGAGGGGGCTCAGATGCGCGAGTCGCGCCCCCGCCTTGGCGCCGCCGAAGAAGGCGTAAGGGTGGTAGGGCGTATTGGGCAGGTAGAGCGCGAGCGGCGTGCCGGACCCGATGCCGTCGCGCAGCAGGGCAGCGGCGGTGCGGGCGACCGTCTCGCCTAAAGCGTCGAACGAGATCGTCCGCCCGCGGAACTCGATCGCCACGCGGGGCCCGTGCGCCGCCACGGCCTTGTCGAGGAGCGCCGGCAGCGTCGAGGGAACGATGGGGGCGTCCCAGCGGACCCCGGGCGGGTAGGAGCGCTCCCAGGGGCGCGGGCGGGACATCAGGCCGCCGCCCTGCTGGCCTGGCCCAGCGAGGCGAAGCCCTGGCCCGCGGCGGCGAGCCGCGCGAGGAGCGGCGCCGGCTCGAGCCCCGGATCGCCGGAGCGGGCGGCATAGACCGCGAGGCGGTCGCGGATCTGCGCGAGCCCGACCTGGTCGGCGTAGTGCATCGGTCCGCCGCGCCAGACCGGCCAGCCGTAGCCGTAGACCCAGACCACGTCGATGTCGCCGGGGCGCAGCGCGATGCCCTCCTCCAGGATGCGCGCGCCCTCGTTGATCATCGGGTAGATCATCCGCTCGACGATCTCCTGCTTCTCGATCGGGCGGCGCTCGATCCCGAGCCGTGCGGACGTCTCCGTGACGAGGCGCTCGACCTCCGGGTCGGGGATCGGCGTGCGCGAGCCGGCCTCGTAGCGGTAATAGCCCGCGCCGGTCTTCTGGCCGTAGCGCCCGGCCTCGTAGAGGGCATCCGACACCGGCGCCTTGGCGCCGCGGTGCTGGCGGATGCGCCAGCCCACGTCGATGCCGGCAAGGTCCGCCATGGCGTAGGGCCCCATGGGCAGGCCGAACTCCACGATGGCGGCGTCGACCTCGTGGGGGAGAGCGCCCTCCAGAAGGAGCCGCTCGGCCTCCGCGGTGCGCCGGTGCAGCATGCGGTTGCCCACGAACCCGTCGCAGACGCCCACCACCGCGGGCACCTTGCCCATCCGCCGCCCGACCGCGACCGCGGTCTGGAGCGCGTCGAAGGATGTGGCCTTGCCGCGCACCACTTCGAGGAGGCGCATCACGTTGGCGGGGCTGAAGAAGTGCATGCCGAGCACGTCGCCCGGGCGCCCGGTGGCCTGCGCGATCTCGTCGACGTCCAGCGTCGAGGTGTTGGTGGCGAGCACCGCGCCGGGCTTGGCGACCCGGTCGAGCGTGCCGAAGATCTCCTTCTTGAGATCCATGTTCTCGAACACCGCCTCGATCACGAGGTCGGCGTCGGCCGCCGCCTCGAGTCCGATCGCGCCGCGGATGAGGCCGAGGCGCCGCTCCACCTCCTCGGTCGTGAGGCCGCCGCGCGCGGCGGTGGCGCGGTAGTTCTTCTCGATCGTGGCGAGGCCCCGCCTGAGCGCCTCGTCCGCGGTCTCGATCAGGGTCACGGGTATGCCCGCGTTGGCGAGCGACATCGCGATGCCGCCGCCCATGGTGCCGGCGCCGATCACCGCCGCCTTGGCGACCGCGCGCTCCTTGGTGCCCTTCGGCATGTCGGGCACCTTGGCGGCCTCGCGCTCGGCGAAGAACACGTGGCGCTGCGCCTTCGACTGGTCGCCGGCGACGAGCTCGCGGAAAAGCTCGCGCTCGCGGGCGAGCCCCTGCTCGACGGGCGTGTCGAGGGTGAGCCGCACCGCTTCGACGCAGGCATGCGGGGCTTTGAGGCCGCGCGCCCGCTTCGTCAGCTCCGCGGCGGCGGCGTCAAAAGCGGCGCGGTCCGCGCCTTGCAGCTTGTCGTTCCGGTCGCGCAGGCGCGGCAGCGGACGGGCGTCGGCGATCCGGCGCGCGAAGGCGACCGCATCGGCGACGAGCTCTCCCTGCGAAACGGCATCCACAAGGCCCTCGCGGTGGGCTTCCTCCGCGCCGATCGGCTCGCCCGAGACGATCATGCGCAGGGCCTTCACGGGGCCGACCGCGCGGGGCAGGCGCTGGGTGCCGCCGGCGCCGGGCAGGATGCCGAGCTTCACCTCCGGCAGGCCGAGCTTCGCGGACGGCACGGCGACGCGGTAATGGCAGCCGAGCGCAAGCTCGAGCCCGCCGCCGAGCGCCGTGCCGTGGATCGCGGCGACGACGGGTTTCGACAGGCCCTCGACCAGCGCGATCACCTCGTGGAGCGACGGCGGCACGGGGGGCTTGCCGAACTCGGTGATGTCGGCGCCGGCGAAGAAGGTGCGGCCCCGGCAGGCGAGCACGATCGCCCGCACGCCCGAATCGGCCTCAGCGGCGCGGAACGCCTCCGCGAGTCCGGCGCGGACCTCCTGCCTGAGGGCGTTCACGGGCGGGTTGTCGGCGGCGATGACGGCGATGTCGCCGTCCCGGGCGAGATCCACGAGAGCGTTCACCTCGATCCTCCCTGAGCGGCCCCTGTCCCGGGGCCTGCCAGACCGGTTTTGGAGCGTTCCTGCCCCAAGGTCAATTTTGCACTGCGAAATCGCATTCTGCAAATTGACGGAAACGCTAGAAAGTGGTGCAGTGCTTGTCAACGCGCCTGCGGTGCCTGCGCCGACGGGATGCCAACAGAGCTTCGCGACGGCCGCCGAGGCCGCGGGAGCCGGGGATGAATCGCTTCGGGAGGTCGGCTTGGCGAAAGCGCCGGCGACGGGACGGATTGCGGCCGGCGCGAGCAAGCGACCGGCCGTCGCGGCGCCTGCGGGCGGGGAATCGGGTCGTGGCGGAGCGGCCAAGACCGCCGACGACCGCCAGTTCGTCACGGCGCTCGCCCGCGGCCTCGAGGTCCTGCGCGCCTTCAAGCCGAACGACGGGCTCCTCGGCAACCAGGACATCGCCGCCCGCACGGGGCTGCCGAAGCCGACCGTGTCGCGCCTCACCCATACGCTCACCCGCCTCGGCTATCTCACCCATATCGAGCGCCTCGCGAAGTACCAGCTCGCGCCGGGCGCGCTCTCGATCGGCTATGCGGCGCTCGCGAATTTCGGCATCCGCGAGATCGCGCGGCCCCACATGCAGGCGCTCGCCGACGAGGCCGGCGCCGCGGTGGCGTTCGGGGGGCGCGACCGCAACAGCATGATCTATCTCGCCCAGTGCCGGGCGAGCACCGCCTTCACAGTGCGCCTCGAGGTCGGCTCGCGCATCCCGATGGCGACCACCGCGATGGGGCGCGCCTATCTCGCCGCGATCCCAGGGGACGAACGGGCCGAGATCATGGACGCCATCCAGGGCCGGTTCGGCACCCGCTGGCCCGAGGTTCGCGCCGGGATCGAACGCGCCGTCGACGAGGTGGCCCGGCACGGCTTCACGATCTCGGCCGGCGACTGGCAGCCCGACGTCTATGCGGTCGGCGCGCCGCTCGCGGCCGCGGACGGGTCGGGGATCTTCGCCTTCAATTGCGGCGCGCCGGCCTACGGGCTCACGCGCGACCGTCTCCAGAAGGATCTCGGACCGCGCCTCGTGGCGCTCGTGCGCACCACCGAGGCCGTCCTGAACGGCGGCCGCCAGCCGGCGCAAGACCGGCCCTACGATCCCAGGGGAGGACCTGTTGCAGAGGCCATCGACGACATCCGCGGCGAGGCCCGCCGGCCGCGCGACCGCCGCTTCGCGGCGCGCCGCTGAAACCCGGACGGGCTGATCCCGCGATGCTGGCGCGAAGCCCCTCGAACCCGCCCCCGCCGCTGCTCGCCGTGCGCGACGTCGCCGTGCGCTTCGGCGGCATCGTGGCGCTCGACGGCATCTCGTTCGAGCAGGCCGAGGGCCAGATCCTCGGGCTGATCGGGCCGAACGGCGCCGGCAAGACCACGCTCTTCAACTGCCTGAGCCGCCTCTACACCCCGAGCGGCGGCGACATCCTGTTCGAGGGCCGCTCGATCCTCGACCGCTCGGCCCACCGCATCGCCGAGATCGGCATCGGCCGCACCTTCCAGAACGTCGCCCTGTTCCAGCACCTCTCCGTGCTCGACAACATCATGATCGGCGCCCATGCGCGCAGCCGCAGCGATTTCGTGAGCGATGCGCTCCGCCTGCCCTGGGTGCGCCGGGGCGAGGAGGAACTGGAGCGCAATGCGCGCGAACTCGCCGACGACCTCGATCTGCGCGCCGTCGCGCACCAGCCCGTCGCCGGGCTCCCCTTCGGGACGCAGAAGCGGGTCGAGCTCGCCCGCGCGCTCGCGAGCCGCCCGCGGCTCCTCCTGCTCGACGAGCCGGCGGGCGGCCTCAACCACGACGAGGTCAAGGGGCTGGGGCGCCTCATCCACCAGATCCGCGACGAGCGCGGCGTCACCGTGCTCCTCGTCGAGCACCACATGAGCCTCGTGATGTCGATCTCCGACACCGTGGTGGCGCTGAACTTCGGCCGCAAGATCGCCGACGGTCCGCCGGCCGTCGTGCAGAAGAACCCGGACGTGATCCGCGCCTATCTCGGGGAAGCCGCCGCATGATCGGGTTCCGCGCCAAAAGGGCCCCCTTGCGAGAGGCCGCCGCATGACGACGCTTCTGAACGTCCGCGGCCTGCGCGCCGCTTACGGCGACATCCAGGTCCTGCACGGGCTCGATTTCGCGCTGGAGGAGGGCAGCGTCACGACCCTGCTCGGCGCCAACGGGGCCGGCAAGACCACGACCCTCCGCGCGCTCTGCGGCATGATCCGCGCCGCGGGCGACGTCACCTTCGCAGGGAAGCGCATCACCGGCTGGGCGACCGAGGACGTGGTGCGCCTCGGCATCGCGCACGTGCCGCAGGGGCGCGGCACCTTCACGCGCCTCACCGTCGAGGAGAACCTGCAGCTCGGCGCCATGACGCGGCGCGACCGCGCCGGCGTCGCCGGGGACATCGAGCGCATGTACGGCTACTTCCCGCGCCTGAAGGAGCGCCGCCTGCAGCAGGCCGGCACGCTCTCGGGCGGCGAGCAGCAGATGCTCGCGGTCGGGCGCGCCCTGATGCTGCGGCCTCGCATGATGCTCCTCGACGAGCCGTCCTTCGGCCTCGCGCCGCTGATCGTGCGCGAGCTCTTCGACATCCTCGGCACGATCAACCGGGAGGAGGGGGTGAGCCTGCTCGTCGTGGAGCAGAACGCGGCCCTCGCGCTCGGCCTCGCGACGGACGCCTACCTCATCGAGACCGGCCGCATCGTCATGTCGGGCGCCGCCGCGACCATCCGCGAGGATGAATCGGTGCGGCGGTCCTATCTGGGCTATTAGGGAGCGGCGGGTGGAACTCTTCGTCCAGCAGGTTCTCGCGTGCGCGGCCCGCAGCGGCCGTCGTCACAGGGCATAGGGGAGGACGATGGAACTCTTCGTCCAGCAAGTCCTGGCAGGCCTCGCGACAGGGGGCATCTACGCCTGCATGGCGCTCGCCGTGGTGATGATCTACCAGGCGATCGACCATCTCAACTTCGCGCAGGGCGAGATGGCGATGTTCTCGACCTTCATCGCCTGGCAGCTTCTGCAGTGGGGGCTGCCCTACTGGGCCGCCTTCATCCTGACGATCGGGATCTCGTTCGTGGCGGGCGTGCTGATCGAGCGCATCGTGTTCAAGCCGATCCAGAACGCGCCGGTGCTGAGCCACGTGGTCGTCTTCATCGCCCTGTTCGCGATTCTCAACTCGCTCGCCGGCTTCATCTGGGACTTCACCATCAAGGAGTTCCCGACGCCCTTCGGCTCCTCGCCGCTGCTGGGCTCCGGCCTCATCGGCTCGCACCAGGCCGGGATGATCGCGGTCACCCTCGTGGTGCTGCTCTTCCTCTACGTGTTCTTCCGCTACACCCGCGTCGGGCTCGCCATGCGGGCCGCGGCCGGCAACCCGGAATCGGCCCGGCTCGTCGGCATCCGGGTCGGCTGGATGGTGGCGCTCGGCTGGGGCATGGCGGCGGCGATCGGCGCCATCGCCGGCATGCTGATCGCGCCCGTCGTGTTCCTCGAGCCCAACATGATGCTCTCGATCCTGCTCTACGGCTTCGCGGGCGCGGTGCTCGGCGGGCTCACGAGCCCCGGCGGCGCGGTGATCGGCGGCTTCTCGCTCGGCGTGCTCGAAAACCTCGCCGGCACCTACATTCCCGTGGTGGGCAGCGAGCTCAAGCACCCGATCGCGCTCGTGGTGATCGTCGCGGTGCTGGTGCTCAAACCCGGCGGACTGTTCGGCCGCGTCAGCGTTCAGCGGGTGTAGCGATGCAGCACATTCCGACCATACGGCTGAGGATGTCGCGTCAGCGTCCAGCGGGTCTAGAGATGTCGCATCGTCCGGCTTTCGTGGAGTCTTGAGGATGTCGGTTCAGGACGAGGCCATCGCCCATCCGCCGATCGCAGCCGCGGCTCCGGTGCGTTCCTGGCGCTCGGGCGTGAAGGTCACGAGCCTCGCCTGGGGGCTGGCGCTCCTCATCGTCGCGCTCGCGATCCCGTTCTTCGCCAAGAACTTCCTGATCTTCCAGCTCACCATGGTGATGGTCTACGCCATCGCGATCGTGGGCCTCAACCTGCTCACCGGCATCAACGGCCAGTTCTCGCTCGGCCACTCCGCCTTCTACGCCATCGGGGCCTACACGGCCGCGATCCTGATGGAGATGGGCGGCGTTCCCTACGCGCTCACGCTTCCCGTCGCCGGGCTCGTCTGCTTCCTGGCCGGCTTCCTCTTCGGCCTGCCGGCCCTGCGCCTGGAGGGACTCTATCTCGCGCTCGCGACCTTCGCGCTCGCGGTCGCGACGCCGCAGCTCCTCAAGTTCTCGCCCTTCGAGCACTGGACCGGCGGCGTGCAGGGCATCGTGATCATCAAGCCCGATGCGCCCTTCGGCCTGCCCCTGAGCCAGGACCAGTGGCTCTACTTCTTCACCCTCGCGGTCGGCCTCGTCCTCTACTGGGGCGCGCGCAACCTGGTGCGCAGCCGGACGGGCCGGGCCATGATGGCGATCCGCGACAACCCGATCGCGGCGCGCTCCATGGGGGTCAACACGGCGCTCTACAAGTCGCTCACCTTCGGGGTCAGCGCGCTCTACACCGGGATCGCGGGCGCGCTCGGCGCCATCGTGATCCAGTTCGTGGCGCCCGACAGCTTCACCTTCACGCTCTCGATCGGGCTTCTCGTCGGGCTCGTGGTCGGGGGCGTGGGCTGGCTCCCCGGCGCGCTCTTCGGCGGCGCCTTCGTGCTGTTCGTGCCGAACTTCGCCGAGCACGTCTCCAAGGGCCTGTCGGGTGCCGTCTACGGCGTCATCCTGATCCTGCTGATCTACCTGATGCCCTCCGGCGTCGCGGGCTTCGTCCGCACCATCCGGGGCGTCCTGATGCCCCGGGCACCGCGGAATCCGTCCGCGGCGGCCCGGGATCCCTGATCCCCCGGGCCGCCGCGGAATCCGTCCCCGGCGGCCCGGGATCCCCGAACGGCGCAGCAAGAAGCGCCGCACCACGCGAGAAGAGGAGAGGAAACCATGAATCGACGTTTCGCCCTGAAGGCGACCGCCGCCCTCGTCGGCCTGGCGGCGCTCGCCGCGACGCCCGCCCTGGCGCAGAAGAAATACGATCCCGGCGCGAGCGACACCGAGATCAAGATCGGCAACATCATGCCCTATAGCGGGCCGGCCTCGGCCTACGCGCTGATCGCCAAGACGCAGGCCGCCTATTTCAAGAAGGTCAACGAGGAGGGCGGCATCAACGGCCGCAAGGTCAACTTCATCTCCTACGACGACGGCTACAGCCCGCCCAAGGCGGTCGAGCAGGCCCGCAAGCTCGTGGAGAGCGACGAGGTGCTCCTGGTGTTCCAGCCGCTCGGCACGCCCTCCAACACGGCGATCCAGCGCTACATGAACTCCAAGAAGGTGCCGCAGCTCTTCGTCGCGACCGGCGCGACGCAGTTCGGCGACGATCCGAAGAAGTCGCCCTGGACCATGGGGTGGCAGCCCAACTACCAGAGCGAGGGCCGCATCTACGCCAAGTACATCCTGGAGAAGCACCCGCAGGGCAAGGTCGCGGTGCTGTTCCAGAACGACGATTACGGCAAGGACCTCATGAAGGGCCTCAAGGACGGCTTCGGCGACAAGGCGAAGGCCATGATCGTCGCGGAAGCCCCGTACGAGGTCTCCGAGCCGACCGTCGATTCGCAGATCGTGAAGCTGAAGGCGTCGGGCGCCGACGTCTTCGTCAATGTCGGAACGCCAAAATTCGCCGCGCAGGCGATCCGCAAGGTGCACGAGCTCGGCTGGCAGCCGGTCCACATCGTCAACAACGTGTCGAGCTCGGTCGGCTCGGTGCTGAAGCCCGCCGGCTTCGAGGCCGCCAAGGGCGTGCTCTCGACCGCCTACCACAAGGATCCCACCGATCCCGCCTGGAAGGACGACGCCGGCATGAAGGAGTGGAGCGCCTTCATGGACAAGTACTTCCCCGAAGGCGACCGCACGAGCAGCTTCACGGTCTACGGCTACACGGTCGCGCGCACCCTCGAGCACGTGCTCAAGCAGGCCGGCGACGACCTGACCCGCGAGAACGTGATGCGCCAGGCCGCGAGCCTCAAGGACGTGACGCTGCCGACCCTCCTGCCAGGGGTGAGGATGAACACCTCCGCGACCGACTTCTTCCCGATCGAGCAGATGCAGATGATGCGCTTCACCGGCGAGCGCTGGGAGCTCTTCGGCGACGTGATCGCGGGCGAGATCGGCGGCTGACGTGAGACCTAGGCGCTCATCCGCGACGTGATCGCGGGCGAGATCGGCGGCTGATCAGTTCGATCCGACAGTCTGCGCGACAAGACCCCCGCCCGGCGATCCGGGCGGGGTTTTCGCTGCCGAAGCGGACGCGTCCCGCGCCTACTGTGCCGGGGCCGGCGAGGCCGGAGCAGGGCTGGCCGGGGTGGTGGAGGCGGGCGGCGTCGGCGTCGCGGGCGCGGTCGTCGAGGCCGGCGGCGGGTTGGTGGCGTTGGTGCTGCCGGTCTGATTCGGGCCGTCGTCGCCGCAGGCGGCGAGGCCGAGGCCAAGGAGGGCGACGACAGGCAGAATGACGCGAGCGCGCATGAGGTGTCTCCGTTCCGGGTGATGCGGGGTCAACGACGAAGGCCCGGCATGGTTCGGACGGGACTCGCGCAGGCATGGCCGCCATGCAGGGCGCGGGACGCGCGGAACCGCAGCCCGGCGGGCTCGGGAGGATCAGGCGAAACGGTGTCGGGCGTTCCGTCCCGCGGCGTCAGGCGGCGTGAACGGCCCGCGCCAGGCTCATCGAGGCGCGCGATGCGAGCGCCTCCTCGTATTCCCGCGCCAGCCTCGCGCAGAGCTCGGCCGTCGCCGGAATGTCCGCGATCGAGCCGGTGCCCTGGCCGGCGGACCAGATGTGCTTCCAGACCTTGCGCTCGTGGCCCATGTCGAGCTTCGCGCCCGCGGGCAGTTTGTCGGGATCGAGGCCGGATGCGGCGATCGACGGGCGCAGGAAATTGGCGTTCACGCCGCTGATCGCCGGCGTGTAGACGATGTCCTTGGCCGAGGAGGCCAGCAGCATCGCTTTGTAGGACTCGTCCGCCAGGCTCTCGCGGGTCGCGATGAAGCGGGTGCCGAGATAGGCGAAATCGGCGCCGAGAAGCCGCGCCGCCGCGATCTCGCGTCCGTGCGAGATCGCGCCCGACAGGGCGATGAGCTTGGAGGTCAGCGCGCGCAATTCCGCCACGAAGGCGAAGGGCGAGTAGGTGCCGGCGTGCCCGCCGGCGCCGGCTGCGACCGCGATCAGCCCGTCGACGCCGGCTTCGAGCGCCTTCTCGGCGTGGCGCAGGTTGATGACGTCGTGGAGCACCACGCCGCCGTAGGAATGGACCGCGTCGACCACGTCGCTCACCGCGCCGAGGGAGGTGATCACGAGCGGCACCTTGTGGCGCACCGTGGTCTCGAGGTCCTCGCGCAGGCGCGTGTTGGTGCGGTGGACGATCAGGTTGACGCCGAAGGGTGCGGGCTTGCGTCCGGACGAGGCTTCGGCCGCGGACAACCGCGATTCGATCGCGTCGAGCCAGGCCGCGTAGCCCTCGTTGCTGCGCTGGTTCAGGGCCGGGAAGGTGCCGACCACTCCGGCGCGGCAGGCCTCGACCACGAGGTCGGGCCCCGAGACCAGGAACATCGGCGCCGCGATGGCGGGAACGCTCAGGCGGCCCTCGAAGGCGGGGGGCAGGGACATCGGCGAACCTCGTGGGCGCGGGCGCCGCGCGATTGACGCATGCCCGCTCGTCGGCTCACTTGTCGGGCACGCTCCCGGCCGGGTCAACTCCACGGCCCGACCGCCGAACCATCTCCCGGCCGGGTCAACCGCGCACCCGGCTCCCCGACGATCAAAGGTCCGCCCGCATGAAAGCCCTCGTGTGCTCCGCCTACGGCCCACCCGAATCCTTGCGCGTCGGCGAGCTTCCCGAGCCCGTCCCGGGCGAGGGCGAGATCCTGATCGACGTGCGCGCCGCGGGCGTGAATTTTCCGGACGTGCTGATCGTGCAGGGGAAATACCAGTTCAAGCCCGAGCCGCCCTTCGCGCCGGGCGGCGAGGTGGCGGGAATCGTCCGCGCCGTCGGGCCGGGCGTCACGCGCTTCAAGCCCGGCGACCGGGTGCTCGCCACGATGATCTGGGGCGGCTACGCCGAACGCGCGGTCGCCAAGGAGCGCCAGACCCTGCGCCTGCCCGAGGGCTTCGACGATGCCACGGCCTCCGCCTTCGCGCTCACCTACGGGACCTCGATCCATGCGCTGAAGGACCGCGCCGCCTTGAGGCCCGGCGAGACCCTGCTGGTGCTCGGCGCGGCGGGCGGCGTCGGGCTCGCGGCGGTCGAGATCGGCGCCGCCATGGGGGCGCGGGTGATCGCGGCGGCGTCGAGCGACGACAAGCTCGCGACCGCGCGCGAGCACGGGGCGGCCGAGACGATCAACTACGCGAGCGAGGATCTGCGCGCGCGGCTGAAGGAAATCACGAAAGGGCGCGGCGTCGACGTGGTCTACGATCCCGTCGGCGGCGCCATGACGGAAGCGGCGCTCCGCTCGATCGCCTGGGAGGGGCGCTACCTCGTCGTCGGCTTCGCGGCGGGCGAGATCCCGAAGCTGCCCCTGAACCTCGTGCTCCTCAAGGGCTGCCAGGTGGTCGGCGTGTTCTGGGGCGCCTTCGCGGAGCGCGAGCCGGAGCGCAACGAGGCGAACCTCGTCGGGCTCGTGGACTGGTTCCGGGAGGGGCGCATCCGCCCCCGCGTCGACGCGGTCTATCCGCTGGAGCAGGCCGTGGAGGCGATGCGGCGCCTCAGTCGCCGCGAGGTGAAGGGCAAGCTCGTGATCGCGGTCTCCTGAAGCTGCGGCTCAGACCCGCAGCACCAGCTTGCCCTGGTTCTCGCCGGCGTAGAGCATGTTGAGGGTCTCGACGTAAGAGTCGATGCCGCCCTCGCGCACGTCCTCGGTGACCGTGAGCGCGCCGTCCGCATGCCATTGCGCCAGCGTCTGCACCGCCTCCCGGAAGGCCGCGGGGCCGAAATCGCTGACGATGAAGCCCTGCATTTTCAGCCGGTTGAGCAGGATCGACGAGGTCGCCCGCGCATCGTAGCCGCCGCCATGCGGGTCGGCATCGTTGTAGTGCGCGATGAGGCCGCAGACCGCGACGCGCCCGAAGGTGCGCATGCGGTGCATCACGGCATTCCCCACCGGGCCGCCGACGTTCTCGAAATAGAGGTCGACCCCGTCGGGCGCCGCCTCGCGCAAGGCGCGGGCGAGGTCGCCCGCCTTGTAGTCGAGGGCCGCGTCGAAGCCGTAAGTCCCGGTGAGCCGCGCGCATTTCTCGGGCCCGCCCGCGATGCCGATCACCCGGCAGCCCAGGCGCTTGCCGATCTGGCCCACGACGGAGCCGACCGCGCCGGCCGCGCCCGAAACCACCAGGGTCTCGCCGCCCTTCGGCTCGAGGATGCGGTGGGTGCCGAGCCAGGCGGTGGCGCCCGGCATGCCGAGCCCGCCGATCCAGCGCTGCAGCGGCGCGAGTCCGGTGTCGACCGGCACCACGCCGCGCCCGTCGCTGACCGCGTAACGCTGCACGCCGAACATGCCGACGACCGCCTGGCCCTCGGGGAATTTCGGGTTGCGCGAGGCCTCGACGGTGCCGGCCGCATAGGCCCGCATGGGCGAGCCCAGCGGGATCGGCGGCGTGTAGACCGGGTTCTCGTTCATCCAGCCCCGCATGGCCGGATCGAGGGAGACGTATTGCACCCGCACCCGGAACTCGCCCTCCGCGGGCTCCGGGACGGCCGCGTCCTCGAAGACGAAGTTCTCGCGGCTCGCATGCCCGGTGGGGCGGGAGACCAGGCGGGCGATTCGGTTGGTTTCGGCCATGAATGCGATCTCCCTCAAGTCTTCCCCGGGCGCGGGGCCGCCCCGGACACAGATTGCGTCCTGCCTGGACAGGACAAGCACCGCCTGTCAACGTCATGGCCCATGACGAGCGACGAAGTCATCCGCGGCGAGGCCGCGAACCCGACCATCCTGTCGATCGAGGACCTGCGCGCCCGCATCGGCGGCGTCGTCGGCGTGTCGTCCTGGCGCGAGGTCGGCCAGGACCGGATCGACCGCTTCGCCGAGGTCACGATCGACCATCAGTTCATCCATCTCGACCCGGAGCGCGCGAAGGCCGAGACGCCCTTCGGAGGCACCATCGCGCACGGCTTCCTCACGCTCTCGCTTCTCAGCTCCATGGCCTACGAGGTGCTCCCGACCGTGCGGGGCCGCGCGATGGGGATCAATTACGGCTTCGACCGGGTGCGCTTCCTCGCGCCGGTGCGCGCGGGCAGCCGGGTGCGCGGGCATTTCACGCTCGCCGACGTCGCGATGCGCTCCGAGAAGGAGGCGATGCTGCGCCACGCGGTCACGATCGAGATCGAGGGCCAGCAGAAGCCGGCGCTCGCCGCCGACTGGCTGACGCTCGCGGTGCTGGCGTGAGCGCGGCGGGCGCAGAATCGGGAGGCCGGCATGCGGGGTGAGGTCGCGGCAATGCAGCGTTACCGCGACGCGGTGGTGCTCGTCACCGGCGCGGGGCGCGGCCTCGGCGAGACCGCCGCCCGGCGCTTCGCCGCGGAAGGAGCGCGGCTCGTGCTGTGCGACCGCGACGCGGAGGCGCTGCAAGGCGTGCAGGCCTCCCTGCGCGGCGCCGGCACCGCGGTCGAGATCCTGGCCGGCGACGTCGCCGAGGAAGCCACCGCGCGGGACCTCGTGGCGCTCGCGCTCTCGGCCTTCGGGCGGCTCGACGTGGCGGTCAACAACGCGGGCGTCTCGCATGCCTTGCGCAAGCTCGTCGACCTCACGGGCGACGACCTGCAGCGGATGCTCGGGGTCAACGTGTTCGGGGTGTTCTACGGCCTCAAATACCAGATCCCGGCCATGGAGCGGCAATGGTCCGAAGCGGGCCGGTTCGGCACGATCCTGAACGTCGCCTCGGCGGCCGGGCTCGTGGGCGCGCCGCTGCTCTCGGCCTATGCGGCCTCCAAGCACGCGGTCGTCGGCCTGACCCGGACCGCCGCCGCCGAGACGGCGCGCCGGGGCGTGCGCATCAACGCGATCTGCCCGTCCTTCACCGAGACCCGCATGGTGACCGAGTTCGCGCACGAGATGCGCGGCGGCGCCGAGGAGGCGGTGAGCCGGATGGTCGCCGCGGTGCCGATGCGCCGCCTCGCCTCGCCGGACGAGATCGTCCAGGCCATGCTGTGGATCTGCAGCCCCGAGAACAGCTTCATGACCGGCCACGCGCTCTCGGTCGACGGCGGTCTCACGGCGGTCTGAGCTTCGGGGCAGCCCGCGGCCGTGCCTTCGGTCGACGGCGGTCTAGGCGCGCGCCAGCGCCGCCGCGATTTCGGCCGCGAGCGCCGCGTTGTTCCGCACGAGCGCGATGTTGGTGGCAAGGCTCCGCCCGCCGGTGATCTCGAACATGTGGGACAGCAGGAAGGGCGTCACCGCCTTGGCCTTGATCCCGCGCCGCGCCGCTTCCGCGAGCGCCGCCTCGATATGGGCCGCGATCTCATGCGCCGGGATCTCGTCCGCTTCCGGCACGGGATTGGCGACCAGCACGCCGCCCCCCAGGCCGAGATCCGCCTTGGTCCGGACCATCGCGGCGATGGCGGCGGCCGAATCGAGACGGATCGGCACGGGGAGCGGGCTCTCGCGGCTCCAGAAGGCGGGCAGCCGGTCGGTGCGGTAGCCGACCACCGGCACCCCGCGGGTCTCGAGGTATTCGAGCGTCCGGGGCAGGTCGAGGATCGCCTTGGCGCCGGCGCACACCACCGTCACGGGCGTGCGGGCGAGCTCGTCGAGGTCGGCCGAGATGTCGAGGCTTTCCTCGACGCCCCGGTGGACGCCGCCGATCCCGCCGGTCGCGAAGACGCGCACGCCCGCGAGATCGGCGCAGATCATGGTGGCCGCGACCGTGGTGGCGCCGTGCCGCCCGCCCGCGACCGCGAAGGGCAGGTCGGCGCGGGAGAGCTTCAGGACGTCCCGCGCGGTGCCGAGCCAGTCTAGCTCCTCGGGCGAGAGGCCGACCTTGATGCGCCCTTCGATGATCGCGATCGTGGCCGGCACCGCGCCGCCGTCCCGCACCACCGCCTCCACGGCCCGCGCGGTCGCGACGTTCTCGGGGTGGGGCATGCCGTGGGTGATGATGGTGGATTCGAGCGCCACCACGGCCCGCCCCGCGTGCAGGGCCTCCGCGACCTCGGGGGCGACGTCGAGACGAGGGTGGGAGGAGGTCATGGGATCACCGGGACGATGCGGTTGAATGGGGCTCCATGGCACGGGCCAGGAGGCCTGGCGAGAGGTCGGGCCGGACGCTCGCCGCGCTCGCGATCGTGAGCGAGGCCGCAGCCGCGCCCCAGCGCGCGGCCTCCGCGAGGGCGTCGCCCTTGACGAGGCGGTGCAGAGTCGCGGCGATCAGCGCATCGCCCGCGCCGGTGACGTCGACGACCCGGCACGCGAACGCGGGGACCGCCTTCACGCCCGCCGGATCGGCGGCGAGGAGGCCGCCCGCGCCACGCGTCAGCACCAAAGCGGCGGCGCCGCGTTCGCGCAGGGCGCGGGCGGCCCCCTCGGGCGCGAGCGCGGCCCCGAGAATCGCCTCCGCCTCAGCCTCGTTGAGGAACAGGAGGTCGAGCCCGGCGAGATCCCGCGGCAGCCGCGCCGCCTTGGCGACCGAGACCGCGTCGACGGCGAGGCGGGCGGACCGGGGCCGCCCGTGCAGGAGGTGCTCCAGCACCGGGGCCGGCAGGTTGCAATCCGCGAAAATCCACGCCGCGCGGTCGAGGCCCGGCGCGGCCGCCAGGGTCGCGGGGGTGATCGCGTCGAAGATCGCCATGTCGGCGAGGCCGTAGGCGAGGCTCCCGTCCGGCTCCAGCACGGCGACGTATTCCGCGGTCGCCAGCCCCGCCGCCGCCTGGAGACCTGCGGTGTCGACGCCGGCGGCCTGCAGCGCCTCGCGCAGCCATCGTCCGCCGGCGTCGTCGCCGACGAGCGAGACGAGGCCGGTCGGGACGCCGAGGCGGGCGAGGTTCTCGGCGACGTTGCGGGCGACGCCGCCGGCGGCGCGGTCGGACGTCACCGGGTTCGAGGTGTCGCGGAGAAGCCGCGCCCGTGCCCGGTACTTGCGGTCGATCGCGGCCGCGCCGATGCAGACGATGCGGGGCGCGTCGGGCCCGGTCACGGCCGCGGCTCCGGGCGAATCCAGCGGAAGGCGAGGACGGGCGCTGTCACGGCTTCGGCTCCGGGCGGATCCAGCGGAAGGCGAGGTCGGACCCGCTCATGACGAAGAAGATCCGCACCACGTGGTGGCCCGCCACGAAGGCGGCCTCGATTTGGAGCGCCAGCGCGATGAGGCTCATCTCGGCGAGGCCTCCGGGCGAGTAGGCGAGGATCAGGGGAACGATGCCGTAGGGCGAGACGAAGCTGATCCCGAAGGCGAAGAGCAGGGTGAGGGCGAGGAGCAGGAGCGTGGAGCCGACCGAGAGCGCCAGGATGCGCAGGATCGCCCGGGGCGGCGTGCCCGCGAAGCTGCAGCCGATCGTGGTGCCGAGCACGAGCTGCGCCGCGTTCACGATCTCGGCCGGCGGGGTGAAGGTGGTCCAGCCGAGGAGGTGCACCGCCGCCGTCACCAGCATGGGCCCGAGCAGGAAGGCGGCCCGCATGCGCAGCCACGAGCCGAGCGCGGCGCCCGCGAGCGCGGTGCCCACGAGCCATGCTTCCGTGGTCCAGGGCGCGTCGGCGATCGACAGGCCGACGGGGGCGCGGGGCCCGAGGCTCACGCCCGCCAGCCACTGCACCAGGAACGGGAGGGTGAGGACGAGGAGCAGGATGCGCGCGGAATGGATCAGGGCGATCGTGCGCCCGTCGCCGCCGCGCTGCTCACCGAGCACCACCATCTCGACGAGCCCGCCCGGCATGCCGGCGAAATAGGCCGTGACCGGGTCGAGCCCGCCGAAGCGGCGGAAATAGGCCACGCAGACGACGGCGCAGGCCACCACGAAGACCCCGAGCCCCAGGATCGTCGGGATCCAGCTCAGGATGTGGCCGAAGAGGTCCGGCGAGAAGCCGGCGCCGAGCATGACCCCGATCACCATGCTCATGGGCGGCCGCACGATCGCCGGGGCGACGATGGGCGCGCGGAGCACCGCCCCGATCGTGCAGACGGTCATCGAGCCCAGCATCCAGGGCAGCGGCAGGCCGGCGCGGGCGAAGAGCCATCCGCCGGCGCCGCCCGCGAGGAGGGCGAGGGCGAAGCCGCGGTAGGGGAAGACGCGGGGCGAGAATTCCCGGAGGGTCGCGCGAAGGAGTGGGAGCATCGGGGGTTCCGGCCTGGCGCCGGACGGCGGCCCGGTCTCCAGCCGATAGGGCCGGGCGCCGAGCCCTGTCCAGGCCGCGCCGCGCATGGCGACCCGGCGCCCCGCGCCCGGCCGGGGCCGCGGACGAAGGGGCCGGGCGGCCGGCTCCCGCCCAACCGTCCGCACGCCGCCGGGGCGCCTGCCTCTCCGCCAGGCCCTCAATGCGCCATCAGGACCGGCAGGGTGCTGTGGGCGAGGATGTGGCTCGTGGCGCCGCCCAGGATCATCTGGCGCAGGCGGCTCTGCGTATAGGCGCCCTTGACGAGGAGGTCGCAGCCGAGCGAGGCGGCGGCGGACAGGATCGTCTCGCCCGGCCGGCCGGAGGTGTTCGGGACCGTCCGGGTCTCGACGTTGAGCCCGTGGCGCTTGAGCGAGCGCGCCAGGTCGGCGCCGGTGGGCTCCGGGGAGCCCCAGCCCTCGACCGAGAGCACCACGATGCGCTGCGCCCGGGTCAGGAGCGGCATCGCGAACGCCACCGCCCGTGCGGTCTCGGTGCTGCCGTTCCAGGGGATCACCACATTCTGCCCGAGGGTGGCGGGCGCCTTCGGGGGCGCCACCAGCACGGGCCGGCCGCTCTCGAACATGGCGGCCTCCGCGGTCGAGAGGCGGGGGTGGTGCGAGCCGTTGCCGGGCCGTCCCAGCACGACCACGTCGAAGGTGCGGCCGTAGGAGCCCACGAACGTGTCGTTCATCATCTCGGTCAGGCGCCAGCCGAAGCTCAGGCCCTGCACGCCGGGCCCGGCCTGCGGCACCCCTTCGGCCTGCATCACGGTCTCGAAATGCCGCTGGGAGGCGTCGGTCATCTCGCGCCGGGTGGCGGGATCGAGCAGCGAGGGCACGCCGATCGCGATGTCGATCGGCATCGCCATGGGAAGGTTGAAGCTGACCGCGAAGCCCTCGATGTAGCTGTCGAAAGCGCGGCCCAGGAGCAGGGCCGTGTCGAGGACCGGACGCAGCAGGCTGTGCTCTTCGACCGGGACCAGGATGGTCTTCATGAAGCCCTCTCCCATCGAAGGATCCGGCGCGATCCGCTGCGCCGCAGGGGCGGCCCGCGTCCGCCGGGGGATCCGCGACGGCCCGCCGGAACGGCGGGCCGCACCCATCTCACATCGAAGCGTGGCCGCGGGCAACCCCCCGCCGGGATGCGCCCCGCGGCGGGCGCTTTTGACAAACAGGTGACCGCAACGCTTTTTTGTCGATGCTCCGATGACAAGGCGCGTGTTTTCCGGCAGTGTTGCAGTTAGGAGCTAGTGTGCCGTGGCCTGACATGGCATGAGCACCCCACTTTTCTATGATAGCGGGCTTACGATGGGACGAGGCAACAACCACCGGGACAGGCGTCGAGACTTCGAGGGGGGGCCGGATCTGTGGCCGGGAGAGTTCGCTCCGCCGCCGCCGTCGCGTGAGCCGCGGCCAGCCTCCGGCGGTGGGTTCAGCAACGCCGGCCCGACCCGCGAGACCGAAGCGAAGGTCAAGTGGTTCAATTCGGAGAAGGGCTTCGGCTTCGTGGCCCTGTCGGAAGGCGGCGGCGAGGCGTTCCTGCACATCCGCCCCGTCGAGGCCGCCGGCCATACCAGCCTCGAGCCCGGCACCACCCTGCAGGTGCGGGTCGGCCAGGGCCAGAAGGGCCCGCAGGTCACCGAAGTCCTGAGCGTCGACACCTCGACGGCCGAGCCCGCGGGCTCGTCCTTCGGCCGCGGTCCCCGCGGCCCCGGCGGTCCGGGCGGCGGCCCGCGCGGCGGCGGCTTCGATCGCGGCCCGCGTCCCTCCTTCCGCTCCGAGTCGCCTCCGGTGGACCTCGAGGGCGCCGAGGAGGCGTCCGGCACCGTGAAGTGGTATGATCCCGCCAAGGGCTTCGGCTTCGTGGCCGTCGCGGGCGAGGCCAAGGATCTGTTCGTGCACCGCTCCGCTCTGGACCGCGCCGGCCTGTCCGAACTGCCGAACGGCCAGCGCGTGCGGGTGAAGATCATCCAGGGCCGCAAGGGCCGCGAGGTCGGCGCGCTCGAACTCGAGTAGTCCGCCGGTCCGGACCGGACGCAGTCATATCAGGGCGCCATCCGCGAGGATGGCGCCCTTCTTCTTGGCGCCGCTCCTTGCGTCCGGAAGGGCTCAGGCGGACTTCGCGCGCTGCGGCGCCGGCACCGTGATGCGGACCAGGATCTCCGGGTCCTCGGGCCACATGATGGCGGCGTCGAGCTGCCGCGCGAGGGCCTTCTGGATCATTCCCGTGGTGTGGGCCCGCGTGGCCTGCTTCTCGGCCGGCGTGAACCGGTCGTCGCGGATCTCGATCCGGCAGGTGGCGCCCGCGGGGCCGACGAGGAGCTTCAGAATGCCGGACCGGCCCTGAAAGGCGTGACTGATCGCGCCCGATACCATCTCGTTGAGGAGCAGCGCGATCGGCGCCGCCATCGCGGCCGGCACGGGCACCGGCTCCGTGTGCGCCTCGAGCACGATGTCGGTCCGCACGCTGTTGGCGAGCAGGTCCTCGCACAGCTCGCGGGCGAAGCCCCCTGCGTCGAAGGCGTCGATGCCGTCGTCGGGGTAGAGCAGCCGGTGCACGATCCCGAGCGCCTGGAGCCGCTCCCGGACGAGGCCCAGCGCACCCCGGACCTCCGGGTTGTCGGCCCGGCGGATCTCGTAGCCCACCAGGGACAGGAGGAGCTGGAGGTTGTTCTTGACCCGGTGGTCGAGCTCGTGGAGCAGGGTCGTCTTCTCCTCCACGAGATCGCGGAGCGCCTGCTGGACCCGCCGGCGCTCCGCGCGCTCGCGGGATTCGGCGAGTGCGCGGAGCACGGTGCCGGGCAGGCGCTCCAGACGCTGCTTGAGCACGTAGTCCGTGGCGCCGCGCTTGAGCGCCTCGACCGCGATCTCCTCGCCGAGCGTGCCCGATACGAAGACGAACGGCGTGTCGGGGCAGCGCTCGCGCGCGAGCCTCAGGGCGCTCATCCCGTCGAAGGAGGGGAGGACGTAGTCCGCGAGGATGAGATCGTAGGAGGCGCAGTCGATCGCGTGCACGAACTCGTCCTGCGCGATCACCTGGTCGAGGGTGTAGGTCAGTCCGGTTCCCCGCAGGTGCTCGGCGACGAGCTCGGCGTCGAGGCTGCTGTCCTCCAGGAGGAGGAAGCGCAGGGTCTCGGCGGCCGAAGGCGCGGGAACCCGATCCATCGGGCTACTGCAGGCCGTTGTGCGGCGGAGGCTCGTTCAGCACCGCCCAGAACACGCCGAGGTCCTGGATCGCGTCGAAGAACTCGCGGAAGCCGACGGGCTTGACCACGAAGGCGTTGACGCCGAGCTCGTAGCTGCGCACGAGGTCGCTCTCCTCGCGCGAGGAGGTCAGCATCACGACGGGGGTGTGCCGGAGGTTCGGATCGCCCTTGACCTGCGCGAGCACCTCGAGCCCGTCGACCTTCGGGAGCTTCAGGTCGAGCAGCACCACGGCCGGATCGCCGGTGTTGCGGCTCTCGTGGGCGCGGCGCCGGTAGAGGAAATCCAGCGCCTCGGCGCCGTCGCGCACCACGATGACCTCGTTGGCGAGCTGGCTCTGCTCCAAAGCCGCCAGCGTGAGCTCCACGTCCTTCGGATTGTCCTCGACCAAGAGAATCGGCTTGATCTCCGCCATGCTCAATGCGCTCCCGTTGCGGGCAGGGCGAAGAAGAAGGTGGCGCCCTTCTCGACGGCTCCCTCCGCCCAGACCCGACCTCCGTGCCGCTCCACGATCCGCCGGACGTTGGCCAGGCCGATCCCCGTGCCCTCGAACTCCTCCATGCGGTGGAGGCGCTGGAAGACGCCGAACAGCTTGCCCACATAGGCCATGTCGAAACCGACGCCGTTGTCGCGCACGAAGAACACCACCTCGTCGCCCCGGCGGTCGCAGCCGATCTCGATCACCGCCTCGGATCGCGACCGCGTGTATTTCAGGGCATTGGAGACGAGGTTCTCGACCGCGAGTCGTAGCATGACCGGGTCGGCGCGAACAGTCGCCAGCGGGCCGACCCGCCAGTCGATGCGGCGCTCCTTGACGTCGAGCGCGAAGCTGCGCCTCACCTCCGCGACGAGCACGTTCATGTCGATCGGGCGGGGCTTGAGGGAGGCCCGGCCCATCTGCGAGAAGCTCAGGAGGTTGTCGACGAGCGTGCCGGCCGTGTAGGCGGATTCGATGATGGTCTCGACGTAGCGCCGGCCGCGCTCGGAGAGCGTGCCGCCCTCCTGCTTCCGCAGGAGCTCGGAATAGCCCACGATGTGGCGGAACGGCGCGCGCAGGTCGTGGGAGACCGAGTACGAGAACGCCTCGAGCTCCTTGTTGGTGCGCTGCAACTCCTCGCTCAGGGCCGCGAGCTCCTCGGCGCGGCGCAGGACGATGCCGACGATCGCGTTGCGCAGGTCCTTCACGGTCTCGATCTCGGCCGGCTTCCAGGGCAGGGAGCGGCCGCGCACGGTCTCCTTCCAGATCTCGAAGGACTTGCGCGGGTGGAGACGGACGGGCGCGTCGGGCGGGCCCGCGCTTTCCCGCACGGGCTTCTGCGGGTCGCCGCCCCACTTCACCGTATGGATCACCTCGGGCCTGAACCAGAGCACGTAGCTCGGGTTCACCTTCGAGATCGCGATCGCGAGCAGGCCGCTCGCGCGCCCGCCGTAGGCTTCCGCCTCGGGAACGAGGCTCGCGAGCGCGTCGGTCACGAACACGTCGTCGCCGCAATGGGCGGACAGCCACTCGTAGAGGCGCCGCACGTCGGCCTCCGGGGGCGTGCTGCCGAGCAGCCAGCAGCGCTCGCCCGAGACGATCGCGGCGCCGTCGGCGCCCGCGAGGTCGAGGAGCTGCGCCGGGTGCCGGATCAGGCCGTTGATGAAGCGCTCCTCCTCGGCCATGAAGCCGAGGAGCTGCGAGCGCACGGAGCCGAGCCGCATGAGCTCTTCGGCCTCCGCGGCGCGCTCGCGGGCGGCGAGCTGGAGCGAGAAGATCTGGGTGAGGAAGTCGCAGGCGTTGCGCACCCGCAGGGGCACCCGGCGGGCGTCGCGGTTGTGGCAGGAGATCAGGCCCCAGAGCGCCCCCTCGCGCAGGATCGAGATCGACATGGAGGCCATGGTCCCCATGTTGCGCATGTATTCGAGGTGCACGGGCGAGACGCTGCGCAGCACGGAGTAGCTCAGGTCCAGCGGCTGCCGGGTCCCGGGGTGCAGGGTCGGTACGACGGGGACCGGCGCGTAATCCGCGTCCGGAATGATGCGCAGGCGGTTGCGGCGGTAGAGCTCGCGCGCCTGCGCCGGGATGTCGGAGGCCGGGAAGCGCAGGTCGAAATAGGACGGCAGCACGTCGTTGCGGTCTTCCGCGATGACGGTGCCGTTCCAGTGCTCGTCGAAGCGGTAGACGAGCACGCGGTCGAAGCCGGTGATGCGCCGGACGTCCTCGGCGGCGAGCCGGCACAGGGCCTCGACCCCGGAGGCCGATTGCAACTGCTCCACGAAGCCCCGCATGGCGGGATAGAGCGCATCGAGGCTCACGCTGTCGCCGGGCGCGACCTCCTCGAGTTCGAGCACGAGCAGATCGGCGGACGGGTGCACCACCGCGTCGAAGGCGCGCTCGCCCGCGGGCGTCGGCAGGGTCACCGTGCGCAGGTAGCGCGCGCCGTCGTCCCGGAGCTCCACCATGAGGTCGGCGGCGAGCGCGGCGTGGAGCGGGGGCGCGACCGCTTCGAGCATCCGCCCGAGCGCCGCCGCGGCGGAGCAGCCGAGGACGCGCTCCAGGTTCTCGCTCGCGTGGACCACCGTCAGGCCGGACCGGTCGAGCGCCAGCAGGACGCCGTGCGGCTGGATGCTGCCGGGGATATGGATCGGCTCCCGCTCGCAGGCCGAGAGGTCGCCGGGCGAAACCGCATGGGCATTCATGCGCGGGGCTCCGCAGCGGCGGGGACGGACCTGGCGCAGGCGATCCGGGAAGCCGGCCTCGTGCCTCGGACCGCCGGCGGCAGCGGTTGGGCCTTCGGGTCCGGGTCGGCGCAGAGCCAGGATTCCATCGCCGCGAAGGTCCGGTTCGCGGCGGCCACGACCGCGTCGTCCGCCTCCGGCGAGGAGACGCCCAGGAGCCGCGTCCCGAAGGCGCGCCACATGGCGCCGACCCGGGGTCCGTAGCTGCGGAAATAGGCGCAGCCCGCCTCGGCGGAGAGCCCGAGGCGGCGCTCGACGAGACGCGCGATGATCGTGCCGCCGAGCGTCGACCCCTCGACCACGTACATGGAGCCGAGAGCGGCGGCCGGGCTCGGCATCGCCGGCAGCCGATCGCAGACGGGCAGGCGCACGATCTCGCCCTCGCTCAGGCCGAGCGCCCGCAGGTCGCAGGCCAGGAGCCCGGCCTTGCGGCGCTCGCGGAAGAAGGCCGGATCCCCCAGCGCGGCCTCGGCGAGGGGCTCCCAGGCGGCGTGGAAGCCGTAGAAGCGCGTCAGGAGGGCCCGGTAGGCCGCCGGCGACCCGAGCCGGCCCTCGATGTCGAGCGCGCGCTCGATCCGGTCGTGCGCCGGCCGGGTTTCCGTCTTGAGTCGCTCAAGCAGAGTCAATGCCCACTCGTTTCCGCGGAAGGCGATCCGCTGCAGCCCGGTTTCTGGGAATGAGCGACTCTAGCGAGCACCTGCCGCAAAGTCACCTGCCGCCAAACCGTTCGCACGAGTGCGCGCGGGCGCTGCGGGGGAGCCGGCCGCCGGCAGCTTCCGCGTGTGCCGGACCGCTGCCGTCAACGGCTCGACGGGGCCTTCCAGAGGTTGATCCCGCTCTCGGCCGCGTGGGTGTCGATCGCGGCGAGTTCCTCGTCCGTGAAGTGCGGAATCTTCAGGGCGTCGAGCGAATTGTCGAGCTGGGCGACATTGCGAGCGCCGACCAGCGCGGACGTGACGCGCGGATCGCGCAACACCCAGGCGATCGCCATCTGGGCGAGGCTCTGGCCGCGCCGCTTCGCGATGCCGTCGAGGACCTGAACGTGGGAGAGGGTCTCGGGCTCGAGGAAGCTCTGCCGGAACGATCCGCCCTTGGCGGCGCGCGAGTCCGGCGGGACGCCGCCGAGGTACTTGTCGGTCAGCATGCCCTGCGCGAGCGGCGAGAAGGCGATGCAGCCGATTCCGAGGTCCCCCAGCGTGTCGAGGAGCCCGCCCTCGATCCAGCGGTTGAGGAGCGAGTAGGACGGCTGGTGGATCACGCACGGCGTGCCGAGACCTCGCAGGATCGCGGCCGCCTCGGCGGTCGCCTCGGGCGCGTAGGACGAGACCCCCGCATAGAGCGCCTTGCCCTGCCGCACCGCGGCATCGAGCGCCCCCATGGTCTCTTCGAGCGGCGTGTCGGGATCGAAGCGGTGGGAGTAGAAGATGTCGACGTAGTCGAGCCCCATGCGCCTCAGGCTCTGGTCGAGGCTCGCCAGCAGGGACTTGCGCGAGCCCCACTCGCCGTAAGGGCCCGGCCACATGCGGTACCCTGCCTTGGTCGAGACCACGATCTCGTCCCGGTAGGGCTTGAAGTCGGCGGCGAGGACGCGGCCGAAGGTCTCCTCCGCCGAGCCCGGCGGAGGGCCGTAGTTGTTGGCGAGGTCGAAATGGGTGACGCCGCGGTCGAAGGCCCGGCGCAGGACCGCGCGGCCGGTCTCGAACACGTCCGCGCCGCCGAAATTCTGCCACAGGCCGAGCGAGATCGCGGGCAGGTGCAGGCCGCTGCGGCCGCTGCGGCGGTAGGGCAGGCCCGCATAGCGGCCGGGATTGGCGTCGTAGGGCATGCGGCGGCTCCGGCGCGGCGGCGCGCTGAATCGATCAGCCGGGGAGGGCGCGCCTCAGGCGGTCCGGGCGCGGCCGCGGAACACGTGCTCGCGCAGGGTGCCGACGAGGCCCTTGCGGAACAGGAGCACGCTCGCCACGAAGATGGCCCCGAGGATCACGGTTACCCAGGAGCCGACCCGGTCGGCGAGCACGTTCTCGAGGCCCGTGATGATGAAGGCGCCCACGACCGGGCCCGTGAGGGTGCCGATGCCGCCGATGAGCGACATCAGGATCACGCTGCCCGAGGTCGCCCAATGGACGTCGGTGAGGGTCGCGAAGCCCAGCACCAGCACCTTCAGGCTGCCGGCGAGGCCCGCCAGGGCCGCGGAGAGGATGAAGGCCACGAGCTTGAACCGGTCGGCGTCGTAGCCGAGCGAGATGGTGCGCGCCTCGTTCTCGCGGATGGCCTTCAGGATCTGGCCGAAGGGCGAATGCACGATGCGGGCGATGAGGAGCCAGCTCAGGGCCACCACCGCCAGGATCACGTAGTAGAGCGTCATGTCGCTCGCGAGCGACAGCACGCCGAAGAGCGAGCCGCGCTGCACGCCCTGCAGGCCGTCCTCGCCGCCCGTGAAGGGCGCCTGGAGGGCGAAGAAGTAGAACATCTGCGCGAGCGCCATGGTGATCATGGCGAAGTAGATGCCCTGGCGCCGGATGGCGAGGAGCCCGACCAGGACGCCGAGCGCGGCCGCGACGAGCACGCCGAAGATCACGCCGAGCTCCGGCGACAGGCCCCACACCTTCATGGCGTGGCCCGTCGCATAGGCGGCGCTGCCGAAGAACATGGCGTGGCCGAAGGAGAGCAGGCCCACGAAGCCGATGAGCAGGTTGAAGGCGCAGGCGAAGAGCGCGAAGCACAGGAGCTTCATGAGCAGGATCGGGTAGAGCCCGAGGAAGGGCGCCACGATCCCGAGCGCCAGCACGGCGAGGAAGATCGCGGGCGCGCCGAGGCCGCTGCGGCCGGGCGCCGATGCGATGGGGGGCGAGGCCTGGGAGGTCATGGGGGTCTCTCTTTAGCCTTTTCCGAGGAGCGTGGGCGCCCGGCGCCGGGCAGGCTGCGCCGGGAAGGGGGTCGAGGGGCTCAGGCCCGTCCGAACAGGCCCGCCGGGCGGACGAGGAGGACGATCGCCATGATGACGAACACTACGGTCGCGGAGGCTTCCGGGTAGTAGACGCGGGTGAGGCCCTCGACGATGCCGAGGCCGAGCCCCGTCACGATGGCGCCGAGGATCGAGCCCATGCCGCCGATCACCACCACGGCGAACACCACGATGATGATGTTGGAGCCCATGAGCGGCGTGATCTGCACGGCCGCGGCCGCGAGCACCCCGCCGAGGCCGGCGAGCGCCACGCCGAAGCCGAAGGTGAGGGTGACGAGGAGCGGCACGTTCACCCCGAAGGCTTGCGTGAGCGCCGGGTTCTCGGTCGCGGCGCGCAGGTACGCGCCGAGCTTGGTGCGCTCGATCACGAACCAGGTCGCGAAGCACACCACGAGCGAGACGCCGATCACCCAGGCGCGCGAGATCGGCAGCACCATGAAGCCGAGGTTCCACACGCCGTTGAGTTCGGGCGGGCGGGGATAGGAGCGGCCGGACGAGCCGTAGACGTCGCGCAGCAGGCCCTCGAGGATGAGCGAGAGCCCGAAGGTCAGGAGGAGGCCGTAGAGGGGATCGAGCCCGTGCAGCCAGCGCAGCAGGCCGCGCTCGACCAGGACGCCGATGAACCCGACCACGAGCGGGACCAGGATCAGCGCGACCCAGTAGTTGATGCCGAGGCTGCTCAGCGCGAAGAACGCCCCGAAGGCGCCGACCATGTAGAAGGCGCCGTGGGCGAAGTTGACGATGTTGAGCGTCCCGAAGATCACCGCGAGGCCCAAGGAGAGCATCGCGTAGAACGACCCGTTCACCAGGCCGAGCATGACCTGGGAGGCGAGGGCGGGGAGGGGGCGGCCGAAGATCTCCATGGGACCTCAGACTGGGGCCTAGAACACAGGGCCTCGGAGGGGGAACGGCGCGGGCGTGGGGCCCGCGCCGCCGATGCGATCGGACGCTTTAGGACTTCTTCACCAGCGGGCAGCGGGACTGCTCGAGCGGCTGGAAGGCCTGGTTGCCCGGCACTTGCGCGATCTGCTTGTAGTAGTCCCAGGCGTACTTGGAGTCCGCGGGGGCCTTCACCTGGAACAGGTACATGTCGTGCACGTGCAGGCCGTCCTGACGGATCTTGCCGTTCTTGGTGAACATGTCGTTGATCGTCATGGACTTGAGCTGCTTCATCACCGCGTCCTGCTCGTCGGTGTTGGCCGCCTGCACGGCCTTGAGGTAGCTCGTGACCGCGGAATAGACGCCGGCCTGGTTGGAGTTCGGCATCTTCTTGACGCGCTCGAAGTAGCGCTTCGAGAACGCGCGGGTCTCGTCGGTCTGGTCCCAGTACCACGCCTCCGTGGTGTAGAGCCCCTGCGCCTGCTGGATGCCGAGGCTGTGCACGTCGGTGACGAGCGTGAGGAGGCCGGCGAGCTGCTGCTTCGGGGTCAGGCCGAAATCGTAGGCCGCCTTGATCGAGTTGACGGTGTCCTGGCCCGCATTGGCGAGGCCCACCACCTTGGCGCCCGAGGACTGCGCCTGGAGCAGGAACGACGAGAAGTCGGTGGCCGAGAGCGGGTGGCGCACGGCGCCCAGCACCTTGCCGCCCGCGTTCCTCACGACGTCGCCGGTGTCCTTCTCGAGCGAGTGGCCGAAGGCGTAGTCGGCGGTGAGGAAGAACCAGGAATCGCCGCCGGCCTTCACGGTCGCGGCGCCGGTTCCCTGCGCGAGCGCGTAGGTGTCGTAGACGTAGTGGACCGTGTAGGGGCCGCAATCCTCGTTCGAGAGGCGGCTCGTCGCCGCGCCGGTCACCATCTGGACGCGCTTCTTCTCGGTCGCGACCTTGGAGACCGCGAGCGCCACCGAGGAGTTCAGGGACTCGGTGATGAGGTCGACGCCCTGCGTGTCGTACCACTCGCGGGCCTTGGAGGCCGCGACGTCGGGCTTGTTCTGGTGGTCGGCCGAGATCACCTCGATCGGCTTGCCCGCGACCTTGCCGCCGAAATCCTCGACCGCCATCTTGGCGGCCTCGACCGCGCCCTGGCCGCCGAAATCGGCATAGACGCCGGACAGGTCGGTCAGCACGCCGATCTTCACGGCATCGCCCGAGAACTGCTGGGCGTAGGCCGGACCGGCGATCAGAGCCGCGAGGGCCGCGGAAGCCATCAATCCTTTACGCATCGTGTCTCTCCCTGAGGGTTGTTCGCTTTGTTGGCGGCCCCGGCGCGGATGGCGCAGGGGCCGGGTGAGGATCCGGAGGCGCGCCTCCGGACCCGGTCTAGACGCCCAGAAGCTGGGCGAGCTCCTCCTGCCGCTCCTGGAGCTGCCGCTGATCGAGCTCCATGGCGACGCGGCCGTGCTCGATCACGTAGAAGCGGTCCGCCAAGGGTGCGGCGAAGCGGAAATTCTGTTCGACCATGAGGATCGTGTAGCCCCGCGTCCGCAGCATGCGGATCGTCTCCGCGAGCTTCTGCACGATCACGGGCGCGAGCCCCTCCGAGATCTCGTCGAGGAGGAGGAGGCGGGCGCCGGTCCTCAGGATCCGCGCGATGGCGAGCATCTGCTGCTCGCCGCCCGACAGCTTGGTGCCCGGAGAGTTGCGGCGCTCCTCCAGGTTCGGGAAGATCCGGTAGATTTCCTCGACCGACATGCCGCCCTCCGCGATGCGCGGCGGCAGTTCGAGGTTCTCGGCGGCGGTGAGCGTCGCGAAGATGCCCCGCTCCTCGGGGCAGTAGCCGATGCCGAGCCGGGGGATCCGGTGCGGCGCCATCGCGATCGTCTCCTGGCCCGCGACCTTGATGGAGCCCTCGCGCCGGGAGACGAGGCCGAGGATCGCGCGCAGGGTGGAGGTGCGTCCGGCGCCGTTGCGCCCGAGCAGGCTCACGACCTCCCCCTCGCGGACCGTGAGGTTCACCCCATGGAGCACATGGCTCTCGCCGTACCAGGCGTGGAGGTTGGCGATGTCGAGGAAGGGGGACGTCGCGGCGGCGCTGCGGCCGGCGGACAGGGTGGGGGCGGCGGTCGCGCTCATGGGTGCCCTCACTGCCCGCTGCACAGGAGCGGAGAGCCGGAGCCGCCGGTCGCCCTCACTGCCGAATGGATCGCGCTCATGGGTGCCCTCAATGCCCGGTGCCGAGATAGGCCTCGATGACCCGCGGGTCCTGCGAGACCTCCGCATAGGGCCCTTCGGCCAGAACCTGCCCGCGCTGGAGCACGGTGATGCGGTCCGAGATGTCCGAGACCACGCTCATGTTGTGCTCCACCATGAGCACGGTGCGCCCCTGCGCGACCCGCTTGATCAGCGCCTTCACCCGGTCGATGTCCTCGTGGCCCATGCCCTGGGTGGGCTCGTCGAGGAGGATCAGCTCCGGGTCGAGGGCCAGCGTGGTCGCGATCTCGAGCGCCCGCTTGCGGCCGTAGGGCAGTTCGACGGCCTCGAGATGGGAGAAGGACTCCAGGCCCACCTGCGCGAGAAGCTCCCGCGCGCGGTCGTCGAGCACGTGGAGGCTCCGCTCCGACTGCCAGAAATTGTACATGGTCCCGAGCTTGCGCTGCAGGGCGATGCGCACGTTCTCGAGCACGGTGAGGTGCGGGAAGGTGGCCGAGATCTGGAAGGAGCGCACCACGCCGCGCCGGGCGATCTGGGCCGGCTTGAGGCCGGTGATGTCCTCGCCCTTGTAGAGGATGCGCCCGCTGGTCGGCGGCAGGAACTTGGTCAGGAGATTGAAAAAGGTGGTCTTGCCGGCGCCGTTCGGGCCGATGACCGCGTGGATATGGCCCTCGTGGAGCGTGAACGACACGTCCTGGACGGCGACGAAGCCCATGAACGACTTCGTCAGGCCCTCGGTTTTGAGAACGACCGTGGAGGGATTCAAACGCGACTCCGGCTGTTGCGGGGCGGCCCCGCGGGAGAGGACCGCCCCCGTGTGATAGAACGAAGCCCAAATCGGATGCAACGCCACGAACGTCGAAATTCGCATCGCCACGGGGCGGAAACCGTCGCAACGCTCAAAATTGAGGCGAGTTGCCCATCATTTTCCGGTGAACGGACCGGCCATGGCCGGGCGGGCGGCCCGGGTCAGTTCAGAATGGTTCAAATTGACAGGCCGGAAGGTCTTTGATCAGATGGTCAAATCATGAGCCCGCCCCTCGAGAGGCGGGCCTGAGGGTGAACGACGTTTTCGGCCTTGAGCGACCGCCGGACGGGCGGCGCGAGGAGGATCTCATGACGGCTGCGCCGGATATCCGTGCGGGGCGCCTCGCGCCTGGCGAATACGCGGAGAACTTCTCCGACCTCCACGCCCCCCTCGACCGGCACGAAGCCCGGGTCGCGGGCGAGCGCTGCCTGTTCTGCTACGACGCCCCGTGCGTCACCGCCTGCCCGACCGGGATCGACATCCCGCTCTTCATCCGGCAGATCACCACCGGCAACCCGCACGGCGCCGCCAGGACGATCCTGGATGCCAACATCTTCGGCGGCATGTGCGCCCGGGTCTGCCCCACCGAGACCCTGTGCGAGCAGGCCTGCGTGCGCAACGAAGCCGAGGGCAAGCCGGTGCAGATCGGCCTGCTGCAGCGCCACGCCACCGACGCCCTGATGGGAGCGGGCAAGCAGCCCTACCGGCGCGGCGCGCCGAGCGGGCGGCGGGTCGCGGTGGTCGGAGCCGGCCCGGCGGGCCTCTCCTGCGCCCACCGGCTTGCGACGCTCGGCCACGAGGTCGTGGTCTACGAAGCACGGCCCAAGGCGGGCGGCCTCAACGAGCACGGCATCGCGTCCTACAAGAGCGTGGACGGCTTCGCCCAGGCCGAGGTCGAGTGGATCCTGTCGGTCGGCGGGATCGAGGTGCGCGAGGGGCAGCAGCTCGGGCGCGACTTCACCCTCGTGGACCTGCGCCGCGACTACGACGCGGTGTTCCTGGGGCTCGGCCTCCAGGCGGTGAACAGCCTCGGGATCGCGGACGGGGGGCTCACCGGGATCGAGGACGCGGTCGCCTTCATCGAGGCCCTGCGCCAGAGCCCGGACCTCGCGACCCTGCCGGTCGGGCGCCGGGTCGTGGTGATCGGCGGCGGCATGACGGCCGTCGACGCCGCCGTCCAGGCCAAGAAGCTCGGGGCCGAGGAGGTCACGATCGTCTACCGCCGCGGCGCCGGCCAGATGGGCGCCAGCGCCTACGAGCAGGAGCTCGCGCAGGTCAACGGCGTCGTGATCCGCCACTGGGCGCGTCCGGTCTCGGTGCAGGGGGAGGGCGGGGCCCTGCGCTCCGTGACCTTCACGGGCACGCGGGACGAGGGCGGCCAGCTCGTCGATACCGGCGAGACCTTCACGCTGCCCGCCGACCAGCTCTTCCGGGCGATCGGCCAGCTCTTCGTGCCCGGGGACCTCGAGGGCTCCGGGGACGTGCTCGACCTCGCCTCCGGGCGGATCGCCGTCGACGCGGAGCGGCGCACCTCGCTCGCCGGCGTCTGGGCCGGCGGCGACTGCGCCGCAGGCGGGCGCGATCTCACGGTCGTGGCCGTGGAGGACGGCAAACAGGCGGCGCTTTCCATCGATCGCGCGCTCCTCGGGTTCGTCCCGATGGCTGCAGAATAAGGGGAGGGCTAGGACAATGGCCGATCTCAGCGTCAATTTCGTCGGCATCAAAGCCCCGAACCCGTTCTGGCTCGCCTCGGCGCCGCCGACCGACAAGGCTTACAACATCGAGCGTGCCTTCCGGGCGGGCTGGGGCGGCGTGGTCTGGAAGACGCTCGGCGAGGAGGGCCCGCCGGTCGTCAACGTCTCGGGCCCCCGCTACGGCGCGGTGCACGGGCCCGACCGGCGCGTCGCGGCCTTCAACAACATCGAGCTCATCACGGACCGCCCCCTGGAGATCAACCTCCAGGAGATCACCGAGATGAAGCGCCGCTGGCCCGACCGGGCCATCGTGGTCTCCCTCATGGTCCCCTGCGAGGAGGAGGCGTGGAAGCGCATCCTGCCGCGGGTCGAGGCTACGGGTGCGGACGGGATCGAGCTCAATTTCGGCTGCCCGCATGGCATGTCCGAGCGCGGCATGGGCTCCGCGGTCGGCCAGGTGCCGGAATACGTCGAGATGGTCGCGCGCTGGTGCAAGGCGCATTCGCGCATGCCCGTGATCGTGAAGCTGACCCCCAACATCACCGACATCCGCAAGCCCGCGGAAGCCGCCAGACGCGGCGGGGCCGACGCGGTCTCGCTCATCAACACGATCAACTCGATCATGGGCGTCGACCTCGACCGCATGGTCCCGACCCCGCACACGGACGGCAAGGCGACCCATGGCGGCATGTGCGGCCCCGCCGTGAAGCCGATCGCCCTCAACATGGTGGCCGAGATCGCCCGCGCGCCCGCGACGCGGGGGATGCCGATCTCCGGCATCGGCGGCATCGAGACCTGGCGCGACGCCGCCGAATACATGGCGCTCGGCTGCGGCACCGTGCAGGTCTGCACCGCCGCCATGGTCTACGGCTTCAAGATCGTCCAGGAGATGATCACCGGCCTCGAGGCCTACATGGACGAGCGCGGCTATGCCCGCGTGAGCGATTTCGTCGGCGCCGCGGTCCCCAACGTCACCGACTGGCAGTACCTGAACCTCGACTACGCCGTGAAGGCGCGCATCGACCAGGACCTGTGCATCAAGTGCGGCCGCTGCCACGTCGCCTGCGAGGACACCTCGCACCAGGCGATCACCCACATGGTCAACGGGGTGCGCCATTTCGAGGTGATCGACGAGGAATGCGTCGGCTGCAACCTCTGCGCCACGATCTGCCCGATCGAGAACTGCATCACCATGCAGCCCCTCGTGAACGAGGTCGACCGCCGCACCGGCCGCTTCGTGGACGGGTCCTACTCGAACTGGACCCAGCACCCCAACAACCCGATGGCGAAGCCATTGGAGCCGCTGGAGCCGGCGGAGTAGGGAGGTCGCGAATGGCGAATGGCGAGTGGCGAATGGAGGCTGGAACCATTCGCCATTCGCTGTCTGCGGATCACGGCTCGAGGTGCCTCTCCGTCCCCATTCGCCATTCGCCACTCGCCATTCGCCCCCTGCTATTCGCCATTCGCCCCTCTCGGCATCGCCCCGTCGAGCAGGATCCGCTCCAGCATGGCCCGCGTCGTCTCGTAGAAATCCGCGTCGGCGAGGCTCTGGCCCGTGATGGCGCCGATCTGGGCGGCGAAATCGGCGTAGTGCTGGGTCGTCGCCCAGATCGCGAAGATCAGGTGCTTCGGATCGACGGGCGCGAGGCGCCCTTGCGCGATCCAGCCCGCGATGGTGCGGGATTTCGCCTCCACGAGGTCGGCGAGGGGGCCGGTGAGGGCGCCCTGCAGAAGCGGCGCGCCCTGGAGCATCTCCATGGCGAAGAGGCGGGAGGCGGCCGGGTGGCTGCGGGAATAGGCGAGCTTGCGAGCGATGTAGGCCGAGAGCGCGGCGCGGGGATCGCTTGCGGCGTCGAGCTCGCGCAGGGGATCGAGCCACATCTCGAGCGTCCGGCGCAGGACCGCGGTGTAGAGCGCGTCCTTGGTGCGGAAGTAGTAGAGCAGGTTCGGCTTGGAGAGCCCGGCCGCGGCCGCGATCTGGTCGATGCGGGCGCCGCGGAAGCCATAAGCCGCGAAGACGTCGAGCGCGGCGTCGAGGATGCGCTCGATATTGGCCTCGCCCGCCCGGGTCGTGGCGCGCTCCCGTCGGGGAGGCGCCTCCTCCCGGCCCCACATCTCGTCCGCCACGCCTGCGTCCCTTGCCCGAGTGCCGAGCCCGGACCCTACGTCGCGGGCCGCCGCCGCGGCAAGCCGGCAGATCGCGCGGACCCGCTCCGCCGCACGGGGTCCCCGGACCGCCGGGGCCGGACGGCCGGGGGCACCGGCGGGCTTGCGCCCATCAGGGCTCTGGACCGCCGCCGCGCGCGGGCCTACTCAGTTGAGGGATCATTCGCCGGCCCGGCCGGCGCCAGGAGGACCGAGCCATGACCGTCGTGCCCATGAGGCGTCCGCTGCCGAACGACCTGAACGCTTTCTGGATGCCGTTCACGGCGAACCGGCAGTTCAAGAAGACGCCGCGCCTCCTCGCGGGCGCCAAGGACATGCACTACGTCACCGACGACGGGCGGCAGATCCTCGACGCCACCGCCGGCCTCTGGTGCGTCAACGCCGGCCACGGGCGGCCGAAGATCACCGAAGCGGTCCAGCGCCAGGTCGCCGAGCTCGACTACGCCCCCGCCTTCCAGATGAGCCACCCGAAGGCGTTCGAGTTCGCCTCGCGGCTCGTCCAGATCACGCCCGAGGGCATGGATCACGCCTTCTTCACCAATTCGGGCTCCGAGTCGGTCGAGACCGCGCTCAAGATGGCGATCGCCTACCACCGGGTGCGGGGCGAGGGCTCGCGCACCCGGCTGATCGGCCGCGAGCGCGGCTATCACGGCGTCAATTTCGGCGGCATCTCGGTGGGCGGCATCGTCTCGAACCGCAAGATGTTCGGGACCCTGCTCGGCGGCGTCGACCACATCCGCCACACCCACGACCCCGCCCGCAACGCCTTCACGGCGGGCGAACCCGAATACGGCGTCGAGCTCGCCGAGGATCTGGAGCGGATCGTGACGCTCCACGACGCCTCGACGATCGCGGCCGTGATCGTGGAGCCCGTGGCGGGCTCGACCGGCGTGCTGATCCCGCCGAAGGGCTACCTCAAGCGCCTGCGCGAGATCTGCGACAAGCACGGCATCCTCCTCATCTTCGACGAGGTCATCACCGGCTTCGGCCGTCTCGGCACGCCCTTCGGGGCCGATTATTTCGGCGTCACCCCGGACCTGATGACGACCGCGAAGGGCATCACCAACGGCGTCGTGCCCATGGGCGCGGTGTTCGCCACGTCGAAGATCCACGACGCCTTCATGACGGGCCCCGAGCACCTCATCGAGTTCTTCCACGGCTACACCTATTCGGCGCACCCGCTCGCCTGCGCGGCCGGGATCGCGACCCTCGACACCTATGCCGAGGAGGGCCTTCTCACCCGCGCCGCCGAGCTCGCGCCCTACTGGCAGCAGGCGATCCAGTCGCTCAAGGGCACCCGCCACGTGATCGACACCCGCAACATCGGCCTCGTCGGCGCGATCGAGCTCGAATCGATGCCGGGCGAGCCCACCAAGCGCGCCTTCTCGGTGTTCCTGGAATGCTTCGAGCGCGGCGTCCTCATCCGCACCACGGGGGACATCATCGCGCTCTCGCCGCCGCTCATCGTCTCCAAGGGCCAGATCGACGAGATCGTCGGCACCATCGGCGACGTGCTCAAGGCGGCGGCATAAAACTGGCTTTCATCCCTCTCCGCGAGCGAGAGGGTGGCCCCGCGACAGCGGGGTCGGGTGGGGTGAACCGCAGTGAGTTCGATGAATCTCGCAACAGTGCCGACCCCTGACGACGGTGGTTCACCCCGCCCGGCCGCCTCCGGCGTCCAGCCTCCACTGGCGGGGCGGGAGGGCCGCCCCGTCATCGACATCCGTGGCCTGTCCCTCACCTATGAGGCCGCGGACGGGCCGGTCTATGCCCTCTCGAACGTCGACCTCGCGATCAGCGAGGGCGAGTTCGTCTCCTTCATCGGCCCCTCGGGCTGCGGCAAGACCACGCTGCTGCGCGTCGTCGCCGACCTCGAACAGCCCAGCGGCGGGCACATCCGGGTCAACGGCGTCTCGCCCGGGGAGGCGCGGCTGCGCCGCGACTACGGCTTCATCTTCCAGGCGCCGGCGCTCTATCCCTGGCGCACGATCGCGCGCAACGTCGAGCTTCCGCTCGAAATCTTCGGCGTCCCAAAGGCCGAGCGGCGGGAGCGCGCCCGGCGCCAGCTCGAGCTCGTGAACCTGAAGGGGTTCGAGCGGAAGTATCCCTGGCAGCTCTCCGGCGGCATGCAGCAGCGCGCTTCGATCGCCCGCGCGCTCTCCTTCGACCCGAAGCTCCTCCTCATGGACGAGCCCTTCGGGGCCCTCGACGAGATCGTCCGCGACCACCTCAACGAGCAGCTGCTCCAGCTCTGGGCCAAGACCGGCAAGACCGTGCTCTTCGTCACCCACTCGATCCCGGAGGCGGTGTTCCTGTCGACCAAGATCGTGGTGATGTCGCCGCGCCCGGGCCGGATCATCGACGTCATCGACTGCGCGGCGCTCGGCACGCAGCGCACGCTGGAGATCCGCGAGACGCCGGAGTTTCTCAAGATCGCGCAGCGGGTTCGGGACGGCCTCCGGTCGGGGCATTCGTATGTCGACTGAGGCGGCCGAAACCCTGCGCATCGGCTCGGCGCCGCCGCAGGCGTCCACGGGCCGTGCGATGGGCCTGGCCAAGCGCCGCGTTCCGCTGGCGCGCCGCCTCTGGGCCGGCAATGCCGGGCCGGTGCTCGTCGTGGTGCTGGCGATCGTCGCGCTCTGGTACGTCGCGGCGGTGGCCGCCAACTGGCGCGGCGTGTCCGATGCCTTCGAGCGCGCGGGCGAGCAGCGCTCTCAAATGGAGATCCTCGCCGGTACGATGGCGCAGGAGCGCCCCGTCCTGCCGGCGCCGCACCAGATCCTGGTCGAGCTCAAGAAGACCGTGATCGACACGCCGGTCACCTCCCGCCGCAGCCTCGTCAGCCACGCCTGGGTGACCCTGTCCTCGACGCTCGTCGGCTTCGCCATGGGGGCGCTCCTCGGCATCGTGCTCGCGGTGCTGATCGTCCACGTCCGGACGCTGGAGCGCAGCCTGATGCCGTGGATCATCTCCTCGCAGACGATCCCGATCCTCGCCATCGCCCCGATCGTCATCGTGGTGCTGGGCTCCATCGGCATCACCGGCCTGATCCCGAAGGCGATCATCTCGGCCTATCTCTGCTTCTTCCCCGTCGCGATCGGCATGGTGAAGGGGCTCTCCTCCCCCGACGTGATCCAGCGCGACCTGATGCGCACCTACTCGGCGTCGCAGGCGCAGATCTTCTGGAAGCTGCGCATGCCGGCCTCGCTGCCCTTCCTGTTCGCGAGCCTGAAAGTGGCGGTCGCGATCAGCCTGGTCGGCGCGATCGTGGCCGAGCTGCCGACCGGCGCCCAGGCGGGGCTCGGGGCGCGGCTCCTCGCCGGCTCCTATTACGGCCAGACGATCCAGATCTGGGCGGCGCTCTTCGCGGCCGCGATCGTGGCCTCCACCCTCGTCGCGCTCGTCGGCGTCGCCGAGCGCGCGATCAACCGGCGCATGGGGGTGCGGGCATGAGCGCCGGGGCCGGCTCCCTCGGCTCGCGCAACGTCCCGGGCCTCGGTGCGAGCCCGCAGCGGCGGGCCGCGATCCTCACCCCCCTGGTGGCGCTGGGCTGCCTCCTCGCGCTCCGTCTCGTCCACCGCCCGGGCACCGCGGGCGAGGCCGGGTTCGCGTTCTGGGCGTTCGTCGTCGTCCTGTGGCTCGCCGCCATCGGGGCGCTCGGCGGGCTCTCGAACCTGCGCCTGCGCCATCCCGCCCTGCGGCAGCTCGCCGACCTGAGCGTCCCGGTCCTGTTCGGCGCCTTCCTGTTCTTCCTCTGGGAGGTGATCGTCGTCGGCGCCGGCGTGCCCTCGGTGCTGATGCCCGCTCCTTCAGCGATCGCGACGCGCTTTGCGGCCTCGCTGCATGTTCTTGCGGAGGACTTCGTCCAGACCTTCGTGCGCGGGGTTCTGTCGGGCTACGTGATCGGCTGCGGGTCCGGCTTCCTCGTCGCGATTCTCGCCGACCGGGTGCCGTTCCTGCGCCGGGGCCTGCTGCCGCTCGGCAACTTCGTCTCGGCGCTGCCCGTGATCGGCATCGCCCCCATCATGGTGATGTGGTTCGGCTTCGACTGGCCCTCCAAGGCCGCGGTCGTGGTCGTGATGACGTTCTTCCCCATGCTGGTCAACACGGTGGCGGGCCTGTCCGCCGCGAGCCGCATGGAACGCGACCTGATGCATTCCTATGCGGCGGGCTACGGGACCACGCTCCTGAAGCTGCGGCTTCCCGTGGCGCTCCCCTTCATCTTCAACGCCCTCAAGATCAACTCGACGCTCGCCCTCATCGGCGCCATCGTGGCCGAGTTCTTCGGCACGCCGATCGTCGGCATGGGCTTCCGGATCTCGATCGAGGTCGCGCGCATGTCCCTCGACATGGTCTGGGCCGAGATCGCGCTCGCCGCGATCGCGGGCTCGGCCTTCTACGGCCTCATCGCGCTCACGGAGCGCGCGGCAACCTTCTGGCATCCCTCCTACCGGACCTGAGGGAAGGCCGGGGACGGGGCTCGACTTTCGCCGGACTTGCGGCTCAGATGGAGCCCTGCTCCCGTTTCCCGTCCCGCGGGCGGGAGGCGTACGAAGAAGAGGGCGAACAGCCCGCCCCTGGCCTGAAGTTTGCAGAACGCAGCGTGATCCGCCGCACCGGGATACGAGGGATCCCGGGCGGCGCAGAGGAGGAGAAGACATGATCAGGACGGTACTGGCCGGGGCGCTCGCCCTCGGCTTCATCGGCGCCGCGGAGGCGCAGACCAACAACAAGGTGACGCTCCAGCTCAAGTGGGTCACCCAGGCCCAGTTCGCGGGCTATTACGTCGCCAAGGACAAGGGCTTCTACAATGAGGCCGGCCTCGACGTGACCATCAAGCCGGGCGGCCCCGACATCGCGCCCCCGCAGGTGATCGCCGGCGGCGGCGCCGACGTGATCGTGGACTGGATGCCCTCCGCTCTCGCCGCGCGCGAGAAGGGCGTGCCGCTCGTCAACATCGCCCAGCCGTTCAAGAAATCCGGCATGATGCTGACCTGCCGCGCCGAGACCGGCATCAAGACCCCGCAGGACCTCAAGGGCCGGACGCTCGGCGTGTGGTTCTCGGGCAACGAGTATCCGTTCCTCGCCTGGATGTCGAAGCTCGGCTACAAGACCGACGGCTCGGCCGGCGGCGTGAAGGTGTTGAAGCAAGGCTTCAACGTCGACCCGCTGATCCAGAAGCAGGCCGACTGCATCTCGACCATGACCTACAACGAGTACTGGCAGGTCATCGACGCCGGCTTCAAGCCCGAGCAGCTCGTGGTGTTCAAGTACGAGGACCAGGGCGTCGCGACGCTGGAGGACGGCCTCTACGTGGTACAGGACAAGCTGAAGGACCCGGCTTTCGTGGCCAAGATGGCGAAGTTCGTCGCGGCCTCCCAGAAGGGCTGGGACTACGTGCGCCAGAACCCGGACGACGCCGCCAAGATCGTCCTCGACAACGATGCCTCCGGCGCCCAGACCGAGAAGCACCAGAAGCGCATGGCGGGCGAGATCGCGAAGCTCCTCGACACGTCGAACAAGGGCAAGCTCGACCCGGCCGACTTCGACCGCACCGTCGCGACGCTGCTGTCGTCGGGCGGCGACGCGCCCGTGATCACCAAGAAGCCCGAGGGCGCCTGGAGCCACGCGGTCGTCGACGCGAAGATGTAGCGGCCACGAACCCCCTCTCCCCGCGCTCTTCTCCCTCTCCCCGCCTGCGGGGAGAGGGTTGGGGTGCGGGGCCGGTCGGAAAAGCGCGATGCATCCGGCTCTCGACCCTCCCCCTGAGCCGGGGAGGGTGCCCGAAGGGCGGGTGGGGGTTGGTCCAGGAGGCACCTCAGCGCTCGATCCTGCACCAACCCCCACCCCCGGCCCCTTCCCCGCAAGGGGGAGGGGAGGTCACGCGGCAAGATCCAGCTCCACCGACCCGCCCCTCACCCAGCCCTCTCCCCGTGAACGGGGAGAGGGGGAAGGCGGCGGGAGAGGGGGCGACATTCCAATCAAGAACAAACCGGGAGACCAAGCATGACACTCCTCATCCGGGGCGGAACCGTCGTGAACGCCGATTTCAGCCGCCGCGCCGACGTGCTGGTGGAGGGCGAGCGCATCGTCGCGGTCGGCGAGGGGCTGGAAGCCCCGGCCGGCGCCGAGATCGTGGAGGCGGGCGGCGCGCTCGTCATGCCGGGCGGGGTCGATCCGCACACCCACATGGAGCTCCTCTTCATGGGGGAGGTCTCGGCCGACGATTTCGAGTGGGGCACCAAGGCGGCGCTCTCGGGCGGCACCACCACCATCGTGGATTTCTGCATCCCCGGGCCGGGCCAGTCCCTCGTCGCGGCCTATCGCGACTGGCGCGCCAAGTCCGAGAAGGCGGCCGGCGACTACTCCTATCACCTCGCGGTCACCTGGTGGTCGGAGCAGGTCGAGCGCGAGATGGGCGAGATCGTCAACGCGCACGGGGTCAACACCTTCAAGCACTTCATGGCCTACAAGGGCGCCCTGATGGTGGACGACGACGTCCTCTTCCGGTCGTTCAAGCGCTGCGCCGAGCTCGGCGCGACGGCTTTGGTCCATGCCGAGAACGGCGACGTGGTCGCGCAGATGCAGGGCGACTACATCGCGCAAGGCAAGACGGGACCGGAGTTCCACGCCTATTCGCGTCCGCCTGAGGTCGAGGGCGAGGCCGCCAACCGCGCCATCATGATCGCCGACATGGCGGGCTGCCCGCTCTACATCGTGCACACCTCCTGCATCCCGGCCCACGAGGCCATCGCCCGGGCGCGGGCGCAAGGAAAGCGCGTCTTCGGGGAGCCGCTGATCCAGCATCTGGTGCTCGACGAGACCGATTACCTCAACAAGGACTGGGACCACGCCGCCCAGCGCGTGATGTCGCCGCCGTTCCGGCCGAAGAAGCACCAGGACAGCCTCTGGACCGGGCTCCAGGCCGGCTCGCTCCAAGTGGTCGCGACGGACCATTGCTCGTTCACGATCGCGCAGAAGCGCATCGGCAAGGACGATTTCCGCCTGATCCCGAACGGCACCGGGGGGCTCGAGGACCGCATGCCGGTGCTCTGGACCGCCGGCGTCAACACCGGGCGCCTGACGCCGAACGAGTTCGTGGCCGTCACCTCGGCCAATGCCGCGCGGATCCTCAACATGTACCCCCAAAAAGGGGTGATCATGCCGGGCGCCGACGCCGACATCGTGATCTGGGACCCGGCGGCCACCAAGACGGTCTCGGCGAAGACGCAGGTGAGCCGCATCGAGTACAACGTGTTCGAGGGCTACCGGCTCACAGGCCTTCCCGTGAAGGTGTTCCTGCGCGGCAGGCTCGCAGCCGAGAACGGCCAGGTCCGTGCCGAGCGCGGCCAGGGCCGCTTCGTCGCCCGCCCGCCGCTGCCGCCCTTCGCGGAGGCCCTGCGCACCTGGAAGAGCCAGACCGCGCCGCAGGCGGTGGGGCGGGCGTGACCTCGACGGATGGTGCGCGCCGTGGTAGATGTAGTGAAATAACCTACAGACGCTCCCCTACAGGCACTCCCATGCGCGTCGTCTCCGCCGCCGAGGCAAACCGCGAGTTCTCCAAGCTTCTCGCCGAGGTGAAGCGGGGCGAGAGCGTCACGATCACGTCCCACGGGGAGCCGGTCGCGAAGCTCGTCCCGTACATGGACGAAGCAGAGCTCGCCCGGCGGGAGGAGGCACGACAGCTCCTCCTGGCGCGCCTGCGGAACCAGCCTTACCTCAACCTGGGACCCTTCAAGCGAGACGATGCCTATGACGAGGGAGACCCGTGAGGATCGCGGTCGATTCGAACATCATCCTCTACGCCGAAGGCCTCGGCGATCCCGCGAAGGGGGAGAGGGCCCGGTCCGTTCTCAAGCAACTGCCCCTCGCGCGGAGCATCGTTCCCATCCAAGCTCTTGGTGAGGTCCACCACAATCTGACCCGCAAGGGGCGCTGGCCCCGCGAGCGCGCCAACGAGGCCGTCGAGGCTTGGCGGACCGTGCTCACGGCCTGCCCGACCAGCGTCGAGGCCTTCGCGGCCTCGCTTCGCCTCTCGCGGCAGCACGGCTTGCAGATCTGGGATGCCGTCATCGTGGCGGTCGCGGTCGAAGCGGGATGCCAGCTCCTGCTGTCCGAAGACATGCAGGCCGGCTTCACGTGGAACGGGTTGAGCATCATCAATCCGTTCCTGTCTCCGATGAATGCGGCCCTTGCCGCACTGCTGACGAAAAGCTGAACCTCCGGAACCCACATGCAGAACCTCACCATCAACCCGCAGCGTCTCTGGGACAGCCTCATGGAGACCGCGCGGATCGGCGGCACCGCGAAGGGCGGGATCTGCCGGTTGACGCTCACCGACCTCGACCGCGAGGTGCGCGACTGGTTCAAGGCGCAGGTCGAGGCGCTCGGCTGCACCGTGACGGTGGACGAGGTCGGCAACATGTTCGCCCTCAGGCCCGGCAAGCGCGCCGACGTCGCGCCGATCGCGATCGGCAGCCATCTCGACACGCAGCCCACCGGAGGCAAGTTCGACGGGGTCCTCGGGGTGCTCGGCGGGTTGGAGACCCTGCGCACGCTGCACGATCTCGGCTACGAGACCAACGCGCCCCTGATGCTCGTGAACTGGACCAACGAGGAGGGCTCGCGCTTCGCCCCCGCGATGCTGGGCTCCGGCGTCTATGCGGGCGTCTTCGACCGCGCCTATGCGGATGCCCGCGAGGACCGGCAGGGCGTGACCTTCAAGGATGCCATCGACAGCATCGGCTACCGCGGCGAGGCGAAAGCCGGGTCGGTGAAATTCGGCGCCATGTTCGAGCTCCACATCGAGCAGGGGCCGATCCTGGAGGCGGAGGGAAAGGTGGTCGGCGTCGTGCAGGGCGTGCAGGGCATGCGCTGGTACGAGGTCGATCTCACCGGTCGCGAGGCCCATACCGGCTCGACTCCGATGCACCTGCGCAAGAATGCGCTCCTCGGCGCAGCGCGGGTGGTCGAAGCGGTGGATCGGATCGCGCTGGAGCATGCCCCGTCCGCGGTCGGCACCGTCGGCCTCATCGAGGCGAAGCCGAACTCGCGCAACGTGATCCCGGGCCACGTCTTCCTCACCGTGGATTTCCGCCACCCGGACGACGCGGTGCTCGACCGGATGGAGCAAAAGCTCATGGCGGCGGTGCCGGAGATCGCCGCCGGCATCGGCCTCGAGGCGGACTTCCGCAAGGTCTGGGATTCGCCGGCCGTGAAGTTCGACCCCGACTGCATCGCCGCCGTGCGCAAGGGCACCGAGAAGGCGGGCTTTGCCAGCCGCGACATGGTCTCGGGCGCCGGCCACGACGCCGCCTACATCGCCCGCGTCGCGCCCACCACCATGATCTTCGTGCCCTGCGCGGGGGGCCTCAGCCACAACGAGGCCGAGAGCACCACGCTCGACGAATGCGCCGCCGGCGCGCAGGTGCTCCTCAACGCGGTGCTCGAATACGACCAGCGCTTCGCCTGAGGGCGGAGCGCGCATTATTGTCTAGACAATTGACACGGGCCGCGCCCCGTGGTGCCATGACGGTTCAGCTTGGCGGAGGGGGACGCGGCCGGTCGTCGGCATGCGCCTTGCTCGGCCCCGGCGGCATCACGGGAAGGCGGAGGTTCACGATGAAGGCATGGTTCGGCGGTCTGGCGCTGGCGCTCCTTGCGGGGGCGGCTTCGGCGCAGGAGACGAAGGTCGCGATCGGCATCTCGGGCTGGACGGGCTTCGCGCCCCTCACCCTCGCCAAGGAGGCCGGGATCTTCAAGAAGAACGGCCTCGACGTCACGATCAAGAAGGTCCCGCAGGCGAGCCGGCACCTGGCGATCCAGTCCGGCGACATCCAATGCGCCGCCACGACCGTCGAGACCTGGCTGGTGTGGAACGCCAACGGCGTCGCCACGAAGCAGATCTTCCAGCTCGACAAGTCCTACGGCGCCGACGGCATGGTGGTGCGGAGCAACATCGCCTCGATCAAGGACCTGAAGGGCAAGACCGTGGCGGCCTCGGCGCCGGGCACCGCGCCCTACTTCACGCTCGCGTGGTTCCTGAAGAAGAACGGGCTGTCCGTGAAGGACGTCACGGTCGTCAACATGGAGCCGGGTCCGGCCGCCCAGGCCTTCATCGCCGGCCAGAACGACGCCGCCCTGACCTACGAGCCGTACCTCTCGAGCGTGCGCGCCGCGCCGCAGGCCGGCAAGATCATCGCCACCACCCTCGACTACCCGATGATCATGGACACCTTCGGCTGCACGCCGAAATTCCTCGAGGACAATCCGAAGGCCGCCAAGGCGCTTGCCGACAGCTACTTCGAGGCCGTCGAGATGATCGGCAAGGAGCAGGCGAAGGCCTACGAGATCATGGGCGCCGACGTGAAGCAGACGGCTGAGCAGTTCGGCAACTCGGCGAAATTCCTGCGCTGGCAGGACCGGGAGGCCAACAAGAAGTTCTTCGCGGGCGAGTTCGAGACGTTCTCGAACGAGGCCGCGGACCTGCTGCTCGAAGTCGGCATCATCAAGCAGAAGCCGGACATCAAGAGCATCGTCGATACGCGGTTCCTGCAGTAGCGCCACCTCGTTCCCTCTCCCCGCATCCTCCTCCCTCTCCCCGCCCGCGGGGAGAGGGCCGGCGTGAGGGGCCGGTCGGAGAAGCGAGCGGCATCCGCCTCGACGATGTCATGGCCGGGCTTGTCCCGGCCACCTCGATCGGAAGGGCACGCTGGCACCGCAGCGACAAACATCGTGATCTTCATGCCGGGGTGGCCGGGTCGAGCCCGGCCATGACAACGGAGACATCGCGCTCCACCGACCAGCCCCTCACCCCAGCCCTCTCCCCGTAAACGGGGAGAGGGGGTAGAACGCCCCATGCTCCGTCCCCTCGAACCCGTCGGCCAGGGCGCCCGCGTCGCGCTCGGCATCTCGTTCTTCGTGCTCTTCGCCGCCGCCTGGGCGTTCGCGACGCTCGGCGGCTATGTCTCGAAGACGTTCCTGGCCGATCCGATCACCATGGTGCAGGACGGCTGGCTGCTCCTGACGCGCTTCGGCTTCGCCTACGACATCGGCATGACCGTGTGGCGCGTGGTCGGCGGCTTCGTGATCGCGGCGGCCGTCGCGGTGCCGCTCGGCATCCTCATGGGCGCCTACAAGCCCGTCGAGGCGTTCTTCGAGCCGTTCGTGTCCTTCGCGCGCTACCTTCCGGCCTCGGCCTTCGTGCCGCTCCTGATCCTGTGGGCCGGCATCGGCGAGACCCAGAAGCTGCTCGTGATCTTCATCGGCTCGGTGTTCCAGATCGTCCTCATGGTCGCGGTCGCGGTCGGCAACACCCGGCGCGACCTCGTCGAGGCCGCCTATACGCTGGGATCATCCGAGACCGGGGTGGTGCGCCGCGTGCTGATCCCCGCGAACGCGCCCGAGATCGCCGAGATCCTGCGGCTCGTGCTCGGCTGGGCCTGGACCTACGTGATCGTCGCCGAGCTCATCGGCTCGTCCTCGGGCATCGGCCACATGATCATCGACAGCCAGGCCCTCATGGCCACGGGCCAGATGATCTTCGGGATCATCGTGATCGGGCTCATCGGGCTCGTCTCCGACTTCGCCTTCAAGGCGCTCAACCGCAGCCTGTTCCGCTGGAGGCTCGCATGAGCCGGCCGGGCCGGTCCCCCGTGACCCGCGGCTCCGGGAGGGTCGCGTGAGCGCGCCGAAGCTCGTCGTCGAGGGCGTGTCGCGGGTCTTCCCCGGCGTCCAGGGCGGCGCGCCCGTGCGCGCGCTCGAGCCCACGAACCTCTCCGTCGCCGAGAACGACTTCATCACCATCCTCGGCCCCTCCGGCTGCGGCAAGTCCACGCTGCTCCGCATCGTGGCCGGGCTCGACCGGCCCAGCGCCGGCCGGGTGCTGCTCGACGGGCGCGAGGTGCGCGGGCCGGGCGCCGACCGGGGCATGGTGTTCCAGTCCTACACCCTGTTCCCCTGGCTCGACGTGTCCCAGAACATCGCCTACGGCTTGCGCGAGAAGGGCGTCCCGGCGGCCGAGCGCGAGGGCATCGTCGCGTCCTACATCGACAAGGTCGGCTTGAGAGGCTTCGAGAACCACTTCCCGAAGCAGCTCTCGGGCGGCATGCAGCAGCGCACGGCGATCGCCCGCGCGCTCGCCAACGACCCGGAGATCCTGCTCCTCGACGAGCCCTTCGGGGCGCTCGACAACCAGACGCGCTCGCTGATGCAGGAACTCCTCCTCGGCATCTGGGAGCGCGAGACCAAGACCGTGCTCTTCGTCACCCACGACATCGAGGAGGCGATCTTCCTCGCTTCCCGGGTCGTGGTCATGACGGCGCGCCCGGGCCGCATCAAGGCGGACGTGCCGGTCGATCTGCCCCACCCCCGCCACTACCGCATGAAGACCATGCCCGCGTTCTCGGAACTGAAGGCGCGCCTGACGGAAGAGATCCGGGCCGAGGCGGTGCTCGCGGCGGAAGCGCATTAGGCCTCGTTTTTCCCGCCGCGGCCTCCCTCTCCCACAAGCGGGGAGAGGGTCGGGGTGAGGGGCCGGTCGGTGGAGTGGGATGTCTCCCATGTCATGGCCGGGCTCGTCCCGGCCATCCCGACAGGATGCCCGCGACAGGCATTGCTTCACGGGTCAGCGCGCCCAGTCAATTGAGATGGCCGGGACGAGCCCGGCCATGACAGATGTGAGACGGAACACCGCCCACCCGCCCGACCAGGCGGCCTGCGCTACCGCCCCTCGAAGAGGCGGGAGGCGAGGCGCGGCGGCAGGCCGGCCGCGACGATCTTCCGGGCCGCCGTCTCCACATCGTACGCGACCCGGTGGAAGGTCACCACGCCCAGATCGGGGTCGAGCAGGGCGTAGCCGGCATCGGGATCGCCGTCCCGCGGCTGACCGACGGCCGGCACCACCGCGAGCCAGCGGCGCTGGCCGAGGAGCGGCACGGCGCAGCCGGCGGCCGGGCGGAAGCTCGCCGCCGGCCGGTCGGGCGCCATCTGGAACAGGGCCGGCACATGGGTGTGGCCGCAGAAGGTGGTCTGGGCCCGCGTGCAGCGCAGGCTCCGCTCCGCCTCCAGGGGGCCGGTCACGTAGCCCCAATCGCCCGGCGCCCAGGCGTTGGCGTGCACGTAGAGGATCCGGCCGTCCTCCTCGGCGAGCGGCAGGTCCGAGAGAAAGTCGATCTGCCCGGGCGCAAGCTGCTCGCGGGTCCAGTTGATCGCAGCGCGCGCGAGGGGGTTCATGCTCCCGCCGCCGGTCACGACGGCCTCGTCGTGATTGCCCTGGAGCGCGACGGCGCCGGCCGCGATCCGGTCCCGCACCGTCTCGACCACCCAGCCCGGATCGGCGCCGTAGCCCACGAAATCGCCGAGGAACACGAAGTGCCGCGCCCCGCGCCGCCCGGCATCCTCGAGGCACGCCTCGAGCGCTTCGCGGTTGCCGTGGATGTCGCTGAGGATCGCGGTGAGCATCAGGGAAGGGTAGGGCTTGCCATGGCGGATCCTACCCCCGCCCGCCGATATTCACAGCCAGGGCGGGAGAATCTGTCCGGATCGTGATCCCGCGCCGGTTCGATCCGCGACCTCTCACAGGCTCGGCAGGTTCAGGGCGTGTTCCCGCGCGCAGTCGATCGCGATGTCGTAGCCCGCATCGGCGTGGCGCATGACGCCGGTCGCCGGATCGTTCCAGAGCACGCGCTCGATCCGCCGCGCCGCCTCCGGCGTGCCGTCGCAGACGATCACCATGCCGGAATGCTGCGAATAGCCCATGCCGACGCCGCCGCCGTGATGGAGCGAGACCCAGGTGGCGCCCGACGCGCAGTTGAGAAGCGCGTTGAGGAGCGGCCAGTCCGAGACCGCGTCCGAGCCGTCCTGCATGCCCTCCGTCTCGCGGTTGGGGCTTGCGACCGAGCCCGAATCGAGGTGGTCGCGGCCGATCACGATCGGCGCCTTCAGCTCGCCCCGCGCCACCATCTCGTTGAAGGCGAGCCCGAGGCGATGGCGCTGGCCGAGGCCCACCCAGCAGATGCGGGCGGGCAGGCCCTGGAAGGCGATGCGTTCGCGGGCCATGTCGAGCCAATTGTGGAGATGCGCGTCGTCCGGGATCAGCTCCTTGACCTTGGCGTCGGTGCGCGCGATGTCTTCCGGGTCGCCCGAGAGCGCCGCCCAGCGGAACGGGCCGATGCCGCGGCAGAAGAGCGGTCGGATATAGGCGGGCACGAAGCCCGGGAACGCGAACGCGTCCTTCACGCCCATGTCCTGCGCCATCTGGCGGATGTTGTTGCCGTAGTCGAGCACCGGCACGCCCGCGCGCCAGAAATCGAGCATCGCTTCGACCTGCACCCCCATGGAGCGCTTCGCGGCCTCGACCGTGCCCTTCGGATCCCGCGCCCGACGGTCCTCCCATTCGGCGAGGCTCCAGCCCGCGGGCAGGTAGCCGTTCAACGGATCGTGCGCGGAGGTCTGGTCCGTGACCGCATCGGGCCTGACGCCGCGGCGCACGAGTTCGGGGAAGATCTCGGCCGCGTTGCCGAGAAGGCCGACCGAGACCGGCTTCCCCTCGCGGCCGGCGCGCTCGATGATCTGAAGCGCCTCGTCGAGGCTGTCGGCTTTCCTGTCGAGATAGCGGGTGCGAAGCCGCATCTCGATGCGGGAGGCCTGGCACTCGACCGCCAGCATCGAGGCGCCCGCCATGGTGGCGGCGAGCGGCTGCGCGCCGCCCATGCCGCCCAACCCTCCCGTGAGGATCCAGCGGCCCTTGAGGCTGCCGCCGTAATGCCGCCGCCCGACCTCCGCGAAGGTCTCGTAGGTGCCCTGCACGATCCCCTGCGTGCCGATATAGATCCAGGACCCGGCCGTCATCTGGCCGTACATCATGAGCCCCTTGCGATCGAGCTCGTTGAAGTGATCCCAGGTCGCGTAAGCCGGCACGAGGTTGGAGTTCGCGATGAGGACGCGCGGCGCGTCGGGGTGCGTGCGGAACACGCCGACGGGCTTGCCGGACTGCACCAGCAGCGTCTCGTCGTTCTCGAGCTTGCGCAGGGCGTCGACGATGCGGTCGAAGCTCTCCCAGTCCCGCGCCGCGCGCCCGATGCCGCCATAGACCACGAGCTCCTGCGGCCGCTCGGCCACGTCGGGATCGAGGTTGTTCATGAGCATGCGCAGGGGCGCCTCGGTGAGCCAGCTCTTGGCCGATAGCTCCGAGCCATGGGGGCTGCGGATCAGGCGGGCGTTGTCGATGCGGGTGTGCTGGTTCATCGGATCGATCCTTCGGGCGAGCGGGCCCAGGCGATGAGGGATTGGAACAGGCCGGAGAGTGCTGTCCGCATCGGCGCGGCGTAGTCCGGGTCGTACGGCGCCGGCCACGTCGCCTCCGTCACGGGGCCGATCGGCTCCGGCATGTAGGCGCGGCAGGCGAGCTCCATCTGGACCGCGTGCACGCCCGCTTCGGGCCGGCCGTAGCGACGCGTGATCCAGCCGCCCTTGAAGCGCCCGTTGGCGACCCACGAGAAGCCGGTCGCGGCGCAGGATTCCTCGACGAGACGCTGCAGCGCGGGGTCGCACGAGGCGCCCGCGTTGGTGCCGATGTTGAAATGCGGCAGCTCGCCCTCGAACAGGCGCGGGATCACGGAGCGGATCGAATGGCAGTCGTAGAGCACGACCCGCGGATGCAGCCCGCGCAGGCGCTCGATCTCGGCGGCGAGCGCCTGATGATAGGGCGCGAAGTAGCGCGAGCGGCGGGCGGCGACGTCGAGCTCTGTGGGGGCTTCGCCGTCGCGGTAGAGCGGCTCGCCTTCGAAGGTCGTCGTGGGGCAGAGCTCCGTCGTGGCCTGGCCCGGATAGAGCGAGGCCCCCGAGGGGTCCCGGTTCACGTCGATGACGGTGCGGGAGATCGTGGTGCGCAGGATCGTGGCGTCGAGATCGGCGGCGAAGTCGTAGAGCCGCTCGATCCACCAGTCGGCGTCCTTGCGGGCAAGCCACGGCGAGACGAGGCGAGATTCGAACTCCGGCGGGATGTCGGTGCCGGTGTGCGGGATGCTGACGAGGAGCGGCGCCCGTCCCTGGCGGAGGGTGAGGAACGGCGCGGTCACGGCGCGTCTCCGGCGACGGAGGGCAGCGGGCGCCCGCCCGCCGTCACGAGCGCGCCGTCGCGCACCATCCTGGTCGCGGCGGCGATGTCGGGCGCGAGGAACCGGTCCTCGTCGAGATGCGCGACGCTCCCGCGGATCCCCGCCCGCACCCGCTCCAGCGGCTCGCTCGACCGGAGCGGGGCATGGAAGTCGCAGCCCTGTGCCGCCGCCAGCGCCTCGATCGCGATCACGCCCGCGGCGTTCTCGGCCATGGGCAGGAGGCGCCGGGCGCCGTGCGTCGCCATGGAGACGTGGTCCTCCTGGTTGGCGGAGGTCGGGATCGAATCGACGCTCGCGGGATAGGCGCGCTGCTTGTTCTCGGAGACGAGCGCGGCCGCCGTGACCTGCGGGATCATGAAGCCCGAGTTGAGTCCGGGATTGGCGATGAGGAAGGCCGGCAGGCCCGACATGGTGGGATCGCACAGCATGGCGATGCGGCGCTCGGCGAGCGAGCCGATCTCGCACAGCGCCATGGCGATCATGTCGGCCGCAAAAGCCACGGGCTCGGCGTGGAAGTTGCCGCCCGAGACCACCTCGCCCTCGGCGGCGAAGACGAGCGGGTTGTCGGTGACGCCGTTCGCCTCCGTCTCCAGCGTCGCGCCGGCCTGACGCAGGAGGTCGAGGCAGGCGCCCATGACCTGGGGCTGGCAGCGCAGGCAATAGGGGTCCTGCACCCGGTCGTCGTTGACGATATGGGACGCGCGGATCGCGCTGCCCGCCATCAGGTCGCGCAAGGCGGCAGCCGCCTCGATCTGGCCGCGGTGACGGCGCACCATTTGGATGCGCGCGTCGAAGGGCGCGTCCGACCCCTTGGCGGCATCGGTCGAGAGCGCGCCGGAGACGAGTGCGGATTGAAACACCCGCTCGGCCTCGAACAGGCCGGCGAGCGCCAGCGCGGTCGAGACCTGCGTGCCGTTGAGGAGCGCGAGGCCCTCCTTCGGCCCGAGCACGAGAGGTGCAAAGCCGGCGCGGCGGAGCGCGTCCGCGGCAGGCATGCGCTCGCCCGCGACGATCATCTCGCCGACGCCGAGGAGTGCGGCGCTCATGTGCGCGAGCGGCGCGAGGTCGCCCGAGGCGCCGACGGAGCCCTGGCCCGGGATGACGGGAATGAGATCGTGCTGAAGACAGCCGAGGAGGTGCGAGAGCGTCGACCAGCGGATGCCGGAGGCGCCCTGGCCAAGGCTCGCGGCCTTCAGCGCCATGACGAGGCGCACCACCGCGACGGGCAGCGGCTCGCCGGTGCCGGAGGCGTGCGAGAGCACGAGGTTGCGCTGCAGGCGCTCGAGATCCGCATCGTCGATGCGCACCGAGGCGAGGCGGCCGAAGCCGGTGTTGATGCCGTAGACGGGCTCGCCCTTCGCCAGGATCGTCCGGATCGTCGCGGCGCCGGCCTCGACGGGGGCTTCGGCCGCGGGGTCGAGGTCGATGGCGTCGCCGAAATAGATCGCGCGCCACGCGGAGAGGCTCATGGCGCCGGGGCGGATGGTGATCGTCATGCGCCCCTCCGGGCGGAGCCGAGACACGGAATCGTGGCGAAGGGGGTCACTGGCCTCTCCAGATGCGGGCATGCAGGGGTGCGGGGCCGATCCAGGCGACCACTTGCGCGAGGTGCTCCACGTCCCAGATCGCGAGATCGCAGAACTTGCCGGCTTCCAGCGTGCCGATGCCGTCCAGGCGCCCGAGCGCCTGCGCGGCGTGGCGGGTCAGCCCGAGGATCGCCTCCGGGACGGTGAGCCCGAAGAAGGTGCAGGCCATGTGGGCGCACAGGCGCAAGGAGGCGATCGGCGACGTGCCGGGGTTGAGGTCGGTCGCGACCGCCATCGGCACGCCGTGGCGGCGGAACGCCTCCACCGGGGGCTTGCGGGTTTCCTTGAGCACGTAGAACGCGCCGGGCAGGATCACCGCGACGGTGCCGCCGCGGGCCATCGCGGCGGCGCCCGCCTCGCTCGTGTATTCGAGGTGATCGGCCGAGAGCGCCCCGAAGCGGGCCGCGAGCGCCGCGCCGTCGTTGTCATTGAGCTGGTCGGCGTGGAGCTTCACGGGCAGGCCGTGCGCCCGCGCGGCCGCGAAGACGGCGTCCGTCTCCTCGGCCGTGAACGCGATGGTCTCGTGGAACGCGTCGACCGCATCGGCGAGACCGTCGCGCGCGATCCGCGGGAGCGCCTCGTCGACGATGGAGCGGAGGTAAGCGGTCCGGTCGCCGCCGGGCGGGATCGCGTGCGCCCCGAGATAGGTGGTCGCGACGGCGACGCGGCGCTCGCCTTCGAGCCGGCGCGCCGCGCGCAGCATCCGCAACTCCGCGTCGGTGTCGAGCCCGTAGCCGGACTTCACCTCGATCGTGGTGACGCCCTCCGCGAGCAGCGCGTCGAGGCGGGGGAGGGCGCTGCGCACGAGGTCGTCCTCCGAGGCGGCGCGGGTCGCGCGCACCGTCGAGGCGATGCCGCCGCCCGAGCGTGCGATGTCGGCATAGGATTCGCCGGCGAGGCGCCGCTCGAACTCGTCCGAACGGTCGCCCGCGAAGACGAGGTGGGTGTGGCAGTCGACGAGCCCCGGCGTGATCCAGCGTCCGCCGCAATCGACCGTGCGGCTGGCCGAGAGGCCGGACGGCCTATCCCGCGCAGGCCCCACCCAGGCGATGCGCCCGTCCCGGGCCGCGACCGCGCCGTCCTCGACCACGCCGAGGCCGGCATGCCCCGCCGCGCAGGTCGCGAGGCGCGCGTTGAGCCAGATCGTGTCGACGTGCACCTCGACCCCTCTCCATGATCCGCCGGCGGTCACTTTCGCGTTGCCGATTGCAGCCGGCGCGCTAATTGTCTAGACATAATAGGCGCCGATGCCAAGCTGTCCAGAGGCCCCGGACCGATGATCAAGCTCAAGTCCCGACAGCGCTCCGGTCGGAGGGCGACCCGATGACGAAGCTCCTCCTCGACCATGCGCTGCTTCCCGGCGGCTGGGCGCAAGCGGTCGGCATCGACATCGCGGACGGGGCGATCACGGCCGTGGAAGCCGGCGCGTCGGCGGAGGGGCGCGAGCGTGTCGCCGGCGTCGCGCTGCCGGGCCTGCCGAACCTGCATTGCCATGCCTTCCAGCGCGGCATGGCAGGCCTCGCGGAGCGGCGCGGACCGGCGGGCGACAGCTTCTGGAGCTGGCGCCAGCTCATGTACCGGTTCCTGGCGGAGATTTCGCCCGAGGACGCGGAGGTGCTGGCGCGGCAGGCCTACATGGAAATGCTCGAATCCGGCTTCACGACGGTCGGCGAGTTCCACTATCTCCATCACGCCCCGGACGGCCGTCCTTACGCCAACCTCGCCGAGATGGCGGAGCGGATCGCGGCCGCGGCGGACGCCACCGGGATCGGGCTGACGCTGCTGCCCTGCCTCTACGGCTACGGCTCGTTCGGCGGCGCGCCCGCGACGGAGGGTCAGCGCCGGTTCCTCAACGATCCCGAGCGCTTCCTGCGCCTCGTGGAAGGGGCGCGGGCGGCCGTGGCGCGCCTGCCTGATGCCGGGCTTGGGATCGCGCCGCATTCGCTGCGGGCCGTCACCCCCGAGACCTTGCGCAGCGTGGTCGAGGCGACGCCCGAGGGGCCGATCCACATCCATGCGGCCGAGCAGGTCAAGGAGGTGGAGGACAGCCTGGCCTGGTCGGGCCTGCGTCCCGTGGAATGGCTCCTGCGCCACGCGGACCTCGACGAGCGCTGGTGCCTGATCCACGCGACGCACATGACGGAGGCCGAGACCGCGGCGGTCGCCCGGCGCGGCGCGGTCGTGGGCCTGTGCCCGCTCACCGAGGCGAGCCTCGGCGACGGCATCTTCGACGGCGTCGGTTACCGCGCTGCCGGCGGGCGCTTCGGCGTCGGCAGCGATTCCAATATCGAGATCACGGCGCCGGGCGAGCTGAAGCAGCTCGAGTACAGCCAGCGGCTCGCGCACCGCATCCGCAACGCCATGACGCTTCAGGAGGGCGAATCCACGGGCCGCGTGCTCTACGAAGCGGCGCTGCGGGGCGGCACGCAGGCAATGGCGCGGCCGGTCGGCGCGCTGGAGCCGGGGCGTCGCGCCGACATCGTGGTGCTGGACCGCGACCTGCCCGAGATGGCGGCCGTGACGGGCGACCGCTGGCTCGACGTCTATCTCTTCGTCCACGGCAGGCGGGCGGTCCGGGACGTGTATGTCGGCGGGCGCAGGCAGGTCGAGAACGGCGTCCACGTGGATCGCGCGGCCACGCAGGCCGCTTTCGGCCGCGTGGTGGCGCGGCTCGCCGCATGAGCGCGGGCCGCTCCCTCTCCGCCGGCGCCGTTCCGGAGCCCCGCATCTCGGGACCGGAAAGGCTTGCCGCATGAGCGCGGGCCGCTCCCTCTCGGCCGAGATCCAGGGCGAGATCGAGGCGCGCATCCGTTCGGGCGAATGGGCGCCGGGCCATCGGGTGCCGTCCGAGCACGAGCTCATGGCGGAGTACGGCTGCTCGCGCATGACGGTCAACAAGGCGCTGAGCGCGCTCGCCGCCGCCGGGCTCGTCACGCGCAAGCGCCGCTCCGGCTCGTTCGTGGCCGCGCCCGCGACCGAGGAGACGGTGCTCGAGATCCACGACGTCGAGGCCGAGATCCGGGCGAGCGGACGCGCTTACGCCTACGAGCGCGGCCGGCGCCTGGTGCGCGAGGCCACGCGGGAGGACGCCGAGCGCCTGAAAGTCGCGCCGGGCGCGCCGGTGCTGGCGCTCCAGGCGCGCCACTTCGCGGACGGGAAGCCCCACATGGTGGAGCAGCGGCTCATCAACTTGCGCCTGGTGCCCGATGCGCGCCAGGAGAGCTTTTCCGACGGCCCGAGCGGAAGCTGGCTCCTGCGCCGCATCCCCTGGACCGACGCCGAGCACCACATCCGCGCGGTCGCGGCCGACCGCACGCTGGCGGCCCAGCTCGACATCGCGCCGGGCGCCCCCTGCCTCGTGGTCGAGCGCCGCACCTGGCAGGGCGGCGTGCCGGTGACCCATGTGCGGCTCGCCTATCCGGGCGAGCGGCATCAGCTGGTGGGCCGGTTCAGCCCTGCGGCGCGCGGCGGCAAGGACGGCTAAGGCGGCGTCCCGTTCGACATCCTTGCCGTGGCCAAGTGGCAGGACGGCTAAAGCGCCGTCCAGGCCGCCTTCTTCTGCGAGGACTTCACCGTCGCCTCGATGAAGCGCACGCCGCGCACGCCGTGCTCCACGGTCGGGGCCTGCAGCGCGAAAGGATCCGGCTCGCGGCCCTCGAGGCGCGCGGCGATCTGCTCGGCGACATCCGTGTAGATCTGCGCGAAGCCCTCGAGATACCCCTCCGGGTGCCCGGACGGAATGCGCGAGGCCGCCTTCGAGGCGGCGTCGGCGCCGCTGCCGTTGCGGCGGATGATCCGCGGCGGCTCGCCGAGCGGCGTGACCGTGAGATAGTTCGGGTTCTCCTGGTGCCATTCGAGCCCGGCCTTGTCGCCGTAGACCCGGATGCGCAACCCGTTCTCCTGGCCCGACGCCACCTGGCTGCACCACAGCATGCCCTTCGCGCCGGAGGCGAAGCGCAGCATCATGTGGGCGTTGTCGTCGAGGCGGCGGCCCTCCACGAAGGTGTGGAGCTCCGCCGCGACCTCGGCGACCTCGTCGTCCGTGATGAACTCGGCGAGGTTGAAGGCATGCGTGCCGATGTCGCCGACCGAGCCCGCGGGGCCGGAGCGCGCCGGGTCGGTGCGCCAGTCGGCCTGCTTCTGGCCGGTTTCCTCGAGCCGCGTCGCGAGCCAGTCCTGGGCGTATTCCACCTGCACCACGCGGATCCGCCCGAGCTCGCCCGCCCGCACCATCGCGCGGGCCTGCCGGACCATCGGATAGCCGGTGTAGTTGTGGGTCACCGCGAAGATGAGGCCCGACTCCTTGGCGAGCCTCGCGAGCTGGTCCGCTTCCTTCCGCGTCGTGGTGAGCGGCTTGTCGCAGATCACGTGGATGCCGGCCTTGAGGAAGGCCTTCGCGGCCGCCGCGTGGGCGTGGTTCGGGGTCACGATCGCGACCGCGTCGATGCCGTCCTTGAGGCGCCGCTCGCGGCGCGCCATATCCTCGAAGCTGCCGTAGGTGCGCTCGGGCTTGAGCAGCAGGTCCTCGCCCGAGAGCCGCGCGCGCTCCGGATCGGAGGAGAGCGCGCCGGCGACGAACTCCCAGCGGTCGTCGAGGCGCGCGGCGATGCGGTGCACCGCGCCGATGAACGCGCCGCGCCCGCCCCCCACCATGCCGAGGCGCAGGCGGCGGTTGAGTTTCTGGTCGGTGGATCCTGAGATGGTCATGGGTGCCCCTTAAGTGAGTGGCGAATGGCGAGTGGCGAATGGAAGGTCATCGCCCTCCCTTCAGGGGAGGGTAGCGCCCGAAGGGTGACGGGCGGGGTGTTCGCCGAAGGCGATCTTCCTGCCGCTCTCGTGCCGGATGCGCTTCGCGCAGCACCCCACCCCGCGCGGCTGCGCCGCGTCGCCCTCCCCTGAGGGGAGGGAGTCGCCGCCGTGGAGACGATCTTCACCCCGCCACCGCGATCCCTCGTTCCTTCAGCGCGCGAGCCCGAGCATGCGCCGGTTGGCGGCCTCGTCGGTGCCGCCGGCCGCGAAATCGTCGAAGGCCTTCTCGGTCACGCGGATGATGTGCGCGCTGATGAACTCCGCGCCTTCGCGCGCCCCTTCCTCCGGGTGCTTGAGGGCGCATTCCCATTCGAGCACGGCCCAGGAATCGTAGTCGTACTGGGCGAGCTTGGAGAAGATCGCGCCGAAATCCACCTGCCCGTCGCCGAGCGAGCGGAAGCGCCCGGCCCGGTTCACCCAGGACTCGTAGCCGCCGTAGACGCCGACCCGCCCGTTCGGGTTGAACTCCGCGTCCTTCACGTGGAAGGCCTTGATGCGCTCGTGGTAGAGGTCGATGAAGGTGACGTAGTCGAGCTGCTGCAGCAGGAAGTGGCTCGGATCGTAGTTGATGCAGGCGCGCTTGTGGCCGCCGACCGCATCGACGAAGCGCTCGAAGGTGGCGCCGTCGTGGATGTCCTCGCCCGGGTGGATCTCGTAGCAGACGTCGACGCCCGCTTCCTCGTAGGCGTCGAGGATCGGGCGCCAGCGCCGGCCGAGCTCCTCGAACGCGGTCTCGACGAGGCCGGCGGGCCGCTGCGGCCAGGGATAGACGAAGGGCCAGGCGAGCGCGCCCGAGAAGGTCACGTGCGCGTCGAGGCCGAGGCGCCGGGAGGCCTGTGCGCCGAGCCGCATCTGGTTGACCGCCCATTCCGTGCGGGCGGCCGGGTTGCCGCGGACTTCCGGGGCCGCGAACCCGTCGAAGGCCTCGTCGAAGGCCGGATGCACGGCGACGAGCTGGCCCTGGAGATGGGTGGAGAGCTCCGTGATCTCGACCCCGTATTGGGCGGCAACGCCCTTCACCTCGTCGCAATAGGCGTCCGAGGCCGCGGCTTTCTCCAGGTCGAACAGGCGGGAATCCCAGGTCGGAATCTGCACGCCCTTGTAGCCAAGCGACCCGGCCCAGCGGCAGATCGCGTCGAGCGAGTTGAACGGGGCCTCGTCGCCCGCGAACTGGGCAAGGAAGATCGCAGGGCCCTTCATGGTCTTCATGGATGTCTCCGGCACGCTCCCACTCCCCAGGGGCGGGGAAGGGCAGGGGTGAGGGGCGAACTCCCTCTCCCCGCGTGCGGGGAGAGGGTTGGGGTGAGGGGCGGGTCGGTGGGGCGCGACCTCTCCATTGTCATGGCCGGGCTCGACCCGGCCATCCCGACGCGAAGCGCGCGATGTGTGTTGCTCTGGGCAGCGTGCCCTTCCGATCGAGGTGGCCGGGACAAGCCCGGCCATGACACGCGTGCGGCGGAGACGGCTCGCCTCTCCGACCGGCCCCTCACCGACCGATCCCTCTCCCCGTGAGACGGGGAGAGGGAGACGCGCAGCGGGGAGAGGGGGGCTTCCGGCGCCCTAGAACGGCGAGTTCGGGAAGTAGTGCTCCTTGGCGTTGTCCTTGGTGATCAGCTGGGCGTTCAGCACGTAGGTGCCGCGCATCGGCGCGTTCGAGTAGAAATGCGCCGCGGTGACGCCCATGGCGGTCGAGATCATCGCGGGCGGGTAGGAGACGTTGGCGGGGATCATCTTGTCGCCGTCCATCACCTTCTTGATCATCTCCTTCATGCCGGCGCCGCCGAGCACGAACTTGACGTCCTCGCGCTTGGCCTGGCGGATCGCCTCCATGATGCCGAGCGCCATGTCGTCGTCCGAGGCCCAGACCGCGTCGATCTTCGGGTGCTTCGACAGGAAGTCCTGCATCACCTTGAAGGCGTCGTCGCGGTTCCAGTTGGCGTATTGCTTGTCGATCACCTTCACGCCCGAGCCTTCGAGGGCCTTCTCGAAGTTCGAGACGCGCTCCTCGTCGATCACGGTCGGAATGCCGCGGAACACCACGACGTTGCCGGTCTTCAGGTTGTCGACGAAGTACTTGCCCGCCACGCGGCCGAATTCGGGATTGTTGCCGGCGACGTAGATGTCCTGGATCGACGGGTCCTTCAGGCCGCGGTCGACGACCGTGATGAGGGTGCCCTTCTTCTTGACCTCGCGCACGGGGTTCGTGAGCTCGTCGGAGTTGAAGGGCAGCACCACGAGGGCGTCGATCTTCTGGGTGGTGAGGTCGTCGAGGGCGTTCGCCTGCGCGGCGCCGTCCGGCGAGGTCTTCACGATCACCTTCAGGCCCGGATAGCCCTTCTCGAGGAGCTTCGCGGTCTCCTGGGCGTGGTAGACGACGCCGCCGGTCCAGCCGTGCGTGGCGGCCGGGATCGAGACGCCGATCGTCACGTTCTTCTGCTGCGCCGATGCCGCCGTGGCGAGGCCGGTGGCCAGGCCTGCCGCCAGGGCGATCTTGAGAGCTGTTTTCATGGTTTCTCCTCCCGTTCGGGTTCGAGCTTGTCGGATCCTGCTTATCCGCCGGCGGATCCGCACCGGTCTTCAACCCCGGCCGCTCCTGAAGAACGGCCGGGTATTCGTGCGTCAGCGCCCTCGGTAGAGCGAGCGCTGCACCAGCATGGCGACGATGATGATCGCGCCCTGAACCGCGCCGACGAGGAACTCGGAGACGAAGTTCGAGAGCACCATGATGTTGGCGACGAGCTCGAGGATGATGGCGCCCACCACAGTGCCCCAGATCCGCCCGATGCCGCCGCGCAAGGCCGTGCCGCCGATCACGACGGCCGTGATGGCCTGGAGTTCCCAGAGCAGGCCCGTGGTCGGGGTCGCGGAGCCCAGCCGCGGCACGTAGACCAGCACCGCGATGCCGACGCAGATCCCCTGGATCACGTAGGTCAGCGTGCGCACGCGCCCGATCGGCACGCCGGAATAGCGCGCCACGTCCTCGTTGGAGCCGAGCGCGATCACGTGGCGGCCGAAGGCGGTCTTGTAGAGGATGAGCGCCGCGACCGCCGCGACCGCGAGGAAGACGAGGATCGGGACCGGAACGCCCATGACCGAGCCGAAATAGACCGGGCGGTACATCTCGCGCAGTTCGAGGTTGCGCATGGTGATGGTGCCGCCGGCGGCGAGCCAGATCAGGAGCGCCCGGAAGATTCCCATGGTCCCGAGCGTCACGATGAAGGGCTCGATGCGCCCGAAGGTCACGATGAGCCCGTTGGCGAGGCCGCACAGAGCGGCAAGCCCGAGCGCCGCCATCATGCCGAGCGCGAGCGTGCCGGCATCCGGCGTGCCGAGCTTGTTGAGCGTCAGGATCATGATGCCGGCCACGAACGCCGCCATCGACCCGACCGAGAGGTCGAGCCCGCCGCCGGAGATCACGAAGGTGGCGCCCACCGCGATGATCGCGATGAAGGCCGAGCGCGTGACCACGTTGAGGAGGTTGGCGGGGCTCAGGAAATCCGGGTTCACGAGCGCGCCGACCACCATCAGCGCGGCGAGCGCGATGAAGGGCGCGAGCGCCCGCATGTCGAGGGCGAACCGGCGCCTCTCGGGCCGGGCGGGAGCGGTGGCGTCGCTCATCGGCCTGTCCTCGCTGCGTCTGATGCCGTCCTGACCATGGATCCCCACCCGCTCATGTGTGCCCCGCCCCGCTCCGGGAGGTACTCGGCGCAGCTTTGTGCCGTCGGCGCGTGCACCGGCCCGCTCATGTGTGCCCCGCCGCGATCTTCTCCGCCTGGTCCTCGTGGACCCCGGTGGCGAGGAAGACGATGGCGTCCTCGGTCATCCCGTCCTGGCCGACCTCGCCGGCGACGCGGCCGCCCCGCATCACGATCACCCGGTGGCACAGGCCGATCAGCTCCGGCATCTCGGAGGAGATCACGATCACGGAGCAGCCGCCCTCGGCGAGGCCGGCGATGAAGCGGTAGATCTGCTCCTTGGTGCCGATGTCGACACCGCGCGTCGGCTCGTCGATGACGACGATGCGGGGCTCGACCAGCATCATCTTGGCGAGCAGCAGCTTCTGCTGGTTGCCGCCCGAGAGCTGGCCCGCGAGCATGTCGCGGCGCCGCGCCCGGATGTCGAAATCGCCGATCGCCTTGTCGAGGGCGCGCTCCTCCCCGGCCACGTCGATGAAGGGGCCGCGCCGGAAGCGGTCGAGGCCCGCGAGCGTCAGGTTGGTGCGCAGGTTCTGCTGCAGCAGGAGCCCTTTGCCCTTGCGGTCCTCCGAGAGATAGACGACGCCCGCCGCCATGGCGTCGCGGGCGTCCCGGAACGACACGCGCTTGCCGTCGAGGGTCACGGTGCCGTGCGCGGGACGAAGGCCCACGAGCCCTTCGAAGAGCTCGGTGCGGCCGGCGCCGATCAGGCCGCCGAAGCCGAGGATCTCGCCGCGCCTCAGCGCGAACGACGCCTCCTCGACATAGCCCGGCACCGCCATGCGCTCGACCGCGAGCACGGTCTGGTCCGAGGCCGTCAGGGGCTTGGCGGGATAGAGCTTCGACATGTCCCGACCCACCATCAGGCGGGCCATCTCGATCGGCTCCAGGCCCTCGACGGCGCGGGTCGTCACGAGGCGGCCGTCGCGCAGGACCGTGACCCGGTCGGCGATCGCCTTCACCTCGTTGAGGCGGTGCGAGATGTAGAGGATCGCGGTGCCGCGCGCCCGCAGTCGCCGGATCACGGCGAACAGGCTCTCGGCCTCGATGGGCGTGAGCACCGCGGTCGGCTCGTCGAACACCACGACCCGGTGCGGCACGAGGAGAGCGCGGGCGATCTGGACGAGCTGGCGCTCGGCGATGGACAGGCGCCGCACCTCCCGGTCGGGTGCGATGCGGGCGCCGAGCTCGGCGAGCGCCGCGGCGGCGCGCTCGCGCATGGCGGCATCGTCCACGAAGCCGCGGCGGCGGATCTCGCGGCCGAGAAAGAGGTTCTGCGCGACGGTGAGGTCCTCGGCGAGGAGGAGCTCCTGATGGACGAGCACGATTCCCTTGTGCTCCGCCTCGACGGGGCCCGAGAAATCGGCCGGCGCGCCGTCGAAATGGAGAACCCCCTTGGTGGGCGGCAGGTGGCCCGAGAGGATGCGCATGAGGGTGGACTTGCCGGCGCCGTTCTCGCCGATGACGGCGTGGACCTCGCCCGGCTCGAGCGCGAGCGAGATGTCGCTCAGGACCTCGATCGGTCCGAACGATTTCGACACATGCTCCGCGCGAAGGACGGGCGCCATGGTGCGGCCGGGGAGGACGGTGCTCAGATGCGGCGGAGCCGGGCCGGGGGCGAGACGGCGAGCGAGCGGGTCATGCGGCGTCCTCCATTCTGGCGGCCCTCTGGCGGGGCGTCCCGATTCACGAAAGGCTTGATTCCTGGCCGGACCTGCGCTCTCGTGTAATCGTTTACATGCACTGTGCCGGTCTCCGGGCCGGCTGTCAATGCAGGTGCCATCCCGAGGCCGCAGCAGGTTCGATCGGTCATGAGCGACGCAGCGCGCGACGAATCAGCGGCGGAGGAGGCCCTCCCGCGCGCGGCGCGCATCCAGGACGTGGCGCGCCTCGCCGCGGTCTCGACCGCGACCGTGAGCCGGGCGCTCGCCCATCCCGACCGCGTCTCGCCGGAGGCGCGCGCCCGGGTCATGGCGGCGATCGCGCAGATCGGCTACGTGCCCAACCCGGCGGCGCGGACCCTGCGCTCGCAGAAGAGCCGCATGGTGCTCGTGGTGCTGCCGAACCTCGGCAACATCTTCTTCTCGAAGATCCTGCGCGGGATCGAGGAGACCCTGTTCGAAGCCGGCTACGGCATGATCATCGGCGATCTCGACGGCTCGCCCGAGAAGGAGGCGCGGTTCACCGCCTTCATGGCGGGCGGGCAGGTCGACGGGGCGATCCTGCTCAACGGGCACGTGTTCAGCGAGGCCAGGGCCGGGATTCCGCTGATCGCCCTCTGCGAGGCGATCCCGGAGGCTGCCATTCCGCAGATCGAGGTCGACAACCGGGCCGCCGCGCAGGCCATGACGGAATATCTCGCCGCGCTCGGCCACCGCCGCATCGCCTATGTGTGCGGCCCCGCCGGCAACGTGCTGGAGCGCGAGCGCCTGCGCGGCTACCGCGACGGGCTCGCGGCGGCGGGCCTCGCCTTCGATCCCGGCCTCGTCTTCCCCGGCGATTATTCGCTCGAGGCCGGCGTACAGGTCGGGGAGGGGATCCTCGCGCGAGAGGGGCGCCCGGGCGCGGTGTTCTGCTCCAACGACGAGATGGCGATCGGGCTGATGCGCACGCTGATCTCGGGGGGCTTGCGGGTCCCGCAGGACATCTCGGTCGCGGGCTTCGACGACATCGAGTTCGCGGCGGTCGTCGAGCCGCCGCTCACCACGGTGCATCAGCCCCGGCGCGAGCTCGGGCAGGCGGGCGCGGCGGTGCTCCTGGACCTCCTCGCCGGGCGCAAGGCCCAGCCCCGCGTGCGCCTCCCCACCGAGATCATCGTCCGCGCCAGCACGGGGCCTGCGCGCTCGTAGGGACCCTCCCCCTTTCTCCCCGCGAGCGGGGAGAAAGGGGGAGGGCAGGCGAGGAGAGGGGGGCTCCGTCTCCGGGCCGGGAGTCTAAGCCAGCGCCGCCGCGAGCAGCGGCAGGCTGCGGTCCATGCGGTAGTCGATCGAGGAGTGGTTGTCGTGGAACTCCTCGTAGGTATGCGCCACGCCGGCCGCCTCCAGCTTGCGGTGCAGGATGCGGGCGCCGTAGACGAGGTTGTACTGGTCGAGGTCGCCGCAATCGATGAAGAGGCACTTGAGCCGGCGCAACGCGTCGAGGTGCTGCGGTTCGTCCGCCATCCGCAGCGGGTCGAACGCCAGCCAGTTGGCCCAGCGCTCCGGGATGATCTCGCAGGTGTGGAGGTCGACCGGAAGCCGCACGCCGAGATAGGCGTCCGGGTCCGGATCGAAACTCGCGGCCTGGGCCAGCATCATGATCGTGTGCCAGTCGGAATCCTTCGCCTTCGGCCCGGTCTCGAAATGGCGCATGAAGGCCTCGACCGACATCACGTGGTCGGAGAGGTGCCGCAGCACGCCGCCGAACTCGGCGCGGTACATGAGTTCGAAGCCCATGTCGCCGGAATGGCACGCCGCCGCGGCCCAGACGCGGCCGCCGTGGCGCATGGCGTGCACGATGGCGCCAAAGCCGCCGGAGCTCTTGCCGAACACCCCGCGCCGGCCGTCGCCGCCGCAGCCGAAGCGTTCCTCGACGAGCGGCACCATCTCGCGCGTGAGGAACGTCTCCCATCCGCCCATCGCGACGCTGTCGACGTACTGGTTGCCGCCGAGCCGGGTGAAGCAGTCCGGGAAGGCGACCACGACCGGCGGCATGGCGCCGATGCCGATCAGCCGGTCGAGGCGCTCGGGGACGTTCTCGCCGTAGTTCTTCCAGTTGGTGTGCGCCGGCCCGCCGGCCGTGAAGCCGACGAGGTCCACGAGGAGCGGCAGCCCGCGTCCGTCGTGGCCCGCCGGCACGTAGACGTCGATGCGTCTCGAGGTGGGATCGCCGAGCAGGTTGCCCTTGAGGCTCTCCCCGTCGAGCCAGAGACGGTGCAGGGTTCCTTCCGGCGCGGTGCGGTCCGTGCGCATGGGGATCTCTCGCAGGCGCGGCTCAGGCCGGCGGGAGCGCCGCCTTGCGGCGTGCGACCTCGTTAGCCTCCCTGCCGCGATTCGGCGAGGGTCGCCCGCCTGCCGTCGAAGCAGGCCACGTCAGAGCGTGCGCGTCACCTTGGCGAGATGCGGCGGCTGGTCGGGATCGAGGCCGCGCGCGACCGCGAGGGCCGCCACGAAGCCGTAGAAGGCCTGCACGGCGACGAGCGGATCGAGGGCGGGATGGGCGTCGCGCGCGAAGGGCAGGGGGACGCTGGCGAGCGAGAGCGCCGCATCCGCGGACGACATCACCACGAGCGGCGCGCCGGCGCCCTTCAGGCGCTCCATGGTGGAGAGCACCGAGGGCAGTGTCTCGTCCTCGACCGCGAGCACCAGGATCGGCCCGGAGGGATCGACCACCGCCATCGGTCCGTGCAGCACCTCCGCGGCGCTGAAGGCCTCGGCCTGGATGCCCGCGACCTCCTTCATCTTGAGGGCGATCTCGGAGGCGATCGCGAAGGCGCGGCCGCGGGCGACCACGAGCATGCGGTCGGCGCCCGCGAGAACCGGGATGGCGGCGCTCCAATCCTGCCGCGCGGCGCGCTCGAGCGAGCCCGGGAGCGCCGGGAGAGCCTCGGCGAGGCGCCGGTCCTGCGACCAGGCGGCGGTGAGGAGCGCCGCCGCCGCGGCGGTGCAGATGAAGCTCTTCGTCGCCGCGACCGCCCGCTCGGGTCCCGCATGGAGCGAGAACACCACCTCGGCGGCCTCGCCCAGGGCGCTCCCGGCCTGGTTCACGAAGGCCGCGGTGAGCGCGCCGACCCGGCGCGCGTCCTCGACCACGCGCACGATGTCGGGGCTCGCGCCCGATTGCGACAGCCCCAGCACGAAGGCGCCGCGCACCTTGAGGGGCGCTCCGTAGGCGGTGACCACGGAGGGCGCCGCGGAGGCCGTGACGAGGCCGAGCATGGTCTCGAACAGGTAGCGGCCGTAGAGGCTCGCATGGTCGCTGGAGCCCCGTCCGACGGTGAGCACGAAGGGCGGGTCGAGGGCGCGCAGGCGCCCGCCGAGCTCCGCGATCCGGCTGCCTTCCGCAGCGATGAGCTCGCCCACGCGCGCGGGTGCCTCGCGGGCCTCGATGGTCATCAGGGGCGTGGAGCCGGTCATCCGCTTCTCTCTCGTGGGGGAGGGGGCCTGCGCGTCGTGGAACAAGCCGGGCGGCCCGCGACCGTGCCGCCCTCCTGGGCAGGAAGTGGGGCCGGAACAGGATTCCTCAAGCTGACGTTGTCGCGGCGCGGGCGGGGCCCGCTCCGTTCTCCGACACGTCAGAAGGATCACCCATGAGCTCCGGCCAGAACCAGACGCTGCCGCCGCAGACGCAGTCGACCCAGCCCGGTCGCGAGACCGAGATGAACCCGAAGCCGAACTACACCCCGCGCTTTCCGGGCAGCGGGCGCCTGAAGGGCAAGGTCGCGGTCGTGACCGGCGGCGACAGCGGCATCGGCCGCGCGGTCGCGGTGCTGTTCGCCCGCGAGGGCGCGAAGGTCGCGGTGCTCTACCTCAACGAAGGCCGGGACGCGCAGGACACCAAGCAGTTCGTCGAGACCGAAGGCAGCCAGTGCCTGCTGATCGCGGGCGACGTCGGCGATCCCGGCTTCTGCCGCGAGGCCGTGACCCGCGTCATGGGCGAGTTCGGCCGCATCGACGTGCTCGTCAACAACGCCGCCGAGCAGCACCCCAAGAAGGAGGTCACGGAGATCACGCCCGATCAGTTGGACCGCACGTTCCGGACCAATATCTACGGCTATTTCTACATGGTGCAGGCGGCGATGCCCCACCTCAAGGAGGGCGCGGCGATCATCAACACCACCTCGGTGACGGCCTATCGCGGCTCGCCGGAGCTCCTCGACTATTCCTCGACCAAGGGCGCGATCGTGACCTTCACGCGCTCGCTTGCGCAGTCGCTCGTCGGCAAGGGGATCCGGGTCAACGGCGTCGCGCCGGGTCCGATCTGGACGCCGCTCATCCCGTCGACCTTCCCGGCCGAGAAGGTCGCGACCTTCGGGGCCAACACGCCGATGAAGCGGCCGGGCCAGCCCAACGAGGTCGCCTCCTGCTTCCTGTTCCTGGCCTGCGAGGATGCGTCCTACATCACGGGCTCGGTGCTGCATCCGAACGGCGGCGACCCGACGGAAAGCTGACGCGGGCGCCGCTTCGCGGCAGGCCCGAAAACGAAGAAAGCGCCTCCGCGGGGAGGCGCTTTCCGCATGGGGCTCGGAGTAATGGGCGCGGCGTCAGCGACGCTGGCGGCGGACGCGGACCGGAACCGGCACCGGCTGGTGCACGGGCGTCGCGGCGGCGAAGAACAGCATGACGGCGCACAGGGTGCCGGCGATCAGGAACAGCGCCTCCGCGACGGGCACATGCGAGGCCAGGCCGATCCCGGCGAACACCGCCGCGAAGAGGGTGAAGATGATGCTCGCACGCAACGCCACGGACCGTGTCATGAATGAAGCCTCCGTCAGTGCTGGTTCAACGTCCGCCCCCGAAGGCAGGTTCCGCCGCGGGACATCCGGTCGCCGCCCGCGGCATTCGGGCCACCGCCGCGGGACGGAAGGCGCGTACGGGCGGCGGGACATCCGGTCGCCGGAGCCGGCGATCTCCCGCCCGGACGGGTCGGCTCGCGGGATATGCACAAGGGAAAAGCGCGCCCGTCGCGGCAAGCGTGGCGGGCGCGGAACCGCGCCGCCGAGCTTCGCGTTGCCCTGGCATCATCGGCACTCGCCGATCTGTTCAGTAGCGAGGTAACACCATGCTCGGTTGGGCCATCACCTTCCTTCTCGTCGCCCTCGTGGCCGCCGTGTTCGGCTTCGGCGGCATCGCGGGCACGGCCGTCGAGATCGCGAAGCTGATCTTCTTCGTCGCCATCGTGCTGTTCGCGATCTCGGCCGTGATCGGCCTCCTGCGCGGCCGCACTCCCCGCAGCCCGCTCTAGAGCATGATCCCGAAAAGTTGCAGACTTTTCGGACAAGATCATGCGGCACAACGATGACTGAGAGAGCTTGATCGCTCCAATCCGAAGCGATCAAGCTGTAGGGTATCGTCCGCCGGTCCGGCCGGCGCTGCGCCAAGACGAAAACGCCGCTCTCCGGAGCGGCGTTTTCGTTTGCCGTGGATCATGCGGCGAGCCCGGCGTCGGCCGGGACGCGGGTCGGCCGGCCGACCGAGGGGCGGCGCGGGTCACATCGTCAGGGAGAAAAGGCGGTCAACCGATCGCCTGCAGGGCGGCGCGGGTCATGCTGTCGGGGCCGAGATCGTCGGCATCGTCCACGGCCAGCATGCCGGCGAGCCGCGAGCGGGCGCGGTTGACGCGGCTCTTGATGGTGCCGACCGCACAGCCGCAGATCGTCGCCGCTTCCTCGTAGGAAAAACCGGAGGCGCCGACGAGGAGGAGCGCCTCGCGCTGGTCGGAGGGCAGCTTCGCGAGGGCGGAGCGGAAATCCTCGAAGTCGAGCCGGGAGCCCTGCTCGGGCTGCACCTTGAGCCGGCCCGCGTAGGACCCGTCGGGATCCTCGACCTCGCGGCGGCGCTTGCGGTACTCGGAATGGAACAGGTTGCGCAGGATCGTAAACAGCCAGGCGTGCAGGTTCGTCCCGCGCTCGAAGCGGTCGATGTGCGACAGCGCCCGCAGCAGGGTGTCCTGCACGAGGTCGTCGGCCCGGTCGACCTGGCCGCAGAGCGAGATCGCAAAGGCGCGAAGCGAAGGGACCGCCGCGAGCAGCGCGTCCCGGATCGCAGGCTCCGGCGTCATCGCGCCTTCTCCGGGGCGCCGCCTTTCTCGAGCCGGTCGAGCAGATCCTTGAAGCGGTCCGGAACCGGCTGGTTCACGAGATCGTCGTACATGGCGCGCAACTGGTCCCCCAGGCGCGTCTGGGTCGGGCGGTCGATTCTCGGCTCCGACGAATGCCCATTGTCGGCCAAGCCGTCCGTTACGACGGCGGCCAGCCTCTTCCCCTTGTTACTCGTCATCGATCTCCCCTCACCAACCCATTTTTGTCGTTGGCGGCCCTGGCCTAAGATTGGGCGGAACGCCCTCAGGGCAATGGTCCCGTGTGCAGCTTGTCCATTGTCCGGGCGCCCCGATGTGCCGGCGCGCACCTTCGCTGCGGTTCGCCCGGGCGCCCCGATGTGCCGGCGCACACCTTGGCCGTGGCTCCGCGCACTTGAACCGACAACGCGGAGCCTTGCCATCGGTTCCCGAAAGGTGGAACTTTCCGGGCATTGCCGAGTTGAATGGTCCGTATCCAACCAACGATCCAAAGCACCAATCAAGGGGAAGCGAATGTCGACAGCTCAGCTTGTCGTCCAGCACTTGCCGTATCTGCGTCGTTATGCTCGCGCCCTGACGGGCAGCCAGATGGCGGGCGACGCCTACGTGGCGGCCACGCTGGAGACCCTCGTCAGCGAGCCCGAGACCATCGGCAGCGCCGGCAACGTGAAGGTGGAGCTGTTTCAGGTTTTCACGCGGATCTGGAACTCCCTCTCCGTGAACGGACGGAGCGAGCAGATCCAGCGCGACCTGCCGGCCGAGGTCCGCATCGGGCAGATCACCCCCCTCCCGCGCCAGGCCTTCCTGCTGTCCTGCCTCGAGGGCTTCTCGGAGGAGGAGGTCGCGGGCATCCTGACCGTCAACACCGACCAGGTCCGCGAACTCGTCGACGAGGCCGGCCGCGAGCTCGCCGCCGACATGGCGACCGACATCCTCATCATCGAGGACGAGCCGCTCATCGCGATGGATCTCGAGGCCCTGGTCGAGGGGCTCGGCCACAACGTCACCGGGGTCGCCCGCACCCGCACCGAGGCCGTGAAGCTCGCGGCCACGAAGCGTCCGGGCCTGATCCTCGCCGACATCCAGCTTGCCGACGGCAGCTCGGGCCTGGATGCGGTGAACGACCTCCTGAAGGCCTTCGAGGTGCCGGTGATCTTCATCACCGCCTATCCGGAGCGCTTCCTCACCGGCGAGCGGCCCGAGCCCGCGTTCCTGATCGCCAAGCCCTTCCAGCCCGCCAACGTCTCCGCGGTGATCAGCCAGGCGCTGTTCTTCCAGCAGAGCGCGCGCCGGCGCGAGGTGCGCGCCACCGCCTGACTCCTGCGAAGCTCACACGCTGAGGCGACGCCCGGCCCCGCGCCGGGCGTTCTGCCATGGGTCGAGCCCCTGGCGGATGGAAGGCAATAAAAAAGACGGGTCAGAAAACTGACCCGTCTGAAGGTGCCGGCCAATGCACAAGGGGAATGCGGGGAGGACCAGGTGGCCGGGTACTCCAACAACGTCGGCCCAAAAAAAAGGTTCCAGGACCGATATTGTCTTGACTCGCGGTGTCCGAGCCGGCGCCGCCCGCCGCGTCCGCCCCCGAATCCGACCGGCCGGCCCATCAAAAACTGAAATTTCCGTTAGGGAAGGCCCAGGAACATCGCCGAAACTGCCGCGTTGTCTTCATAAAATCGGCCCGCGCCGAAACGGCCGGGGAGGCAACCATGATCCACACGCCCGCGACGTTCCTGGCCGTGGCCGGCACGGCCTTCGTGCTGGCAAGCTACGCCCCCGCAGCGCTCGAAGCGCGGGCGATGCTGCCTCAGGAGGGCACCGTGGTGGCCTCGCTCGATCCGCGCATCCCCGCCCCCCAGGAGCGCATCCGCACCGCGGCCTCCGCGACCGGGAAGGGCGACCGCCTCGGCCCGCCGCGGCCCGAAGCGCGCGAGCGCCCGGCCGTGTCGGTGGTGGAGATCGTCGGCCTCGCGCAGGCGACCGTGATCCTGCGCGACCGCGACGGCACCGTCCTCTACCGCTCCGACCCGCTGTCCAACACGACGATCGTCGCCAAGGGCGCCGACCTTCCCGTCGTGACCCTGAAGGACGCGCCGGCCGCGCCGACGAGCCAGCAGCCGACCGAGCCCTCCTCGGTCCAGGGCCTGTCGCCGAAGCGCGAGGGCCAGGACGTGCCGGGCGAGGGCGTGCGCCGCTCGCGCCGCCCGATCGGCTGCGAAGGGGCCCTGAGCCCGCTCGTGCGCGGCGACGCGCAGCGGATCCCCAGCCGCTGCCTCGCGCAGGCTGCCCCGCTCTCCGCTTCCTGAAATCCGGCTCCCGTCTCCGGCGGCGTCTGCGCGGCTGCGGGCGGCGGGCGCGTCCCCCGCACGGACGGGCATGGCCGCCTGCTCCCGATTTCTTGAGCGGGGGAACATCAATCTTGTGAATACATCATTCGTCTTCTGCGCTCTACTTCATCAACAAAGATAATCGGAACAAAATCCGCCGGAGGGCGTTGGCCCGACGCGCTATTTGCGCGAACGCGATCTCAAATCCATTGCAGGAGAAGAGCATGCTCAAGACGCATATGGCGGCTTGTCTGATGGCGACGATTTTCGTTGCCGCGCCGGCGCTGGCCCAGCCTGCGCCGTCGGCCGGGACCGACCGGCCCACGGCCTCCGGGACGGGCACCACGACCTCGGGCTCTCCCGCCATGCAGCCGGCTCCGACGCAGGGCTCCTCGGCCGGCGGATCGTCGGGCGCGATGTCGCAATCCTCCGGCGCCTCCGGCAGCTCCACGACGCAGCCCGCCGGCTCGACGGCGTCGAGCGGCGGCGCCGGCTCGAGCGGCGCGATGCCCGCCTCGGGCACGGCGGCGGGCACCGGCTCGTCCGCGTCGGGCGGCTCCTCCGGCATGTCGGCGACCTCCGGCTCGTCCGCATCCAGCGGGGCACAGCCCGCAGCCTCGGGCTCGTCCGCGATGGTCCCGAGCAGCGGCCAGAGCGGCGCCATGCAGGGCAACTTCATCGGCCAGCTCCAGAACCAGCAGGTCATGGCCTCGCGGCTCATCGGCACCACGGTGGTGAGCGCCAACAACGAGTCCATCGGCGACGTGAACGACATCATCCTCGACCGCCAGGGCCAGATCGCGGGCGTCGTGATCGGCGTCGGCGGCTTCCTCGGCATCGGCGAGAAGGACGTGGCGGTGCCGTTCCGGGCCCTCGAGCTCACGGCGTCGGCCAACCAGGGCGCGATGACCTCGAACAGCACCGGCGCGGGCGCCGGCGCCGCGAACACGAACGCGACGGTCGCGACCACGGGCGCCACCGGGTCGAACGACCAGCAGGCGACGGCGAGCAACCGCCAGACCGCGATGACCGGCAACACCGGCAATGCGGGCGCCGGCGGCGCCGCGCAGGGCAACGCCAACAACGACGGCGGCGTGCCGGACCGCATCATGCTGCGGATGACGAAAGCCGACCTGCAATCCGCGCCCGCCTTCCAGACCTCGCGGCGCGGCAGCGGCGACAACAACGCCTCGCGCGGCAACGCGTCGGGCGGCACCGCGACGAACCGGCCGTAATCCGCGGCCTCGGCTCGATAGCGCGTCAGGCGGGAGGTCCTCCGGGACCTCCCGTTTTTCGTAACGACGCCGGTTGGACCGCTCTTCGGCCTGAAACGGCGATGCCCGGCACGGGCCGGGCATCGGATTCGCGGGTCTCTTCGGGCCGGATCCGGCGCAGGGCCGGACCGGGGTCAGGCCGCCTGGCGGTTCAGGTTCGCGACCGCGAGCTCGGTCAGGAGCTTGTCGGTCTTCTTCTCCTCCGCGAGCGTCTCGTCGAGGAGGCGGACCGCGTCCTTCATCCCGAGCTGCTTCGCCCAAGCCTTGAGGGTGCCGTAGCGGGCGATCTCGTAATGCTCGATCGCCTGGGCGGCCGCGAGCACGCCGGCATCCATCACGTCCGGATCCTCGGCCTCCTCCATGACCTCCTTGCCTTCCTCGATCAGGCTCTGCATCGCCTCGCAGGGCACCCCGCGAGCCCGCTTGCCCATCATCTCGAACACCTGCTCGAGGCGCTCGATCTGGCCGACGGTCTCCTCGCGGTGCGTCTCGAAGGCCATGCGCAGCTCGTCGCTGTCGGTGCTCTTCGCCATCTTGGGCAGCGCGCGCAGGATCTGCTTCTCGGCGTGATAGACGTCCTTCAGCATGTGAAGGAAAAGCTCTTCCAGATTCTTCATGGGTTCGGGTCCGATCGGGTTTGAGGGACGGGGCCTCTGCGGCCCGCGGGACTCAAACGTCGCGCCTATGGCCAAGTTCCTCCCGCCGGGGCGCTCTCCCCAGGCATCCTCGCTGGTCCCGGGCACCCTCGCGCGGGCGCATTCACGTCTTCGTCGGGTCCGCTCCGGCGCCCGGCCGCCCCAGGAACCCGGACTCCGCCGGAACGTTGTTCTCGCGACGGCGCAAGGGAGAAATCCACAGGATTTCTCGAACGCGATGCGGCAGGGCGACCATGACGGCAGCACAAGAAATCGACACCATTCTCCCGAACCAGGATCCCCCCATGGAGCTCCTGCGGCTGACCTCGAGCCTCCACCCGAGCGACGAGCCGCGGATCGCCTCCATGCTGAGCGGCCTGGTGGCGGCCCGCCACGAGGACGAGGTCATCTGCCCGCTGATGATGCGGCGCAATCTGGTGATCCCGGCCCATCAGGGATCGATCGCGCGCAGCGCCTGGCGGGTCGACTGAGACGGGCCGCACGAGCCCCGGGACGAGTGACGCGGACGAACAGAGGAACGGCAGCAGGCAGCAAGAGTCGAGGTGGTCATGGTTGAGTTCAGCGTATTGTCGTCAGGCGGCCCCTCGGTTGCGGTCCTGTTCTCCCCCGGCACGGTTCCGATCGTCGACATCTTCCGCGCGCTCGGCGATTTCGAGGATCATTACGACGTCGCCGCGCTCGACGCCCTCGAGGACGACCTCGCCCGGGCGATGGGCCGCGACACCGCCAAGGGCATCGTCTCGGACGCCCTGCTGCTCGCCTTCGGGCTGCGGCGCGAGCGGCCCGAGCCGATGCAGTACGCACCGCGCCAGTCGCGGCGCGGCACCCTCGACGAGTACCGGCTCGTCTCGCTCCTGAGCGCGACCTACTGGCACGACTTCGTGCTCGCCTCCGAAGCCGCGGCGGCGCTCGAGATCATCCACCCCCAGCCCCTGATCTCGCTCGCCTTCGACATCTCGCGGCGCCTCGAGAGCGCAGGCATGAAGCTCGACGCGCCGGACCCGCGCGTGTTCCGGCCGGCGGCGCAGGCCACGACCGAGGTCGTCGTGGAGCGCATCCGCCCGGTCGTGGCGCCGCTGCGCCAGATCGACGGCTGAGAGGCGCCCTCCTCGCCACGGACCGGGCGGGCATCCCCCCGCCGCCGGCGCGGGGACTGCCGCTCCGGCGGCGTCCTCGTCCGTCGCGATCGCCTGTGACAGGCGCTCAAGAAAGACGACAAGCGCCCAAGAAAAAGGGCGGCCCGGCGGCCGCCCTGGAATTCCGCTTGCGATGAACCGTCAGCCTTCGGAATCGCGGCTCGAGCCGGAGGCTTGCCCGCCCTTGCGGCCGGCCTGCGAGGCGAGGTCGCGGTCCTGCGAGAACGACCGCTTCTCGGCCGGAACGCTCTTGCCGCCCTTGCTCGCGATCTCGCGCTGGCGCGCCGCATCCATCGAGGCGAATCCTCGCTTCGACGTGGAGTTACCTGTCGCCATCTCTGCCTCCTTGGCGAATGCCCTCATGTTTGAACAACAACGCTCCATTTCCTGGGTTCCGGCCGAGAATCGTCGATTTTCGAAAGGCCTAAGTGCATCTGCGGCCAATGCTTCTCGCGATTCGCGGAATGGCCGGAGCGGGCCGCCGCGGCCCGGGAACCGGCGCCCCGTGCTAGCGTTGCCATTCGGCCTGTGCGCCCCGGGTGCCGTTCGACTGGTGCCGTTCGACCATTGGGTTTCCGACGGCGCCGGCAATTCGAAGGAACCGTCAGGGGAGAGCGACCGCGATGACCAACAAGGACATGGTGCCCCGGCCCGGTCCCGGCCCCGCCCCGCGCGACCGCGACCCGCCGCAGGGTCCCAAGAAGGTGGACGACCGCAACCGGCGTCCCGACAACGACCCGCCCGACTCGCCCCAGGTGAAGCCCTCCCAGGACCGCAAGTAGCGGCCACGGCGCCGCCGCTCGCCTGCGGCTTCGGGCGGCCGCAGGCCGGCGCCGCGCCCGCTCCGGGCCGCCGCCCTTGTCGCCCGAATTGTTTTAAGCTTAAATCAATTCGGCCGGCCCGCGCCGGCCGGCAGGGCAGGAGCGTGCCATGAAGGTGGCGGTCATCGGCGGCGGTCCCGCCGGCCTCTATTTCGCGATCCTGATGAAGAAGCAGCGCCCATCGGCCGAGATCACGGTCTACGAGCGCAACCGCGCCGACGACACCTTCGGCTTCGGCGTGGTGTTCTCCGACGCCACCCTCGACAATTTCGAGCGCTACGACCTCCCGAGCTACCGCCGCATCACCCAGGAATTCGCCTACTGGGACGACATCGCGATCCACTTCAAGGGCGCGGTCCACCGCATCGGCGGCAACGGCTTCTGCGGCTGCTCGCGCCGCACCCTGCTCCTGATCCTGCAGGAGCGCGCCGTGGAGCTCGGCGTGCGCCTCGTCTATCAGGCCGAAATCGACGACGAGGGCCCCTTCGCGGATGCCGACCTCGTCGTGGTCGCGGACGGCATCAACTCGCGCTTCCGCGAGCGCCATGCGGCGCATTTCGAGCCCGAGGTGGATCTTCGCCCCAACAGGTTCACCTGGATGGGTTCGACCCGGCCCCTCGACGCCTTCACCTTCATCTTCCAGGAGACCGAGTGGGGGCCCTTCATCGCCCACGCCTACCAGTACGAGGCGGGGCGCTCGACCTGGGTGTTCGAGACCGATCCCGAGACCTTCGAGCGCGCCGGCCTGCCCGAGATGAGCGAGGCGGAATCCGCAGGCCTCATGGAGCGGATCTTCGGCTGGTTCCTCGACGGGCATCCGGTCCTCACCAACCGCTCGATCTGGCGCAGCTTCCCGATGATCCGCTCGAAGCGCTGGGTGCTCGGCAACAAGGTTCTGATCGGCGACGCCAAGGCGACCGCGCATTTCTCGATCGGGTCCGGCACCAAGCTCGCCATGGAGGACGCGATCGCGCTCGCGGATGCCTTCCGACGGGACCCCACGGTCGAGGGCGCGCTCGCGCTCTACGAGACCGGCCGCCGCGAGGAGGTCGAGAAGACCCAGCACGCGGCCGACGTCTCGCTCGTCTGGTTCGAGCACGTGGCGCGGTTCTGGGATTTCGATCCCGTCCAGTTCGCCTTCGGGGTGATGACGCGGGCCAAGGCCATCACCTACGACAACCTGCGCCTCCGGGCGCCGGACTTCGTCGACGAGGTGGACCGGGTCTTCGCCGGCAAGGTGCGCGAGCAGGGCTTCGCGGTCGATGTCGAGCGGCCCGTGGTGCCGATGTTCCAGCCCCTGCGCCTGCGCGACATGATCGTGCCGAACCGGGTCGTGGTCTCGCCCATGGACATGTATTCGGCGGTGAACGGCGTACCCGGCGACTGGCACCTCGTCCATTACGGCGCGCGGGCCACGGGCGGGGCGGGGCTGATCTTCACCGAGATGACCTGCGTGTCGCCGGAGGCGCGGATCACGCCCGGCTGCACGGGGCTGTGGACCGACGAGCAGGAGGCCGCGTGGCGGCGCATCGCGGATTTCGTGCATGCGCATTCGGGCTCGAAGTTCTGCCTCCAGCTCGGGCATTCCGGGCGCAAAGGCGCCACCAAGCTCATGTGGGAGGGAATCGACCGGCCGCTCGAGAGCGGCGCCTGGGAGGTCTGCTCGGCGTCACCGATCCCCTACTTCCCCGACAGCCAGGTGCCGCGCGAAGCCACCCGCGCCGACATGGACAAGATCAGGGCGGATTTCGTGCAGGCCGCCGAGCGCGGCGAGCGCGCGGGCTTCGACATGCTGGAGCTCCACTGCGCCCACGGCTACCTGCTGGCGAGCTTCATCTCGCCCCTCACCAACCGGCGCACGGACGAGTACGGCGGCCCCCTCGACAACCGCCTGCGCTTCCCGCTCGAGGTGTTCGAGGCCATGCGCGCGGTGTGGCCCTCGCACAAGCCGATGTCGGTGCGCCTCTCCGCGACCGACTGGGCGGAAGGGGGGCTCACGCCCGAGGAGGCCGTCGAGGCCGCGCGCGCCTTCGCGCGGGCCGGCGCCGACCTCGTCGACGTCTCCACGGGCCAGACGGTGCGCGAGGCGCGGCCGGTCTACGGGCGCATGTTCCAGACCCCGTTCTCGGACCAGATCCGCAACGAGGCCCGGGTCGCCACCATGTGCGTGGGCAACATCACCACCCCCGACCAAGTCAACACGATCCTGGCGGCCGGCCGCGCCGACCTCGTGGCGCTCGGCCGGCCGCACCTCGTCGACCCGTCCTTCACCCTCAAGGCGGCGGCCTGGTACGGCGCGCCCGCGATCCACTGCCCGCCGCAATACGGGCCCGGCCGCGATCAGGCCTTCCGCAACGCGGTGCGCGACCGGCAGGACCTCGACGAGCTCAAGGTCAAGGCGAAGCCCAAGACCCGCGCCGAACGCAAGATGGAAGCCGCCGCGAAGCCGCTCGCGGCGGAGTAAGGCTCCCTCTCCCCGCCTCCGCACCCCCTCTCCCCGCCAGCGGGGAGAGGGCTGGGGTGAGGGGCCGGTCGGAGAAGCGGGCGATCTCGGATGATGTCCCCTCCCCCTTGCGGGGAGGGGCCGGGGGTGGGCGTCGGTGCAGGATGAGACGCTCAGGTGCCTCCTGCACCAACCCCCACCCGGCCTGCTCCGCAGTCCACCCTCCCCGCAAGGGGGAGGGCAGGTGTGCTGGGTGCATCGCGCTTCTCCGACCCGCCCCTCGCCCTAACCCTCTCCCCGCGGGCGGGGAGAGGGAATGGACGGCACCAGATCCTTCGGCGGATCCCCCGGCGCGAAGCTCCGCGGCCGGTTGAGGCGCACCATCGGCTCGATCTGCCAGAGCCCGGCGAGGCCGACGAGGGCGCCGACGAGCGCGGCGCCCGGCGCGCCCGCACCGAGCGAGCGCCAGACCACATAGACCATGCCGAGGAGGGCGGCGCCCGCAAGGGCCGCGGTGGCGCCCCAGACCGCCGGCGGCCGGCCGGCGAGGAAGCGGGCGTCGGGGCTCGCCGCCGCGACCGCGCGCAGCAGGGTGCGCGCGAAGGCGCCGTAGGCGGGGCCCTGGTCCGTGACCTGGATCAGGGACAGCCAGTGCAGGGACGAGAGCGAGAAGGTCTTGCCGTCGCGCATCCGCACCGTGGTCCGGTAGTTCGCCTGCGCGAACCGGCCCGGCGCGTAGGTGAGGCGGACCTGCTCGACGGCACCGAGCTGGACCACGTCGACCTTGCGGCCGGAATCGACCGTCAGGGTCCGTTCGTCGAGCGTGAAGGTGACCGGCGCGGCGGTCGGGCGTGGGGCGTGGCTGTAGCGGCGGGTCATGGGGTCCGGACGCGGCGGGGTCCCGCGGTCCTAGCGCGTTCCGCCGCAAAGCGCATCCGGCCCTACCGCACCAGCTCCCGCATCGCCCCGTCGATGCCCTCGAGCGTCAGCGGGTACATGCGCTCGCCGAGGAGGCGGCGCACGAGGCCGATCGAGTGGGTGTAGTCCCAGTGCGGCCGCGGCACCGGGTTGAGCCAGACGGCCTTCGGGAAATGGCCGAGGAGGCGCTCCATCCAGGCCTGGCCCGCCTCCTCGTTCCAGTGCTCGACGGAGCCGCCCGGCATGGTGATCTCGTAGGGGCTCATGGAGGCGTCGCCCACGAACACGACGCGGTAGTCGGAGCCGTAGGTGCGCAGGATGTCCAGCGTCGGGATCGTCTCCTCGAAGCGGCGGCGGTTCTGCTTCCACACGCGCTCGTAGAGGCAGTTGTGGAAGTAGAAATGCTCGAAGTGCTTGAACTCGAGGCGGGCGGCGGAAAACAGCTCCTCGGCGATCTCCACATGCCAGTCCATGGAGCCGCCGACGTCGAGGAAGAGCAGGACCTTGACGGCGTTGCGGCGCTCCGGCCGGAGTTTGACGTCGAGATAGCCCTTGTTGGCGGTCTCCCGGATGGTGCCGTCGAGGTCGAGCTCGTCCGCCGCGCCCTGGCGCGCGAAGCGGCGGAGCCGCCGCAGGGCGACACGCATGTTGCGCACGCCGAGCTCGACCCCGTCGTCGAGATCCTTGAACTCGCGCTTGTCCCACACCTTCACGGCGCGGAAGTTGCGGTTGCCCTCCTGCCCGATGCGCACGCCTTCCGGATTGTAGCCGTAGGCGCCGTAAGGCGAGGTGCCGCCGGTGCCGATCCATTTGCTGCCGCCCTGGTGGCGGCCCTTCTGCTCCCTCAAACGCTCCTTGAGGGTTTCGAGAAGCTTCTCCCAGCCCATGGCCTCGATCTGGCGCTTCTCCTCCTCGGTGAGGAAGCGCTCGGCGATCTTGCGCAGCCATTCCTCCGGGATCTCGGCCTTCTCGAGGGCCTCGCCCAGGGTCTCCAGGCCCTTGAAGACCTGGCCGAACACCCGGTCGAACCGGTCGAGGTTGCGCTCGTCCTTCACGAGGCAGGCGCGCGAGAGGAAATAGAATTCCTCCACGCGCTTGTCGGCGAGGTCGCGGTCCAGCGCGTCCAGGAGCGTGAGGTATTCCCGCAGGGTGACGGGCACCTTGGCGGCGCGCAGTTCGGTGAAGAAGGTCAGGAACATGGGGGCAAGGTCGGGTCCGCAGGCCGGGAGGTCAAGCGGGGCTAATCCCCGGGTCTGCGCTGCTCGCGGTAGCATTGCTGCGCGAGGCCGTTGACGCGGGGGCGGTCCTCGGGCGCGACCCGGTTGCCGAGCACGGCGCGCCACAGGCTCTCCTCGATGCGGAGCCGGTCCGCCGTGCAGCGGCAGATCGCGGTGCAGAGCGCCTCGTCCCGGTCCGCGCCGATGCAGCCGGCGGCGCAGGGGCGGATGAAGGTTTGGGCCTCGGCGGCCGGGTTCGGCCCGGTGATCTGGAGCACGCCGTAGAACAAAGCCAGCAGGATCGGCTGGTGCACGAGATAGATCGGCAGGCTCCAGCGCCCGGCGCGCACGAGGGCGCGGGAGGGCGGCGCGGCGGCCCGCCAGCGCGCGAGCGGGCCCGTGCCGCGGCTCAGGAGCGCCCGGCCGAGGAGCAGGCCGAGCAGCACCGCCGCGAACCACGGGAAGACCGGGACATAGTCGTTGGTGATCGGATCCGCGGCGCCGAGCCCGAGCCAGTCGAGGGCCGGATGGTCGAGGGCCGGGCTCGTGAGGAACCGCGGCGCGGCCGCGACCGCGAGCGCGGCGAGCGCCGCGACGGGCCAGGGCGCGCGCAGGAACGGCAGGGCGAGCACGCTCGACACCGCGATGGCGTGCAGGATGCCGAAGAAGATGTAGGCGTCCGGAAAGGCCAGGATGGTCGCGGCCGTCACAAGGAGCGCCGCGCCGCCGATCTTCGCGAGCCGCCGCAGGAACGCCGCCCGGCGCACGCCCCGCGCATGCGCGAGCGCGAGGCTCACCCCCACGAGCGCGAGAAACGAGCTCGCGATCGCGCGCGCGAACGCCTTCCAGGCGGGATCGTTGATGGCGTCGAAGGCGACGAGCTTGAGGAAGCTCAGGTCCCAGGCCGCGTGGTAGACCACCATCGCGACGATCGCGAGCCCGCGCGCGGCGTCGACGGCATCCCAGCGCCCGGCGGCGGGCGGGGCATCCGGGCGGAGGGATGAGGGCGGCGGGGCGAGCGCATTCACGCGGCTGCTTTAGAGCATGATCGCTTCCGTTTGAAGCGATCATGCTCTCTAAGTTATTGTTGGGTCGCATGATCTCATCCGAAAAGCCTGCGACTTTTCGGGATCAGGCTCCAGGCCGGCGCGCGACGGAACGCGAGGGGGATCGGGCGCGGGCGAAGTCTCGACCGCCCGCGCCGGACGCAGCGGCTACTTGGTGATCTTCACCGAGACCGGGTCGCTCGCCGGGAAGGTCTCCTCGACGCCTTCGTCGAGCCGCTCGTCGAGGCGCTCCTTCCCGTTCTCGGGCACCTTCTGGCCCTTGGTGTCGGCGCCCGCGGCCTGGCCGCCCGACTTGGTGGGCAGGGATTCGGGCGCTTGTTGCTTCGTCTGCATGCAGGCTCTCCTTCTTGGGTCGCTGGGACAACGCCGCAAGCCGGGCTCCGGTCCCCGGCGCAGCCTCCGGACGCGAAGCGGGCCCGGTGCCGTGCACCGGGCCCGCCGCTCGATCGTGGGTAGGACGGATCGTCCCGTTACTTCACGGACTTCTGCATGTCCTCGAGGAGCGCGATGTGCTCCATGATGCGCCCGCGCGCCAGCTTCACCATGTTCATGTGCTCGCGGTTCTGGGCGTTCGACTTCAGGTACTGCTCCTGCACGGCGAGCAGGTCGCGGTGGCCCTCGATCTGGCCCTTGAGGTACTCGCGGTCGAAGGCCTCGCCCTGCGCCTGGTTGAGCTTCTGGACCATCTCGGCCCCCTTGGGGTCGCGGGACGCGGCGCCCGCCGGAGCGGCACCGGCCGCCGCGGTCGCGCCGGGATCCATCATGCCGCGCAGGATCTCGGCGATGGTGGTCTGCTCCTCGACCTCGAAGCCCGCGAACTGCTTCAGGCCCTCGTGGCGGGCCTTCTGCTGCGCGAGGCGGCTCGTCTCGAGCGCGACCGAGCCGATCTGCAGTGTCTGCTGCATGTGCTGCATCTCGGCTTGGCCGAGCCGGGCCGCGCCGGCCGCGCCCGCCTGACCGGCCGGCATGGCGGAGCCGGCGGCATTCGACGCGCTGCCCGCGCCGCTGGCCTGGGCGAGGGCTGGGCCGGCCGCGAAGGCGGCAAGACCCGCCAGAACGATACGACGATCCATGGGTGTCTCCTGGTTGTTCTTCCATCGAGGTTCGCGAGCCGGCTCCCGCGGGAGTCCGCCGGCGTCGAGGCCAGCGCCGGACGGATGTGCGCTCCGGCGCTGCAGCATTCCGGCCGCGTCCGGTTCTCGCGGGCGCGTCGCCGTCGCATGGGAGCCGAACGTCGCCGCCCGCCGCTTTGTTTCATGGCGGACGCGATCCGGGATTCAGGGGATTGCACGGGGCGGGTGGGATGAAAGCTCGGTCCTGGTAGGTTGGCGCTGCGACCCGACCCCGTCGCTTCGCGCCGACCCTCCCCTGAGTGGGGAGGGATGCCGACCGGATACGCTGAGCTCTTCCGACCCGCCCCTCACCCCAACCCTCTCCCCGTTCACGGGGAGAGGGGGAGAGCAGGCTGGGAGAGGGGACCCGCGGCGGGCCGCGCTGAGTGTCATCCCCGGCCGGAGCGCGACAGCGCGCGGGAGAAGGAGATCCGGCACAGTGACGTGCTGCGAAGCAGCCCCGCTTTTCGACACCCGTCAAGGGCCGCCCTCACCCCTGAGCCGAGCCCGCAAGACAATGGCCGGGACGGGCCCGGCCATCGATGCCTCATGGATGGGGCAGAGGCGGTCAGCCCCGCTCCTCCGACCCGCCCTTGGCGAGCGGGCGCTCGACCTGGCCGGTGCCCGCACGGGCCGAGCGCTTCGGCGGCTTCTCGTCGCCGGTGGAGGATTGCGAGCGGCCGCCGGACTGGGTGGCGGTCGGATGGCCGCGCACGAGCTCGCCCTTGGGCGCGGTCACGGCCGCGCCGGGCGCCGGCACGCGGGCGCGCTCGCCGGGGCCGATGCCGCCGTGGTCGGGGCCCGTGGCCGCATCGGTCTGGGCCGAGCGCCGGGCCGGGCTCTTCATCGCGGTCGTGGTGACGCTCTCGGCGATCTCCGCGTTCGAGACCTCGAGATGGGCCTCGCCGCCCTCGTCCGGCGGCACCTCCTTGAAGGAATGCAGGCCCGCCTTGGAGCCGCTCTTCGGCCGGTCCTCGTTGATGTGCTCCATGCGGAGGTCGGGATCGAGCTTCTTCGTGGCGCCCATGAGGCCCGTGGCCTTGGCGGCGGCGCGCTTGGTGTCGCCGACGTCGTTGCGGCTGGTCGGGCCTGCGTCCTGGCCGGCGGTCTCTTCGGCCGCGATCTCGTTCAGCACCTCGTCGACCGGCGGCTCCGGCGGCCTGCCACGCTTGTCCTGCGCCATGGTGTTTCCTCTTTCCTGAACGTGTGACGGGGAACGTCCCGGGGGGAGGGGGGTTCCGGCCCCCGGGACCCGCCCGGAGCCGGAACCCGACCCGTTGCGACTGGCCCGGGGCGGTGCGCCGCTAGCGGCCGAGCTCCTTGCGGATACCCTCCAGGAGCGTCAGGTGCTCGCGGATCTGGCCCCGGGCGAGCCGGGCGATCGTAACGGTCGGGCGGTGAGCGGGATTCGACGCGAGGTAGCGCTCCTGGATCGCGAGCAGCTCCTGGTGCCCGCGGATCTGGAGATCCACGTAGGCGCGGTCGAAGGCAGGACCTCCTTGCGCCTTCGACATCTCCTCCATGGCGGCCGCGGCCTGACCCGACAGCACCGGCGCGGTGGCGGCGGCCTGGGAAGGGTTGCGCGGCGCGCCCTGCGCGGTCGCCTGCGCGGCGTTCGCGTTCGTGGAGGAGGTCGTCGCGGGCTCGGCGAGGGAGTGGAGCACGTCGAACATCGTGTTCTGCTCGGTCTCCTCGAACATCGCGAACTGCTTCACCTTCGGGTGCTGGGCCTTGTCGCGGGCGAATGTCGAGGCCTGGAGCGCCAGCGTGCCGGCCGCCATGGTGGCCTGGATGTACTGGGTCGCGGCCTGGGTCTGCTCCGCGGAGCCTCCTTCGCCGCGGGCGGCTTGCGCCGCGTTCTGCCCCCCTTGCGCCGGGTCGGAGGCCTGCCCCTGCCGCCGCGCCGAGGTGGTGTCCGCGGGCGAGCCGCCGGCCTGGGTGCGGTTGATCCGGTCCTGGTTGGTCTGCGCGCCCTGCGGCCCCGCAAGCGCGCCGCCGGCCTGGCTCTCGGTCGGCTGCGGCTGCACTGGGATCGGGGACACGACGGTCGATTGCTGCGCGAGGGCGGGGGAGGCGAGGGCGGCAACGAGGCCGGCCGTGACGACGCGACGGTCCATGGGGATCTCCTGCGGGCGTATCTGACGCCGAACGCGCGCGGGAGGGGTTTGGTTCACACTTTGGCGGGTGAGCCAGTTTGCAGACCAACACGACGCATATAGGATTTTTCATCCTTACTGAGGGGCGGTTTATGACCTCAATTCCAGAAGCGACTGAAGGAGAAGCCTCGGATTTTCAGGAGGCGCAGCACCCCAGGCGAGTACCGGCGCTTGTTACTTACCTTTCGCCGTTTCGAATAGTTAATCCGTCATTAGAGTCGAAATGGCAATGCAGCATAGTCCAAGTCAATCAGCAAACTTGGGATTTTACTCAACTTCATGAAATTGTCGGAAGCATTGATGTAGGGCTAGATAAGCCGTATTGCCTTGTTGTAAGCCGCGACGGGGCCATAGCATTGCCACCTCTACAAATTTTTTTAGATACACAGAAAGCAGTGAGCTTCTTTAACAAGATATTAGCAGCGTTATTGTTAGGCGGGATATATGTTGAGGCCATAAACATTGATAGTGTCGAAAAGGGGTCGCTTATAGATTATAGTTACATACGATCCCACGTAAGCGGATTGTCTTTATCGTCTCAATTTCACGAGTTAATCCGACTACGAATGGCTCCTCCGATTCTGGCCATACAGCTATACCGGCCGCGGCAGATTGTTTTCGAGGACTTGAACAATGCGGCAGCGATGGGGTTCAAGGCCATCAATTCGGTTGTTAGACTAGTACCTGAGTACCTACTAAAAGGTATTACCGGCATTGCAAGGAAAGACGCAGGGGCAGCTCTTTCCAATTTGTGGATTGTAGTCGAGCAGCTTACCGAAGAATTGTGGCAGCGCCACCTGAAAAATATTGACTTAGAATTAGATATTCCGGGCAGATCCAGCCAGCTTTCTGACAATCGCACGTGGACCACCAGCGTAAAGCAAGAAGTCTTATATCAGTCCAACGTTGTGGATTCCGTAACGCTGAAAGCTCTGTCCAGGGCAAGGAAGGCGCGGAATGAACTAGTCCATCGCGGGCGAGAGCCTAGCTTTGAAGATGCGCAGTCTGCTCTTCAGGCAACAAGGCATCTTCTGCGCATTGCGACAAATAATGATGCTTTGGGATTTTTTTCACTTGATCTGTCAAAGCACGAGATCTCTGACCCCTTTGCTCCCAAATCCACGACTATGCATCCGGAATTTTGGATGCCCATCCCAAAACTCCCTGGTGAAGAGGAGATTGAACATCAGGAGGCTGAACGAAAACGCCCCCGCACCGCGTGATGCGGGGGCTCCTCCGGTTTAGTTCAGCACCACGTTCGGCGGCCGCTTCTCGCTCGCGGGGGCGGCGGCGAAGTCGCCGATCATCAGGCCCATCGGGCCGGCGCGCACCGGCACGGCCTCGCCGTCCCGGATCTCGCCCGAGAGGATGAGCTCGGCGAGCGGGTCCTGGACGTGCTTCTGGATCACCCGCTTCAGGGGCCGCGCCCCGTAGGCCGGGTCGTAGCCCTTGTCGGCGAGCCAGGCGCGGGCGTCCGGGTCGAGCTCGATCACGATCTTGCGGTCCTCCAGCAGGCGAGCTAAGCGGGCCATCTGGATGTCCACGATCGCACCCATCTCGGAGCGCTGCAGCCGGTGGAAGAGGATGATCTCGTCCACCCGGTTGAGGAACTCGGGCCGGAAGTGCGAGCGCACCACGCCCATGACCTCGTCGCGCACCGCATCCGTGTCCTCGCCCTCCTTCTGGGCGACGAGATACTCGGCGCCGAGGTTCGAGGTCATGATCACGAGCGTGTTGCGGAAGTCGACCGTGCGGCCCTGCCCGTCCGTCAGGCGCCCGTCGTCGAGCACCTGGAGGAGGACGTTGAACACGTCCGGATGCGCCTTCTCGATCTCGTCGAACAGCACGACCTGGTAGGGCCGCCGGCGCACGGCCTCCGTGAGCGCGCCGCCCTCCTCGTAGCCGACATAGCCGGGAGGCGCGCCGATGAGCCGGGCGACCGAGTGCTTCTCCATGTATTCCGACATGTCGAGGCGGATGAGCGCCGTCTCGTCGTCGAAGAGGAACGCCGCCAGCGCCTTGGTGAGCTCGGTCTTGCCGACGCCCGTGGGCCCCAAGAACATGAACGAGCCGATCGGCCGGTGCGGGTCCTGGAGCCCCGCACGCGCCCGGCGCACCGCGGTCGAGACCGCGACCACCGCCTCGTGCTGGCCGACGACGCGCCGTCCGATCGCCTCCTCCATCTTGAGGAGCTTCTCGCGCTCGCCCTCCAGCATCTTGTCCACGGGCACGCCGGTCCAGCGCGAGACGACGCCGGCCACGTGGTCGGGCGTCACCGCCTCCTCCATCATGCCGCCGCCGTCGCCCTTGGCCTCGACCTCGGCGAGTTCCTTTTCGAGGCCCGGAATGACCCCGTAGGAGAGCTCGCCCGCCTTGGCCCAGTCGCCGGAGCGCTGCGCCGAGGCCAACTGGTTGCGGGTCTCGTCGAGCTGCTTCTTCAGCTCCGCGGCGCGGCCGAGCTTGTCCTTCTCGGCCTTCCAGCGCGCGGTGATCGCGGCCGACCGCTCCTCGAGGTCGGCGAGCTCCTTCTCGAGCCGGCCGAGCCGGTCCTTGGAGGCGGCGTCGGTCTCCTTCTTGAGCGCCTCGGCCTCGATCTTCAGGCGCACGATCTCGCGGTCGACGTTGTCGAGCTCTTCCGGCTTCGAGTCCACCTGCATGCGCAGGCGCGAGGCCGCCTCGTCGACGAGGTCGATCGCCTTGTCGGGCAGGAAGCGGTCGGTGATGTAGCGGTTCGAGAGCGTCGCGGCCGCGACCAGCGACGAATCCGTGATGCGGACGCCGTGGTGCTGCTCGTACTTCTCCTTGATGCCGCGCAGGATCGAGACCGTGTCCTCGACCGAGGGCTCGTTCACGAACACGGGCTGGAAGCGCCGCGCGAGCGCCGCGTCCTTCTCGACGTGCTTGCGATACTCGTCGAGCGTGGTCGCGCCGACGCAGTGCAGCTCGCCGCGGGCGAGCGCGGGCTTGAGCAGGTTCGAGGCGTCCATGGCCCCGTCCGCCTTGCCGGCGCCCACGAGGGTATGCATCTCGTCGATGAACAGGATGATGCCGCCGTCCGCGGACGTCACTTCCTGGAGCACGGCCTTCAGGCGCTCCTCGAACTCGCCGCGGTACTTCGCGCCGGCGATGAGCGCGCCCATGTCGAGGGCCAGCAACTGCTTGTCCTTGAGGCTCTCCGGCACGTCCTCGTTGACGATGCGCAGCGCCAGGCCTTCTACGATCGCGGTCTTGCCGACGCCGGGCTCGCCGATGAGCACGGGGTTGTTCTTGGTGCGCCGGGACAGGACCTGGATCGTGCGGCGGATCTCCTCGTCGCGGCCGATCACCGGATCGAGCTTGCCCTCGCGCGCCGCTTCCGTGAGGTCGCGGGCGTATTTCTTCAGCGCATCGTAGGCGTTCTCGGCCGTGGCGTTGTCGGCGGTGCGGCCCTTGCGGAGCGCGTTGATGGCGGCGTTGAGCGACTGCGCGGTCACGCCGGCCTGGGCGAGGATGCGACCGGCTTCGGTGTCCTTCTCGAGGCTGAGCGCCAGCAGCATCCGCTCGACGGTGACGTAGGAATCGCCCGCCTTCTCGGCGGCCTTCTCGGCCGAGTCGAAGAAGCGCATCAATTCCCGCGTGGCCTGCGGCTGCGAGGCGGCGCCGGACACCTTGGGCTGCTTGGCGAGCCAGGCTTCGACCGCGGCGTGAGCGTCGCGGGAGCGGCCGCCGGCGCGGTCGATGAGACCGGCGCACAGGCCTTCCGCGTCGTCGAGCAGCACCTTGAGGACATGCCCCGGGGCGAGCTGCGGGTGGCCCTCGCGCATGGCGAGCGTCTGGGCCGACTGGACGAAGCCCCGCGCCCGCTCGGTGTATTTCTCGAAATTCATCGTGATCACCCCTCCTTGGCCCCCGTCCTCTCCTGAGGCCCGGGGCGGCCTTGCGTGATGTCGGACCCGCGCAGCGGCGTCCGCAGGGCTGAAATGGTGTGGCGGATTGGCAACAACAAGGGGGCCGTTCCCCTCCCTCCGCGGAGCGGCGGGGAGGGGTCAGGGGCGGGGGTGCCGGGGCCGTGCCGAACCTCTCCGAGCCTGTCCTTCGCCTTGCATATGCGAAGCGGCACCGCGCCCCCCACCCTTGATCCCTCCCCGCCGCAAGCGGGGGGGAGGGAGACGCGCGCCCCGCCCGCGTCCCCCGTGGAACCCCGGCACCCCCCTCGCATTGACCCTTCGCGAACCGACAGGCTGATCCGAGGAGAGAGCCCGTATGGCCCACGATCCGCGTTCCGAAGCCGAGAAGGCCCGGGCCGCGCTCATGCGCAACGACGCCATGGGCATGGCCGTGCCGGAGAGTCCGCTCGAGCGGCAGCCCTCCGTGACCCCGCAGACCTTCGGCGACACCACCGAGGCCGCGCGGGTCCGCTCGGGCACCGACCAGGGCGTCGAGGCGGGCGGGGTGCGGCCCCGCGGCGGCGCCGGCGGAGGCTCGGCCTCGATCGCCGAGGCCGAGCAGGTCGCGACCGGGCGGGACGACACCGCCCCCGCGCGCCGCACGGCCCGCAGCGGCGACGACGACGTGCTCTCCCGCGGCCACGAGTAGCCCGCGCTCCCTCACACCAACCAGAGCCCGTGCTCTCCCGCGGGCACGAGTAGTCCGCGCTCCCTCACACCAACCAGAGCCCAGGAAGGGACCCCATGTTCGATTTCAAGAAGATCTTCGGCTACCTCAACCCGAAGGCGCGCCGCGCCGAGCAGGCCACCGCGGAGCTGCGCGCCAACGCCGAGAAGGCCCTGCGCATGAAGCAGGAGGCCGATTCCGGCACCCACATCCCGCCCCACCGCACCGCCCACGAGGGCATGAAGGTCAAGGAGACGAACGAGGATCACATCCCGGCGCGCGAGGGTTACTTCACCCCCGAACTGAAGCGCACCAAGGTGGCGCGCAGCGGCGACACGGGCACGCCCGGCGGGCAGTAAGCGCGCCGCCATCCTCCCCGCCCCGGGGAGGGTGGCCTCCGTTGCGTCGGAGACACCCACAGCGTCATCCCCGGACGGAGCACGAAGTGCGGAGGGGAAGGGGATCCAGCACAGCAACTTGCTGCGAAGCAGCTCCGCTTTCCCCGAACCAGAAGGCGCCGCTTCGCGGCGGCATCGCCTCGCTGGATCCCCTTCCCCACTGCCCTGATGGGCTCCGGCCGGGGATGTCACGGTAGGGGCTGGATCCCCTTCAGCGGCTGCGCCGCATCCGGCCGGGGATGACACCGCGGGTCCCGGTTTTCCCCTCCTCGCGCCCCTCGTGCTGCGGCTGACATCGCGGATGTCGGCCTCTGACCCGTGCCCGCAGGGACCTTCGCTCCGCGTCATGCTATCCTCGGCGCCATGAGCGAGATCGCGCCCGCGCCCGTCCCGCCGGCGAGCCGGCCGTTCGGGCGCGCGCTCGTCCTCTCCCGCGCCGCCGCGCGGGCCGCGATCGGCCTGCTCTATCCCCCATCCTGCATCGCCTGCGGGGCCGCGACGGGCGCCGCGCATGCCCTGTGCGCCGGCTGCTGGGCCGGAATCCGTTTCATCGAACGGCCCTATTGCGAGCGGCTCGGCACCCCGTTCGCGGCCGATTACGGGCCGGGCCTGCTCTCGCCCGCCGCGGTCGCGGACCCGCCCGTGTACCGGCGGGCGCGCGCCGTCGCGCAATACGACGACACGGCGCGGGCGCTGGTGCATCGGCTCAAATACGGCGACCGGCTCGATCTCGCGCCCGCGCTCGGACGCATGATGGCCCGCGCCGGGGCGGAGCTTCTCGCCGAAGCCGACGTGATCGTGCCCGTGCCGCTGCACCGCGCGCGCCTGTGGGGGCGGCGCTTCAACCAGGCGATGGCGCTGGCCCGCACGGTCTCGGGCCTCAGCGGCGTGGCGCTCGATCCGTTCCTGCTCGCAAGGGTGAAGCGGACGCAGAGCCAGGTCGGCCTCACGCGGGCGCAGCGCGCCGCGAACCTCCAGGGCGCCTTCCGGGTGCCCGCGGAGGCGAAGGCGCGGCTCCGGGGCCGGCGCGTGCTCCTCGTCGACGACGTGCTCACCACGGGCGCAACCGCCAACGCGGCGTCCCGAGCGCTCCTGCGCGGCGGGGCCGAGGCCGTCGACGTGCTCGCCTTCGCGCGGGTCGTGACGGAGGCTTTGGAGGCTTAGGTCGGGCGCCTGTGGAACCGGCGCGGCGGCTCCTATATTGCCCCAGGTGCCACCGAGGATGTGCCACCAAAGATGAGGCCGACATGCCCGCGATCACGATCTACACCAAGAGCTGGTGCCCGTATTGCTCGGCCGCCAAGGATCTCCTCGCCGACAAGGGCGCGGCCTTCGACGAGATCGACATCGAGCGCCAGGCCGGCGCGCGCGCAGAGATGATCCAGAAGGCGAAAGGCCGCTCCACCGTGCCGCAGATCTTCATCGGCGAGCGCCACGTGGGCGGCTGCGACGACCTCTACGCCCTCGAGAGCCGGGGCGAACTCGACCGCCTGCTGGCCTCCTGACCGCCCGCCGGACCTGGCGCAGCGCGAACTGGACCGCCTGCTCGCACCCGACCCCGCCGAGCCGGGTGGGGGCGATGGGGACCGCCTGACACCGGAATGGGCCGATTTGGACCGCCGGCCCGGACCCGGTAAGATGCCGGCCGAACGATCCGCGCCCGCCGCGCGCCCCGCTTTCTCGGAGATCCCGGATGACCCCGACCCGCTTCACCGCCGCCTGCCTGCAGATGCGCTCCGGGCGCGATCCCCTGAAGAATCGCGATGCCGCCGTGGCGCTCGCCCTCGAGGCGGCCGCGGCGGGCGCCCATTTCGTCCAGACCCCGGAGATGACCTCGCTCCTCGAGCGCAGCCGCGCCGACCTGTTCCAGAAGGTCGGCCCCGAGGCCACCGACCCGACGCTCCAGGGGCTGCGCGAGGTCGCCCGCGAGCGCCGGCTCGTGGTCCATGTCGGCTCGATCGCCGTGAAGGTGGGCGACAAGATCGCCAACCGGGGCTTCCTGATCGATCGGGGCGGCGAGATCGTCACCTCCTACGACAAGGTCCACCTCTTCGACGTCGATCTGCCGAACGGCGAGAGCTGGCGCGAATCCGCGACCTATACCGGCGGCGACCGGGCGGTGCTGGCCGAGACGCCCTGGGGGCTGCTCGGCATGACGATCTGCTACGACGTGCGCTTCGCCGCCCTCTACCGGACGCTCGCCGAGAACGGCGCCTCCTTCCTCTCGGCGCCGGCCGCCTTCACCCGCCAGACCGGCGAGGCCCATTGGCACGTGCTGCACCGGGCGCGCGCCGTCGAGACCGGCTCCTTCATGATCTCGGCCGCCCAAGGGGGCGTGCACGAGGACGGGCGCGAGACCTACGGGCACTCGCTCATCGTCGACCCCTGGGGCCGGGTGCTCGCCGAGGGCGGCACGGAGCCGGGCGTGGTCATGGCCGAGATCGATACCGGCCTCGTCCAGGATGCCCGCACCCGCATCCCGACCCTGAAGCACGGGCGCTCCTTCCGGGTCGAGGTCGCGAGCGCGGCCAAGGCCTCCGACGCCGCGTGACCGGCCCGGTCTTCGCGGGGCGCGACGGCGCAAGCCCTTGGCTTCGGGGGCGAAAACCCCCATGTCAGGCTTCGCGTCCGCGCCGCCACCCCGCCAAGGTCATGATCAAGTACGCCCTCGCCTGCGAGCAGGCCCACGAGTTCGAGAGCTGGTTTCCGTCGAGCGACGCGTTCGAGACGCAGCGCAAGCGCGGCTTCGTGACCTGCCCGGTCTGCGACTCGTCCAAGGTCGAGAAGCAGATCATGGCCCCCGCGCTCGCCCGGCGCGACCGCGATCCGGCGCCCCGTCCGCCCATGCCCGAGGCTCCCGCCCCGGAGGCGCAGCCCATGGCGATCCTGTCCGAGCGTGAGCAGCACTTGCGCGCCATGCTGAAGGCGCTGCGCGAGCACGTCACGAAGACCGCCGAGCATGTGGGCGAGCGCTTCGCCGACGAGGCCCGCAAGATGCACTACGGCGAGACCGAGCACCGCTCGATCTACGGCGAGGCCAATCTCGAGGACGCCCACGCCCTGTGGGAGGAGGGGATCGAGGTCCACCCGCTCCCGATCCTGCCCGACGACCGCAACTGAGCCGCCCCGGAGCTTCGGCGACCGGCCGGGTACCCCGGCCCGCCGGCGACCGCAGCTGAGCCTCGATTTCTGGAACCCTCCCGATGCCAGCCGGTTTGGCAACGAGCATCCGGACGGACCTGCCTTGGCGATCTTCTTCACCAGCGACACGCATTTCGGCGATCCGCGCGTCCTGCGCATCGACAAGCGGCCGTTCCCGGACATCCCCTCCCACGACGCCGCCCTGATCGAGCGCTGGAACGCCGCGGTTGCGCCCGACGACGAGGTCTGGCACCTCGGCGACTTCGCGCTCCACGTGAAGCCGGAGCGGATCGCCGACCTCCTCGCCCGCCTCCACGGCACCAAGCACCTGATCACCGGCAACAACGACGGCCCCGCGACCCTGGCGGCGCCGGGCTGGGCGAGCGTGCAGGCCTACCGGGAGCTCAACGTGGGCGGCACCTGGCTCGTGATGTGCCACTACGCCTTCCGGACCTGGAAGAATATGGGCCGCGGCTGGATCGACCTGCACGGCCATTCCCACGGCAAGCTGAAACCCCAGACGCGCCAGTTCGACGTCGGCGTCGACGTGTTCGACTACCGGCCCGTGCCGCTGGAGACGGTCCTGGCGAGCCGGGCGCGGCGGAGGAAGGCGCCCGCCGTCCCGCGCTCGTGACGCGTCCGCCGCTTCGTGATCGCGGCGCCGCCCGAAAAGCGCAGGGTGCCCCTTTATCGTGAGTAGATGCCCGCTAGGACCCCTCCGGAGCCGCCGGCCGTCCGGCCCGAGGCAACGAGAGAGGTCCCGATGTCCACCGCCCGCCGCACGCGTCCCCTGTCCGCGCTCCGGACGCTCCTCACGAGCGAGGCCGGCGGGGGCCTGGTCCTCATGGGGGTCGCGGCGCTTGCCCTCGCGGTCGCCAACTCGCCGCTCGCGGGGACCTATTTCCGGGCACTCGAGCGCTACGTCCTGGGCCTGAGCGTCCTGCACTGGATCAACGACGGCCTCATGGCGGTGTTCTTCCTGCTGGTCGGGCTCGAGATCAAGCGCGAGTTCCTCGACGGGCAGCTCTCGACCTGGCCGCGGCGGGCGCTCCCCGGCATCGCGGCGCTCGGCGGCATGGTGGTGCCGGCGGCGATCTACGTGGCGTTGAACTGGAATACGCCCGAGACCCTGAGAGGCTGGGCGATCCCGTCGGCGACCGACATCGCCTTCGCGCTCGGGGTCCTGGCGCTCCTCGGCAGCCGGGTGCCGGCCTCCCTCAAGGTGTTCCTGACCGCGCTCGCGATCCTCGACGATCTCGGCGCCGTGCTGATCATCGCGATCTTCTACACCGCGGACGTGTCCGCATTGATGCTGGGCGGGGCCGCGTTGGGAATCGCGGTCCTGGCCGGGCTCAACCGCGCTGGCGTCACCCGGCTCGCGCCCTATCTCCTGATCGGCGTCGCGGTCTGGTATTTCGTGCTGAAATCCGGCGTCCACGCCACCATCGCGGGCGTGCTGGTGGCGCTGACGATCCCGCTCCACGCGACCCCCGGGCGGCCGGAATCGGCCCAATCGCCCCTGCACCGCCTGGAGCACGCGCTGCACCCCTGGAGCGCCTACGCGATCGTGCCGATCTTCGGCTTCGCCAATGCGGGCGTGTCGTTCGAGGGGCTCTCGCCCGCGGTCCTGCTCCAGCCCGTGCCGCTCGGCATCGCGCTCGGGCTCTTCGTCGGCAAGCAGATCGGCGTGTACCTGTTCTCCGAGCTGGCGATCCGCCTGCGGCTCGCCGACGTGCCGGCGGGTGCGACGCGCATGCAATGCTACGGCGTCGCGCTGCTCTGCGGCATCGGCTTCACCATGAGCCTGTTCATCGGCAACCTCGCCTTCCCGGATTCGCCCGAGCTCATCGACGCCACCAAGATCGGCGTGCTCGCGGGCTCGGTGCTGTCGGCGCTGGTCGGCTTCGCGCTGCTGCGGGTCGCGCCCAAGGAGGTCCCGCCGCGGGCGTCGCGGCCGATGGCGGAGGGGTAGGCTCCCTGTTCCGGCACGCCATGGAGCTGCTTCGACACCCAGGCGCGATCGTCTCCCTCCCCCCGCTTGCCGCTGGGAGGGACATGGGCCGCCTTCGTCCGTGCTTCCCTCTCAGGCCCGCTCGCCCGTCGCCATGTAGTTCACGGCCGTGTCGCGCGAGAGGGACCACTGGTCCCGTAAGGGGTTGTAGGTCACTCCCGAGAGGTCCGCGACCCGCATGCCGCCGGCCTCGATCGCGGCCGTCAGCTCCTCCGGGGTGACGAATTTCTCCCACTGGTGCGTGCCCCGGGGCAGCCAGCCCAGCACGTACTCGGCCCCGACGATCGCGAGGGCGAAGGCCCGCAGGGTCCGGTTGATGGTCGCCATGACGAGGAGCCCGCCGGGCTTCACGGCGCGGGCGCAGGCTCCCGTGAAGGCGGCGACGTCCGTGACGTGCTCGACCACCTCCATGGCGAGCACCACGTCGAAGCGCTCGCCGCGCTCCGCCACCGCCTCGACGGTCTCGCCCCGGTAGTCGACGGTCAGGCCCGCCTGCCCGGCGTGGAGCCGGGCAACCTGCACGTTGGTGGGGGCCGGGTCGAGGCCGGTCACCCGGGCGCCGAGCCGGGCGAGGGGCTCGGACAGCACGCCGCCGCCGCAGCCGACGTCCAGGATCGAGAGGCCTTCCAGCGACCGGGCCGAGCGCGGGTCGCGCCCGAAGCGGGCGCAGGCGGCGTCGCGGATATAGGCGAGCCGCACCGGATTGAACCGGTGCAGCGGCGCCATGGGGCCGTTGGGGTCCCACCATTCCCGGGCGATCCGCTCGAAGCGGGCAACCTCGGCGGGGTCGATGGTGCTGGTCATGGGGTCTCTTTACCCCGTCCGACCCCAGCGATCCATGATCCCGTGAGGCGGTGCGTCCGCAACATCAAAGCAGATCGCGACCCCGGCTCCTCCCTCCCCTCAGGGGAGGGCGACGCGGCAACGCCGCGCGGGGTGGGGTGGTGCGCGAAGCGCATCCTGCAACAGAGCGGCCAGAACTCGCCTCCGGCGAACACCCCACCCGTCCTCCGGGCACCCTCCCCTGAGGGGAGGGAGGAGCGCTCGGCCCGGGAGCCGGCCGGAACGGCACCCCGCGTTGACACCGGCACCCCCCGGCGTCATGAATGCGCGCCTTTTCGCACCCGCGAAGCTCCCGATCCTCGAGCCTCTCCCCCGCAATGCCCCGTCTCGTCATGAAGTTCGGCGGTACGTCCGTCGCCACGGTGGAACGCATCCGCAACGTGGCCCGGCACGTCAAACGGGAGGTCGAGGCCGGCTACGAGGTCGCGGTGGTGGTCTCCGCCATGGCGGGCAAGACCAACGAGCTCGTGGGCTGGTGCAAGGAGGCCGCCAACCTCTACGACAGCCGGGAATACGACGCGGTCGTGGCCTCGGGCGAGCAGGTGACCTCGGGGCTGCTCGCCATCGTGCTGCAGGATATGGGCATTCCCGCCCGCTCCTGGCAGGGCTGGCAGATTCCGATCCACACCTCCGACGCCCACGGCTCGGCCCGCATCGCCGGCATCGACGGCGCCAACCTCATGAGCGGCTTCAAGGCCGGCGAGGTCGCGGTGATCGCCGGGTTCCAGGGCATCCACCCCGAGACCGGGCGGATCACCACCCTCGGGCGCGGCGGCTCGGACACCAGCGCGGTCGCGATCGCGGCGGCGATCCAGGCCGAGCGCTGCGACATCTACACGGACGTGGACGGGGTCTACACCACCGATCCGCGCATCGTGAAACAGGCCCGCCGCCTCGACCGCGTCTCCTTCGAGGAGATGCTCGAGATGGCGTCGCTCGGCGCCAAGGTCCTGCAGGTGCGCTCGGTCGAGCTCGCCATGCTGCACCAGGTGCCGACCTACGTGCGCTCCAGCTTCGACGACCCGGCGGACCCGAAGCTCGGCACCCTCATCTGCGACGAGGAGGACATCGTGGAACAGCAGATCGTCACCGGCATCGCCTATTCCAAGGACGAGGCCCAGATCACGCTGCGCAACGTGGCCGACAAGCCCGGCGTCGCGGCCTCGATCTTCGTGCCGCTGGCGGATGCCAACATCAACGTCGACATGATCATCCAGGTGGTGTCCGACGACGCCCACACCACCGACATCACCTTCACGGTGCCGGCGGCCGATTACGAGCGCGCCTGCTCAGTCCTGCACGAGCACCAGGACGCCATCTCCTTCCGGGCCCTCCAGGGCGCCACCGACGTCGTCAAGGTCTCGGCCATAGGGGTCGGGATGCGCAGCCACGCGGGCGTCGCGGCACGGGCCTTCAAGGCGCTCGCCGACAAGGGCATCAACATCCGGGCGATCACCACCTCCGAGATCAAGTTCTCGGTGCTGATCGACGCCCCTTATACCGAGCTCGCGGTCCGGACGCTGCACTCGCTCTACGGGCTCGACAAGGCCTGACGGCCGCTCCCGGCCGAGGGGCGAGGCCCGGCGCCTGGAATTGGCCCTTGCCGGAGGGGAGGGGGGCTCGCTATAGGGCCTGACCATCGCGTGATTGACGCGACCTCCTGATTGCCGCGACACTCCATTTCAAGGCCGGCGCCCGCGCCGGCCCCCGGACGGGAACGAACCAGCTCATGCCAGCCGCTCCCGGCGGTCCGCGCGTTCTCCTGCGCCGCCTCCGCGAGATCATGGCGGAGCCGGTCAGCGCGCAGGACCGTCTCGACAAGATCGTGACCCTGATCGCGGCCAACATGGTCGCGGAGGTGTGCTCCCTCTACGTGATGCGTGGCGACGGGACGCTGGAGCTGTTCGCCACGGAAGGCCTCAACCGGGAAGCCGTCCACCTCACCACCATGCGGGCGGGCGAGGGCCTCGTCGGCCTCATCGCCACGACGGCCGAGCCGCTCGCGCTCTCCGACGCCCACGCCCACCCGGCCTTCTCCTACAAGCCCGAGACCGGCGAGGAGATCTATCACGCGTTCCTGGGCGTGCCGCTCCTGCGCGCCGGCAACACGCTCGGCGTGCTCGTGGTCCAGAACCGCACCCACCGGACCTATGCCGAGGAGGAGATCGAGGCGCTCCAGACCACCTCCATGGTGCTGGCCGAGATGGTCGCCACGGGCGAGCTCCAGGCGCTGGCGCCGCCGGAGACCGGCACGGCGCTCCGCCGTCCCGTGCACCAGCGCGGCGTGTCCCTCGCGGAGGGGGTGGGCTTGGGCCACGTGGTGCTCCACGAGCCCCGGGTCGTGGTCAAGAACCTCATCGCCGAGAACGTGGACGCGGAGGTCCGGCGGCTCGAGGAGGCGATCGGGGATGTGCGCGCCTCCATCGACGAGCTGATCGAGCGCGGCGACGTCGCCCATCACGGCGAGCACCGGGACGTGCTCGAGACCTTCCGGATGTTCGCCCACGACCAGGGCTGGCTGCGGCGTATGCGCGAGGCCGTGCTCTCCGGGCTCACCGCCGAGGCCGCGGTCGAGCGGGTGCAGTCCGACAACCGCGCCCGCATGCTGCGCCAGACCGACCCCTACCTCCGCGACCGCCTGCACGACCTCGACGACCTCGCCAACCGCCTGCTGCACCGCCTCGTCGGGCGCGGCTTCGTGGCCGACCACGCCTCCCTGCCCGACAACGCCATCCTGGTCGCCCGCTCCATGGGGCCGGCCGCCCTCCTCGACTACGACCGCTCGCGCCTGCGCGGCCTCGTGCTCGAGGAGGGCGGGCCCACGAGCCACATCGCCATCGTGGCGCGGGCGCTTGGCATCCCGGCGGTGGGCGAGGTCGACAACGCGACTTCGCTCGTGGAGCCCGGCGACGCCATCATCGTGGACGGCTCGGCCGGCGAGGTGCAGATCCGGCCCAAGCCCGACGTCGAGGCGGCCTACGCCGAGAAGGCGCGCCTGCGCGCCCGGCGCCAGGAGCAGTACCGGCGCCTGCGCGACCTCCCCGCCGTCACCCGCGACGGGGTCGAGGTCACGCTCCACCTCAATGCGGGGCTCCTCGTCGACCTGCCCCATCTCGAGGAGACCGGCGCCTCCGGGGTCGGGCTGTTCCGCACCGAACTGCAGTTCATGATCGCCGAGCGCATGCCCTCGGCGACCGAGCAGCAGGCGCTCTACAAGGCGGTGTTCGCGGCGGCCGGCGACCGGCCGGTGACCTTCCGGACCCTCGACATCGGCGGCGACAAGATCCTCCCCTACATGCAGGCCATGGAGGAGGAGAATCCTGCGCTCGGCTGGCGCGCGATCCGGATCGGCCTCGACCGGCCGGGCCTGCTGCGCGCCCAGTTGCGCGCGCTCCTCAAGGCCGCGGCCGGGCGGCCGCTCAAGATCATGTTCCCCATGGTCGCGACCTGCGACGAGTTCGCCCGCGCCAAGGCGATCGTCGAGCGCGAGAAGGCCTACCTCGCCCGCCACCGGCACCCGCTGCCCGCGGAGCTGAAGCTCGGGGTGATGCTCGAGGTGCCCTCGCTCCTGTTCCAGATCGAGGAGATCTGCCGGATCGCGGATTTCATCTCGGTCGGCACCAACGACCTCATGCAGTTCCTGTTCGCGGTCGACCGCGAGAACCGCCTCGTCGCCAACCGCTTCGATCCCCTGAGCGCGCCGTCCCTGCGGGCGCTGAAGCGCGTCGCCGACGCCGCGGCGGCCTCGGGCTGCCCGGCCACGATCTGCGGCGAGGTCGGAGGCAAGCCGCTCGAGGCCATGGCCCTGATCGCGCTCGGCTTCCGCCATCTCTCGATGTCGCCGGCCTCGATCGGCCCCGTGAAGGCCATGGTGCTCGGGCTCGACACCGGCCCGGTCGCGCGCCTCGTCGGGGAGGCGCTGGAGCGCGACGGGGGCAGCGAGTCCTTGCGCCCCAGGCTCGCCCGCTACGCGGAGCAGCATGGCATCCCGATCTAGATCGGGTGCCGCCGGAAGGTCGCGAACCCCGCCGTCCCGCCGAATCGTTCGGAAGCAGAAACACCGCCCATGTCCATCACGCCCCCCGTCGACCGGCTCAACGCCATCCTGGCCCGCCACGACATCGTCATGGCGACGCTGAACGCCGGTCCGGATCCGGAGGCCTTCGTGGCGCTCTCGCGCGAACTCGCCGAGCTCGACCCGGTCGTCGCCGCGATCCGGCACTACCAGGCCGCCGAGGAGAACCTGCGCGGGATCGAGGCCATGATCGCGGATCCCGCCAACGATTCGGAGATGCGGGAGCTCGCCTTCGACGAGCGCCCGCAGGCCGAGGCCGCCCGCGACGAGGCCGCCCAGGCGCTTCGCCTGATGCTGCTGCCCAAGGACTCCGCCGACGAGAAGAGCGCGATCCTCGAAGTCCGCGCCGGCACCGGCGGCGACGAGGCGGCCCTTTTCGCCGGAGACCTCTTCGCCATGTACGCACGCTACGCGCAAGCGAAGGGCTGGCGCGTCGAGGTCATGTCCGAGAGCGAGGGCACGGCCGGCGGCTACAAGGAAATCGTGGCCGAGATCAAGGGCAGGGGCGTGTTCGCCAAGCTCAAGTTCGAGAGCGGCGTCCACCGGGTCCAGCGCGTGCCCGACACCGAGACGCAGGGGCGCATCCACACCTCGGCCGCCACCGTCGCGGTGCTGCCCGAGGCCGAGGAGGTCGACATCGCGATCAACGAGGCGGAGCTCAAGATCGACACCATGCGGGCGCAGGGCGCCGGCGGGCAGCACGTCAACAAGACCGAATCCGCGATCCGGATCACCCACCTGCCCACCGGAACCGTGGTGTTCGTCCAGGACGAGCGCTCGCAGCACAAGAACCGCGCCCGCGCCATGGCGCTCCTGCGCGCCCGCCTCTACGAGGCCGAGCGCACCGCCAAGGACGCGGCGCGGGCCGCCGACCGGCGCTCGCAGGTCGGCTCCGGCGACCGCTCCGAGCGCATCCGCACCTACAATTTCCCGCAAGGCCGCGTCACCGACCACCGCATCAACCTCACCCTCTACAAGCTCGAGGAGGTCCTGAGCGGCGAGGCCCTGGACGAACTGGTCGACGCCCTGATCACCGAGCACCAGGCCGCGCTCCTCGCCGACCAGGACCACGCCGCCTAAGGCGGGCGTGGCCGCTTTCCCGGCGGTGCCGCGCGTGTCCCCCGGGGAATTCCGGCCGAGGTCGAACGGCCTAGGTGAAGCGGCGGGGTGGCGTATGGGCGCCGGTCCGGCCTAACGTTACGTCATCTGCCCCTGAGACCCTCGCCCCGCCGGCCGCACCAGCCGCGCGGGGCTTTTCTCAACCGGATTTACCGATCGTTAACCATGCCGCGCGATTCTGGTCTCAGGAGAGCACCTGGCGGCGGGCGAGAGCCCGCCTTTTTTCCGGCCTGTGTCCCGCGGCGTCAGTGCACGAAAAGCCCCGCGCGGCTGGCAGCCGGCGGGGCAAGGTCTCGATGGGCGGGCCTGATACGCAACGCGGCCCTGAGGCGACGATGCCGCGCGGGCGGTTAAGATCCCGTTGCGGCCGGGCGCCCGGCGCCCGAGGCCGGCCTCAGCCGTCCACACCCTCCCGACGCCAGGCTGAAACCGGACCGAGCCCCCGACCGTTCTCCTTGTACGAACCGCCTCACCCGTCAAACTCGCAGGAGGTTGAACATGAGAGCGTGTCGGTACCTGGGCCCGTACTGGTGCGGGCTCGCCATGTCGGGCTCGCTCGCCCTCATCGCCGCCATCATCGTGGCGCCGCTGCTGCGCTGAGGAGGTCAGGGCCCGCAAGACCATCGTCCGACCACCGAGAGCGTGGTCACTTCGATCCGAAGCGACCACGCCTCCCGAGTGATTGTTGTTCCGCATGATCCGACCCGGGAAGTCCGCGACTTTTCCGGACCAGGCTCCAGCCCGAGGACCGCATGACCGACGATCCCCGCCTCAGCGTCGCCCGGAACCTTGCACGGATCTACCGCGACGTGCTCGGAGAGCCTGTTCCGGCGCCGCTTGCCGAGCTATTGAAGCGGCTCCAGGAGCGGAATCGCCACGACGCGCCCTAGCGGCGGGACCGTGCGAGAACCCGCCGCGGCGGGGCAGGGCAGGGGGTCGATCAGGTGGAGCCGTTTCTCCGGGAGCATCCTCCCCTGCAATTCGTCGTGCTCGCCGCCCTCGGGGTGCTGATCCTGGTCTCGGTCTGGCGCCCGGCGCTCGGGCTCGCCCTCTCGGCCGCCGCCATGGTCCTGATGGCGTGCCGGATCTATTACGACGCCGGACCGACCAGCAACCAGGTCACGACCGCCGCGGTCTACATGGTGGGCGGCCTCATCGCGGCGGGCTTCGCGGGCTACATCCGCCTGCTCGAGCGGCCCGCGGCGACGCCCCCGGCCGAAGCCGTGCGGGAGGAGACCTGGGACTGGATCGACACCCCCGAGAGCGGCGGCCGCGACGGGCGCTGACCCCGCGCCTCGGCCGTCCACGGGAGCGATCCCGTTAACGGGATCGCCACGCTCCCGGACTAGCGTCCGCCCGGGCGGTTCCTGCCGCCCGCAAGGGGCGAGGCCGGATTCAATGGACCATTATCGGGAAGTCGACGTCGACAGGTTCGTGCGCCTCGGCGCGATCGCGGTCGCGGTCGTGGCCGCCTTCGGATGGTTCATGCACGATCTGGCCTCCCGCCGCATGCGGCCCGCGAATCTCGAACCCCCGACCGCCGCGGCCTGGGCGTCCGGCGCCGCGGCCGGCCAGGGTCTGGTCGCTCCGATCCGGCGCTGAGGCGGCCGCGCGGCGCGGCCGGCGGTCGGGCCCGGGCAGGCGCGGGCGGCATGGCCACTTCCCGCCCGCCCGTGCCGACCTAGATTCCGCTCGCCCGCGTCCCATTCCGTGTCCCCTCGAGCCTGACCCATCCTTGACGGCCGGGGCCGGGGAGTTCTGCGGTTCGGTCGACGGGTCGCGCCTGGCGCGCGTCGGCATGAGGTGGAGGTTGCATGAAGATCGCGCTCATCGGGACCCGCTGGTTCGGCGCCCAGATGCTGCGGCGCCTCGTCGAGCGGGGCGACGACGTCCGGGTGATCGCGACCAACGGGGAGGACCAGCTCGCGACCGCCGCGTCCGGCGCCGGCCTGCCGCTCACGGTGCTCGACAACCCGCGCCGCCTCGGCGCCGAGCACCTGCCCGAGGAGGTGGACGTGATCGTGGCGGCGCACAGCCACGCCTTCATCCTCGCCGATGCGCGCGCCCGGGCGCGCCGGGCCGCCATCGGCTACCATCCGTCCCTGCTGCCGCGCCACCGCGGCATCGCGGCGGTCGAATGGACGATCAAGTGCGGCGATCCGATCGCGGGCGGCAGCGTCTACCACCTCAGCGACAGCATGGATGCGGGCCTCATCGCGGCGCAGGACTGGTGCTTCGTCTATCCGGACGACGATGCCGGCTCGCTCTGGCGCCGGGCGCTCGCGCCCATGGGACTGAAGCTCCTCGCGCAGGTCGTCGAGCACATCGACCGCCACGGCGAGGCGCCCGCCTGGGAGCAGGACCCGAAGGCCGCCACCTACGCCCCGGCCATCAAGGAGGCCGCCGCGGGCTGAGGCCTGTCGGATAGGCGCAACCGGCCGCGCCGACAGGATCGAAACCGTTCGAGAGGAGCACCCGTGAACCTCGGTCTGATCACGCTTCTGGACGACATGGCCACCGTTCGAGAGGAGCACCCATGAGCATCGGTCTGATCGCTCTTCTGGACGACATCGCGGGTCTCGCGAAGGTCGCGGCTGCCTCCCTCGACGACGTGGCCGCCCAGGCCGCGAAGGCCGGCTCGAAGGCCGCCGGGATCGTGATCGACGACGCCGCCGTGACGCCGCGCTACGTGGTCGGCTTCAGGGCCGAGCGCGAACTGCCGATCATCGGCAAGATCGCGCTCGGCTCGCTCAAGAACAAGCTCCTGTTCCTGATGCCGGCCGCGCTGCTCCTGAGCTTCTTCGCCCCCTGGGCGATCACGCCGCTCCTGATGCTGGGCGGCGCCTATCTCTGCTACGAGGGCGCCGAGAAGGTCTACGAGATCGTGCGGCCCCACGACGCCCATGCCCACGAGGCCAAGGTCACCGGCGCGCCGCAGGACCCGCAGGCGATCGAGGACCAGAAGGTCAGCGGCGCGATCAAGACCGACTTCATCCTCTCGGCCGAGATCATGGCGATCACGCTCTCGACGGTGACGGAATCCTCCTTCGTGCTCCAGGCCTTCGTTCTCATCGCGGTCGGCATCGGGATCACGGCGCTCGTCTACGGCACCGTCGCGCTGATCGTGAAGGCGGACGATGCCGGCCTCGCGCTCGCCGCGGGCGAGCGGCCGGTTTCGGGCCTCTCGGGTTCCACCCATGCCCCGACGGGCGCCGACCGGGCGCTCCGGCCGATCACCCAGGGGATCGGGCGCGCGCTCGTGGTCGGCATGCCGATCCTGCTCACGATCCTCAGCATCATCGGGACGGCCGCGATGCTGTGGGTCGGCGGCGGCATCATCATCCACGGCCTCGAGGAATACGGGGTCACGGGGCTCGGCCACGGCATCCACGGGATCGCCGAGACGGTCGCCCACGCAGTCCCGGTCGCCACCGGCTTCGTGGAATGGCTCGTCTCCGCCGCGGCCTCGGGCCTGTTCGGGCTCGTGCTCGGCGGGCTCCTGATCCCGGTCGTCCATTATGTCGGCGCGCCGGTCATCCGGGGCATGCAGCGCCTGGTCCTGCGTTAGGCGAAACGGTCGCTCCGGGCCGGAGGAGCGTGCTACGGATGGACTCACCTGCCGTCCGGAGCCGTCCATGAACCAGTTGCCCCCCTTCAAGACCGGCCGGGCCCGCCGCGAGCAGGGGCACGTGACCCCGTTCGAAGGCGTCGAGATCCCGTATCTCCTCGTGGAGGGCGCCGCGCCCGGTCCCTGCCTCCTCGTCACCGCCGGGGTGCACGGCTCGGAATATTGCTCGATCGAAGCGGCTTTGCGCCTGCGCGCGGTCTCTCCCGACGAGATCCGCGGCACGCTCGTCGTGCTTCCGATCCTCAACGTGCGCGGCTTCCGGGCGCGCAGCATCTACGTGATGCCCGAGGACGGGAAGAACCTGAACCGCATGTTCCCCGGCCGCCCCGACGGCAGCGCGAGCGAGCGCCTCGCGCATTGGCTCGTCACGAGCGTCTACCCGCAGGCGGATGCCTATCTCGACCTGCATGGCGGCGACCTCGACGAATCGCTCCTGCCGTTCTCGCTCTTTCCCAGCGGCCATACTGCCTCCCGCGCGCTCGCCGCGGCCTTCGGCCTGCCGATCGCGGTGTCGGCGGGAGGCGAAGGCTACACCATCAACGCGGCCGGGCGGATCGGCGTCCCGAGCGTGCTCGCGGAGGTCGGCGGCAACGGGCTGTGGGACGAGGCGGGCGTGGCGCAGATGGGCGCCGGCATCCGCCGGGCCATGCACCACATCGGCATGATCGACGGGCCCGTCGAGCCGGCGCCGCAGGAGACGCCGCACGTCGTCACCATGTGGGTGCCGGCGGCCCCCTGCGACGGCCTCTGGTATCCCGCCAAGGATCTCGACGATCCCGTGGCCGAGAGCGAGACGCTGGGCGAGATCCGCGACGTGTTCGGCGCCGTGCTGGCCAAGATTCCGTCCGAACGCGCAGGCTTCATCCTCTACCGGCTCACGAGCCTTGCGGTGAACCGGGGCGAGGCGCTCCTGGGGGTCGGGACCACGCTTGAGGAGTAGGCCGAAGGGGCGAGGCGCTCCTGGGGGTCGGGGTGACCCTGAAGGAGTAGCCCGCGCTACGCCCAGGGCGCGCCCGCAGCGAGCGTCTCGGCCAGACCCGCGGCGGCCGCTTGCGTGAGGCGCTCGCCCTTCTCGGCGCTGGCGCGGCGGGCATCGCCGATGACGCCGGTCGGCGTGATCTCCGTGAACGAGCGCCAGCGGTGGATCGGCGGGCTCAGGACCGAGCGGGCGCTCTCGCCGCCCCTGCCCCCGAAAGCCTCGGCGAGCCGGCCCTCGCGCACGAGGTCCGGGCGCAGGGCCATCATCATCGAGGTCTCGGCCTCGCAGGCGTGCAGCACCGCGCTCTGGTCCTCGAGGATTTCCGCGAAAGCCTCCTCGGCGAGAAGGAAGTAGGTCGTGGTCGCGACAGGCGCGTCGAGCTCGCGGGTGAGGTCGGTGGTGAGCGCGTTGAGCGCGCTCATGTTGCCGCCGTGCCCGTTGACGATGACGATCTTGCCGAAGCCCGCGCGCAGGATCGAGCGGCAGAGGTCGCGCAGGACCGCATGGTAGGTCGGAAGGGTGAGCGTGAACGAGCCCCCGAAGGCGACGTGGTGCTCGGCCAAGCCCACCCACAGGGTCGGCGCCACCACGGCCGGCACGCCGCGCTCCGAGAGCATCCGCCCGGCGCGGCGGCACACCTCCGAGCAGAGCACGTCGTCGACGCCCGTCGCGAGATGCGGCCCGTGCTGCTCCGTCGAGGCGACGGGCAGGATCGCGAGCGCGCCCGCCGCGGCGCGCCTGCGCAGTTCCTCCGCGGTGAGGTTGCGCCATTCGACTTCGGTCATGCGAGGTCTCCTCCGGTCCCTAGCCCTTCGGCTGCAGGTACTTCTTCTCGAGCATCACGTGCACGCCCTTGTTGCCGTTGACGACCTGGGTGATGCGCAGGTCGCCGACGAGGCTGCACAGGGCATAAGCTTCCTGCCGCGACAGGCCCGTGCGCGCGGCCACGAGGTCGAGCATGGTGCGCAGGGCGATCTGCACGCAGGCGTCGAGGCTCGGGTCGAACGCCATGGTCATCACGTGCGTCGGTGTCTCGGCCATGGGCCAGATGAGGCTCATGTCGTCGCGAAGATGCAGCTCGAAGGTGCCGACGAGCCCGGTCTCGATCGCGGTGACGCAGACCTCGCCGTCGCCCTGCACCCCGTGCCCGTCGCCGACCGAGAACAGGGCGCCGTCGACATGGATCGGGAGATAGAGCGTGGTGCCGGCGACGAGCTCCTTGTTGTCGAGATTGCCGCCGTTGCGCCGCGGCGGCAGGGTGCTCAACGCGCCCCAGCCCGCGGGCGGCGCCACCGCCATGACGCCGAAGAAGGGCTTCAGGTCGAGTTCCAGGCCCCAGGGCAGGCGGCCCGTCATGCGGGAGCGGTCGAGGGGGAGATGCATCAGGTGCATCGCGTCGAAGTCTTCCGGCAGGGCGCCCTTCTGGGGCGCCGAGAAGGTGTAGCCCCAGTCGTAGTGCAGATCGATCGCCTGGATGCGCACCTCGAGCACCTGGCCCGGCCTGGCACCGCGCACCGCGACCGGCCCGGTGCAAATGTGGCCCGGGAGCTTCGGCTTGTGGGCGGCGTGGATCGCCGGCAGGGCCGGCGGGATCGCGAGGTCGCGCGGCATCACCTCGGGCCCGCCCGACACGGTCGAGAGGGTGACGGTGTCGCCGGAATCCACCGTCAGGACGGGCTCCAGCGCGGCGTCGAAATAGCCCCAGTGCACGGTCTCGGGCGCGGCGTCGATCCGATGGCTCGGCATGGGCAGGTCGTCTCCGGGATGGGGCGGGGCCCGAGGCCGCGCAGGATGGGAGCCGGAGGCTAGCGGATTCCCGCTCCGACGCAAAAAAGCCGCCGAATCGCGGAAGGCTCGGGGTCGCGGATCATGCGGCCCTGCCCGGGAGAGGCAGACGCCGGAGGCGTCTCCGGCGATCGCGGCCCGATCCCGCACCGTGGGGGCCGAGTCGGTCACGGAGAGGCGCCATGGAACACAAGCCTGTCGATGCGCTGCGGGCGCGGGCCGACGTGCACGAGGCGCCCCGCCTGTTGTCGCGCCGCGACCGCCTGGAGCGTTGGGCCGCGGTGCTCTCGCGCGAGCCGGAGCGGCGCCTGCGCTCGCTCGGCGAGATCGAGTTCGTGCCGAGGGCCGAGCGCCCGGCCCTGCGGGCCGACAACTCTCCCCTGACGGTCGCCTATGCCGACCCGGTGCTGCGGGCGGCGGGTCTCGGGAGCGACCGTCTCGGCGACGCCATGGCGTTCTTCGAACTCTCCGAGCGCCAGGCCCATCGGCTGCTGTGCTCGTGCATGAACGGCTGGCGCATCGAGGCGGGCCGCGCCGCGCAGGCGGTGCGCCGCCTCGCCGACCCGCGCTCGCGCCTGCCGCTGGCGGTCGGCCTCGGTGCCGCGCTCGCGGGACTTCCCGCCGTCATGTATTGGCTCGTCTGAGAGGGACGAGGACGTCCGGAGAGCCAATGACCGAAGAGGGAACAGCGCCGCGCCCGGCGCTCGACGAGGACACGCTCGCCTTCGCGCGGCGGGTGTTCCATCACGCGCGGGGCGGCGAGGCGGGGGAGCTCGGGGAGCTCCTGCGCATGGGATTACCCCCGAACATCCGCAACGAGAAAGGCGACAGCCTGCTGATGCTGGCGGCCTATCACGGCCACCTCGACGCCGTCCGGGTGCTCCTCGATCATGGCGGCGATCCGGAACTCGCCAACGACCGCGGGCAGACGCCGCTCGCGGCGGCGGCCTTCAAGGGCGACGCGGCCGTCTTGCGCCTGCTCCTGGAGCGCGGCGCGGCCGTGGACGGCAGCGGCCCCGACGGGCGCACGGCGCTCATGACGGCCGCGATGTTCGACCGCAGCGAGATCGTCGCGCTCCTGCTCGGCCACGGCGCCGACCCGCATGCGCGGGATGCGGGCGGGCGCACGGCGCTGGACGTCGCCGAGGCCATGGGCGCGGCGGACACGCCGAGGCTGCTCGCGGCCGCCGCGCGGACCTGAGGCGGGGCAGGGGACCCGGCTCGCGGGCGGCTCCCGCGGCTTGACCCCATCTCCCCTTTTCGCCAGGGTCGCGACCCCGACGCCAGGGTCCACGGGTTCGATGCCTCTCCACGACGCCTCCCTTCCGGCCGCGAGCGGATTGCAGGTCTGCCGCGACGGCGAGGCCGTTCCGGCGACGCTGCGCGGGGCCGTGGCGGCAATCGGCAATTTCGACGGGGTCCACCGCGGCCACGCGGCGCTCATCGAGGCGACCCGCGCGGCGGCCGCGCAGGCGGGCCGCGCCGGCGCGGTGCTCACCTTCGAGCCGCATCCGCGCACCTACTTCCGCCCCGAGGCCCCCCTGTTCCGCCTGACGCCCGAACCCGTGAAGCTCGCGCTCCTCGCGCGCCGCGGCCTCGACGGGGTGTTCGTGCGCCGCTTCGACGAAGGGCTGGCGGCGCTCTCGGCCGACGCGTTCGTGACGCGGTTCCTGCGCGAGGAGCTCGGCGTCTCGGGCGTGGTGGTCGGCCACGATTTCCATTTCGGCCGCGGCCGCGAAGGCACGCCGGACCGGCTGCGGACGCTGTGCGCGGACAACGGCATCGGCTGCACCATCGTCCCGGCCGTCACGGCCGGCGACCAAGTCGTGTCGTCGAGCGCGATCCGCGCCGCGCTGGAGCGCGGCGACGTCGCCGCCGCCAATGCGCTTCTCGGCTACCGCTGGCTCGTGCGCGGCGAGGTCCGCCACGGCCAGAAGCGCGGCCGCACCCTCGGCTACCCGACCGCGAACCTGCGCCTGCCCGACGAGGCGCGCCTGCGGCACGGCATCTACGCGGTGCGGGCCTCGCTCGGGGGCGGCGCGGTGCACGACGGCGTCGCGAGCTTCGGCCGCCGCCCCACCTTCGACAACGGCGCGCCGCTGCTGGAGGCTTTCCTGTTCGATTTCGCGGGCGACCTCTACGGTCGCATTCTCGACGTGGAGCTCGTCGGCTGGGTGCGCGGCGAGGAGCGCTTCGACGGCGCGGAGGCTCTCGTGGCGCGCATGCACCAGGATTCGCGCGAGGCGCGCGCGATGCTCGCCGCCGACCGCACGCCCTCGATGATCGGTTGAGGCGTCGGGGCCGCCGGGCCGCTCGCGGTGTCGCCCACGGCCGGAAGCGGCGCAGCCGCTGGAGGGGATTCAGCACCCACCGTGTCACCCCCGGCCGGTGCACGAAGTGCGCAGGGGAAGGGGATCCAGCACAATGATGAGGCCGCGAAGCGGCGCCTTATGTGCTGACGTATTGAGCTGCTTCGCAGCAAGTCGTTGTGCTGGATCCCCTTCCCCTCCGCCCTGACGGCTCCGGCCGGGGATGACACCGAGGGGCCTGGATCCCTTCGACGACGCCGCTTCCAGCCGGAAACGGGACCGCGGCCGCCTCGGCAAAGCCTCCCCTTAGAACCGCACCGCGCGCGCGCGCTTCACCTGCGGGATCGCCTCGATCTGGCGCAGCAGGTCGGCGGAGACCGGCTGGTCGACGGAGACGAAGCAGATGGCGTCGCCGCCCGGGTTGTTGCGCCCCAGCGCGAAGGTCGCGACGTTGACGCCCGCCTCCCCGAGCAGCGTGCCGAAGCGGCCGATGAAGCCCGGCTTGTCGTCGTTCCTGACGTAGATCATGTGCGGCGCGAACTCGGCGTCGACGGTGATGTCGCGGATCTCGAGCACCCGCGGCTTGCCGTCCTGGAACACCGTGCCGCCCGCATGCCGCGCCATGTCCTCGGCCTCGACCACGATGCGCACGAAGCTCTCGTAGTCCCGCGCCGCGTTCTCGCGCTTCACCTCCTCGACGACGATGCCGCGCTCGCGCGCGACGACCGGGGCCGAGACCATGTTGATGTCCTGCAGGAACGGGCGCAGCACGCCCGTGACCGCGGCCGAGGTGAGCGCGCGGGTGTTCATGTCGGCGACCGCGCCCTCGTATTCGATGCGGATTCCCGTGATCGGGGCTTCCGTGAGCTGACCCAGAAACGAGCCGAGCTTCTCGGCGAGCGCCACGAAGGGCTTGAGGCGCGGGGCTTCCTCGGCCGTGATCGAGGGGAAGTTCACCGCGTTCTGGATCGCGCCCTGGAGCAGGTAGTCCGACATCTGCTCGGCGATCTGGAGCGCCACGTTCTCCTGCGCCTCCGTGGTGGCGGCGCCCAGATGGGGCGTGCAGACCACGTTCGGGTGGCCGAAGAGCGGGTTCGCGGTCGCGGGCTCCTCGGAGAACACGTCGAAGGCCGCGCCCGCCACGTGGCCGGAATCGAGCGCGGCGCGCAACGCCGCCTCGTCGACGAGGCCGCCGCGGGCGCAGTTGATGATCCGCACGCCGCGCTTCGTCCGGTTCAGCGCGTCGGCCGAGAGGATGTTCCGCGTCTTCTCGGTCATGGGCACGTGCAGCGTGATGACGTCGGCGCGGCGCAGGAGATCGTCGAGCTCGACCTTCTCGACGCCGAGTTCGAGGGCGCGCTCCGGCGACAGGAAGGGATCGAAGGCGATCACCTTCATGCGCAGCCCGATGGCGCGGTCGGCCATGATCGAGCCGATGTTGCCGCAGCCGACGACGCCGAGCGTCTTGGCGGTGAGTTCGACGCCCATGAAGCGGTTCTTCTCCCACTTGCCGCCCTGCGTCGAGGCGTCCGCCTGCGGGATCTGGCGCGCGAGCGCGAACATCATCGCGATGGCATGCTCGGCCGTGGTGATCGAGTTGCCGAACGGCGTGTTCATCACGATCACGCCCTTGGCGGTGGCGGCCGGAATCTCGACGTTGTCGACGCCGATACCGGCGCGGCCGATCACCTTGAGGTTCCTGGCCTGCTCGAGGATCTTGGCCGTGACCTTGGTGGCGGAGCGGATCGCGAGGCCGTCGTACTCGCCGATGATCTGGCTGAGCTTGTCCTTGTCCTTGCCGAGATCGGGCTGGAAATCGACCGCGACGCCGCGGTCCTTGAAGATCTGGACGGCGGCGGGCGAGAGGGCGTCGGAGATGAGAACGCGGGGCTGGGGCATGGGGTGACTCCGGTTCCCTCTCCGCAGGAAGGGAGAGGGTCAGGGGGAGGGGATTCGTCTCCCTCTCCCCGTTCACGGGGAGAGGGTTGGGGTGAGGGGCGGGTCGGTGGAGCGGGTGGTCTCCGTGTCATGGCCGGGCTCGACCCGGCCATCCCGACGTGAGGACCACGGTGTGGGTTGCTATGGGGGCCGCGCCCTTCTGATCGAGCCCTTCCATGACACGCGTGAGATGGAGGCCGCTCGCTCCACCGACCGGGCCCCCCCCCCCCCCCCCCCCCCC
>DATAGO010000032.1:0-170928 GCA_036263675.1 Microvirga sp. | reverse complement strand
GCCCAGCGGGCGCCGATGCGCCAGTTGTCGACCATGATGACCAGGGCCAGCGCCACGAAGGCGCCCGACACCACGAGCTCCATCACCCGCGTCGAAACCGTCGATTCCGAGCCACTCACTTCATGGGACAAGGATCCCTCCCGTTCTTCTCGTTCAGTGCCGGTCCGCTCTGCGCGCCGCCGGACGAGGGCGAGCACGACGCCGGTCGTCGCGGTCGGCACGCCACCCGCCGGTGCCCCCTCGATCGGTGCGGGCGGCTCCATGCTGGTGTTTGGCATCTGGCATGCCAGAGAAGACCAGCACGCGGGTTTCGTCAAGCGGCGGCTTGAGCCTGCGTCGGAGAAGCGGGGGATTGCGGGTGCCGGGCGACGCGGACGAGGCCTGCCGGTCCGGCGCGCGGCCGCACGGCCCGAGAGGGCCAGCGACCGTGCGCCGCTTGCGGCCCATGCCACATGAAGGGCCGGCCGCCCATGCAGATCTGGTGCCGGCCTCTGCCGCCCGAAACGGCGGAAATCGGCTCGCCGTGGCCGCCGCTCCCCGGGCAGGCCGCAGGGGAGCGGCGCTCCATCCGGATCAGTTGGCCTTGGCGGCCTTCACGGGATCCTTGACGTTGGGGATGGTGGCGAACTCGACGTTGTAGAGCTCCCCGTCCTTCCGCTCGACCTTGCGGACATAGATGTTCTGGACGATGTCGCGCGTCTGCGGGTCGATCGAGACCGGCCCGCGCGGGCTCGTCCAGCTCATGCCCTTCATGGCGTCCACCAGCGCCTGCCCGCCCTGGCCGCTCGTCTTCTTCAGCCCCTCGTAGATCAGGTGCATGCCGTCGTAGCCGCCCACCGCCATGAAGTTCGGCCGCATGGTCGGGTTGGCCTTCTTGAACGCCTCCACGAACGCCTTGTTCTCGGGGCTGTCGTGCGCCGCGGAATAATGGTGGGTCGTGATGGCGCCGAGCGCCACGTCGCCGATGTTGTTGAGGAGGTCGTCGTCGGTGACGCTGCCCTCCGCGAGGAGCCTGATGCCGCTCTTGTCGAGGCCGCGCTCGACGAACTGCTTCATGAACTGCGCGCCGACGCCCGACGGCACGAAGGCGAGGAGCGCATCGGGCTTGGCATCCGCGACCTTCTGGAGGAAGGGCGAGAAGTCCGGGTTGGCGAGCGGCACCCGCAGGTTCTCGACCTGCCCGCCGGCCTTGGTGAATGTCTCGGTGAAGGCCTTCTCGACGTCGATGCCGGGGGCATAGTCGGAGACGAGCGTGACCACGCGCTTGATGCCGTTCTTCGCGGCCCAGTCCGCGAGCGGGACGGTGGCCTGCGCGGCCGTGAAGCTCGTGCGGGCGATGAAGGGCGACTGCTCGGTGATGATCGAGGTCGCGGCCGCCATCACGACCTGGGGCACCTTGCCCTGCGTGGCGAGCGGCGCGGTCGCGAGCGCCAGCGGGGTGAGCCCGAAACCGGCGAGAACCGTGACCTTGTCGTTGACGATGAGCTCCTGGGCGAGGCGCTTGGTGGTGTCGGCGACGCCGGTATCGTCCTTGAGGACGAGTTGGACCTTCTTTCCCGCGACGGTGTCGCCGTTCTGCTGCATGTAGAGTTTGGCGGCCGCCTCGATCTGCCGCCCCGTCGAGGCGAAGGGGCCGGTCATCGGCAGGATCAGGCCGATCTTCAGGGGCTCCTGCGCGGAAGCGGGTGCGCCGAGCGCCAGCGCGAAAGCGGCGGCGCCGGCCGCGAGAAGGGTGCGTCTCTTCATGGTGTCCTCCGGTTGCGTCTCGGTCCGGGCTCTGGTGCGGCCGGTTCGGGATGAGGTGGGGATCAGAATAGCATCGGGTCAGGCGAGAAGGACCAGAGAAATGGCCCTGTCGGACCGATCATCCGATCCTCGGGGTCGGTCCGCAAGCGCACCCGGGGGTGCGAAGCGCATCGACCCGATTACCGGGTCATCGGGTCGATGCGGTGGGCCTGGAAGCGCGAGGCGAGCGCCACGACCTCGATGGTCTCGACGACGCCTGCCAGCGCCAGCGGGTCGCTGCGCGCGAAGGCTTCCGCGGCCTCGCGGGTCGGGGCCTCCAGCACCCCGAAATTGCCGAGCGGCGTCTCGCCGTCGTCCTCGGTGAGCGCGGAGCCGATGAGAACGCGGGCGAGCCCGCCGCCGCCGCTCGCCACGTGCGCCCGGTGCGCCTCGCGGTGCCGCTCGCGCAAACCTTGCGTGCCGGGCTTCTGCCGGAAGATCATGAGCCAGTAGGCCATCGGCTGCCCTCCCCTCATACCGGCACCGCTCAAGCCGCGGCGCTGACGGGATCGGCCTCGTTCTCCATCACGATCATCCCGGCCCCCGTCATGGAGGCGGGCACGAAATAATGGGTGTGGCGCACCACCACCTCGGGGTCCATGGCGCCGCGCATGACGAGCCACATCATGAGCTCGGCGCCCTCGCTCCCGAAGGTCTCGACATATTGCTCGCGCGTCATGGCGGCGAGCCGGTCCGGATTTCCGGCGATGTCGCGCAGGAAAGCCCGGTCGGCCTCCGGGTTCACGAAGCCCGCGCGGGCTCCCTGGAGCTGGTGCGAGAGCCCGCCGGTGCCGAGGATCACGATCCGCTCGTCGCCCGCGTAGCTCTCGATGGCCTTGCGCAGGACCCGGCCCATCTCGTAGCAGCGGCTCGGCAGCGGGATCGGGTACTGGATCACGTTGACGAAGATCGGCACCACCTGCACGGGCCATTCCGCGGGCCGGCCCCAGAACAGCTCCATCGGGACCTGGATGCCGTGGTCGACCTCGATCTCCTGGCAGATCATCGGGTCGAAGCGGTTCTCGACGAGCGTGTCGATGAGGTGCCAGGAGAAGTCGACCGCGCCCCGGAAGGGCGGGATCGGCCGCGGGCCCCAGCCCTCGTCGACGGGCCGGTATTCCTCGGCGCAGCCGACCGCGAAGGTCGGGACCTTGTCGAGGAAGAACGAATTGCCGTGGTCGTTGAAGATCACCACCGCGATGTCGGGCTTGTGCTCCCGCACCCAGGCCTGGCCCGGAATGTAGCCGTCGAAGAACGGCTTCCAGTCGGGCGTGTCGCGCAGGCCCTTGTCGATCGCGGCCCCGATCGAGGGGACGTGCGAGGTTCCCAATCCGCCAATCAGCTTTGCCATATCGGTCTCTCTCCCGGATGGGGCATCGTTCCAGATTCGATTCGACGGCGATTCCGGCCGTCACACCTTCTTGCCGAGCCGCTCGCGCAGGAAATCGTCGTGCTCCATCCCGGCCTGATGGGCGCCGATCTCGGTGATCCGCACCGGATCGACGGCCGAGATCTTGAGGATGAAGAACAGGTTGCCGCCGAGCCGCACCATCTCGCGCCAGTCGCGGGACATCACGGCCTGCTTCTCCTCGGGGCTCAGACCGAAACGGTCGAGATAGGCGCTCTCGTCCTGCTTGAAGGCCTCGCGGTTGGCCGGATCGCCGAGGCCCATGGCGGCCTTGTTGATGCGGTAGCCCCTCAGGGACCGCTTGCGGTCGAAGAGCGGCGTATCAGGGATCCGGTCGTCGGGGGTGCGGTCCATCGGTTCATCCTCGGCCGCGGGCGGCCTTTCCGTCTCGTCAAGAGAATCTCACGTCCCGGCCGCGGGTCGCATCGCGGGCGCCAGCCCGAGCCAGGCCATGAGCGACCGCGTCACGGCCTCGGGCTGCTCGACAGGGGCCATGTGGCCGCTGTCCTCGATCACGACCAGGGTGGCGTCCGGGAGCGCTGCCGCGATCTCCTCGTGCTGGGCGAGCGGGCTCCAGCGGTCCTGCCGCCCGACCATCACGAGGGTCGGGCAGGCGATCGTCGGCAGGAGCGGACGGGTGTCGGGCCGGTTCAGCAGCGCGCGGATCTGGCGGCGGTGCTGCTCGGCATCCGCCCGCATCACCATGGCCCTGAGAGGCTCCATGAGCCTCGGGTCGCCGGTGCGCGCCTCGTGGACCATGGGGGGCAGCCAGCGCTCGGCGAGCGCCGCCATGCCCTCCCGGTCGGCGAGGTCGACGAGGACCTGGCGGTTCGCCTCCTCGCCTTCGCGGCGGGGATGCACGCCGGTGTCGAGGAGGGCGAGGCGGACGACCCGCTCCGGCGCCAGGCGCACCATCTCGAGCGCCGCGCGGGCCCCCATGGAATGGCCGACCGCGATCACCGGTCCCTCGCGCAGGGACAGCGCCGTGCGGGCCATCTCGACCAGGGAATCGTGCTGCGAAAAATCGGCCACCGCCACATCGGCAAAGGGCCGCAGCGCCGCGACCTGATGCGCGAACACGCTCGCGTCGCAGAGGAGGCCCGGCAGGAAGACGATCGGCGGCAGGGAGGTCGTCACGGGATGGGCGCGCCTCTCGGGTTCAGGCGGCACACCGCCCTCCCCGGGCTTTTAGCCCCTGCGCCCGTCCAGGCATAGGGGATCGTGTCCGGGAGCCGCCGCGCCCGTCCCAGGCGTAGGGGATCCGTGTTCGGGAGCCCCTGCGCCCGTCCCAGGCATAGGGGATCCGTGTCCGGGAGCCCTCCGCGGCCTCAGAGCCCCTCGGCCCCGCGCGCCATGGCGGCGATCCCGGTGCGGGAGACCTCCGCGAGGCCCACGACCGTCATGAGCTTGATGAAGCGCTCGACCTCCTCGGTCGTGCCCGTGAGCTCGAACACGAAGGAGGTGAGCGTGGCGTCGAGGGTGCGGGCCCCGAAGGCGGAGGCGAGCCGCATGGCCTCGACCCGGTGGTCGCCCTTGCCCACCACCTTGACGAGGCAGAGCTCGCGCTCGATCGCCTCGCCTTGCATCGTCAGGTCCACGACCCGGTGCACCGGCACGAGGCGGCCGAGCTGGCTCTTGATCTGCTCGATCACCGCGTTCGTGCCCGTGGTCACGATGGTGATGCGCGAGATGTGGGCCTCGTGCTCGGTCTCGGTGACGGTCAGGCTCTCGATGTTGTAGCCGCGGCCGGAGAACATCCCCGAGATCCGGGCGAGGACCCCGGGCTCGTTGTCGACCACGATCGCCAGCGTGTGCCGGTTGACGGGCTCGATGCGGGTCGGGTCGGGATAATGGGTGCTCATCAGGCTCATCGGGTCAGGTCTTTCATTGTCTCATATCGGCAAGCGGCGCCGGGATAAACCGCCTTCCGGCGCCGCCCGGCCGCCTCAGGCGGCGCTGCGGAAGATTTCGCTCGGCTCCTCGTCGACCTCGTCCTGCTCCACGACCCAGGTCTCCTGGAGCGCGGCGGCGCGCCATTCCCGGAAGGCCGGCAGGGCGAGGATCGCGTCCACGTAAGAGCGCGTCTCCGGGCCGATCGCGATCGAATAGGTGTCGAGCCGGGTCGCGAGCGGCGCGAACATGGCGTCGGCGGCCGAGAACGCCCCGAACAGGAACGGTCCGCCCGCTCCGAAGCGGGAGCGCGCATCGCGCACGATCGTCTCGAAGCGCGCCACGTCGCGGGCGACCGCCTCGCCGCGGTCGCGGGGCGGGAACCTTTTGCCGAGGTTCATGGGGCAGGCGGAGCGCAACGCCTGGAACCCCGCATGCATCTCGGCCGCGACCGCGCGGGCCATGGCGCGGGCCTTTGCGTCCTTGGGCCAGACCGGGGCGCCATAGGTCTCGGCCACGTATTCCATGATCGCGATCGACTCCCACACCGTCACGTCGCCGTCCTTCAGGATCGGCACCTTGCCGGCGGGCGAATGCTCCAGGACGCGGGCCTTGGTGTCGGGCCGGTCGAGGGGAATGACGACCTCGTCGAAGGCGACGCGCAAGTGCCGCAGCAGCAGCCAGGGCCGCATCGACCAGGAGGAATAGAGCTTGTTGGCGATCACGAGGGTGGGCATGGGGGGCTCCCGGATGGGTGAAGGTCCGGAGTGTCGGTCAGGGCCGCGGGCGGCGCCAACAATATTGCGTGAGGGCTGGGATCACGCCGGTGAATGGTGAGCACTCTCCCTCCCCTCAGGGGAGGGCGACGCGGCGAAGCCGCGCGGGGTGGGGTGCTGCGCGAAGCGCATCCGGCACCATCGGGCCTAGAACTCGCCTTCGGCGAACACCCCGCCCGTCGCCCTGCGGGCGCCACCCTCCCCTGAAGGGAGGGAGGAGCGCCCGCTCGGGAGAGCTTACACCAGCATCTTGCCCTTCTCGTCGATCACCGAGCCGATGTCCTGGCCGGTCTCGCCGAGATAGTCGTTGAGCAGCATCTCGTTGTGGGCCTTGCCCGAGGGGATCATCGGGAAGCAGTTCTCCTGCTTGTCGACGACGCAGTCGAAGATCACCGGGCGGTCGACGTTGATCATCTCGAGGATCGCGGCGTCGAGGTCCGCGGGCTTGTCGCAGCGCATGCCGACGCCGCCATAGGCTTCCGCGAGCTTCACGAAGTCGGGCAGGCTCTCGGAGTAGCTCTGCGAGTAGCGCCCGCCGTGCAGGAGCTCCTGCCACTGGCGCACCATGCCCATGTACTCGTTGTTGAGGATGAAGATCTTGACCGGCAGCCGGTACTGCACGGCGGTCGACATCTCCTGCATGTTCATGAGGATCGAGGCCTCGCCCGCGATGTCGATCACGAGCGCGCCCGGATGGGCGAGCTGCGTGCCGATCGCGGCCGGCAGGCCGTAGCCCATGGTGCCGAGCCCCCCCGAGGTCATCCAGCGGTTCGGGTCCTCGAACTTGAAGTACTGCGCCGCCCACATCTGGTGCTGGCCGACCTCCGTGGTGACGTACACGTTGCGGTCCTTCGTGAGCTCGTAGAGACGCTCGACCGCGTATTGCGGCTTGATGGTCTCCGACGAGGGCCGGTAGGTCAGGCACTTGCGCCGGCGCCAGCCCTCGACCTTCGTCCACCACTCCTTCAGCGCGGCCTTGTCGACCTGCGGCTTCAGGGAGCGCCACTGGCTCAGCATGTCCTCGAGCACGTTGGCGCAATCGCCGACGATCGGGATGTCGACCTTGACGTTCTTGTTGATCGAGGACGGGTCGATGTCGACGTGGATGCGCTTCGAGTAGGGCGAGAACGCATCGAGCCGGCCGGTGATGCGGTCGTCGAAGCGCGCGCCGATGTTGATCAGCACGTCGCAATCGTGCATCGCGAGGTTGGCCTCGTAGGTGCCGTGCATGCCGAGCATGCCGAGGAATTGCGGATCCGAGGCCGGGTAGGCGCCGAGCCCCATGAGGGTCGAGGTGATGGGATAGCCGGTGAGGCGCACGAGTTCGCGCAGCAGCGCCGCGGCGCGCGGGCCCGAGTTGATCACGCCGCCGCCGGTGTAGAACACGGGGCGCTTGGCGCTGGCGATCAGCTCCACGGCGGCGCGGATGCGCTCGGAATCGCCCTTCACGGTCGGGCGGTAGGTCTTGTGCTGGTTGTCGGTCGGGCGGGCGTAGGAGCCGCTCTTGAACTGGATGTCCTTCGGCAGGTCGATCACGACCGGACCGGGGCGCCCGTTCGCGGCGACGTAGAAGGCCTCGTGCAGCACGCGCGGCAGATCCTCGATCGATTTGACGAGGTAGTTGTGCTTCGTGCAATGGCGCGTGATGCCGACAGTGTCGCATTCCTGGAACGCGTCGGAGCCGATGAGGTGCGTCGGGACCTGGCCCGTGATGCACACGATCGGCACCGAATCCATCATGGCGTCGGTGAGGCCGGTGACCGCGTTCGTCGCGCCGGGGCCGGAGGTCACGAGCACCACGCCGACCTTGCCGGACGAGCGGGCATAGCCCTCCGCCGCATGCACCGCGGCCTGCTCGTGGCGGACCAGGATGTGCTGGACCTTCTCCTGGTGGAACAGGGCGTCGTAGATCGGGAGCACGGCGCCGCCGGGATAGCCGAACAGGGTGTCGACTCCCTGATCCTGCAGGGCGCGGATCACCATTTCGGCGCCGGTCATCGTCTCGCTCATGGTCGTGGCTCCTAGAGGGTCTCGGGGTTCGGTTCGGCAGCGGTCAGGATTTCAGGCAATAAAAAAGGCCCCGGAGGGGGCCTGCGCGCCATCGTCGGATGTGACGGGGTGTTATCCCCGCTCCGTCGACGGCGCCTCGCTTACGAGAATGATCGTGCGCATGAATGCAGCTTTCGCGATCCAAAGTTGCCGGGACGCTAGCGGAGGGGGCGAATGCGGTCAAGGCCGATTTTTGGAGGGTCCGCGGCACCCGGTCAGAGGGCCGGCGCGTCGAGACCCCGCTCGAAGGCCGCCCAGGCGGCTTCGGGCGGCGTCCAGGTCCAGCCGCCGAGCTGGTGACGGAAAAAGGTGAACTGGCGCTTGGCGTAGGATCGCGTGTCGGCCCGCCCCCGGGCGACCGCCTCCTCCAGAGTGGCCTCGCCGCGCAGATGCGCCAGGAGCCCCGGCACCCCGTGCGCCCGCATCACCGGCAGCATCGGGTCGAGACGGCGCGCGGCGAGCGCCCTCACCTCGTCGATCGCGCCGGTCTCCATCATGGCGCGGAAGCGGGCGTCGATCCGGCGGCGGAGCGCCTCCCGCTCGGGAGCGAGGAAGAGCTTGACCATTGGCAGGCCGGCCAGCGGGCCCGGGCGGCGCTCGCCCCGGAAGGAGAGGATCGAGCGCCCGGTGGCGGCCCGGACCTCGAGCGCCCGCTGGATCCGCAGGCGGTCGGAGGGGCGTAAGGCCGCCGCCGCCTCCGGGTCGCGGGCGGCGAGGAGCCCGTGCAGGTCCGGCGCCGCCAGCCCCTCGCTCGCGCGGCGGACCTCGTCCCGGACGGCGTCGGGCACGGGCGGGATCTCGGAGAGCCCCTCGGTGAGGGCCTTGAAATAGAGCCCGGTGCCGCCGACGAAGACCGGCACGAGGCCGTCCGCCCGCAAATCCCCGAGGGTGCGGACCGCGTCCGCGACGTAGCGCCCGACGGAAAAGTTCACCGCCCCGTCCACATGGCCGTAGAGGCGGTGCGGCACGCCGTCCTCGTCTTCCGGAAAGGGGCGCGCGGTCAGCACGTGCAGGTCGCGGTAGACCTGCATGGAATCCGCGTTGACGACCGCGCCCCCGAGCGCCTTCGCGACGCGCACCCCGAGCGCCGACTTGCCTGAGGCGGTCGGCCCTGCAATGAGGACGGCCCCTATCGTCCCTCGACCCGAGCCCCTGTCCATGCCGTCCCAGCGCCTCGTCGCGACCCTCGTCGCGAACCCCTCCCGTCCCGCCGTGACGCCGGACGTGGTCGCGGCCGCCGCGCGGGCGCTCGGAGGAGAGACGCTCGCCGCCGAACTCGCAAGCGGAATCGCCGCCGACCTCCTCTTCGAGGGCTCCGACGCCAAGGCCGCGGAGGCGCGCCTCCGCGACGGCATCGAGGGCGTCCCCATCGACGTGATCGTCCAGGCCGAGGCGACCCGCCGCAAGCGCCTCTTTCTCGCCGACATGGATTCCACCATGATCGGCCAGGAATGCATCGACGAGCTCGCGGATTTCGTCGGCCTGAAGGCGGAAGTCTCCGAGATCACCGAGCGGGCCATGCGCGGCGAGATCGCCTTCGAGCCGGCCCTGCGCGAGCGCGTCGCGCTCCTCGCCGGCCTGCCGGTCGGCGTCATCGACGAGATCCTCGAAAGCCGCATCACGCTGATGCCGGGCGGGCGGGCGCTGGTCGGGACCATGCGGGCGGCGGGCGCCTACGCGGCGCTGGTGTCGGGCGGGTTCACGCTCTTCACCGGGCCGGTCGCCGCCCGGATCGGCTTCCACGAGCACCGCTCCAACCGCCTCGTGGTCGAGGGTGAGCGCCTCGCCGGCCGGGTCGAGGAGCCGATCCTCGGACGGGAGGCCAAGCTCGCGGCGCTCGTCGAGCTGCGCGGGCGCCTCGGCCTCCGGGCGCACGAGACGCTGGCGGTGGGCGACGGGGCGAACGATCTCGCGATGCTCGGGGAGGCCGGTCTCGGGGTCGCCTTTCGGGCGAAGCCCGCGGTCGCGGCGGCGGCGCATGCGCGGGTCGATCACGGGGACCTGACGGCGCTGCTCTTCGCGCAGGGCTACCGGGCGCGGGATTTCGTGGAGGGCTGAGCCGCTCCGACAGAGGTCGAGGAGCTGGCGATGTCGCCGGGGCCTGAGCCGGGCCGGGTGCGCTCATGGAGTCGAGGCGCTCGCCGGGGCCGGGGCCCTGCCGTCGCGGCTCACAGGCCGGACGGGGTCCGGGTCTCGAGACCCGGAACGCGATACGCAAACGCAACAGGAACGCGGTCGGGACCCGCTCGCGGCGGCGGCCCGTCAGGTCTTGTTGCCCACCGGGAGCGTCATGGATTCCCAGTTCTGGCCGGCGGCGATCATGCAGGAGCTGCCCGAGGGGCCGGTCGCCAGGAGCGTCCACGAACCCTTCTCGGAGACGAGGAGTTCGATGACGCTGCCCGTCTGGGTCAGACCGATCCCGACGGGAGCCTCCTTGTAGTCGTTGCTCAGGGCGCTCAGGATCTTGTCGCGGGCGCCGCAGCTCCCGGAGGACTGGGCGGAGGCGTCGGGGGCGAGCCCGGCGCCCAGCGCCGCCAGTCCCGCGGCGCAAACCATCAGCTTCAGGGTCGACATCGACGTCCCTTTCAGAAAAGCTCAGCGGATGTCCACCTAACGTTTCTGTCGCGGCAAGAGTTCACAGGCGAAAAACACGCTCTTTTCAAGTTTTTCGGCCCTCTCCCCGCAGCGTTGCTGCAAACCTCGGCAGAACCGGGATTTTCTGCTTCCGGGATCGGCACGAACACGAAAAAGGGCGGCCGAAGCCGCCCTTTTTCTGTCCGGAGCGCAGGATCGGGGGCCGCAAAAAATTCTGTGGGCCCTTTTCCGGCGGTTCTACTCGATCGACACCGCGACGAAGCGGACCTCGCCTTGCGCGTTGGAGACCAGGAGCAGCGCCGACTTGCGCTTGTCCTTCTTGAGGTCGTCGATCCGGCGCGCCACGTCGGCGGGGTTCGTGACCGGCTCCTGGCCGACCTCCACGATCACGTCGCCGACCTGGATGCGCTTGTCGGCCGCGGCGGAGTTCGGATCCACCTTGGTGACGACCACGCCCTTGACGGTGTCCTTGATGTTGTAGCGGCGGCGCATCTCGTCCGAGATGCCCGAGAAGCTCATGCCGAGCGCCTCCTGGGCCACCGTGGGCGCGGCCGTCGGCGGCTGGCCGATGCTCGCCTGCTGCTGGCGCTCGCTGTCCTCGAGGCGGCCGAGGGTGACCTGCCGGGTGATCTCGCTGCCCTTGCGGACGATCGTGACGTCCACGGCCTTGCCGACCGGCGACGCGGCGACGATCCGGGGCAGGTCGCGGGAGTCCTTCACCTCCTTGCCGTCGAAGCGCACGATCACGTCGCCGACCTCGATCCCGGCGGGCTTCGCCGGGCCCTTCTCGTCGATGCCCGCGACCAGCGCGCCGCGGGGACGGCCGAGGTTGAGGGCCTCCGCGGTGGCGTCGTCCACGCTCTGGATGCGGACGCCGAGCCAGCCCCGGCGGGTCTCGCCGAACTCGCGCAGCTGGCTGATGATCGGCACCGCGGTCGAGGCCGGCACCGCGAAGCCGATGCCGATCGAGCCGCCGCCGCTGCCGGGGGAGAGGATCGCGGTGTTGATGCCGATCACCTCGCCCTTCATGTTGAACAGCGGACCGCCCGAGTTGCCTTTGTTGATCGAGGCGTCGGTCTGGATGTAGTTGTCGTAGGGACCGGAGGCGAGCTGCCGTCCGCGGGCCGAGACGATGCCCGCCGTCACGGAGCCGCCGAGGCCGAACGGGTTGCCGATCGCCATCACCCAGTCGCCGGGGCGCAGGATCTCCGAATCCCCGAAGGGCACGGATTTGAGCGGCTTGTCGGTCTTCACCCGCAGCACCGCGAGGTCGACCTTCGAATCCTTGCCGACCACCTCGGCCTTGAGCTGGGTGCCGTCGGAGAAGATCACGCTGATGTCGTTGGCCTCGCCGATCACGTGGTTGTTGGTGACCACGATGCCGGAGGGGTCGATCACGAAGCCGGAGCCGAGCGAGTTGGAGCGGCGCTGCGGACGGGAGGGCGTGTTGTTGTCGCCCTGACCCTGGCCCTGGCCGCGGCGGTTGAAGAACTCCTCGAACAGGTCCTCGAACGGCGTCCCTTGCGGCAGCTGCGGCAGGGTGCGGTTGCGGGCCTCGGCGGTGGTCGAGGCCGAGATGTTGACGACCGCGCCCATCACCTGCTCGGCGAGATCCGCGAAGGATTCCGGCGCGGCCCGGGCCGCGCCGGGCTGCGGCCACAGGGTGACGAGGAGCGCGAAGACCGCAAGCCACGACGCCGCGCGGCGCCTGGCGGATGATGCCTCGGCCGGCGCCGGGGCGCGCATGATAGATGCCATCGGTGATCCTCTCGGGTGAAACGTGGGATATTAGATTGGCCCGCGACCGCCTCAATCAAGCGCGAAGTGCGGCCGCGGCATCACAAGCCCGCGGGCGGGCGCGGCGCACCGCCGGCATCGCCCCTGGCCTCCTCCCGCGCATGCATCGCGAGCCCGCGGGCGGGCGCGGCGCGCCGCCGGCACCGTCGTCAGCCGAACTGGCGCGCGGCCCAGACGATCACGACGCCTACGGCCGCGGAGATCAGGCCGGTCAGCCGCATGCGGTCGCTCGGAGTATGGGCGGCCTCGTACATCGCCCGGCGCACCCCGTCGGGGAAGGCCGCAAACAAGAGGCCCTCGACCGCGAGAGCGAGGCCGAGGGCTGCGAAGAGGTCGTCCATGGGGACCCGGTTATTGCGCCGGAGCGGGTGCAGGCGCAGCAGACCCCGTCGATGCGGGCGCGGCCGGAGCGGGTGCCGCCGCCCGCGCAGCTCCTCCGGACGCCGGACCGGCGGCCGCCTGGGGTGCGCCCCCGCGGCCGTTCGGATCGTTGAAGTAGCGGAAGAAGTCCGAGTTCGGGCTCAGCACCATGCGGGTGTCGTTGCCCTTCAGGCCGGCCTCGTAGGCCTGCATGGAGCGGAAGAAGCTGAAGAAGCCGGGATCCTGCCCGAAGGCCTCGGCCAGGATGCGGTTCTTCTCCGCGTCGCCCTGGCCGCGCAGTTCCTCGGCGCGGCGGTTCGCTTCCGCGAGGATCACGGTCGCCTCGCGCTCGGCCCGGGCCCGGATGGTCTGGGCCTGCTGCTGGCCGTTGGCGCGCAGGTCCGCGGCCTCGCGCTGGCGCTCGGTCTGCATGCGCTGGTAGACCGCCTGGCTGTTCGCCGCCGGCAGGTCGACCCGGGTGAGGCGCAGGTCGATGATCTCGACGCCGAGATTCTGGGCCTGCCGGTTCACGTCCTCCTGGATCCGGTTCATGAGCCCGCCGCGGTCCGTGCGCACGATTGCGTCGCGCGACGCGCTGGCGAGCACGTTGCGCATGGAGGAGTTCACGAAGCTCTGCAGGCGCTGGTTGGCGAGCGCGATGTTGTTGACGGCCTGATAGAAGCGCAGGGGATCGGAGATCCGGTAGCGCGTGAAGGCGTCGACCTCCAGGTTCTGGCGGTCGGCCGAGAGGATGGTCTGGACCGGCAGGTCGAGGTCGAGGACGCGCTTCTCCAGGTACACCACGTTCTCGATGAAGGGATACTTGAAGTGCAGCCCGGGGTCCTGGATCACCGCGCGGACGCGGCCGAACTGGAGGACGAGGGCCTGCTGGGTCTGCGGCACCGTGAAGGTCGCGGCATAGAACAGAACCGCCAGGACCGCGACGAGGACGAGGGCGCCGGTGCGCACGAGCGGGTTGTTCATCGCGTGGTTCCCCCCTGGGTCTGGTTCACGCCCTGGTTCGCTCCGGAGTTCGCCCCTGGGCTCCCCGGCTGCGGTGCCCGCCTCTGCAGCTCGTTCAGGGGCAGGTACGGCACGATGCCTCCGCCCGGACCGTTCTGGTCGATGATGATCTTGTCCATGCCGCCGAGCACGCGCTCCATGGTCTCGAGGAATATGCGCTCGCGGATCACCTCCGGGGCCTTGCGGTATTCCTCGTAGACCTGCCGGAAGCGCGAGGCCTGGCCGCTGGCGTCCGCGACCGACTGCTCGCGGTAGCCCTCGGCCTGCTGCACGTTGCGGGCCGCCTGGCCGCGGGCCTCGGGCACCACCCGGCTCGCGAAGGTCTCGGCCTCGTTCTGCACGCGGATCGCGTCCTGCTGGGCCGCGTTCACGTCGAAGAAGGCCTCGCGCACCTGCGCGGGCGGCTGGACGGCCTGGAGCTGGACCACATTGACGAGGACGCCCGCGCCGTAGGCGTCGAGCGTGCCCTGCATGATGTCCCGCACCTCCTGGGCGACGCTCTGCTGCTCGGTGGTGAGCACCGCCTGGATGTTGCGCCGGCCGATCACCTCGCGCATGGCGCTCTCCGCCACCGCCTTGATGGTGCCCTCCGGGTTCTGGAGGTTGAAGACGAAATCCTGGGCCCGGGCCGCGTTGATGCGCCACTGCACGTCGAAGTCGATGTCGACGATGTTCTCGTCGGCGGTGAGCATGAGGCTCTCTTCGATCACGTCGCGCCCCCGGCCCTGCTGCGCCGGCCGGTAGCCCACCGACACGGTGTTGACCGCGGTGACGTTGGGCTTCTCCACCCGGCCGATCGGATAGGGCAGGTTGTAGCGCAGGCCCTCCCCGCTCTGGCCGCGATAGGCCCCGAAGATCATGTTGATGCCGACCTCGTTGGGCCGCACCGTGTAGAAGCCGGTGAGGAGCCAGATCACGATCGCGGCAAGCGCCAGGGCCGCGAGGCTCTTGCCGCCCATCGAGCCGCCGCCCGGGATGATGTCGCGGATGCGGTCCTGGCCGCGGCGCAGGATGTCCTCGAGATCCGGGGGCGTGCCGCCCCCCTGCGGTCCGGAGCCCCAGGGGCCGTTGTTGCGGCCGCCGCCGGAGCCGCGGTTGCCCCAGGGGCCTCCGCCATTGCCGCCGCCGCTTCCGCCGCTTCCGCCGCCTCCGCCGCCGCTCTGGTTACTCCAGGGCATGTCGTGCCTTTCCTGATTGTCCGGTGATCCGGCCGGTGGCGGCCGAAAAGGAGCATGGGCGGTTGTGGGTGGGGTTCCCTCCGCCTGTCAAGGCTGCGAAGTGGGGACTGGCCGCGGTTTCGTCAACGGCCTGCGGCAAGGCGGGCGGGCGAGCGACGCCCGCCGGAGCGGCTCAAAGGGCGCGGCGGCGCTCCGGGTCGACGGGCGGAGCGCACCCGCCGGAGCGGCTCAAGGGGCGCGGCGGCGCTCCAGGTCGATCGTCGTGAAGGGGTGCTCGTCGTTGGGGCCGGCGGGGTAGGACTTGCGGCTCCGCTCCCGGAAGGCGGTGCGGTCGAAGGGCGGGAACCGGGTGTCGCCATCGGGCGCCGCATGGACCTCGGTGAGGTGGATGCGCGCCGCCCGGGGCAGCGCCAGGGCGTAGATCTCCGCCCCGCCCACGACCGCGACCGCATCCGCCCCCATGGCCCCCGCGAGCCGCTCGGCCGCCGCGACCGCCTCGTCCCAGGAGCGCGCCACGTGGACGCCCTCGGCCGCGAAGGCGGGGTCGCGCGTCAGCACCACGGTCTCGCGCCCCGGCAGCGGCTTGCCGATCGACGCGAAGGTCTTGCGCCCCATGATCATCGGCTTGCCCCAGGTGAGCTCGCGGAAGCGCCGCAGGTCGGAGCGGATGTGCCAGAGCAGCCGGTTGTCGTGCCCGATGACGCCGTTCTCGGCGACGGCGACGACGATGACGAGGGGGAGGGTCATGGAGAGCGAGGGGTGAGGGACTGACGGATCCAGGCGGCGAGGTCGTCCTCGGCGAGGTCGCCCGCAGCCAGGCGCAGGAAGGTCACGACGGCATCTTCGTCCGAGGCCGTCAGCAAGAAGCCGTTCTTCATCAAGAACAGCTCCATGGCGACGAAAGCCGTGCGCTTGTTCCCGTCGAGGAAGGGGTGGTTGCGTGCGATGCCGTAGGCATAGGCTGCGGCGAGGACAGCCGGATCGGCTTCGCCGTAATGGGCCTTGTGCTCTGGCCTCGCCAAAGCGGATTCAAGTAGCCCCTCGTCGCGGATCCCGGCGATGCCGCCATGCTCCGCGATCTGAGCTGCGTGGACCGCCAGGATCGTGCGCCGGGCGAGCCACCGAAAGGAGGTCATTTCGCGAGTTCGCGCAGGACGGCACGTCGCTTGCGCATGATCTCTCGTGCCATCTCCATGTCGGCCTCGAACTCCGGGTCGTAGGGAGAGAGCTCGACGCCGCGTTCGGTGTCGGTGAGATAGAGCTGATCGCCCGGCTCCACGCGAAGCCGCAAGACGACCTCCTTGGGGAGGACCACGCCGACCGAATTGCCGATCTTGCGGACCTTAAGTGCTCCCATCGCCGCCTCCTGTGCCAACAACCGTTATAACATCAGAATATAAGGTTCGGCGGGGGATGTTCAACGCTCCGCCGCCAGCCGCTCCAGCGCCTCCCCCGTGACCCGCTGCACCGTCCATTCGTCCATCGGCACGGCGCCGAGCGAGCGGTAGAAGCGGAGCGCCGGCTCGTTCCAGTCGAGCACCCACCATTCGAGGCGCGGCAGCCCCTCCGCGACGCAGCGCTGCGCCAGGCGCCGCAGCAGCGCCCGGCCGACGCCGTGGCCGCGGAAGGCCGGGCGGACGAAGAGGTCCTCGAGATAGATCCCGTGCCGGCCCCGGAAGGTCGAGAAGTTGTAGAACCAGAGCGCGAAGCCGGCGGGCTCGCCGTTCCATTCCGCGATGTCGGCGAAGGCGCGCGGGCTCTCCCCGAACAGGGCGGCCGCGATGTCGGCCTCGGTCGCCACGGCCTCGTGGGCGAGGCGCTCGTAGTCCGCGAGCTCGCGGATGAAGGCGAGGACGAGGCCGGCCTCGTCGGGGCGCGCAGGACGGATCGCGAGTGTCATCGAGGGAGCCTTCGGCGACGGGAGGCCCGACCTCTAACCCGCGGGGCCGTCACGGCCAAGCCTCGCCCTCAGCCGTCGCCGCCCGCCTCCTCCTCGCCCGAGACCCGCCGCGGCGAGCCCCAGGCCTCGAGCACCGCGTTGATCTCGTCGAGGACGAAGAAGCGGGCGCTGTCCTGGTCGTAGCCCTCGTCGAGCAGGCTGTCGTAGTCGGTGAGGCGGTGGCGGATATAGGCCACCATCGAGAGCCAGGCGCCCCGCTCGGGCAGCGCGCCGCGCAGGCCCGGGCTCACCAGGGCATGGTCGACCACGGCCTCGAACTCGTGGCCCGGGATCCGCGGCGCCAGCGTGCGCACCGCGTCCTCCAGGGCCTCGCGCCGGGTCATGGAGCGGATCTCCCGGTCCCGGGCCGGGATCTCGGAGCGGTGCGGCGGCGCGCGGCGGTTCACGGCCCCCTCCCCTGCCGGGCGGCCCCGGAAGCCCGCGGCGCACGACGCTTCATGAGCCCCTCCCCTGTCGAGCGGCCGCGGAAGCCGGCGGAGTCCCGTCAGACCGCGACCGGCGCCCGGATCGCCGGGTGCGGATCGTAGCCCTCGATCGCGACGTCGTCGAAGGTGAAGGCGAAGAGCGACCGGACCGCCGGGTTGAGCCGCAGGCGCGGCAGGGCGCGGGGCTCGCGGGAGAGCTGGAGCCGCGCCTGTTCGAGGTGGTTGAGATAGAGGTGCGCATCCCCGAAGGTGTGGACGAAATCGCCCGGCTGCAGCCCGCAGGCCTGCGCCATCATGTGGGTGAGGAGCGCGTAGGACGCGATGTTGAAGGGCACGCCGAGGAAGACGTCGGCCGAGCGCTGGTAGAGCTGGCACGAGAGCCGCCCTTCCGCGACGTAGAACTGGAACAGGCAATGGCAGGGCGCGAGCGCCATCCGGTCGAGGTCGGCCGGGTTCCAGGCGCTCACCACGAGCCGGCGCGAATCCGGGTTGCGGCGGATCTCGTCCAAAACGGAAGCGATCTGGTCCACGGTGCCGCCGTCCGGCTTCTCCCACGAGCGCCACTGCTTGCCGTAGACGGGCCCGAGGTCCCCGTTCTCGTCCGCCCATTCGTCCCAGATCGAGACGCCGTTCTCCTTGAGGTAGCCGATGTTGGTGTCGCCCTTGAGGAACCAGAGCAGTTCGTGGACGATGGACTTCAGGTGCAGCTTCTTGGTCGTCACGAGGGGGAAACCCTCGGACAGGTCGAAGCGCATCTGGTGGCCGAAGATGGACAGCGTGCCCGTGCCGGTGCGGTCGTCCTTGCGGACGCCCTGGTCGAGGATGCGGCGGAGGAGATCGTGATAAGCGTCCATGGAGGCCTCCCGTCCGGATCCTAACGCAGACACCGGCGAAAATCAGGGCATGCCCGCGGACCCGTCCACGGGATTCACCGGAAACGGACGGCCAAGCTCGGCGTTTCCCTCGGACCGGCAGGATGATCAGACGATGGCGGTTCAGGGACTCGCAACGCGCACGAAGCGGAATCCGGGCCTCAGGGCCCGGCTGAAATACCTCTACGAGGGCAACAATCCCGCCGCGCGCCTGTTCCGCTATGCCATGCTGGCCTTCGACGTCGCGACGATCGCCTTCTTCTTCCTCACGGCCGTGATCGAGGAAGGCCGCTGGATCATCGTCGTCGATGCCGTGATCGCGGCCGTGATCTTCGTCGACCTCCTGATCCGGGTCTACATCGACGACCGCCCGCTGCGCTACGTCCTCACCCCGGCGACCGCGGCCGACGTGCTCGTGATCGGCTCGCTCCTGCTGCCGGCTTTCGTCGACAATCTCGGCTTCCTGCGGGTCCTGCGGGCCTTGAGGCTGCTGCGCTCCTACCATCTGCTGCGCGACCTCAGGAAGGATTCCCCCTTCTTCTGCCGCAACGAGGACATCATCGTCCGCGCCACGAACCTCCTGGTCTTCATCTTCGTGGTGACCTCGATCGTGTTCGTGAGCCAGAACGACATCAACCCGAAGATCGCGACCTATCTCGACGCGCTCTACTTCACGATCACGACCCTCACGACCACCGGCTTCGGCGACATCACCCTCGAGGGGCCCAGCGGGCGCCTGCTCGCGGTCGGCATCATGGTGATCGGGGTCAGCCTGTTCCTGCGCCTGCTCCAGGCGATCTTCCGGCCCCACAAGGTGCCCTACGAGTGCGAGGATTGCGGGCTCCTCCTGCACGATCCCGACGCGGTCCATTGCAAGCATTGCGGCAACGTCCTGCACATCCGCACCGAAGGGCACGTGTGAGGCGCAAGGCCCCGCTTCGGCCCGGCGCCGGGGGCGGGCGCAAGGCGGCGCGGCGGGCGGGGCGCGCCGCCGCCCGCTCCAACGGCCGTCATGAGGCCCGGAGCGCCCCGGAATCGGGGGCCTTGCCCTTCCAATGAAGCGGGTCCGGGCCTATATTTCGCAGGCTGCGCGAGGCGCCGACGACCTGCCCGTCCGGGTCGACGCGATCGCATCCTGCGGCCGGACCGAGGGGCGTCGCACCCCGAGGTCCCGCTGCGCTGTTCCCTTTCCCGCGACCTCAAGGGCGCCCTGATGGCCAACGACCTGATTCGCTACGATCTTCTGGTGCAGGAGGCCTTGAAGGGAGTGGTGCGGCGGGTCCTGGTCGACGCCGCCAAGGACGGGCTGCTCGGCGAGCACCATTTCTACATCTCCTTCCGCACGGACTTCGCGGGCGTGCGCCTGTCGCAGCGCCTGCGCGACAAGTACCCTCAGGAGATGACGATCGTGCTCCAGCATCAGTTCTGGGACCTCGGCGTCACGGAGCACGCCTTCGAGGTCGGCCTCTCGTTCTCGGGCGTGCCGGAGCGCCTGCTCATCCCCTTCGACGCGCTCACGGGCTTCTTCGATCCGTCCGTCTCCTTCGGCCTCAAGTTCGAGATCCCGGGCGAGGCCGAGGAGGAGCCCGCCGAGGCGCCGCCGGCCGCCCCGCAGCGCCCGATCCGCGGCGCCGGATCCGAGCCGGTCGAGCTCCAGCCCAAGAAGGCGCCCGCGCCCGTGACCGCCAAGGGCGCGGGCTCGAAGGCGCCCGCGAAGCCCGCCAATCCCGAGAAGCCGGCGCCCGGCGCCGAGAAGCCCGCCGAGGCCGCCGACGCCGCGAAGGGCAAGGACGAGGCCGGCGGCACCGCCCAGGTCGTGAGCCTGGATTCCTTCCGCAAGAAGAGCTGACGCCGCCGGGCAGCGCAGATCGGCAGCCCCGCGCGACGCTCCGATCCGTGCGCCGCCCCGTCAGGGAGCCGCGCGCCGCTTGCCGATGCGCATCGGCAGCCCGCCTTCCGGCCGCAGCGTGACCCGGTGGAGCGGGCGCACGTCATGCCCCTCCACGAGCTCGAACCGGAGCGCCCGCACGAGGGGGGCGAGCACGATCATGGCCTCCTGGATCGAGAAGCTCGCCCCGATGCACACCCGCGGTCCCGCCCCGAAGGGCAGGTAGGCGAAGCGGTCGATGCTGCCCTTGTTCTCCGGCAGGAAGCGCTCCGGCACGAAGGCGTCGGGCTCCTCCCACAGGGTCCGGTGCCGGTGCAGGATGAAGGGCACGATGGCGACGTAGGAGCCGCGCGGGATCTTCAGGCCGCCGATGCGGTCGTCGGCCACCGGCGTCCGGCTCATGTAGGGCACCGGCGGATAGAGCCGCATGGCCTCGTCGAGCACCGCGCGGGTGAAGACGAGGCGGTCGAGATGGCCGGGCTCCATGGCGGCCTCGCCCAGGACCGCGTCGACCTCCGCCTCCACCCGCTCGCGCACGTCCGGGGCCTGCGAGAGCAGGTAGAGCGTCCAGGTGAGCGCGTTCGCGGTGGTCTCGTGGCCGGCGCCGATGAAGGTCACGATGTTGGCGCGCACCTCCACGTCGGTGAGGCCCTTGCCGGTTTCCGGGTCGGCCGCCTCCAGGAGCAGGGTCAGGATGTCCCGCGGGGCGGGCTCGCCCGAGGCCAGGAGCCGGCGCCGCGCCTCGATCAGTTCGCCCACCACCTCCTCGAAGAAGCGCAGGGCCGGGCGCGCGCGCCAGCGCCCGATGCGGGGCAGCCAGGCCGGCATCCCGAACAGGTCGAGGGGATCGACGGGGCCGAGCGCCTCGAAGAAGCGGGTGATGGCGCGCCCGAGCGCGTCCGGGTCGCGCGCGAGGCCGCGGGTGAAGATCGTGCGCTCGAGGACGTCGAGGGTGACACGGGTCATCTCGAGCGCCATGTCGGTCACGCGCCCTTCCGGCCGGCGGGCGAGGCGGCGGGTGAAGCGCTCCGAGGCCTCGACCATGGCGGGCCAGAACCCGGCGACGTGGCGGGGCGCGAAGAGGGGCGCGAGGGTGCGCCGCTGCAGGCGCCATTCCTCCCCTTCCGCCGTGAGGAGCCCGTTGCCCAGCCCCGGCGCCAGCACCCGCCGCTGCAGGTCGTCCTTGCGGTACCCTGCGGCGTTGTCGAGAAGGACGTGGCGGATCGCGGCCGGGTCGCTCAGCACCGTGACGCGGCCCATGGCGGTCTCGGCCGCCACGATGGGCGCGGTGAAATGCTCCCGCGTCCAGGTCGCGAGCGGGTTGCGGCGCAGCTCCCGCAGCAGCGGAAACAGGTCGAGCGGCCGCTCCAGCGGCTCCGGTGCCGGCGGGCGGAAGAGCGTTCGAGGGGAGATCTCGTTCACGGTCGGCCGCCTCGCTGAATCGGCGCCTGGGATCGAACTGGCGCGTTCGTCCCTTACATGTGGTCCCCAGCACCCATCAGAAGAGGCCAGGATGTCGCCCTCCCTCCCCTCCTCGGCTCAGAGCGGAGCCACCCGCACCGAATCCGACACGTTCGGCCCCATCGAGGTCCCGGCCGAGAGCTACTGGGGCGCGCAGACCCAGCGCTCCCTGCAGAACTTCCGCATCGGCGGGACCAGCGAGCGCATGCCGCTCCCGCTCGTCCATGCGCTGGCGCTGGTCAAGCAGGCGGCGGCGCTCGTGAACCGGGACCTCGGCGTGCTCGAGCCGCGTCTCGCCGACGCCATCGCGGCCGCGGCCGCGGACGTGGTGCAGGGAAAGTTCGACGACCAGTTCCCCCTCGTGGTGTGGCAGACGGGCTCGGGCACCCAGTCCAACATGAACATGAACGAGGTACTGGCGAGCATCGCCAACGAGAGGCTGGGCGGCCAGCGCGGCGGCAAGAGCCCGGTGCATCCGAACGACCACGTCAACCGCGGCCAGTCCTCGAACGATTCCTTCCCGACCGCCATGCACATCGCGGCGGCGCGCGAGATCCACGACCGGCTCCTCCCGGCGCTGCGCCACCTCCACGGCGCCCTCGACGCCAAGGCGAAGGACTTCGCCGACATCGTCAAGATCGGCCGCACCCACCTCCAGGACGCGACGCCCGTGACGCTCGGCCAGGAGTTCTCGGGCTACGCCGCGCAGGTGCAGTTCGGGATCCTGCGGGTCGAGGCGACGCTGCCGGGGCTCTACGCGCTCGCCCAGGGCGGGACGGCGGTGGGCACCGGCCTCAACGCGCATCCGGAATTCGCCGACCGCTTCGCGGCCAAGATGCTGGAGCTGACGGCGCTCCCCTTCACCTCCGCGGTCAACAAGTTCGAGGCGCTCGCCTCCCACGACGCGCTCGTGTTCACGCAAGGGGCGCTGGCGAGCCTGGCGGCAGGGCTGTTCAAGATCGCCAACGACATCCGCCTCATGGGCTCGGGGCCCCGCTCGGGGCTGGGCGAGATCACGCTGCCCGAGAACGAGCCCGGCTCCTCGATCATGCCCGGCAAGGTCAACCCCACTCAGGCCGAGGCCATGACGATGGTGTGCGCCCAGGTGGTGGGCAACCAGGCGACCGTGTCCTTCGCGGGCAGCCAGGGCCATTTCGAGCTCAACGTGTTCAAGCCCGTGATCGCGAGCGCGGTGCTGCAATCGATCCGGCTGCTGGCCGACGCCGCGATCAGTTTCGCCGACAACGCGGTCGCGGGCATCGAGCCGAACCGGGACCGCATCGCCGAGCTCATGGCGCGCTCGCTCATGCTCGTGACCGCGCTCGCCCCCACGATCGGCTACGACAAGGCCGCGGCCATCGCCAAGGCCGCGCACAAGAACGGCACCACCCTGAAGGAGGAGGCGATCCGCTCCGGCGCCGTCACCGCGGAGGAGTTCGACCGGGTGGTGCGGCCGGAGAAGATGCTGCAGCCGGGGGAGTAGGGATTGGCAGCGGGGAGCGGGGGCCGGTACACTCCCACAGCGAGGGAGCCATGGACTATGGCGATCGCGCGACGATCCAGGTGAGCCTGGACAGGAGGATCGTGGACGACATCGAGGCGGCAGGTCTCGACGCCGCGCGCGTGGCCGAGGAGCTTCTTCGCCGGTATGCACGCGACCTTCGCTCCGCCGCGATGACCGACGCCGATCGTCAGACCCTACAGGATCGGATCAACGCAGACGTGGCGTGGTACAATCGCTTTGTGGACGAGCACGGCCCTTTCGGACAGTCGTTGCGGAACTTGTAACCGCGTCGCTCCCTCGCACCTTCTCCAATCAATCGACGCAGCCGGGACCTGACCCATGGCCGACATCGTGAACCTCCGCCAGGCCCGCAAGCGCAAGCAGCGCGCCGAGAAGGAATCGCAGGCCGAAGCGAACCGGGCGGCGTTCGGGCGGGCGAAGGTGGACAGGCTCCTGAGCGAGGCCCGCAAGGATCTCGACGCGCGCCGGCTCGAAGGGCACCGGCTCGGGGACAAGGAGCCCGAGTGAGCGGCGCGGGCGTCGTCAAGCGCTCGGTCGCGATCGCGGGCCACGCCACGAGCGTCTCGCTCGAAGGGCCGTTCTGGGACGCGCTGCGGGCGATCGCGGCCGCGGAGGGCGTGTCGGTCCAGGCCCTGATCGGGCGCATCGACGCGGAGCGCGGCGGGCAAAACCTCTCCTCGGCGATCCGGGTCCACGTGCTGCGCGCGGTGCAGCGGCAGGCCGAGACCGGGGCCGGGCGGGAACCCGTGCCGGACGCATCCTCGGGCCCACCCGCCGCGGAAGGGTCGATCACGGACGCGTAGCGGGTGCAACCTCCCGCCGCGGAGGGATCGATCGCGGAGGCGGGGCGGACGCAGCCCCCGACCCGCCTGCGGCGCGCGCCTCAGGGACGCGCGACGGGATCGGCCCGGGACGGCCCGACCCAGGGCGGCGGCGGGAGGTCGATCGGCGGCGGCAGGGTCGAGGGCGCGGCGGGCGGCGACGGCGCCCCCGCGGCCCGGCGCTCGGCGTCCTGCCGCTCGGTCTCCTCCAGGAGACGCTGCATCTGCCGCACGCGCTCCTGACGCTCGGCCTCGGCGCGGCTGCGCGCCTGACGCTCGGCCTCCGCCTGCGCGGCTTCCTCGGCCGAGCGGCGCTCCGCTTCGACCCGGGCCCGCTCCTCGGCCGCACGGCGCTCCGCCTCCTGGCGCGCGCGCTCCTCCGCGGCCCGGCGCTCGGCGTCCCGACGGGCGCGCTCTTCGGCGGCTCGACGGTCCGCCTCGATCCGTGCCTGCCGCGCCGCTTCCTCGGCCGCGCGCCGCTCCGCTTCGATCCGGGCCCGCTCCTCGGCGGCGCGTCGCTCCGCGTCCTGGCGCACCCGTTCCTCGGCGGCCTTGCGCTCGGCTTCGATCCGCGCCTGTTCCTGGCGCACCCGCTCCTCGGCGGCCCGGCGCTCCGCCTCGATGCGCGCCTGCTCCTCGGCCCGGCGCTGGGCTTCGAGGCGCGCGCGCTCTTCCGCGGCCCGGCGCGCCGCCTCCTGACGCGCCCGCTCCTCCGCGGCCCGCCGCTCCGCCTCCAGGCGGGCGCGTTCCTCGGCGGCGCGACGCTCGGCTTCGATCCGGGCGCGCTCCTCGGCGGCCCGGCGCTCCGCCTCGATGCGGGCGCGCTCTTCCGCGGCGCGGCGCTCCGCCTCCTCGCGCAGGCGAGCCTGGCGCGCGGCTTCCTCGGCGGCGACGCGGTCGCGCTCGCGCTGGCGGTCCATCTCGAGGCGGTTGGTGCGCCGCTGGCGCTCGTTGCCTTCGGTCTCGAAGGCCTCGATCCGGGCGAGCTCCCGCTGCAGCACGATCGCGGCGAGACCGGTGTTGAGCGGACCGGTATCGATCTGGCGCACGGGCGCGCGCAGAGGCCCGCGCCAGTTCAAGCCCACGTAAGGCGAGTTGCCGGTCCAGCCACCTACGTTGCCGCGCGCGGTGAGCGTGCCCTGCGCGTCGAGGGCGAGCGTCCTGAAATCGAAGGACGCGGCGCCCTGCCAGACCGCCGTTCCCGCATCGGCCGTGAAGGGGCTCAGGCGCAAGGCGCCCGCGACCAGGTTGGCGGGCGCCGTCACGGCCGGCGCCCGGAAGGCGGCGCGGTTGAACTCCTCGGCCATCACGGTCTCGAGCCGCCGGACCGCGAGCGGATCGTCCTCGGCCAGGATCCGGGTGATCGCGCGGGCGAGCCCGGCCGGGTCCGCGTTCGCGACCTGGAGGCCCGTGACCTGCACCTCGCCGGTGCCGCCGAGATTGGCGACCAGCGCCGCCACGCTGTCGCCGGTCGCGCCGAAGCGGAGCGTCCCGCCGAGCCCGGCCTGGATCGGCGTCGTTCCGCCGAGCGCCGCCAGCGTCGTGCCGCGCACCGCGCCCTCGCCCGAGACGGAGGCCTGCGCGCCCTGGCGCACCACGTTGAGGGCGCCGGCAAGCCGCCCGCCCGCGAAGCCGGCCTCGAAGCCGCGCAGGGCGACGCCGTCCGGATTGAGCGCAAAGGTGAAGGCGGCGTTCTCGGCCTCGAAGCCGCGCCCGAGGGACAGGCGCCGCACCCGCACCTCCGCCTGCCCCGCGGCCGCCGGGCGCTCGATCGCGCCGAACCGGGACGCGGACCAGGGCTGCCCCGGCCGCGGCTCCCCTTGCGGGTTGAGCGCGAAGGCGTTGACGAGCCAGGGCAGCGAAAGGCGGTCGAGGCCGAGGCTGCCGCTGATGTCGGCCCGCGAGCGCACCAGGAGCCGCGCATTGACGGCCTCGTTGGCGACCCGCCCCGCGACCGTGAGGAGGGGCACGCCCGCCTCGCGCCCGAGCGTGACCCGCGCCTGGAGCGGCGTCGCGCCCTCCGGGACCGCGCCCTCGCCCAGGATCGCGAGGAAGGGGGCGATGTCGGCCGTCGCGAGTTCGGCCTCGCCGCTCTCGGCCAGGGTCTCGTCGCCGCTCAGCACGAAGGCGCGCGGGGTCGCGATGCGCAGGCCCGCGACCTCGCCCGTCACGGTGACGTGAAACGGGCTGTCGCCGACCCGCACGCTGCGCAGCTCCAGGGTGCCGGGCCGGCGCAGCGCGGCGAGGCCGGGGCGATCGATCCAGCGGCCGGCCTGGTCGGTCGACAACCGCACCGTGAGGGTGTCGGTGGCGCCGTCGCTCGTGAGCGCCTCGGCCTCGAAGCGCCCGCCGGCCGCGGTGCCGTTGACCGTGGTGCGCAGGCGCCGGTCGCCGGTCGCGGGTCGCTCCGAGACCAGCGCGAGGTCGAGCGCGCCCTCGCGCAGGAAGGGCGGCACGAGGCGGGAGGCGCCGCCGATCCACACGGTGCTGAGGAGGTCGACGAGGGGCGCGGCGCGCTGCGCCGTCACCCGGCCCGCGATGCGGCCCGAGCCGTCCGGGGCGATGCGCCCGCTCACCCGTCCGCTCGCGCCGGCGAGGTCGGCGATGTCGAGGGTCTCGACCACGAGGGCCGGGCCGTCCGAGAGGATGCGCGCCGAGATGCGCCCGGCGCTGCGGCCGGGCCCGTAGCGCACGTTGCGGGCGTCCAGCGTGAACCCGACGTCGAGGTGGCGCGTCGCCTCGAACAGGCTCGAGACCTGGGGCAGCTCGGCGAGGTCGAGGCCCTGCACGGCGAGCTGCGCCTCGAGGCGGCCCCGTGCGGTGCCTTCGGGCGCGGTGTAGCGCCCGCTGCCCGAGAGCGTCGCGTCGCCGAGGCGCAGGCGGGCGTTGCGGAACGAGGTCACGGGCGCCGCGACGCTCAGATCCGCGGAGGCCTCGAAGGGCCGCCCGTCGAGCACCGCGAGGGTGGGACCGCGCAGGCCGAGCCGGTCGAGGAACAGGCCGAAGCGGTCGGAGGACGCCGAGGCTATGCTCGCGCGCCCGCTGAACGAGCCAAGCGCCGCAAGCCCGGCTTCGCCCGAGAGCTGCACCCGCGTCGTGCCCGGCGCCGTGAAGGCGAAGCGCTCGACCGCGAGCCGGTCGGCCGTGATGGTGGCCCTCGCGGAGACGTCGGCGAGTTCCTCCTGGGCCAGCGTGACGCTCGACAGGACGAGCGCGAGATCGACCGGCACCGGAACCGCCGGCACCGGCATGGTGCGCAGGCGCTCCCAGCCGTCCTTGGCGACGAGCGCCGCGAGGATCGTGTCGAGGTCGAGCCGGCGCCCCTCGAGATTGAGCGCAAGGCGCGGGTCGTCGAGGCGCAGCGACCCGGTGCCGGTCAGCCGCAGGCTCGCGGCGCCCTCCCCGCCCTCCAGCGTGAGCTGGTCGAGATCGATGCGCCCGCCCGCGGTCTTGAACGCGGTCTGGAGCGTCACCGGGATCGGGATGCCGGCCGCCGGCGCCTGCGCCGGGGGGCCGAGACCGAGGCGGACCGTGCCGGCGAGGCGCGGGGTCTTGGGATCGGGAGCGGGGCCGAGCGCGGCCTGCGCGTCGACGTCGAAGCGGGGCACGCGGTCGCCGCCGCCGTTGAGCTTGAGGGCGAGCAGGCCCTCCGGGGTCATCTCGCCGGTGACGAGGCGGAACGGCACGTCGCGGGAACGGCCCTCGACACGCCAGGGTCCGGCGAGCCGCTGGCCCTCGATCGTCACGTCCTCGGCCGTGAACTGGTCGGTGCGGCCGGTCGCGGGCACCAGCGTGGTGACGAGGAGCCGGCCGATGCCGAGATTCTGGATCGCCCAGTCGCGCACCGCCGCGGGGCCGGCCTTGAGGCCCACGGGCCAGGCGGCGGCGGGGTCGATCGGCACGCGCAGCTCGGCCTCTTCGGCCCGGGCCTCGCGGAAGCGCACCTCGCCGCGCAGCAGCGGCGGCAGCTCGATCTCCGCGGTGACGCCCCGGGCCTCGAGGGACGGCGCGGCATCGCCCTCCCCGCCGAGCCGGAGCGTGTCGACCTGGAGACGGGGCGAGGGCAGGAGGCGCAGAGCGACGCGCCCCTCCGCGCGCGCGCCCGTGCCCGACGCGGTGCTGATCGACCGGTCGATCCAGTCGCGCCGTGCCTCCCAGTCCACGAAGGGCGGCGCGATCAGCGCCGCCGCGAGGACGAGGATCACGAGCGACGCCAGCACCGTCAGGATGTCGCGCAAAAGACCGCCTTCTCCGTTGTCAGTCCCTCACGCCTCTACCCGAGTTCCGCGCGCCGCGGGAGAGCGACGTGGCGTCCTTCCGCCCCGAAGAATGCGCCGAAGGAGAGCGATGCGGCATCCCTCCGCCCCCGAAGCGCACGGTCCGGCGATCAGAGGGCGACGATCTTGCCCGGGTTCATGATGTCGTCCGGGTCGATCGACCGTTTGAGGGTGCGCATGAGATCGAGGGCGGCGGGGCCGTGCTCGGCCTCGAGGTACTTCATCTTCTTCTGGCCGACCCCGTGCTCGCCCGTGCAGGTGCCCTCCATGGCAAGCGCCCGCTCGACGAGGCGCTCGATGAAGGCCTCGCAGGCCGCGACCTCCTCGGGGCTGTCGAGGTCGATGAGGGGCTGGACGTGGAAGTTGCCGTCGCCCACATGGCCGACGATCGGGGCGATGAGCCCAGCGGCCTCGATGTCCTGCACGGTCGCGTCGACGCATTCGGCCAGGCGCGAGATCGGCACGCACACGTCGGTCGCGACCGACTGGGCGCCGGGCCGGAGCGCCTTGGCGGCCCAGTAGGCGTCGTGGCGGGCCTGCCAGAGGCGGGTGCGCTCCTCGGCCTTGGTGGCCCATTCGAACGGCCCGCCGCCGAACTCCACGGCGATCTCGCCGAAGCGCTCCGCCTGCTCCTTCACGCCGGCCTCCGTGCCGTGGAACTCGAGCAGCAGCATCGGGCTCTCGGGCAGGCCGAGCTTGGAATAGAGGTTGCTCGCCCGCACGAACGCCGCGTCGAGGAGCTCGATCCGGGCCACCGGGATTCCGGTCTGGATCGTCATGATGACGGCGTCGCAGGCTGCCTTCACGGTCGGGAACGGGCAGATCCCGGCCGAGATCGCCTCCGGGATGCCGTGGAGCTTGAGGGTGATCTCGGTCACGATGCCCAGCGTCCCCTCGGAGCCGACGAAAAGCCGGGTGAGGTCGTAGCCGGCCGAGCTCTTGCGGGCGCGCCGCGCCGTGCGGACGACGTCGCCGTTCGGCAGCACGACGGTGAGCGCCACCACGTTGTCCTTCATGGTGCCGTAGCGGACCGCGTTGGTGCCGGAGGCCCGCGTCGCCGTCATGCCGCCGATCGAGGCGTCGGCGCCGGGATCGATCGGAAAGAACAGGCCGCGATCGCGCAGGCTCTCGTTGAGCTCCTTGCGGGTGACGCCGGGCTCCACCACGCAGTCGAGGTCCTCGTCGTGGACCGCGATGATCCGCTTCATGAGGCTGGTATCGACCGAAACCCCGCCGAAGGGGGCGTTCACGTGCCCTTCGAGGGAGGTCCCGGTCCCGAACGGCACCACCGGGACCCGGTGGGCGGCGCAGAGCCTGACGATCTCCGCGACCTCCTCGGTGGTCTCAGGGTAGACCACGATGTCGGGCGGCTGGTTCTTGATCCAGGTGGTGGTGTGGCCGTGCTGCTCGCGCACCGCAAGGCTCGTGACGGTGCGGTTGCCGTAGCGCCTGGCGAATTCCGCGGCGAGCGCCGTGATCGTGGCCTCGTCGGGCCGCGGCCGGGGGGTCGGAAGGGGAGCGTTCATGGGTGTCCGGTCTCGGTCGCCTCGGGCCTCCGGGCGCCGCGCCGGGCGTCGGAAGGACCCCGTTGTGGATGTTTCACGAGGGTGATCGCCCAGACCTACCAGAGCGGTTGCAAAGGGGCCACAGCGCATCACAATGGCGGGGCGCTCCGGACCGGTCTCCCGCTTCCGGCGGGAAAGGGCTTGCCAAACCGGGTGCATGGCCCCGAAAATCGTGGTAACCTAAGGGAAAGGGGCAGAATGAGCATCCACGCCACCGCGCGTCGACCTGGAGGGCGCCGATGACGGACGAGCGATCCGCTCCGATCTTCTTCTTTGCTCCTTTCGTCTCCTCGACGATGCGGGTCGAGCCCGCCTGGATCGACTACAACGGCCACCTCAACATGGCCTATTACCACGTGCTCTTCGACCGGGCCGTGGAGGAGGGCTTCGGGGTCGTCGGCCTCGGCCAGGATTACGTCGAGGAGCGCAACGCCTCCTATTTCGCGGCCGAGGCCCACATCCTCTACAAGCGCGAGCTGAAAGCGCCCGACGAGGTCCGGGTGACGCTCCAGCTCATCGACTACGACGAGAAGCGCCTGCACTTCTACATGGAGCTGCGCCATGCCCGCGAGGGCTGGGTGGCGGCGTCCTGCGAGCACCTCGCGCTCCATGTCGACATGGAGTCCCGCAAGGTCACCCCCTTCCCCGACGACATCCTGCGCAACCTCGCGGTCATGAAGGCGGCCCATGCCCGCCTCGCCCGGCCCGCCACCCTCGGGCGGGTGATCGGCGTGCCGGGCCGGACCGTGTCGCCGGAGCCCATGATGATGGCCGGCACGCGGCACTGAGAGGCGGCGGCCCACGGCGCTTGGAACGGCCGGTGGCGGATGGTATTGGTAGAAAGCTCGAAAGTTTTCTACCATGCAGCTCAACATCAAGAACGGCGAAGCCTACCGCCTCGCGACCGAGCTCGCGGCGCTGACCGGCGAGAGTCTGACCGAGGCGGTCACGCGGGCACTGGCCGAGCGCCTGGCGCAGGAGAAGCGCGAGCGCAAAGCCGTCACCGAGACGGTCCGCGCGGCGCGGCTCGCGGCTTCCCGGCACATCCGCGAGCTCGGCCGCAGCTACCGGGAGGGCAACGCGGCCTCGAACCACGACTGGCTCTACGACGAGAACGGCCTGCCGTGGTGATGGTGGTCGACACCTCGGCGCTCGTGGCCTTGTGCCTGGATGAGGATGATGCCGACCGCTTCGAGGCCGCGCTCGTCGACTCGCCCGAAACCGTGATGTCGGTCGCCAACGTCGTGGAGGCCGCGATGGTGCTCAGCCGACACGGCGACGCGGCCATGCTCCTCGACCCGGCGCTCGAGCGTCTCGGGATCAGGCCCATGGACGTCACGCAGGACCAGGCGTGGCTCGCCCGAAGCGGCTTCCGGGCCTACGGCAAGGGATCGGGGCATCCCGCCCGGCTCAATTTCGGCGGCTGCTTCGCCTATGCCCTCGCACGGAGCCTCGACGCTCCGCTCCTGTTCAAAGGCGACGATTTCACCCACACCGACGTGAAGGTCGCATAGGCTCTCGAGCGCCCTTCGCGGCGGTGCGGCCGGTGACCGGCGGCTCCATATCGGATGCATCCCGGCGATCCGGCCTCGGCGCTCCCGGCGCCTCGACGCCGTTCGCGTTTTGGTCCATGACAGCGCGATGACCCGTTCCGACCCCCAGGGCCCCGCGCCCGATTTCGAGACCCCCCGCGCCGGCTCCCTGAGCGAGCGCGCCCGGGCGGCCGTGGCGCGGCCCTCGTCCTACCTCGACGGGCTCAACCCCGAGCAGCGCCAGGCGGTCGAGACCACGGAGGGGCCCGTCCTCGTGCTCGCGGGCGCCGGCACCGGCAAGACCCGGGTGCTGACGACGCGCATCGCCCACCTGATCGCGACTGGGAGAGCTCAGCCCTACGGCATCCTCGCCGTCACCTTCACCAACAAGGCCGCGCGCGAGATGCGCGAGCGCGTCGGGCACCTCATCGGCGACGTCGCCGAGGGGATGCAGTGGCTCGGCACCTTCCACTCGATCGGCACCAAGGTGCTGCGCCGGCACGCGGAGCTCGTGAACCTCCGCTCCGACTTCACGATCCTCGGCGTCGACGACCAGCTCCGGCTCATGAAGCAGGTCATCGAGGCGGAGGGCATCGACGAAAAGCGCTGGCCGGCGCGCCAGCTCAGCCAGGCGATCGACGGCTGGAAGAACCGCGGGCTCGATCCCGAACACGTGCCGCCGGGCGAGGCGCAGTCCTTCGGCAACGGCAAGGGCGGGCGTCTCTACCGGGCCTACCAGGAGCGGCTCAAGACTCTGAACGCGGTCGATTTCGGCGACCTGCTGCTCGAATGCCTGCGCCTGTGGCGCGGGAACCCGGACGTGCTGGAGCAGTACCAGAACCGTTTCCGCTACATGCTCGTCGACGAGTACCAGGACACCAACGTGGCCCAGTACCTGTGGCTCCGGCTCCTCGCGCAGAAGCGCAAGAACCTTTGCTGCGTCGGCGACGACGACCAGTCGATCTACGGCTGGCGCGGCGCCGAGGTCGACAACATCCTGCGCTTCGAGCACGACTTTCCCGGCGCCGTGGTGATCCGCCTCGAGCGCAACTACCGATCCACCGGTCACATCCTGCGCGCGGCCTCGGGGCTGATCGCCCGCAACGAGGGACGCCTCGGCAAGACCCTGCGCACCGAGGACGTGGCGGGCGAGCGCGTGACCGTGACGGGCGCCTGGGATTCGGAGGAGGAGGCGCGCCTCATCGGCGAAGAGATCGAGGCGATGCACGCCCGCAAGGATCCGCTGTCCGGCATCGCGATCCTGGTGCGCATCTCGGCGCAGATGCGCGAGATCGAAGACCGGCTCGTCCAGCTCGGCGTGCCCTACCGGGTCATCGGCGGCCCGCGCTTCTACGAGCGCCAGGAGATCCGCGATGCGCTCGCCTACTTGCGCTGCGTGATGTCCCCGTCCGACGATCTCGCCTTCGAGCGCATCATCAACGTGCCGAAGCGCGGCCTCGCCGACGCGACCCTCCAGGTGCTGCATTCGCATTCGCGCCGCGCCCGGGTGCCGCTCATGGAAGCCGCGCGCTTCATCGTCGAGACCGACGAGCTGAAGCCGAAGCCGCGCGGATCGCTCCGCGACCTCCTGATCTCGTTCGGGCGCTGGTCGCAGATGGCCGAGACGCAGCCCCATTCGGAGGTCGCCCAGACGGTGCTGGAGGAATCCGGCTACACCGAGATGTGGCAGAAGGAGCGCTCGGCCGACGCGGCCACGCGGCTCGACAACCTCAAGGAACTCGTGCGCTCCATGGAGGAGTTCCCGGACCTCCAGAGCTTCCTCGAGCACATCGCGCTCGTGATGGACGCCAACGACGGCGATACCTCCGACCGCGTCAGCCTGATGACGCTCCACGCCGCCAAGGGCCTGGAATTCGACACCGTGTTCCTGCCGGGCTGGGAAGAGGGCCTGTTCCCGAACCCCCGGGCGCTCGACGAGAGCGGCAAGGCGGGCCTCGAGGAAGAGCGGCGCCTGGCGCATGTGGGCCTGACCCGCGCCCGCAAGCGCGCCAAGCTCTACTTCGCCTCGAACCGGCGCATCCACGGGATGTGGAACTCGACGATTCCGAGCCGCTTCGTCGACGAGTTGCCGGAGGACAGCGTCGAGATCCTCGAGGCGCCGGCCTCCTTCTCGCATGGGGGCTACGGCTCGCGCTTCGACCGGATGACGCCCTTCGGCTCCTCCTACCAGACGCCCGGCTGGCAGCGCGCGCAGCAGAACACCGCGCCGGGCGGACGCTCCTTCGGGGGCAGCTTCGGCAGCGGCACGGCGCGGAGCACCCCGCCCCGCCGCAGCGGCCCGACGCTGATCGAAGGGGAGCTGGTGGCGAAATCCACGGGTGCGCCGTCCGCCTACCAGCCCGGCACCCGCGTCCTCCACGCCAAGTTCGGCCCCGGCGACGTGATCGCGGTCGACGGCAACAAGCTCACGGTCGAGTTCGACAAGGCGGGACGCAAGATGGTGCTCGACAGCTTCGTGGAGCCGGCGGGGTAATGCACGCCGTTGCCCCGGAGCAGCCGTCAAGTGGCTCGCTCGGTGGCGACCTGTTGGTAAACGCGGAATTCCCACGGGGGATGAGGTGTAGGTTCCGGAGAATGCGTGAGCGGAGGAGACGTTCGACCTGACCGGCAGTCGTCTGTGAGGTAGTTTCGTTCGGTCGATCCTCGGATGAGGTCATGCTTACGGACAGCCGGGACATCAAACGCCGCCTCGAGCGCGATGGGTTCGAACTCGTGTCCGTGCGCGGATCGCATCACAAGTACCGACACAAGGAGACCGGGCGCGTGGTCATCCTGCCCCACCCGCGGCGCGACATTCCCATCGGGACGGTGAAGAGCTTATATAGGCAGGCCGGATGGCCGAATGATTGAATGCGCTGCGCGATGCCCCACTACATCGCCCTGATCCACAAGGAGCCCGGCTCCTCCTATGGCGTGTCGTTTCCCGACCTGCCCGGGGTGATCGCGGCCGCAGATTCGCTCGACGAGGCGATCGGCAGCGCGGCCGAGGCCCTGGCCTTCGCCGCGGAGGATTGGGAGGCGTTGACCGGTGGGCCATTCCCTGTTCCCCGCTCGCTGGACGCCTTGCGGGCCGACGGCGATCTGGCGGTGGATTTTCGCGAGGCCGTGGCGGTGGCAATCCCCCTGTCGGACCTGCCCGTCCGCCCGGCGGCCGAGTAGGCCACTCACGCCCCTCAGCAATCCCCCCGCGCCCCGGCCGGCGCGTCCTCCCGCCGGAGATGCGTCAGCGGCAGTGCCCCGTCGGATTTCACGCGGGTGAGGGCGAAGTTCGAACGGATGTCGGCGATCATCGGCAGGGTCAGGAGGGTCTCGGTCAGGAGCCGCTCGTAGGCCTTGAGATTCGCGACCACGATCTCGGCGATGAAGTCGGCGGTGCCGGAGACCATGTGGCAGGAGACCACCTCGGGCAGGGCCCGCAGGGCCTCCTGAAGCGCCTGCGCGTTCTCCCGGTTGTGCTTCCCGACCTTGATCTCGACGAACACCGTCAGTCCGAGCCCGACGGATTCCCGGTCGATCACCGCGCGGTAGCCCCGGATGAAGCCCTCCGCCTCCAGCCGGCGCACGCGCCGCAGGCACGGCGAGGGCGACAGGCCGACGCGGTCGGCCAGGTCGTTGTTGGTAAGCCTGCCGTCCTCCTGGAGGGATCCGAGGATGCGGAGATCGATCGCGTCGAGGGCGATGTAGGGCACGCTGCGCCTCCGGTATGCCGTCCCGCGCAATCATCTGCCAAGATCCCAGGACTCCGCAACAGAACTTCGCAAGGACATGCCCCGGGCTCCGGCGCGATGATGCCGCTCCCGCATGGTTGCCGATCCGGAGGCCCGCATGTCCGACACCGCCGCCCTCTCCACCTCCGCCCTGCCGCCGGCCCGCGGCCGCCGGCTCCCCGCCTGGCTCGCGGCGCTCGGTACGGTGGTGATCTGGGCGCTCTGGATGGTCGGCACGCGCCACGCGGTGACCCACGACCTGCCCCCGAGCGCGATCGGGATCCTGCGCTTCGGCGTGCCGGCTCTCGTGCTCGCGCCCTTCTGGTGGCGCACCGGGCTCGTGCCGCGCCGCCTGCCGCCCCTGGTGGCGCTCGGCCTCCTCGGCTCGGGCGCGCCGTTCTTCCTCATCGTGGCGACCGGCATGCGCTTCGCGCCCGCGGCCGACGTGGGCCCGCTCCTGCCCGGCACCATGCCGCTCTTCGTGGCGCTGATCGGGCTCGTGCTGTTCGGCGAGCGGCTCGGGCGCTGGCGTCTCCTCGGCTTCGGGCTGATCGCGCTCGGAATCGCGAGCATCGCCGGGCGCGGGCTCCTCGACAGTGCGGGCGGCGCCTGGCGCGGGCATGCCCTCCTCCTCGCCGGTGCGTTCCTGTGGGGCCTCTACACCCATGCCTACCGCCGCAGCGGGCTCTCGCCGGCCGAAGGCGCGGCGCTCGTCGGGGTCTGGTCGGTGATCCTGCTCGCGCCCTTCGGGGCGCCGGCGCTCGCCGCCGCGCTGGCGCAGGGACTCGCGGGCGCGGTCGTGGTGCAGGCCCTGCTCCAGGGCGCGCTCTCGGGCGTCGCCGCGATCGTGCTCTACGGCTTCGCGATCGACCGCCTCGGCGCCTCCCGGGCCGCCGCGGTCTCGCCGCTCGGGCCGGTGCTCGCGGCCCTGCTCGCGATCCCGGTCCTGGGCGAATGGCCGGACGCGGCCGCGGTCTTCGGCCTTGCGGCCGCCACCCTCGGGGTCGTGCTGGCGAGCGGCCTCCTCGGCCGGGACAAGCGCTGACCGCCGGGGCGCGTCAGCCCCTCACGGGACAGCCGCCGGTCGCGACGGGGCGCGTCCATGCCGAGCCGGTCGGAGCCCGGGCGTCAGCCCATCAGGAAATAGCCGCCGACTTCGGTTGCCGCCGGCACGGCATCCGAAGGTATCGGTCCGCTGCAAAATGCCGGGTCGCGATCCCATATAGGGGCGCAAGCCACCGACAATTGCGGGAGATCCGGCGATGACGCAACGCACCCTGGGAGAGAGCCTGTCGAAGCTGTTCGGCAACTCGTCCGGCGACCGGCACGAGGGCGAGGCCTATCCGGTCGCCTTGAGCGACCAGGAGTGGCGGCAGCGCCTGTCGCCCGAGGCCTATTACGTCCTGCGCGAGCACGGAACGGAGCGCGCCGGCACGAGCCCGCTCGACCGCGAGAAGCGGCCCGGCACCTTCGTGTGCGCGGGCTGCGGGCAGGAGCTGTTCTCGTCGGAGACGAAGTTCAACTCGGGCACGGGCTGGCCGAGCTTCTACCAGCCGATCCCGGGGGCCGTCGGGACGTCCGAGGACCGCAAGTTCTTCATGGTGCGCACGGAGGTGCATTGCAGCCGCTGCGGCGGGCATCTCGGCCACGTCTTCGAGGACGGGCCGCAGCCCACGGGCCTGCGCTACTGCATGAACGGGGCCGCGATGACCTTCGAGCCCAAGGAGAGCTGACCCGAGGAGGGCTGGCGCCGCGCCATCCACGCGCTCGCCCTGCACCGCGAGGGGCAGGGCGTTCGGGGTCGAGGGGCCGGATCAGCGGCGGCGGAACTGCGGGTTGCCGCGCTGTCCGGGCGGACGCGGGGCGCCCGAGGGGCCGTCCTTGTGGCGGAAGATCAGGCGGCCCTTCTCGAGATCGTAGGGCGACATCTCGACGGTCACGCGGTCGCCCGCGAGCGTCTTGATGCGGTTCTTCTTCATCTTGCCGGCCGTGTAGGCCACGATCTCGTGCCCGTTCTCGAGCTGCACGCGGTAGCGCGCATCGGGCAGGATCTCGGTCACAAGACCCTCGAAGGTGATCAGTTCTTCCTTGGCCATCGGTATCCTGAATTCTGTGGTCGGCGGCTCGGCGGGAGCGGCGAGGCGCCGGCCCCGAGGTCCCGTGGACGTGTCCGCGCTCCGGTCAATGCGCGCCGCCGGCTGTGCCGTCAACCCGCTCACGGAACCGGTCAATGCGCGCCGAAGGCGAAGCCGTCAACCCGCACGCCGAACACGTCCGTGTCAATACAACGCGGAGGCGCCTTCCTTCGAAGGGCGCCCCCGCTCCGGTTCCGGACCGTCCGGTCCGGGTGAAAACGCGACCGTTCCGGTTCAGCGGCTCTGGAGCGTCATCTCCTGGACGTCGAGCCCAAAGCGGTCGGCGAGATGCCAGTGCAGCTCCCGGGCGGAATGGTAGGCGTAGGTGCGGTCGATGAGGTGGCTGACGTCCACCTCGGTGCCGGTCTGGCCGCGGGTGAGCCGCTCGACGCGGAATCGGGCCTGCTCGGCCCGCCTCCCGGAGACGTTTCTCCGGGTGAAAGCGAAATTCATCTTGTCTCTTTTCGTTGGTGATGGGGCGCAGCCTCGTGGAGAGGCTCTCGTGCGCCGCGGCGCCTGGCGTTCCGGCGCGGGCAGCCCCCCTCCGGGGGCTTGGGCGAGGGTCAGGCCGATGGGCCGGCCCTCGCATCGGAGGGAGCGCGGACGGATCCACGCTCCCGGTTCGCGATCAGTCGACCTTGAGGTTGCCGGCGGACTGCTTGCCCGTGCGGCGGTCGGTCTCGAGCTCGTAGGTGACCTTCTGGCCTTCGGCGAGGCCGGTGAGGCCCGCGCGCTGGACCGCGGTGATGTGGACGAACACGTCCTTGCCGCCATCGTCAGGCTGAATGAAACCGTAGCCCTTCTGCTCGTTGAACCACTTCACGGTACCCGTGCTCATGGGAAGTCCTCGTCACTGCTTGGGGTGCATCGCGGGCGGGCCGGAGCGCCGATCGCGCGGGGCCGCCCAGTTCGTCGATCTTTGGGAAGCGAAGTCTGAACGTGCGCCCGGCAGTGCGAAGCGGCCCAGTCGTCCGGCCAAATGTCGATACGTCATCAGATAGGGGTCGAGTGGGGCTATTGCAAGGCAAGGCTCGGGGCCGGGCCGCCGCCGCAGGGGCGCGCGGAGGCCGGGGGCGCCCCCCGTTCACGGGCGGGTCCTTCAGGCGCCGAGCGCCCGCTTCAGTCCCTGCACGGCCCGCTCGAGGGCCGCCTCGCCGTCCGGCGTGAAGCTGATCGCGGCGTCGTCCGCGGTGGCAAGGCCGCGCGCCTCGAGCTCGGCGATCACCTCCCGGTCGGCGTGGTGGCCGGCGCCGTCGCGGCGCACGACGCTCGACACCCTCTGCCCGCTGTCGAGCTGATGGTAGGCCGCGAAGGCGAACACCGCCATCGCCTTGTCGCTCAAGCCCTGCATCGATGCCATCGGGGTCCTCGCGCTGGATGTCCTGCCCTCCCGCAACGCCGCGGGCGCCGCCGTGTTCGCGCCTTCCGGGGTGAGGCAAGTCGCCGCGAGGCCGCGGGCGGCGGCAGTCCCGGCGGGCGCGGGTCCGCGGGGCCGGTGTGGCCCTCCGCAACCCTCCGGCGGTGCCTGCAACCTTCCTTCGTGCCCGCGAAACCCCATATGGTGGGATCAAGAACAGGACCGAAGGACCGATGGCCGGCATCTCCGTCACGCTCGAGGGCAACAACATCCAGCTCGCCTTTCAGAAGGGCGACCAGTCCACGGCCGTCGTGATGGACCCGCAGGCGGCGCGCTCGCTCGTGAAGGCGGTGGGCCAGCTCCTCACCGTCATCGGCGAGATCGAGGATTCCGGCGCCGCCCTGGAGGAGATGCTCGACGTCACTTCGCCCACGATCGACGTCGGCATGGACGAGAACGGCCAGGCGGTGCTCTCGCTCCAGGCCGCCCCCCTGCCGCCCTTCATGCTGCGCCTCAAGGACGACGAGGCCCGCCACATCGCCCAGAGCCTCACCGAGATTCTCAACAGCCCGACCGACATCCGCACCTCCCTCGGCGGGCACTGACCTCATCCCCGCCGGCCCGACCTCCATCCACGCTGCGCTCGGCGGGACTTGAACTCATCCCCGACGGCCCGGCCGACATCCACCTCCCTCGGCGGGACCTGAACTCATCCCCGACAGCCCGGCCGACTTCCGCTCCTCCCTCGGCGGGCATTGACGCATCGCACGGCCGCGCTCGCCTCTCCGCCGGCGACGCGTCCCGTCGGGCTCCGGGGCCTCGCTCGAGCCCGGGGCGCCCCGCGGAACTTCCGCGACCCGTTTCTGTTGTCGAACGCGCGGCGCGTCACGGCTGCGCTTCGGACGAGACCGGATGACCTCTCCCCCTTCCGCCGCAGCCCCGAACTTCCACCCCACGGTGCCGATCATCGACGCCAAGGCCGAGCCCACGCTCAAGAATCCGGAGGCCGAGGGCTTCTACGCCGAGGCGCTGCGCGAGCTGAACGCGATGGGCCTGCCCTTCATGCTGGCGGGCACCTACGCGCTCTCCGCCTATACCGGCATCACGCGGCCCACCAAGGATCTCGACATCTTCTGCAAGGCGGGCGACTACCCGCGCATCCTGTCCCACTTCAAGAGCCTCGGCTACGCGATCGAGGTCGAGGACGAGCGCTGGCTCGGCAAGGTCTTCAAGGGCCAGCACTTCTTCGACGTGATCTTCGCCTCCTCCAACGGCACCATGCCGATCGGCGATCTCTGGTTCGAGAACGCGCGCCAGATCGACGTCTTCGGCTCGCCGGTGCGCATCGTGGGCCCGACCGAGCTCGTGTGGTCGAAGTGCTTCATCCAGCTCCGTCACCGCTACGACGGCGCCGACGTCGCCCACACGATCCTCAAGGCGCACGACCAGATCGACTGGCACCAGCTCCTCGCCTACATGGAGGTCCATTGGGAGGTGCTGCTCATCCACCTCCTGAACTTCCGCTGGATCTACCCGACCGAGCGCGACAACGTCCCGCGCTGGGTGATGGACGAGCTCCTCGACCGTCTCACGAACCAGCGCGACCTGCCGCCGCCGCAGATGAAGGTCTGCCGCGGGCGCATGTTCTCGCGCATCGACTACGAGATCGACGTCAAGGAATGGGGCTTCGCGGATGTCGGCGGCGAGGGCGAGTGGCGCATCGACTGACCCGGAGACGCTTCGGTGACGTCGCAGGGCGAACCGCCGTCGCGACGCAGGCGCACCCCGGCCTTCGGACTGGGCATGGGCGGCGGGGTCCCATGGCGCATCGATCGAGGCCGCGCGCCCGCACGCGGCCTCCCGCAGGATCGCAATCCGCATCAGGGATCCGGCAATGAGCGGAAAGAGCAAAGACCAGGCGTCTCCCGATGGCGCCGCCCCGGCCAACGGCCCCATGCGGATCGCCGCCATGGGCGATCTTCACATCCGCGAGGACGGCTCGGCCTCCTTCCGCGAGCTCTTCGGCGAGATCTCGCGCGAGGCCGACGTGCTGGTGCTCGCGGGCGACCTCACCGATCTCGGCAAGCCCAAGGAGGCGGAGCTCCTCGCCCAGGACCTCAAGGCCTGCTCGATTCCCGTCGTCGGCGTGCTCGGCAACCACGATTACGAATGCGGCTGCCAGGAGGAGGTCGCGCGGATCCTGCGCGACACCGGCATGCGCCTCCTCGACGGGCAGTCGACCGAGATCGACGGCGTCGGCTTCGTGGGCGTGAAGGGATTCGCGGGCGGGTTCGGCCGGCGCATGCTCGGCTCGTTCGGGGAGCCGGCCATCAAGCAGTTCGTGACCGAGAGCATGAACGAGACCATGCGGCTCGAGAACGCCATGCGGACCGTGCGGGCCAAGCGCTCCATGGTGATCCTGCACTACGCGCCGATCACCGAGACGATCGAGAGCGAACCGTTGGAAATCTACCCCTTCCTCGGCTCCTCGCGCCTCGCCGAGACCATCGACCGCTTCCAGGTCAGCGCCATCGTCCACGGCCACGCCCATCGCGGCCGCTACGAGGGCCGCACGCCCGGCGGCCAGCGCGTCTTCAACGTGGCGCGCTTCATCGAGAAGCCGAACGGCAAGCCGTACGGGATCATCGAGGTCTAACCCGCCTTCCCCCTCTCCCCTGGAGGGAGAGGGTGGCCCCTGCGTGAGCAGGGGTCGGGAGAGGGGGAGGGCCACCCTCAGTGAAAGCAGAAGAGATCGCTTCGCGAGCGTCGCTGCCGCGACGCACCCCCTCTCCCGACCTCGCTTCGCGAGGCCACCCTCCCCCTCCAGGGGGGAGGGATTAAGTGGTTAGAGCCGCGTCCCGGGACTCGTCGGGCCGCCGGGCAGGTAGTCCGGCTCCGAGCCCGGGCCCGCGGGGTCCGAGATCCCGGGGTCGCTGACGGGATAGGGCGTGCGGGGGCCCGTGGGGCCGATGTCGGGCATCTCGTCGTCGGGCGCCGGGGGCTCCTCGCCCGGGAGCCGGCCGCCGGGAAGCGGGTCGCCGCCGGGAACGCCGGGCACGGACGGCCCGGAATCGGGAACGGGCAGGCCGGGATTCGCCATGACTTTCCTCCCTCGATCGGGTGACGGTCTCCAGGGGTCAACCGGCCCCGTGAGGGGCAGTTCCGATCCGCCCCTGTGACAGGTCCCCGCCCCGGCTCCGAGAAGCCCAAGCCCCAAGAAAAAGGCGGCCGGTTCGCCACCGGCCGCCTTGGGTTTCTTGGACGTGCGGTTCCTCAGGCCTGCTGGATCGCGGAGAGCTTCCAGGAGCCGCCCCGGTCGCGGCGGAAGGTCCAGAGCTCCGTGACCTCGCTCGCGCGGGTCGGGTCGCCGTCGACCACCCGGCCGCTGGCGCGGTCGACCGTCACGTCGACCGCGGAGAAGCGCATCGCCACGGTGGCGTAGTCGGCCGCGCCCTCGCGCCAGGCCTCCGCGAGGTCGCCCTGGAGGAGTCGCACGTCGCGCAGGGTGTTGATCACGCCGTTGCGGGCGTTCTCGTTGAGCTCCTCCTGGATGTAGCCGGCCATCTCCGGGGTCGCGAGGCCCCAGAGGGCCGCCACGTCCTGGCGGGAATAGGCGGCCTGCACGTCCTGGAGCGTGCGCTCGAAGGCGTTGAAGTCGGCCGGATTCAAGCCGACCTCGTCCCCGCCCCGGCGCCGCTGCGGCGCGGCCTGACGGGTGAGCCCGCCGAGCGCGCCGCCGAGACCCGCGCCGAGGCCGCCGCCCGTCGCAGCAGCGGCCGGCGGCACGGAGGCCCCGAGGCCGGCGCGCGCGTGGCCCTGCGGACCCGCGAAGGCCGGCTCCTGCTGCCGGCGGCGGAACCAGCGCAGCGCGAAGGAGACCAGGAGGGCCACCAGCGCGAGCTGGATCAGGAAGCCCAGGATCGAGCCGAGGCCGGCCAGGCCGCCGAAGAAGCCGGCGCCGAACAGCATGCCGAGGAGGCCGGCGCCGAACAGGCCCGCCATGAAGCCGGTGCCGAAGCGGCGCGGCTGCGCCACGGAGGCCGGCGGCACGCCGGGGCGCTGGATCGCGGGACCGGTGTTCGGCACCTGCGAGCGCTGGATCGGCGAGGCGGGCGCCGGCGCGGTCCGGGTCACGGGAGGCGCGTCGTAGGTGCGCCCGCCGCGGGAGCCGAAGCTGCCGCCGCGGCCGACCCGCGCCTCGGCGACCCCGGCGGCGAGCACGAGAGCCGCGGCCAGCACCATGCCGGTACGGCTGCGGCGGGACCGAAGATTCATCATGTGTCGTTCACCCTTTCGGGGCCCTGAGGCCCACGACCGAGATATGGGGATACCCCCCCGCCGGTTGAAGAGGATCCGCCCCGGCCGGGCCCTGCGCGGATGCGGAAAAGGCGGCCCGTCGCCCGGGCCGCCCTTCGTGAAACCGCCGGCAGTGGCACACGCCTCAGCGCCCGGTCTTCTCCTTGAGGTCGTCGATGCGCTTGGAGGCCTCGGCCTTGTCGAGCTCCGCGTCGTAGGCCTTCGGATCGTGCGCCTGCTCCGAGAGCGTCTTGAGGTAGGAGGCCTGCGCGCCGGTCATCGGCTCGTGCCCCGTGACCCAATCCGCCGGATCCTTGATCTGGTTCGAGGTCTGGTCCGGGTTGGCCTTCGGATTCTCGGCGTCCGGCCGGCTCTCGGGACGGCCCTTGGCCTTGGCGGTCTGCGCCATGGTGTGCTCCTTCTCGTTCACGATATGTTCTCATTCAGGAACGCGGGAGCAGCGGAGGGGTTCCCGAGCGGCCGGCCGTCGGTCGCCGTCCCCGGGGCCTCCGGAGAGGCCTCGGGGCCATTGCCAAGAACGTGTATCCGCCTCAAGCTGACGGGCCAGAAAACGGGAGTGGATCACATGAGATTGGCCCTATCGGCAGCGCTGATCGCGAGCAGTGTCGCCCTTCCCGCTTTGGCTCAGGACGCGACGAAGATGACCTGCCCGAGGGACGTCCCGTGCGCACTCTGGTGCTATGCCGGCGTTCCCAAGCCGGAAAATACGGTCATCCGGCGCGGGTCGGTGAAAGAGGTCGTTTGGAACACCAGCACCCAGGTGCTGGAATACACGACCAACAATTCCCAGGGCAACCAGAGCGGCATCGCCCTGCTGCGTAACAACGAAACGTGCGTCTTCGATCTGATGACGCGCTCTCCGTGACGGCCACGCCCTGACGCCCCCGAACGGACTCGGTCCCGGATCCGGGTCCTGCCCCGTCTCCTCCGATGCCGCGGCCGCGGGTCCGGCTGCAACGCAGCCGGCCGCGAGGGTGCGCGTTCTCAGGGCCCCCTGCGAACGAGTGCATGCGATGTAAGCGGGGTGCGGCGGAGCCCGGCGAGGAGGCATCATCCCGCGTCCGGCAGGGGGCCGGAGTTCGGACGAGGCCGGGAAAGCAAAGAGGCCGCCCGGAAGGCGGCCTCTCTCCTGATACGGAACGGACGGGGCGGCGCTTACGCGGCCTTCGCCTTCGGCTGCACTTCCTGGGCGTAATCCTCCAGCAGGACCTTGGTCATGTTGCCGGGCTGGAAGCGGTAGGGGCCGATCTCGGAGACGGGCGTCACCTCGGCCGCGGTGCCGGTGATGAAGCACTCGTTGAAGCTCTCCAGCTCGTCCGGCATGATCCGCCGCTCCTGGACCTCGAAGCCGCGGCGCTTCGCGAGATCGATCACGGTCTTGCGGGTGATGCCGTCGAGGAAGCAATCGGCGGTCGGCGTGTGGACCACGCCGTCGCGGATGAAGAACACGTTGGCGCCGGTGCATTCCGCGACGCGGCCCTGCCAGTCGAGCATCAGCGCGTCCGCATAACCCTTACGCTCGGCGCGGTGCTTCGAGATCGTGCAGATCATGTAGAGGCCCGCGGCCTTGGCGGCGGACGGCGCCGTCGCGGGATCCGGGCGGCGGTACTCGGCCATGTCGAGGCGGATGCCCTTCATCTTCTCGGCCGGGTTGAAGTAGCTCGGCCAGTCCCAGGCCGCGATCGCGAGGTGGATCGTGTTGGCCTGTGCCGCGACGCCCATCATCTCCGAGCCCCGCCAGGCGACGGGGCGCACATAGGCGTCCCGATGCCCGTTCTTCTCGAGCACCAGGCGCTTCGCCGCGTCGATCTCGGCGACGCTGTAGGGGATCTCGAAATCGAGGATCTCAGCCGATTTCCGCAGGCGCTCGGAATGCTCCGTCGACTTGAAGATCTCGCCGCCATAGGCGCGCTCGCCCTCGAACACGCTCGAGGCATAATGGAGCGCGTGGGAGAGTACGTGGAGCTTGGCGTCCTTCCACGGCACCAGCTGGCCGTCGTACCAGATCCAGCCGTCCAGTTGATCGAAGGGGGTCGCCATCGCTCGTCTCCTCAAGCTCGTCTTCAACGTCGACCGTCCGGTCCTTTGAAATTTGCTGCTGCGCCGGGGCGGTCTATGGTTCGTTCGTTTCGCAGGAGCCGATTGACGTGTAACAATCCGCCTGAGATATGTCAACATCACTGACTTAAATAAGGATCAGCGTGACGGACGTGAGTCAAGCCGCCTTCAGGAGGCCGGCCCCGGGCGAGGAGATCCCCGCCGAGCCGCCGGCCTACGACCTCATCGAGCTGTTCTTCTTCGCCTACCGGGATTTCGTGAGCGATCCCGACCGGATCCTGGCCGAGTACGGCTTCGGCCGGGCGCACCACCGGGTGCTCCACTTCGTCGACCGCCAGCCGGGGCTGACCATCGCGGAGCTGCTCGACATCCTGAGAATCACCAAGCAGAGCCTCAACCGGGTCCTCAAGGAGCTGATCGAGAAGGAGTTCATCGACAGCCGCACCGGCACCACGGACCGGCGCCAGCGCCTGCTCCACACCACGCCGCAGGGCCACGAGCTCGCGGTCAAGCTCGCCCGGCTCCAGACCCGGCGCATCATGCGCGCGCTCGCCTCCATGCCCGAGGGCACGCGCGAGGCCGCAAGCCGGTTCTTCCTCGCCATGATCGACGCCGACGACCGGGACCACGTGGAGCGGATCGTGCTCGCCGCAGGGGACAAGGCGTGAGCACGGGAGCCTCCCGGTGACCGATTCCGCCCGGGTCGAGATCCCGGACCACGCCCCGCACGTCCTCGTCGTCGACGACGACCGGCGCCTGCGCGACCTTCTCGCCCGCTTCCTCGGCGAGCACGGCTACCGCGTCACCACCGCCGCGAGCGCGGCGGAGGCCCGCGCCAAGTCCGAGAGCCTGCTGTTCGACGCCCTCGTGCTCGACGTGATGATGCCGGGCGAGACCGGGTTCGACTACGCCCGCAAGGTGCGCGAGCGCTCCCGCGTCCCGATCCTGATGCTCACCGCCCGGGCCGAGGCAGCGGACCGGGTCACCGGGCTCGAGATCGGCGCCGACGACTACCTCTCGAAGCCGTTCGAGCCGCGCGAACTGCTTTTGCGCCTCGGCAACATCATCCGCCGCGCGGCTCCGTCCGAGGAGCGCCCGGTCGAGGCCGCGCCCGAGAGCGTCCGCTTCGGCCCGTTCAGCTTCCGTTTCGACCGCGGCGAGCTGCGCCGGGACGAGGAGGCGGTGCGCATCACCGAGCGCGAGCGCGAGATCCTCACCATCCTCGGCGCGCGCCTCGGCGGCAACGTGGCGCGCGAGGAGCTCTCCGGCTCCGGCATCGCGGCGAACGAGCGTACCGTCGACGTCCAGATCAACCGCCTGCGGCGCAAGATCGAGACCGACCCGGCCAATCCGGTCTACCTCCAGACCGTGCGCGGCATCGGCTACCGCCTCGTCGTCGACCGATGACCGCCCCCGGCGCCCGCGACGACGTCCCGAGGCCGATCGACGCCGCAGGAGCGCCCGCAGCCCGCCCGCCCGGGCGGATGACCCTGCGCGGCGTCCTGAGAGGTCCGCGGCTCGCGCCCCTCACGAGCCTGCGCCGCTGGCTCGCGGGGCTGCTCCCGAAGGGCCTCTACGCGCGCTCGCTCATCATCATCATCGCGCCCGTGGTGCTGCTGCAATCGGTGATCGCCTATTCCTTCATGGAGCGGCACTGGCAGCTCGTGACGCGGCGCCTCTCGGCAGCCGTCACCGCCGACGTCGCGGCCCTCATCGACATCTACCAGAGCTACCCCCAGGACCGGGACGCGGCGACGCTCGCGCGCATCGCCTCCGAGCGGCTCCAGCTCGAGGTCGACATCCTGCGCGACACCGAGCTGCCGCCGCCCGGCCCGAAGCCGTTCTTCTCGATCCTCGACGAGGCCCTGACCGACGAGTTGCGGCGCCAGATCGGCCAGCCGACCTGGACCGACACGGTCGGGCGCTCGAACTTCATCGAGATCCGGGTCAAGCTCGACCAGGGCGTCATGCGCGTGATCGCCCGGCGCAGCCAGGCCTACGCCTCGAACTCGCACATCTTCCTCGTCTGGATGATGGCCTCCTCGCTGGTGCTGCTCGGGGTCGCGATCCTGTTCCTGCGCAACCAGATCCGCCCGATCCTGCGCCTGGCGGATGCCGCCGAGAGCTTCGGCAAGGGGCGCGAGGTCGAGTTCCGCCCGCGCGGGGCGCGCGAGGTGCGCCAGGCCGGCCATGCCTTCATCGAGATGAAGCGGCGCGTGGAGCGCACCATCGAGCAGCGCACCCAGATGCTGAACGGGGTCAGCCACGACCTGCGCACCATCCTGACCCGCTTCAAGCTCTCGCTCGTGCTCCTCGCCCAGACCCCCGAGGTCGAGGACCTCAAGCGCGACGTGGACGAGATGAGCCGGATGCTCGAGGGCTACCTGGCCTTCGCCCGCGGCGACACCGGCGAGCAGGCGGTCACGACCGACCTGCGCACGCTCCTCGAGGACCTCCGGGCCGACGCCGAGCGGCAGGGCCACGTCACGGACGTGGACCTCGTCGGCGACCCGATGATCACCGTGCGCCCGGACGCCTTCCGGCGCCTCCTCTTCAACCTCGTCGCCAACGCGGCCCGGCACGGCGAGAGGATCGCGATCTCGGCCGACCACGAGACCCGCTGGCTCGTGATCCACGTGGACGACGACGGCCCCGGCATCCCGGCCGACCTGCGCGAGGAGGTGTTCAAGCCCTTCGTGCGCCTCGACGAGGCCCGCAACCAGGACGAGGGCGGCTCGGGGCTGGGGCTCGCCATCGCCCGCGACATCGCCCGCTCGCACGGGGGCGACATCACGCTCAACGACAGCCCGCTCGGCGGCCTGCGCGCCACGGTCCGGCTGCCGGCGTGAACCCGCTCATCCTCGAGAATCGCGCCCCGGTGCGGCCGCCCGGGTGAGCCCCGTCGTTTCGCGGGGCCGCGCCCCCGTGCGGCTGCCCGCGCGAACCCGCTCATTCTTCGGGAGCGCGCGTCAGCGCCGCCCAGCGCGCAGGCGTCACGCCGTAGGCCCGCTTGAACTGCCGCGACAGGTGGCTCTGGTCGGCGAAGCCCGCCGCGAACGCGGCCTCGGCGAGGGGCGTTCCCGTCGCGATCAGGGTGCGGGCCCGGTCGAGCCGGCGCATGGTGCGGAAGCCGCTCGGGCTCGTCCCGAAAGCGGCGCGGAACCCGCGCGCCAGGGACCAGCGGTCGAGGCCGGCTTCGCGCTCCAGGCGCTCCATGGGAAGGGGCCGGGCGGGGTCGGCGGCGATCAGGTCGCGCACGCGGTTCAAGCCTGCGAGCGGCAGCCGTGCCGCCGGGACGGGAGCGGCGCCGGCCCAGGCCGCGAGCGCATCGGCCAGGGCGACGACGAGGTCGTCGCACTCGCGCTCGTCGAGCGGATCCTCGACCCGCCACAGGGCCGAGAGGCCGCTGGCCTGCGGCGCCGCCGTGACGACCGGGTCGGCGACGAACGGCAGAGGGCGGCCGCCGAGGGCCGCCTGGATCAGCGCCGGATCCACATAGGCGATGCGGTAGCCGAAGCCCTCGTCCGTGCCGGCGGCGCCGTCATGGGTCTCGTCGGGGTGGAGCACATGGATCTGACCCGGCAGGCCATGCCGCCGCGCGCCGCGATAGGTGAAGGTCTGGACGCCGGACAGGGTGAGGCCGATCGCATAGATGTCGTGCCGGTGCGGCGCGAAGGCCCGGCCGCGCAGACGCGCGGCGGCGCGCTCGAGCCCCGGCGCCGCCGGGGCGATGCGGATGCGGCTCTCCGCTCCCGAGGGCCGCTCGCGCAAACCTTCGAGACTCACGTCTCCCATCACCGTCCGCTTCCTTCCGGGAGAGGCCGCCTTGCCGGTCACGGCTTGCCTTTCGCGAAGCGGAGGCGCAGTCGCACAAGCCTTCAAGACGCCGCTGCCCGCTCCGGTCCAGATGTCCCGCCATCGCGGCAGCTTACAGGAATTCGGACCATGGCGCAGGCTGTGCCGTCGGCGGGGCTCTGGGGCCCTCTCGCCTCGCTTCTCCTCGCCGCCCTCGTGGTGATGGGGAGCCCCGGCCCCTCGACCACCAGCCTGACGGCGGTCGGCGCCGCCTTCGGCTGGCGCCGCGCCCTGCCCTACGGGGCCGGCCTCGTCGCGGGCACCGTCGCGGTCCTGGCGGCCGTCGCCACGGGCGTCGCTTCGGCGCTCGCGGCCGTGCCCGGCCTCGCGCCGCTGCTCCTCGCGGGATCCTGCCTCTACATCCTCTATCTCGCGGTCCGGATCGCGACCGCGCCGCCGCTGTCGGGCGCCGGCACGGCCCGGGCGCCGTCCTTCGCGGGCGGGTTCGGGCTCGCCGCCGCCAACCCGAAGGCGTGGCTTGCGATCGCGGCGGTCTATTCCGGCACGAGCCTCGGCCTCGCGCCCGGCGCCGAGGCGGCCCTCAAGGTCGCGGCTCTGACCGCGATGATCGTCGCGATCCATGCGGCCTGGCTCGTCGCCGGCGCCGCCCTCTCGCGCGCCTTGAGCGATCCCGTCCTGTCGCGGCGGATCAACCTCGCCTTCGCGGCGATCCTCGTCGTTTCGACCGCGATGGCGCTGCTGTAGGGGCGGAGCCGCAGGGGCGCATCCGTCTCGACCGCGACGGCGCTGGTGTGGCGCCGCGCAAGTCCCTCAGATCGCAGCCGCGGGGTCCCGCATGTCGTCGCGGGGCTCGTCCTCGAAGCGGTCGCGGCGCATGCGCTCGCCCCGGCGGCGGCCGCGTTCCAGGAGCGCCTGGCCGAGGATGCGGAGCGGCGCGGTGAGGCGGCGGAAATCCTCGGCGCGCTCCAGGATGCGCTCGCCGCGGCGAATCTCGCGGTCGAGGCGGGCCATGGTGCGGGCGAGCCCCGGATCCTCGTCGTCGAGCCACGTCTCCAGGGTGCGGCCGAAGACGAGCACCGCCCCCTGCAGCTTCAGGCCGCCGAGGTGGCCCTCCGTCGAGATCCCGGCGGCGGCGAGCATGAAGCGCTGCGAGTTGAGGGCGACCCGGTTGAGCGCCGCGAGCGAGAGCGGGTCCTGGCGCAGCGCGAAGGCGATCCGCCGCAGGGCCCGCTTGTAGGGGGCGAGCGCGTCGAGGCGGCGCATCACCATGTCGAACATGCGCTCCCGTGCGGGCTCGTCGGCGAGCTCGTCGGTCATGCTTTCGAGCACGCGGCGGTCGATCACCCGCGAGAAGCCGCCGAGCACCGCGCCCTTCGAGGGAAAGAGGTCGCGGAACTCGATCAGGCTCACCCCGGCCTCGCGGGCGATGTCGGTGATCTCGATGTCGCTCCAGGGCCGGTCGGCGGCGAGCCGCATCAGCGCCTCGACGATGGCCTCGCGCTTCGAGGGGGCGGCGGATGCGGTCATGGTCGGGCTCCGGTCGAGAGGGTCTCCCTTCATGTAGGGAGCGCGGGCGCGGGTTCAGCCGACCGGGCCGCCCTCGCGCCGCTTCGCCGCATCGGGCGCGTGGGGCCCTCCGCCCGCCCGTTCTCCGGCCGGACGCTCGACCGCATCGGGCGCCTGGGGACCCGCCGGCCCCTCAGCCCGCCAGCTCTTCCGCGCGGCGCTTGGCGGCCGCCACGGCGTCGCGCATGAGGTCGCGCATCCCGCCGCGATCGGCCATCAGGATCTCCAGGGCCGCCGCCGTGGTGCCGGCCGGCGAGGTCACGTTCTGGCGCAGCGTCGCGGGCGAGAGATCGCTGCGGAACAGGAGTTCGCCCGCGCCCTCGATCGTCGCCCGGGCCAGGCGGGCGGCGAGGTCCGCGGGCAGGCCCGCGGCGACACCGGCCTCCGCGAGGCATTCGACCAGGTGGAACACATAGGCCGGGCCCGAGCCCGACACGGCCGTGACGGCGTCGATGAGGTCCTCGGAAGCAACCCATTCCACGATGCCGTTGCAGCGCAGGAGCGTGTCGGCGACCGCGCGCTGGGCGTCCGACACCTCCGGGCTCGCCGCCGCGCCGGTGGCGCCCCGGCCGATGCTGGCGGGCAGGTTCGGCATGGCGCGCACCACGGCGCGGGCCCGCGGCAGGCGGGCGCGCAGGTTCGCGGCCGTCTTGCCGGCCAGGATCGAGACCAGGAGCGTATTGGGCCCGAGGATCCGGTCGACGGCCGGCGCGGCGGCGTCGAGCATCTGGGGCTTGGTGGCGAGCACCACGACCTCGGGCGAGCCCTTCGGCTCGGCCGGGTTGAGGGCGATGCCCTTCGCGCGGCACAAGCCCGCCATGTCGTCGGAGACGTGGGGATCGATCACCGTGACGCCGGCCGGGTCGAGGCCGACGCCGAGCCAGCCCTCCAGCATGGCGCCGCCCATCTTGCCGGCGCCGACGAGGACGAGGGTGCGGGGGAGCGAGGCGGCTGTCATGGGGCGTTCCTGACGAAAAAAGGACGGGCCGGGGCCCGTCCTATTCCATCTTCGCCGGAAACTGTCGAGATTGCGCGCGGCCTGGAGAAGCCCCCGCGAGCGCTCAAGCCGTCCCTTCGGTCCGGGATCCCTCGCCCGGAAGCCGGTCAGGCGGTCCCTTCGGTCTCGAACAGCACCGCGTCGAGGGCCTCCCGCGCGGTCTTGCCGGCCCAGAGCACGAACTGGAAGGCCTGGAAGTAGCGCTCGCAGGTGTCGACCGAGGCGCGCAGCATGGTCTCGCACTGGGCGTGCGTGGGCTCGGCGCCGCCGGCGAGCAGGAGCGAGTGGCGGAACATCACCACGTTCTCCGAGCTCCACAGGTCGAAATGCCCGACCCAGAGCTGCTCGTTGATGCGCGAGACGAGCTGGAGCACCTCGGCGCGCCGCCGCTCCGGCACCTTGAGGTCGAAGGCACAGGCGACGTGGAGCGCCTCCACGTCCTCGATCCAGGTGAAGGCGACGTGGTAGTCGGTCCAGCGGCCCGACACCGACACGGACATCTCGTCGGCCTCGGCCCGGTCGAAGATCCAGTCCCGCAGGGCGGCAAGACGCTCCACCACGTCGAGGGGGTGTTCGGAGCGGTCGGTCTCAAAGTGAAGCTGGGTCATGACGATCCGTGGGGCTCGAGGAGCCGAGGTCAGAGAGGACGCTACGCACGAACGGGGCGCGCCACGCCGGATGGACGGGCCGGCGTATTGGGCGCGAAGCCCCGAAGTTCTGAATGAGTTGAATCCGTTGCCCCGCCCGCGAATCAGTCTTGTCTTGACTATAACGCCAGGGATTCCGGCGCTACAAAGCCCGTTCAGGGTCCAAGATTCGAGGCCGGCTCACAATGCGCCGGTCTGCCCTGTCCACAGCGCACCGGCGTGATCGGCGCTCCGCATGGCGGAATTGTGGTGGATATCTCGCGCGACCCTGCGGCAGGGTGCGCCGGCGGCCCCAGGCGGGCTCAGCCCCTCAGGGCTGGGCCGGGGCTGCGCCGGAGGGGGCGGCCGGCGTGCCGCCGAGCCGGGCCTCCAGGGCCTCGATGCGGGTGAGGAGGCGCTCGTTCTCCTCGCGCGCCGCCACGACCATGTCGCGCAGCACCTCGACCTCTTCCCGGGTCGCGATGTCCATGTCGCGCAGAAGGCGCTCCATCTGGGCCCGCATCACCGTCTCGGCCTCGCGCCGGACCCCTTGCGCCGCGCCCATGGCGTCGGTCGCGAGGCGGGCGAGGTCGTCGAGGAGGCGGTTCGAGGTCGAAGCCATGATGCGGTCCTGATGGGCCTTGGATCGGTCCGGTGACACCTATGTGGGCCGGAATGGACCGCTCTGCAACGGCCGGTCCGGTCCCGGACCTTGCGCCAGGGCGACATTCGGTGCCATTGCGGCGGCCGGCTCCGTGCGTCACGGCATGGAAGCCCTTCCCCCCTCACGCTCCCGTGCCGATGCCCGCCATCCCCTTCCCCGCGATCGACCCGATCGCCTTCGCGATCGGCCCCTTCGCGATCCGCTGGTACGCCCTCGCCTACGTGGTCGGGCTCCTGGGGGGCTGGTACTATGCCCGGCGGCTCGCCGCGAACGCGCGCCTGTGGACGCCCCTGCGCCCGCCCACCGGGGTCGAGATCGACGACCTCGTGGTCTGGGTGGCGCTCGGCGTCGTGCTCGGCGGCCGGCTCGGCTACGTGCTGTTCTACAACCTCGACACCTACCTGGCCCGGCCCGCCGAGATTCTCGCGGTCTGGCGCGGGGGCATGTCGTTCCACGGCGGCTTCCTCGGCGCGGTCCTGGCCCTGACGCTCTTCGCCCGCGCCAAGGGCCTGAACCCGCTCGGCCTCCTCGACATGGCCGCGGTGGTGACGCCGATCGGGCTGTTCTTCGGCCGCATCGCCAACTTCGTCAACGGCGAGCTCTGGGGCCGCCCGGCGCCGGGCCTCGCCCACGCGGTGGTGTTTCCGCACGCCGGCGCGGTGCCGCGCCACCCGAGCCAGCTCTACGAGGCCTTCGGAGAGGGCCTCGTGCTGTTCGTGGTCCTGGCCTTCGCGGTGCGCCGCTTCGGCTTCCATCGCCCGGGGCTCGTCGGGGGGATCTTCCTCATCGGCTATGCGGCGGCGCGCATCCTGTGCGAGTTCTTCCGCGAGCCGGACGCCCAGCTCGGCTATCTCCTCGGCACCTCGGTCGACATCCTGCGCGGCGGCCTCACCATGGGGATGCTGCTCTCCATGCCCATGCTGGTCTTCGGCCTCGGCATCGTCGCGATCGCGGTCCGCGGCCTGACGCAGCCGCAAGGCCGCGCGGAGCCGCATTCCGCGTGAGCGCGCTCGGGGATCGGATCCGCGCCCTGATCGGGAGGGAGGGCCCGCTCACCGTCGAGCGCTACATGGGCCTGTGCCTCCAGCATTACTACGCGAGCCGCGACCCTTTGGGCCTGAGGGGCGATTTCACGACCTCGCCCGAGATCAGCCAGATGTTCGGGGAGCTCCTCGGCCTGTGGGCCGCTTCCGTGTGGCAGGGGATGGGCGCGCCGGGACACTTTCGCCTCGCCGAGCTCGGCCCCGGGCGCGGCACCCTGATGGTCGACGCGCTCCGGGCTCTGCGCCGCGTGCCCGGCCTGCTCGAGGGCGCGAGCGTGCACCTCGTCGAGACGAGCCCCGCCTTGCGCGAGCGCCAGCGCGCGGCGCTCGCTCCCTCCGGGGCTCAGGTGTCCTGGCACGAGCACGTCGAGGCGGTGCCGCCCGGGCCTATGGTGGCGCTCGCCAACGAGTTCTTCGACGCCCTGCCGATCCGCCAGTTCGCGGCCCGCGCCGGCACCTGGCACGAGCGGGTGGTGGAGAGCGCGGACGGCAGCTTCCGCTTCGGCCTCTCCCCCGCCCCGGAGCCGTCGGTCGCCGTACCCGCGCGGGAGGGCGCGACCGTCGAGGTGCCCGAAGCCGGCGCGGCCCTGATGCGGATCCTGGCCGACCGCCTCGTCCGCGACGGCGGCGCGGCCCTCGTGATCGATTACGGCTATTGGGGCCCCGCCTTCGGGGACACGCTCCAGGCCCTGAAAGCCCACGCCTTCGCGGACCCGCTCGCCGAGCCGGGCGAGGCCGATCTCACCGCCCATGTGGATTTCCACCACCTCGCCCGCGCGGCGGCTGCCGCGGGCGCCGTGGTGCACGGGCCCCTGGCGCAGGGGGATTTCCTGCGCGGGCTCGGCATCGAGGTGCGGGCCCAGGCCCTGAAGGCGCGCGCGACCCCGGAGCAGGCGCAAGCGGTGGAGGCGGGCCTGCGCCGCCTCACCGACCCGGAGGGCATGGGCGAACTCTTCAAGGTTCTGGCGATAAGCCATCCCGGCCTGCCGCCCCTGCCCGGCCTGCGGCCGAACCCCATGACGGATCAGGAGGACATCTGAGATGCCGAACGACGACGCTCCCTCCGCAGGCACGCCCGCGCAGGGCCGAGGAGGACCCTCCGCGATGTCGAACGGGGCTCCTGCCGCCGCAGGCACGGCCGCGCGAGGCGCCGACGACGATGCCGCGGTGGCGATCGAAGCCCCGGCGCTCGCGGGCCTGCCCGGCATTCGCCACGCCTTCTTCAGCCGCCGGGGCGGCGTGTCGGAGGGGATCTACGCCTCCCTCAACGGCGGCGTCGGCTCCGCCGACGACCAGGCCCATGTCGCCGAGAACCGGCGCCGCATGACGGCCCGTCTCGGCGTCGCGCCGGACGCGCTCGCGAGCCTGTACCAGGTCCATTCCGCCGATGTCGTCACGGTCGAGCGGGCCTGGAGCCACGGCGAACGGCCGAAGGCCGACGGCATGGTCACGAACCGGCCCGGCCTCGCGCTCGGCATCGCGACCGCGGATTGCGGGCCGGTCCTGTTCGCCGATGCGCAGGGCGGCGTGATCGGTGCTGCGCATGCGGGCTGGAAAGGAGCCTTCACGGGCGTGCTCGAGGCGACGGTCGCGGGCATGGAGGCGCTCGGCGCCAGGCGCGAGCGGATCGTCGCGGTGCTCGGGCCGACGATAGGCGCAGCCGCCTACGAGGTCGGGCCGGAATTCGTCGCCCGCTTCACCGAGGCCGATCCGGCGCATGCGCGCTACTTCGCCCCGAGCGCGCGCGAGGGTCACGCCATGTTCGACCTGCCCGCCTTCATCGGCGCGCGCCTCGCGGCCGCCGGCATCGGCGCGTTCACGAATCTGGGTCTGTGCACCTACGCGGACCCGGAGCGCTTCTACAGCTACCGCCGCACCACCCACCGGGGCGAGCCCGATTACGGCCGCCTCATCTCGGCGATCGCGCTGCAGGCCTGAGACCCGGCCCCTCGGCTCCTTCGTCTACTCCCTTGGCCCGACCACGTCGGCGGTGTCCCGGGCGAGGTGCCGGCGGGCGCGGGCTACTCCTTCGTCCCGACCGCGTCGGCGCTCTCCCAGGCGAAGGGCCGGCGGGCTCGGGCTATTCCTTCATTCCCACCACGTCGGCCGTCTCCCAGGCGAGGTGCTGGCCGCCGTCGACCGCGATCATCTGCCCGGTGACGCTGCGGGCGCGGGCGAGGAAGACCACCGCGTCCGCGATCTCGTCCGGCGACGGGCCGCGCCCGAGCAGCAGCGCCGCGTTCTGACGGGCGAAGTCCTCCTCCTCCTGGCGCGCGCCGCGCAGGGTCGGCCCGGGCCCGACCGCGTTGACGCGGATCCGCGGCGCCAGCGCCTGCGCGAGCGTCTGCGTCGCCGTCATGAGGGCGGCTTTCGTCAGCGTGTAGGAGAAGAACTGCGGGGTCGGCTTCCGGACCCGCTGGTCGACGATGTTGACGATGCAGCCGGCTTCGCCCTCCGGGAGCTGGCGGGCGAAGCCCTGCGCCAGGAAGGCCGGCGCGCGCAGGTTCACGGCGAAGTGCCGGTCCCACAGGGCGAGGTCGAGGGAGACGGCCTCGTCGGGGTGGAACTCGGAGGCGTTGTTGACGAGAAGGCCGAGGGCCCCGAGCGCCGCACCCGCCTCGGCGACGAGGCGCCCCGGCGTGCCGGGGTCGGCGAGGTCGCCCCGCACCAGGGCGGCCCGCCCGCCGGCCGCCCGGATCGTCTCTGCGACCGCCTCCCCCTCCTCCCAGGAGCGGTTGCAGTGGATCGCGACCCCGTAGCCCTCCCGCGCGAGACGCTCGACGATGCTCCGGCCGATCCTGCGGGCGCCGCCGGTCACGAGTGCGTTGGGGGCCATGACGAATTCCTCGCGGGGGGTGCGGCCGCAAGCCTACCGCAAATGCGGCGGCGACCGCCAAGGTTCACGCCCGTCCGCGGAACGGTTTCGGCGGAACGTCGGGCCGTCCTGCGGCCGGGCGGCCATCGTCCCGCCGCCTTATGGCCACGTTCTCCCGCGCGCCCGTGGCCCTGTGGCAACACTCCTGTAACGTTATCTGCTCTATAACGCCGGCCATCGCAGGACACCCGGGGGGTTCAACCCCGGGGTCGGCGACGAGCCCGAGGGCCCCTCGGGCCTCGAGACGGTCCGCCAGGATGCCCCCAGGATCCCGGATCGAAGTCACCACTGGAGTAACAACATGAAGAAGCTTCTCCTCACCGGCGCCGCCTTCGCCAGCCTCATGGTTGGCGCCGCCCACGCGGCGGACCTCCCGCGCCGTTCCGCCCCCGTCGTCCAGGCCCCGATCGCGGCCGTTCCGCTCTTCACCTGGACCGGCTTCTACGTCGGCGTGAACGCCGGCTACGGCTTCGGCACGGGCGACGACAACCTCCGCATCGGCGGCGCCCGCATCCGCCTGAACGACGACCGCGAAGGCTTCGTCGGCGGCGGCCAGGCCGGTTTCAACTACCAGATGGGCATGTTCGTGCTCGGTCTCGAAACCGACCTCCAGTACGCCGACCTCGGCGAGCGCGGCCGGTTCCGCGCCGGCGGCACGGTCTTCCGCGGCCGTGAGAGCGACGACTACTTCGGCACCGTGCGCGGCCGCGCCGGCTTCGCGTTCGACCGCGCCCTCGTCTACGCCACCGGCGGTCTCGCCTACGGCGACGTGGGCCCGTTCGGCACGGACGGCATCGGCTGGACGGTCGGCGGCGGCGTCGAGTACGCCTTCACCAACAACGTGAGCGCGAAGGTCGAAGGCCTCCTCGTGAACCTCGAGCGCGACGGCCGCTTCCGCGGCGTGCGCGTGCGCGGCGAGGAGGAGTTCGGTGTCGTGCGCGTGGGCCTGAACTACAAGTTCTAAGCCTCGCACCGATGCTGCTCGGAAACGGCCCGGCGAAAGCCGGGCCTTTTTCGTTTTGCGGCGCGGGCCTGCGTCAGGACCCGGCCCGTGAGGCTCTACGGGGCGCAGGTTTCAGGACTTGACCCGCGTGCCCCCTGAGGCGCCCCGGACCGCAGGGCGGGATCAGGACTTGACCCGCGTGGCCTCGAAGGCCGGAACGGCGGCCGCGAAGGCGTCGAGCCAGGCGACGAGCTTCGGGTAATCCTTGCGCCAGGCCCCCGCGAAGCGCAGGTCGAGATAGCCGAGCGTGCAGGCCAGGGCGATCTGGCCGATATGCGGCGCCTGGCCCGGGGCCGAGAGATGCGCCTCCGCGTAGTCGAGGCCGCGCTTCACCTTGCCGGCTTGGTGCTCGACCCATTTCGGCTCGTGCCGTTCGGCCGGGCGGAAGCGGCCCTCGTAGACCTGGAGCAGGGCCGCATCCATGATCCCGTCCGCGAGCGCCTGCTCGCGCAGGGCCTTGAAGCGCGCCTCGCCCGCCGGGATGACGCCGCCCCCGCCCGCGAGATGGTCGAGATACTCCACGATGACGCGGGAATCGTAGAGCGTCTCGCCGTTCTCCAGCACCAGCGTCGGGATCTTGCCGAGCGGGTTCTGGGTCCGGATCGAATCGGACGGGTCGAGGGTGTCGGCATCCGTGATCGTGATGCGGTCCTTCAGGCCGAGCAGGGCGGCGCTGATCTTGACCTTGCGGCCGAAGGGCGAGGCGGGCGAGGAGCGGAGGGTGAGCATGGGCGATTCCTCTTCAGGCAGGACGGCCGTTGTTGCCCCAAGCCACGCCCCGGCTCAATGGGCGCGGACGCGGGTCGGGCTTGCGCGCCCAGGCTCGACAGGTGCCAGCGCGGAGGCAGAGCGGACTTGCGCGCCCAGGCTCGAACAGGTGCCGGCGCGGGCGCGGGTCGGACCTGCGGACGCCCGACCGCCCCGCCGCGGGCAGGCGGTCAATCCGGCGCGCCGAACCGCGTGCAGCGGTAGGCGCCGTAGCGCCCGCGCGACAGGCGCTCGGCGAGCGCCGGCAGCAGGGTCTCGGCCTCGTCCCTCAGGGTCCAGGGCGGGTTGACCACCAGGAGCCCGCTGCCGTTGAGGCGCGCGGGATCGTCGGGCCGGTCGATGTAGAGCTCGAGCCGCAGCGCCGGCCTGCCCAGGGCGGCGTCGAGCGCCTTCACGACCTTGTCGACGGGGGCGAGGTCCTTCACCGGGTACCAGGCCGCGTAGGTGCCGGTCGGCCATTTCGCGACCGCGCGCAGGAGCTCGTCGCCGAGCCGCTGCATCTCGTTCGGCTCCTCGAAGGGCGGGTCGATCAGCACCAGCCCGCGCTTTTCCTTCGGGGGGATCAGGGCATGGAGCGCGATCCAGGCGTCGAGGTGCAGCACCTTGAGGTTCGTGACCGCGTTGTAGCGCTCCGAGAGCGTGGCGTGATCCTTCGGGTGCAGTTCGACGAACACGCCCTGGTCCTGGCGCCGCAGCATCTCGCGCACGATCGCGGGCGAGCCGGGATAGGCCTTGGGCCCGTGGCGCGCCCGCACCGCCGCGACGACGGCGCGGTAGGGCGCGAGGATCGCCTCGACCTGCGGCGCGAACGGCGTGTCGAGGCGCCCGATGCCCTCGCCCCATTCCCCGGTGCGCCGCGCCTCGTCGGAGGAGAGGTCGTAGAGCCCGATCCCCGCATGGGTGTCGATCACCCGCAGCGGCGTCTCCTTGCGCTGGAGATAGGCGAGGATCCGCACCAGGAGCGCGTGCTTCATCACGTCGGCGAAATTGCCCGCGTGGAAGGCGTGCCGGTAGTTCATCGATCCTCCCGCGCCCCCGATCCGGACGAGTCGGCGTGCCGGTCGTTCATCGGACCGTCCGCGACGCCGATGTGGGAAAGGTGTGCCGGTCGTTCATCGGGCCTCCTCGGGACGCGCCGGCGCACGAAGCGATGCGGAGCCAGACATCCCTCAGCGCACCGGCGGCACGGTGATCTCGCCCGCGCGGCAGCCGTCGCGGTCGACCTCCGGGCAGGCCCGGAAGCCGCGCAGGTCGCGGTCGAGGCAGACCCGGATTTCCTGGAACACGCGCCGCCCGCAGGCGACCGCCATCATCTCGGGGCGCAGGCCCCGATTGGCCTCGGCAAAGGCCCGCTCGATCTCGAGCGGCAGGACGCGGGTCTCGGCGCGCGGGCTCTTCAGGCTCTCGGGGATCGCGACGAGGTCGCGGGCACGGCGCGTGTCGCGGAAATACTCCGCCGGGCTCGCGCCCGTGCAGGTCCCGTGCTTGCGCCACTGGTGCCGGGCGAGATCCTCGTCGGGATGGAGGCCCTGCGCCTCCTCGAGAGCCGGACGCGAGACCGAGCGGCCGGAGGGCTCGCAGAAGACGGGATAGCCGCGCTCGTGCTGCGGCCACAGCCCGTGCACCACGAAGCCGAGGCCGGATCCTGTGCGGCACTGCTCGCGGCCCTTCAGGTCGCCGCTCGCCTCGCAGAAGCCGGGCGACCAGGACAGGGCGAGGACGTAGAAATCGAACCGGCCCGCGGGCGCGCCGCGGTCCTCGCGGGTCGATTGCGCGGACCCCGGAGCCGTCAGGGCGAGGGCGGCCGCAAGGGCAACGCCCGCACGGAGCGCCATCAAGGGCGCGCCTGCTTGCAGTCCGGCGAGAAGGAAAAGTGCCGGTCGAGGCCCGACACGCACCATTCCGTGCCCCAGGTGATCCCGATCGTGCCGAGGTCCTCGCGCACCGAGTAGTCGACGCGCCGCTTCACCCCGTCCGAGGTCAGCACCGTGCCGGAGCAGAAGCGGCGCGGGATGTAGTCGAGCCCCCACGGGCGCCAGGAGAGCTGGCGGATGCGGTCGAACTGCACGATCTTGAGGCTCGAGTTCCAGAAGCGGCTCTCGCGCGTCTCGAAATCGCTCATGATGTCCGCGGTGACGGCCGGGTGGTCGCAGGGCGGGAGGCTGGCGCCGTAATCGTGCTCGCGCCGCTCGGCCGGGTTGATCTCGCGCCCGAGCACGGGCGCGCCGAGAACCGGCAGGAGCAGGGCGCCCGCAAGAAGGGCGGTGGCGAGCCGCATGGGATGGTCTCCGCTTCGAACCCGAGATGTCTGCCGGGACCATGTGGGGGAACACGAGTCGGGTCAAGCGGCCCGCGCGGCGGCTCCAGGCCTCAATAGACCGTGTGGCCGTTGAGGATCAGCGGCCCGCGGCCGGCGGGCGCGCCGTACGGGTCGAGGCGCGACACGCCCGCGGCCGGCGCCGGCGGACGGTAGGTCTGCTCGCTCTTGTAGACCGGCACTTGAACGCCGGCCGCGGGCCGCGGCGGCGCGTAGACCGGTGCCGGGGCGGCGGCAGCCCGCGGCGCCTCGACCGCGCCCTCCTCCTCCATATCGATCGGGGCGAGATCGGCGGGATTGCCTTGCGCGACCGGGACGCCCGGCTCGATCCGGGGCTCGAACTTCAGCAGCGGCTTGCAGATGCGCCGCTCGCCGCGCGGGTCGTGGCGGGCGAGGTCGATATGGAAATGGTCGTAGTGGAACGCGTCCGAGCCCGGGCCCAGCACCGTGTTGAAGTAGCGGCAGGCGCCTACGAACACCTCGCGCAGGAACTCCTGCTCGACCGGATCTCCGCGCCAGCCCTTCACGACCGTGACGGAGCGGCCGTCGGCGAGCTGGAAGGCCATGACGTCGAAGGCGTTGCCGAAGGCATGCTCCGAGTATTTGGCCCCGCGCTGGTTGTTGCGCGGCCGGCAGGCGTAGGAGCCGGCGCGCAGGTCCACCACGGTGGTGCCGAAATAGAGCTGGGCCGCCGGCTTCACGATCTCCTCCAGCCAGGCGTCGATTGTCGCGATGATCGGGCAGGCGAGCGTCGCCTGCTGGTTCACCCCGACGCTGCCGCCGGAAAAGGCCGCCACCTTGAAGGGGTGGTCCATGCCGCAGGCGCCGGGCCCGTCGATCTTGGACGAGCGCGACATGTAGGCGGAGGGCTGGACGAGCTTCGCCTGAAGGCAGGCCTGCTCGGCCTGGGCGCGCCAGGGCTCGCGCTGCTCGAACCGGAACAGCCCGCATCCGGTGAGCACGAGACCCACCAGCGTCAGGACGACGAACGCAACGATCCCACGGCGCATGAAGCGACCATGCCGCGCGAGGGTAAAGACCGGGTCAACGCCGGCGGTTTCGCGGATGCATCGGCGATCGCGCAGTCCCTTCGAGGTCCGCCGAAGGGCCAGGCCCTTGCGCGCCCGGCCGTCCGGCATGCTAGGAGGCAGGCGACGCCCGCCGGATGACCCTCATGCTCTCGCTCCTCGACCTCGCCCGCCGCATCGATGCCGGCACGCTCACCGCGGAGGGCGCGCTGCGCCTCTCCCGCGACGCGATCACCCAGGGCGACGAGGAGATCCGCGCCTTCGTGGTCACCGATTTCGCCGCCGCCGCGAGCCGGAGCGGCCCCTTGCGCGGCATCGCGATCGGCGTGAAGGACATCGTCGACACCGCCGACATGCCGACCGAATGCGGCTCGCCCATCTATGCCGGCTGGCGCCCGAAGGCGGATGCGCCCGTCGTGGCGCTCGCCCGCCGGGCCGGCGCTACGGTCATCGGCAAGACCACCACGACGCCCTTCGCGTTCCTGGATCCGACCGAGACCCGCAACCCGCGCAACACGGCCCATACGCCGGGCGGGTCCTCGGCGGGCTCCGCCGCCGCGGTCGCAGCCGGGATGGTGCCCCTCAGCCTCGGGACCCAGACCGGCGGCTCGGTGATCCGGCCGGCCTCCTATTGCGGGGTCGCAGCCGTGAAGCCCTCCTACCGCATCCTCCCGACGGTCGGGATCAAGGCGTTCTCGTGGTCCCTGGACACCGCGGGCCTCTTCGCCGCCACCGTGGAAGACGCGGCCTTCGCGCTCGCGGCGATCACGGGGCGCGACAGCCTGCGCGTCGACGGGCGCACCCCCGGGGCGCCGCGGATCGGGGTGGTGACCCAGGATTTTGCCGGCGCGCCCGAGCCCGCGAGCGCGGCGGCCCTGGACGAGGCGGCGCGGCTCGCCGAGAGGGCGGGCGCGGCCGTGCGGGAGGTCGACCTGCCCGGGCTCCTCGCGGAGGCCTGGAATGCCCACCCGACGGTTCAGGACTACGAGGCCCGTCAGGCGCTCGCCTGGGAATACGACCGCCACCGGGACATGCTGCCGCCGCTGCTCGGCGGGCTGCTCGACGCGGCGCAGGACCTCCCGGCGCAGGCCTACGACGATGCCCGCCGCACCGCCCACCGGGCGCGGGGCGCGCTCGAGGGCGTGTTCGACGCAGTCGACGTCCTCCTCACCTTCTCGGCGCCGGGCGCCGCGCCGCACGGGCTCGGCTCCACGGGCCAGGCGCGGTTCAACCGCCTCTGGACCCTCATGGGCAGCCCCTGCGTGACCGTGCCGGGGCTCGCGGACGGGGCCGGGATGCCGGTGGGCGTGCAGGTGATCGCCCGCTTCGGCCGCGATGCGGACGCGCTCATGGCCGCGCGTTTCGTCGAGGCCGCCCTGCGCGCCGGCCGGTAGGCCGCCGAGCGGCCCCACACAAAGTCGTGAGCGGGTCTCCTTTTCGCGAGGACGGCCAGCGGGTTAACGTTGCGTTAACCATTGTGGGCGGCGGCGACCCCCGGTTCCGCCGGCCCGTGCGGGCTTCTCGCCCCCGCAGGCGTCTGTTAGCGTGGCCTCAGGTTCAGACAGGGAGGGATCTGGATGGGCCTGTTGGCGAAGCTCGATTGGGCTTCCAAGCTTCATGCCGCGGCGGTGATCGCCTCGCTCGGCCTCCTGGCCGCGATCGTCGTCGGCATCCTCTAGGGCCCGTTCGGCCGCCCTGGAGCGGGCGCCCCGGATGGGAGCCGCCCGGACGAAGAACCGATCGGGCCGAAGGCGGGTCCGGTCGGGGTTGGACAGGTTTCGAGACCCAAGCTTCAGGCCGCCGCATCGCCGGCGGCCTTTTTTGTCGGCGTGCCGGATCGGGAGCCCTCACGAGTCCGGGCAGGCCTGGTCGGTGAGCCCCCAGGACATCACGTTGATGACCATGCGGCACTCGGCCATCCGCGCGCCCTGCGGCGTGCGCAGGCAGATCGTGGCGCCGGGCGCGAAGATCTGCCCCTGCGCCCGGCAATAGCAGTCGAGCGGATCGTGGGACTGGGCTGGGTGGAGCACGGCGCCGTCGCGGCCGAAGGATCGCGGCCCGGGGCCGACGTGAGCCGCTGTCCCTGAGGCGGTGGAGTGCGGCCCGGGGCCGACGTGAGCCGCCGCGCCTGGGGCGGCGGAGTGCGGCCCGTGCGGACGCTCGTGCGCCGCGGCCGGGGACAGGGCCAGGAGGAAGACCGCGAGGGCCGCTTTGCGCATGGTCGGGGCTCCGGACGAGCGGTCCGCGATGCTCCGCCCGGAACGCGGGGGCGTCAAGCGCCCGGCCGGCGCGTCAGCCCGGCGGAGCCCAGCGGCCGGCGGCCGCGTCGTCGGCCTCCTTGGCCTCGACCCAGGCGCCCATGCTCCCGTCCGTGAGGTGCTCCCGCTTCCAGAATGGGGCGCGGGTCTTGAGGTAGTCCATCAGGAACTCCGCGGCCTCGAAGGCGGCGCGGCGATGGGCCGAGGCCGCGACGACGAGCACGATGTTCTGCCCCGGCAGGACCCGGCCGTAGCGGTGGATCACCGTGACGCCCTGCAGCGGCCAGCGGGCGCGGGCCTCCTCGACGACCCGCCCGAGCTCCGCCTCCGCCATGCCGGGATAATGCTCGAGCTCGAGCGCGGCGAGCCGCCCGCCCTCGTCGCGGCACAGGCCCGTGAAGGTCACGACCGCGCCGATGTCGCGCCTTCCCCCGCCCAGGGCGGCAATCTCGGCTGCGACGTCGAAGTCCTGCGCCTGGATCCGGACGATCGGTGTCATCGCGGCCTCCCCCTCCGACCTGTCGGGGCGGGGGCATGGCCCTCGGCCTGGATCCGGACCGCGGGGATCATGGGCTCGCTCAGCCCCCCGTCATCGGCGGGAAGAAGGCGATCTCGCGCGCGCCGGCGATCGCGGCGTCGGGCTTCACGTGGCTGTGGTCGATCGCCGCGCGCACCACCGCCTCGTTCTCGAAGGCGTAGTCGTATTCCTCGCCGCGCCCTTTGAGCCAGCGCACGAGGTCCGCCACCGTGGCGACGCCGTCCGGCAGGTCGACCTCCTCGTCGGGTCGGCCGACCCGCTCCCGCACCCAGGCGAAATAGACGAGTTTTACGCGCATTGTCCGCTCCACGGGCACCAGGCAAAGGCCCCGTCACTCGTCGACGAGATGCTGGATCCCGGCCTTGAGATAGTCCCAGCCGGTGTAGAGCGTCAGCACCGCGGCGCCCCAGAGCAGCACCGTGCCGATTCTGATCGTCCCGGGCAGCACGGTCTCGCCGGCCGGTCCCGCGATCAGGAACCCGACCGCGGTGAGCTGGAGCGCGGTCTTCCACTTGGCGACCCGGCTCACCGGCACCCCGACCTTCAGCTCGGCCAGGAACTCGCGCAGGCCCGAGACCAGGATCTCGCGGCACAGGATCACGATGGCGGCCCAGATGTGCCAGCCCATGATGGTCTTGTCGGCCACGAGCATCAGCAGGCAGGCCGCGACCAGCAGCTTGTCGGCGATCGGGTCGAGCATGCGCCCGAGCGCCGATTGCTGCGCATAAGCGCGGGCGAAGTAGCCGTCGAAATAATCGGTGATCGCGGCCGCGACGAAGACCCCGAGCGCGAACCAGCGCGACCAGCGGTCCTCCGGCCAGAACAGCAGCGCCACGACCGCCGGAACGGCGACGAGCCGGCCGTAGGTGAGCAGGTTCGGAAGATTGAAGGCCTTCGACCGGCCCGTGGGGGAGGCAGCGCTCATCGCCGGGCAGGAAACATGCCGGGGGTGGGGGCGTCAACCTCGATGGACCCGTCTCCCTCACCCCAGCCCTCTCCCCGCCCGCGGGGAGAGGGCTGGGGTGAGGGGCCGGTCGGTGGAGTTCCGTGCATCCATTGTCATGGCCCGGCTCGACCCGGCCATCTCGGTCAAAGGAGCGTGCTGATCCCGAAGGCATGGTGTCGCGGCCTTCCTGTCGGGATGGCCAGGACAAGACCGGTCAGGACACGGATGTATCGAGTTCATCCGACCGGCCCCTTACCCCGACCCTCTCCCCGCTCGCGGGGAGAGGGGGTCGCCCCGCGGGGAGCGGGAGATGGGCCCCTCACCCCCGCTCGTGGAAGAAATCGTGCACGGCCCGCGCCGTGGCGGCGTTGACGCCGGGGGCCTTCATGAGGTCCTCGAGCGCGGCGCGCTGGATCGCCTTCACGGTGCCGAAATGGTGCAGGAGCGCGCGCTTGCGCGTCGGGCCGATGCCGGGGATCTCGTCGAGGGGGTTCCGGGTCATCTCGCGCTTGCGTTTGGCGCGGTGCGTGCCGATCGCGAAACGGTGGGCCTCGTCGCGCAGGCGCTGGACGAAATAGAGCGCAGGATCCCGCGGCGGCAGCTTGAACGGGGGCTGGCCCGGCCGGAAGAAGGTCTCCCGCCCCGCATCGCGGTCGCGCCCCTTGGCGATGCCGACGAGCTCCACCTCGCCCTCGCCGATCCCGATCTCGGCGAGCGCCTGCCGCGCGGCCTCGAGCTGTCCCTTTCCGCCGTCGATGAGCACCAGGTCGGGCCAGGCCGGAAAGGCGTCGGGGTCGTCCGATTCCCCTCCCCCCTCTGCGGGGGAGGGTGCCCCCCGGAGGGCGGCGGGAGAGGGGTTGCCGGAGAGCGACGCCCCCTCTCCCGGCTCGCTTTGCTCGCCACCCTCCCCCGCAGAGGGGGGAGGGTTCCGCCCTTCCTCCTTCACGAGGCGCGCGAAGCGGCGCTTCAGCATCTCCTTCATCATGCCGTAATCGTCGCCGGGTTTCAGGTCCTCGGACTTCATGTTGAAGGTACGGTAATGCGGCTTCATGAAGCCGTTGGCCCCGGCCACGATCATGGCCCCGACCGCATTCGTGCCCATGATGTGGGAGTTGTCGTAGACCTCGACCCGCCGGGGCGCCCGGTCGAGCCCGAAGGCCTGGCCGAGGGAGACCAGGAGCTTCTGCTGCGAGGCGGTGTCGGCGAGCCGCCGGCCGAGCGCCTCCTTGGCGTTGCGCAGGGCATACTCGATCACCTGGCGCCGCTCGCCGCGCTTCGGCGCGTGAATCTCGACGCGGGCCTCGGTGCGGCTCGACAGGGCGGCGGCGAGCAGTTCCGCATCCTCGATCGCGTGCGAGAGCAGGACGAGGCGCGGCGCCGGCTTGTCGTCGTAGAACTGGGCCGTGAAGGAGGCGAGCACCTCCTCCTTCGACATCGACTTGTCGGCCTTCGGGAAATAGGCGCGGTTGCCCCAGTTCTGCCAGTTGCGGAAGAAGAACACCTCGACGCAGAACTGGCCGGCCTGCTCGTCGAGGGCGAACACGTCCGCCTCCTCGATCGACTGGGTGTTGATCCCCTGCACCCCCTGGGTGGCGGAGAGCGCCGCGAGCCGGTCGCGGTGACGGGCGGCGCGCTCGAACTCGAGTTCCTCCGCGGCCGCCTGCATCTCGGCCGTGATGCGCTCCTTCACGGCGTTCGACTTGCCGGCCAGGAAGGCGCGCGCCTCGGCGGCGAGGTTCTGGTACTCGTCGAGCCCGATCTCGCCCGTGCACGGGCCGGAGCAGCGCTTGATCTGGAACAGAAGGCAGGGCCGGGTGCGGTTCTCGTAGAAGGAATCGTTGCAGGAGCGCAGCAGGAAGGCGCGCTGCAGGGCGTTCACGGTGCGGTTCACGGCCCACACGCTCGCAAACGGCCCGTAATAGTCGCCCTTGCGCTTGCGGGCGCCCCGGTGCTTGACGATCTGCGGCGCCGGGTGGTCGGCGGTCAGCAGGATGTACGGGAGCGACTTGTCGTCCCGCATCAGCACGTTGTAGCGGGGCTTGAGCTGCTTGATGAGGTTGGCCTCGAGCAGCAGGGCCTCGGACTCGGTCGCCGTGGTGACGAACTCCATCGAGGCCGTCTCGCCGATCATGCGCGCGATGCGATTCGAATGCGCCTGGCCCCTCGCGTAGGAGCCGACCCGGTTCTTCAGGTTCTTGGCCTTGCCGACATAGAGGACGTCGCCCTTGGCGTCGAACATCCGGTAGACGCCGGGCGCATTGGGGAGCGTGGTCCAGAAGCGGCGGATGATCTCCGTGCCCCGCGCGACCGAGTCGAGGTCCGCCTCGAGATCGAACTCGACGTCGGAACCGCCCTCCGCCGTGACCGCGCCCTCGTCCTCCTCGTCGTCGAGGATGTCGGGCGGCACCTCGTTGGTCGTGTTGCGAGCCATCGGGCCAACATAGGAATCGGGCCGGGTCGGGGGAAGGCGTGCGCCCCCTCTCCCCGCGCTATTCTCCCTCTCCCCGCCAGCGGGGAGAGGGCCGGGGTGAGGGGCCGGTCGGTAGGGCGAGCGGCATCCGTGTCATGGCCCGGCCCGGCCATCCCGAGGCGAAGTCCGCGACGGCTGTCGCTGCGGGGGCAGCGCGCCCTTCCCATCGAGGCGGCCGGGTCGAGCCCGGCCATGACGGGCGTGAGGCGGATGCATCACGCTTTTCCGACCCGCCCCTCACCCCAACCCTCTCCCCGTGAACGGGGAGAGGGAGGGTTCGCCCCCTGGATCTCGCCTTCGCCCCGGTCTAAACGGTCACGCTTCCCGCTCCGGAGCCCCGTCCTTGCGCCTTTCCATCGTGACCTCGGCCGTCGTGGCCTCGCTCGTGGGGTTCGGGAGCACGATCGCGATCATCATTGCGGCCGCGCAGGCGGTCGGCGCGACGCCGGCGCAGACCTCGTCCTGGGTCGCAGGGCTCTGCCTCGCCATGATGGCGACGAGCGCTTTCCTGAGCGTCCGCCACCGCCTGCCGATCATCACGGCCTGGTCGACGCCCGGCGCGGCGCTGATCGCGGCCACGACCGGCCTGACGATCGAATCCGCCGTCGGGGCGTTCCTGCTCGCAGGCGGGCTGATCCTGGTCACGGCCGCGTTCCGCCCGGTGGGCAGCCTGATCGAGCGCATCCCGGCTCCGGTGGCGGCCGCGATGCTGGCCGGCGTCATCATCCGCTTCGTGGTCGCGGTGTTCGAGAGCGCGCAAGCCTCGCCTGCCCTCGTCCTGCCGCTCGTCGGCCTGTTCCTGGTCGCCCGCGTCCTCAACCCGGCGCTGGCCGTGCTCGCCGTGCTGGCCGCCGGCCTCAGCGTTTCGTTCGGGTTCGACCTCGCCCGACCGTTCGTCATGACGACCCCGTTCTCGACCCTGACCCTGATCGTCCCGCGCTTCGAGGCTGCGGCGCTGATCGGGCTCGGCCTGCCGCTCTACCTCGTCACCATGGCGTCGCAAAACCTGCCCGGCTTCGCGGTCCTGCGCGCCTCCGGCTACGATCGCGTTCCGACCCGCTCGATCCTCGCGGTCACGGGCCTCGCCTCGGTCGCGACCGCGTTCCTCGGCGCCAGCACCTCGAACTTGGCTGCGATCTCGGCCGCGATCTGCACCGGCCCCGACACCCATCCCGACCCGGCCAAGCGCTGGATGACGGGCCCGTTCTACGCCGCCTGCTACGTGCTCTTCGCCCTCTTCGGCGGCGCCGTGATCGCGCTCATCACCGCGCTGCCCCCGGAGCTCATCCGCACCGTCGCGGGTCTCGGGCTCGTGGGCGCGCTCGCGGGCGCGCTCGCCACCGGCATGGCCGACGAGGCGAAGCGCTTTCCCGCCGTGCTGACGCTCGCGGTCACGGCCTCGGGCCTGACCCTCTTCGGCATCGGCTCCGCCTTCTGGGGCCTGCTCGCGGGGCTCGCCGCGGTCGGGCTCGACGCGGCGGCGAAGCGGATGAGGAGGCGGTGAGCGCGCACCCTCTCCCCTCCCCCTTGCGGGGAGGCGCCGGGGGCGGGGGTTGGTGCAGGATTGATCTGAGCGGTGCCTCCTGTACCAACCCCCCACCCGGCCCTGCGGGCCACCCTCCCCGCAAGGGGGGAGGGAGAACACCTGACACCCACCGAGGACACCCCATGGCCCTCCACTTCTCCGACGCCGAGTTCGCCCGCCGCAAGCGCGCCCTCCTCGCCGCCATGGCCCGCGAGGGGCTCGACGGGATGCTGCTGTTCCAGCAGGAATCCATGTACTGGCTCACGGGCTACGACACGTTCGGGTTCTGTTTCTTCCAGAGCCTGGTCGTCGCCGCCGACGGCCGCATGGCGCTCCTGACGCGCTCGGCGGACCTGCGCCAGGCGCAGCACACCTCCAACATCCCCGACGTGCGCGTGTGGAAGGACGCGGCCGACGCCAACCCGGCCGAAGACCTGAAGCGCCTCGCGGCCGAAATCGGCCTCGAGGGAAAGCGCCTCGGCGTCGAGTACGAATCCTACGGGCTCGTGGCCTCGAACGGGAAGCGGCTGGAGGCGGCGTTCGCGGGCTTCGCGACGCTCGAGGACGCCTCCGCCCTCGTGACGCGCCTGCGTGCCGTGAAGTCGGAGGAGGAGCTCGGCTTCGTGCGGAAGGCCGGCGCGCTCGCCGACGCGGCCGATGCGGCGGCGCTCGCCCTGATCCGCGCCGGGGCCGACGAGGGCGAGATCCTGGCGGCCCAGCATGCCGCCATCTTCGCGGCCGGCGGCGACTATCCCGGCAACGAGTTCATCATCGGCTCGGGCCGCGACGCCCTGCTCTGCCGCTACAAGGCCGGCCGCCGCCGGCTCGACGCGCAGGACCAGATCACGCTCGAATTCGCCGGCGCCTACCGCCACTACCACGCCGCCATCATGCGCACCGTGGTGGTGGGGGAGCCCAAACCTGAGCACCGGACCTATCATGCGGCCGCCCGCGAGGCCCTGCTGGCCTGCGAGGCGGAGCTGCGCCCGGGCCGCACCGCCGGGGACGTGTTCGCGGCCCATGCCCGGGTCTTCGCCGCGCACGGCCTCGAGCGGCACCGGCTCAACGCCTGCGGCTATTCGCTCGGGGCCAAGTTCACCCCCTCCTGGATGGACTGGCCGATGTTCTACGAGGGCAACCCCTGGGTGATCGAGCCCGGCATGGTGTTCTTCGCCCACATGATCCTGATGGATTCCGACACCGAGACCGCCCTCTGCCTCGGCCGCACCTCCATCGTGGGGCCGCAGGGGCCCGATCCCGTGACCCTGCCGGACCTCGCGCTCGCCCTCCGGTAAGCCCCCTCGCCTTAACCCTCGCCCTGCCCCGGTCTGGACCTCGCCTCCCGTCACGGTTAAGGTTTGGTTACCACCCGGAGCGGGAACCCACCCGGAACGGGATACCGCCGGATATTCAAGAACGGGCGCGGAGGGCATCATGGACCGGACCTTGCCGAAGGCGCTGCGGCTCGCGGCTCCGCTCGTGCTGCTGGCGCTCGGCGCCTGCCAGGGCAGCGGCCAGGGCGGCGCCTTCGCGTCCCTGCGCGGCTCGCCCGCCGGCGTGCCGATCGCGCTCGAGGTCATGGACGGCCCGCCGGCCCCGGTCCGGACCGCGCTGACCCAGGAGCTCGTCACCGCGGCCTCGGCGCGCCAGGTCGAGCTCGCCGGCGCCGCGGCCCCGGCCCGCTACCGGGTGCGCGGCTACCTCTCGACCGAAACCGATGCGGAGGGCGGGCTGGCGCTCGCCTATGTCTGGGACGTGTTCGACGCCGAGAAGCGGCGCGCCACCCGGCTCACCGGGTCGAGCCCTCTCCGCACCGCCGCGGCCGATCCGTGGGGCGACATCGATCAGGACACGATCGCCAAGCTCGCGGGCCGCAGCATGGACGAGATCGCGGCCTTCCTGACCGAGACCAAGACCGCCGTCGCGGCGGCGCCGGCCGCCGCGCCCGAGAGCGCCGCCGCGACGCCCGCCCTCGCCTACGCGGCGCAATAGGGGTCCGGCCCCGGGAGGCGGCCCGCCCGGATGCGCCACCGTGTCCTAGCGACCCGGCGGGCGCGGGGGCGATCACCGCATCGGGGCCGCGCCACCCTATCCTTTCGTCCCGTATTGTGACGGTTTCGCATCGCTGCTAAGAGCCGGGCGCCTTCCGTGCGGGCTTTCGCCTGCCCCGCCGCGGACGTCCAAGACCGTCGCAATCCAGTCGAAGAGAGCCGCATGAAGCTCGTCGCGGGTAATTCCAATCGTCCGCTCGCGGAGGCGATTGCCGCCTATCTCAGCATCCCCATGGCCAAATGCCAGGTGAAGCGCTTCGCCGACATGGAGGTGTTCGTCGAGATCCAGGAGAACGTGCGCGGCGAGGACGTGTTCGTGATCCAGTCGACCTCGTTCCCGGCCAACGACCACCTGATGGAGCTCCTCATCATCGTGGACGCGCTGCGCCGCTCCTCGGCCCGGCGCATCACCGCGGTGCTGCCCTATTTCGGCTACGCCCGGCAGGACCGGAAGCCGGGCCCCCGCACCCCGATCTCGGCCAAGCTGGTCTCGAACCTCATCACCCGCGCGGGCGTCGACCGGGTCATGACCCTCGACCTGCATGCCGGCCAGATCCAGGGCTTCTTCGACATTCCCGTCGACAATCTCTTCGCCGCCCCCGTGATGGTGCGCGACATCAAGGAACGCCTCGACGGCGGCGCCCGCATGGTGGTCTCGCCCGACGTCGGCGGCGTGGTGCGCGCCCGCGCCCTTGCCAAGCGCATCGACGCCCCGCTCGCCATCGTGGACAAGCGCCGCGAGCGTCCCGGCGAGTCCGAGGTCATGAACATCATCGGCGACGTGGAGGGCCGCTCCTGCATCCTCGTCGACGACATCGTGGATTCGGGCGGTACCCTGTGCAACGCGGCGGAAGCCCTCCTCGCCAACGGGGCGCGGGAGGTCTACGCCTACATCACCCACGGGGTGCTCTCCGGCGGCGCGGTCTCGCGCATCACGTCCTCCAAGCTCAAGCAGCTCGTGATCACCGACTCGATCCAGCCGACCGCCGCCGTGAAGGTGGCGGGCAACATCCGGGTGCTCTCGATCGCCCCGCTGATCGGCGAGGCCATCGGCCGCACCGCCACGGAAAGCTCGGTGTCGAGCCTGTTCGATTAGGGCTCGAGCCCGGGGCCGCAACCCGGGGCGAGAAAGGCGGTCCGAGCGATGCCGAACGGTCAGCCCACCTTCTGGCTGATCACGGGGCCCGACGGCGTCGGCAAGACCACCTACGCCATCATGCGGCACCTCCGGGCGGTCTCGGGCTCCATCAACTTCGTGAATCTGGACGAGATAGCCCGCGGCCTCCCCCCGCTCGAGCCGTCGGCGGCCCAGACCGAGGCCGCCCGTATCGCTCTCTCCCGCGCGCGCTTCTTCATGCGCGAGCGGGCGACCTTCGCGATGGTGACCACCCTCTCGGGGCAGTCGCACCTCCACCTCCTGGGCGAGGCGGCCGATGCCGGCCTCTCGACCGCGATGCTGTATTCTTCCGTGCGCGACCCCGCGATCTGCCTGGAACGCATCGCCCGGCGGGTCGCGGAGGGCGGTCACGACGTTCCGGAGCCGGTCGTCCGCCGCCGCTTCGCCCGCGGCCTTGCCAATCTTCCGGCCTATGCCCGGATCTGCGAGCTGTGGCGGGTCTACGAGGCGAGCGGGCCGCGGCCAGCGCTCGCGCTGGAGGACGCCGGATCCGACATCCGCCATCGCGACGACGACGTCCTGGCGCAGGGGCACCCAAGCCTGGCCGGCCTTTCCTCCTAGGAGTTGTCTCCCCGCCGCTTTGGCGCTATACGCGCGACGCGCCCGCCAGACACCCTTGGAGGCACGGGCGCTCAAATGCATGGGCCGGCGCGAAGCGGGGCCGATGCCGAACGAAGGGCCGCCGCAAGGGCGGCCTTCGGTTTTTCGACATTCCAACGTTTAGGACCACGACCATGAGCGAGATGAAGCAGATCAAGGCCGTGGCGCGCGACCGGGCTGGTAAGGGGGCCGCCCGGGCCGTTCGCCGCCAGGGCATGGTACCCGCCGTGATCTACGGCGGCGGCGAGGCGCCCCAGACCATCGCCCTCGACTTCAACCAGACCAAGCAGTTGATCTTCGCGGGCCACTTCCTCACGACGGTGTTCGAGATCGACGTGGACGGCAAGACGACCCGGGCGATCCCGCGCGACTTCCAGCTCGACCCCGTGCGGGACTTCCCCGTCCACGTCGACTTCCTCCGGCTCGCCGCCGGCGGGACCGTGAAGGTGGTGGTGCCCGTGCACGTGGTCGGCCAGGACCGGTCCCCGGGCCTCAAGCGCGGCGGCGCGCTCCAGATCGTCGAGCATTCGGTCGAGCTCCTGGTCCCCTCGGACGCGATTCCGGACGCCATCGAGGTCTCGGTCGCGAGCCTCGACCTCGGCTCGTCGCTCCACCTCGCCGACGTGACCCTGCCGCAGGGCGCCAAGCCCGCGAGCCAGGAGAACGTGACGCTCGTGACCCTCGTGGCGCCGTCCGGCATGAACGAGGACACCGCGGCCCCGGCGGCCGACGCCGCGGCTCCCGCCAAGGCGTAAGCGAGTCCCCTCCCCGTCCGGGACATTTCATCGCTCCGGCCGCAAGGCCGGAGCGTTTTCATGTGGCGCCCGCACGGGCGTTCCGCCTCCTGCGAACGAGCGTGTCCCATGCGCCTCTTCGTCGGCCTGGGGAATCCGGGCTCCGAATACGCGAAGAACCGCCACAACGTCGGCTTCATGGCCGTCGAGGCGATCGCGCGCGCCCACAACGCCGCCCCCTGGCGCCGCCGCTTCCAGGGCGAGGCCACCGAGGCGATCCTCGGCGGCGGGCGGGTGCTGCTCCTCAAGCCGCAGACCTACATGAACGAGTCCGGCCGCTCGGTGCGGGAGGCGATGGCCTTCTTCAAGATCGAGCTCGGCGACGTCACCGTGTTCTACGACGAGCTCGACCTGGCCCCGGCCAAGCTGCGGGTGAAGACGGGCGGCGGCAATGCGGGCCACAACGGCCTGCGCTCGATCACGGCGCATTGCGGCAACGAGTACCGGCGCGTGCGCATCGGCATCGGGCATCCGGGCCACAAGGCCCTCGTCCAGCGCCACGTGCTCGGCGACTTCGCCAAGTCCGAGGAACCCTGGGTCGACGACCTCGTCCGGGCGATCGCCGACAACGCCGGGCTGCTGGCCCAGGGCGAGGAGGCGAGCTTCCAGAACAAGGTCCACCTCGCCATGGAGGGGCGGGGCTGGACCGAGGTGAAGGCGCCGGGGGAGAAGCGTTGACACGAAAACACGAAAACACTAACTCGCGGGATCATCGGAGAGGCTGATGAAGAACGTGACCGTCACGATGGAGGAAGCGACCCTCCAGCAGGCCCGGGTCGCGGCCGCCCGGGAGGGGAAGAGCCTGTCCCGCTTCATCGCGGAGACCGTTGCCCGGCGTGTCGGGCGTCCCATGAGCCAGAAGGAAGGCCTCGAGCGCTTCCTTGCGGGACCTCTCATGGACCTGACGGACGAGGACGGCAAAGCCCCTTCGCGTGACAGGCTCTATGACCGGTAGCGTTTTCGTCGACACCAACGTCCTCATCTACGCCCGCGACCGGCGGAACGAGGCCAAGCGCGAGCGGGCGCGGGCTTGGCTGCGAGCGCTCGGCGAAGCGGGACTCGGCGTCATCAACCTGCAGTCCCTCAACGAGCTGACGCGATGGATCCTGGCGAACGAGGGGCGCAGAAACCTTGAGGATGTCCGCGAGGAGATCGACGCCCTGCGCCCGTGGGGCGACAAGCCGGTGGACGACGAGGAGGTCTCTCTCGCCTGGGACATCCGCGCCCGCTTCGGCTTCCAATGGTTCGACTGCCTCCTGATGGCAGCGGCCGTCCGGGCCGAGTGCCGCTACTTCCTGACCGAGGACATGACGGAGGGCGCCACCTTCGGGCCCGTCACCCTCATCGAACCCTTCCACACCGCACCCGGTGACATTCTGTTCAAGGACTAGATCCACGCCATGGGCTTCAAGATGGGCATCGTCGGCCTGCCGAACGTCGGCAAGTCGACCCTTTTCAACGCGCTGACGCAGACCGCCGCCGCACAGGCCGCCAACTACCCGTTCTGCACCATCGAGCCGAACGTGGGCGACGTGGCGGTGCCGGACGGGCGGCTCGACGCGCTCGCCGGAATCGCGAGCTCGGCCCAGATCATCCCGACGCGGCTCACCTTCGTGGATATCGCCGGCCTCGTGCGCGGCGCCTCCAAGGGCGAGGGCCTCGGCAACCAGTTCCTGGCCAACATCCGCGAGGTCGACGCCATCGCCCATGTGGTGCGCTGCTTCGAGGACACCGACATCACCCATGTCGAGGGCAAGATCGACCCGCTCGCCGACATCGAGACCATCGAGACCGAATTGATGCTCGCCGATCTCGACAGCCTCGAGAAGCGCGTCACCGCACTGGAGAAGAGGGCCAAGGGTGCCGACAAGGAGGCCAAGGATACCCTCGACCTCGTGAACCGCGCCCTGCCCCTGCTCCGCGAGGGCAAGCCCGCCCGCATGGTGGAGCGCAAGCCCGAGGAGGAGCGCCTGTTCGGGATGCTGGGACTCCTGTCCTCGAAACCGGTTCTCTATGTCTGCAACGTCGAGGAGGCCTCGGCCGACCAGGGCAACGAGTACTCCGCCCGCGTGTTCGCCCGCGCCAGGGAGGAAGGCGCCAAGGCCGTGGTGGTCTCGGCCAAGATCGAGAGCGAGGTCGCCGTCCTCCCGCCCGAGGAGCAGGCCGAGTACCTCGACGCCATCGGGCTCACGGAGCCCGGCCTCAACCGGGTGATCCGGGCCGGCTACGAGCTTCTGGGCCTCATCACCTATTTCACGGTGGGTCCCAAGGAGGCGCGCGCCTGGACGATCACGCGCGGGACGCGGGCCCCGCAGGCGGCCGGCGTGATCCACACCGACTTCGAAAAGGGCTTCATCCGCGCCGAGACCATCGCCTACCCCGACTACGTGTCGCTCAAGGGCGAGGCGGGGGCGCGGGATGCCGGCAAGCTTCGGCTCGAAGGCAAGGAATACGTGGTGCAGGACGGCGACGTCATGCATTTCCGCTTCAACACCTGATTCCGGGCCAGCCCCGGGGGCATGCCCGAGCGGGCGACCCTCCCCGTCGACACGCGACCGTGATCGGCGGGGCGCCCGTCCGGCCGGTCTCCGCCCGCGGGCCATGAATCCAGCGCAACGCCGCGTTGCGCAGGCCGGCTGCGAGCTTGGCCGTGAGGAACGTATCCTGCAGCCGTTCATTGGGTGAGCAGGAGGTAGTCCCATGCCGGAGACTCTTGGTCAGATCACCTACGCCGTGCTCATGTCGAGCCTCGGCGCGTCGGAATTCGTGCTCGGCCTCGTGGTCGGCGCCGGCTTCATGGTGAACGGCGTGCGCTCGCTCGTGCATCGGGACGCGCAATCCGGCGAATCCCGGTCCTGACCCCGGCCGCTTCATGCGGCTGCATCCGCGCCATTCCTGGGACCTCACGCCCGAGGCCGCGATCGCGCTCCAGAACGCGTTGCGCCGCGACGTCGTGTCGGACCGCCCGATCGATCTCGACGGGGTGCGGCTCGTGGCGGGCGTCGACGTCAGCGTCAAGGAGAAGCAGTCGCAGGCCGCGATCGTGGTCGCGACCTACCCGGATTTCCGGGTGGTCGAGACCGTGCTGGCGCGCCGGCCCACGCCCTTCCCCTACATTCCGGGCCTGCTCTCCTTCCGCGAGGGGCCCGTGCTCGAGGAGGCCTTCGAGCGGCTCCAGGCGGCGCCCGACGTCTTCCTCTTCGACGGCATGGGCATCGCGCATCCCCGCCGCATCGGCATCGCGAGCCATATGGGCCTGTGGCTGGAGCGCCCGACCATCGGCTGCGGCAAGACCCTGCTGACGGGCCGCTACCGCGACCTCGGCGAGGACAAGGGCTCCGCGGCGCCGCTGGTCGACAAGAGCGAGACCATCGGCGTGGCGCTTCGCACCCGCACCGCCAAGAACCCGATGTTCATCTCGCCGGGCCACCTCGCCGACATCCCGACCGCCGCCGAACTGGTCCTGCGCTGCTCGCCGAAGTACCGCCTCCCCGAACCCATCCGCCTCGCCCACAACGCCGCGGGACAGTTCGTGCCGTGAACCGCCGGCGGCTCGGACGTCTCCGCCTCGTCCCTCGCCGCTTGAGCGGGAGAGGGTAGCCGCTGCGTAAGCAGGGGTCGGGAGGGGGCGGGACACCCTCTTCAGGGGCTGAATCGATCGCTTCGCGAGCGTCGCTGCGGCGACGCGTACGCCCTGCCCTCACCTACAAGGGGGAGGGGTTGGCGTCTCTGGTGCGGCTTGGCGATGAACCAGGGTGCTGCCGGACGGGCGCGATATGCCCTCTCCCCCTTGTGGGGGAGAGATGGAGAGGGGGTTACAGGGCCACCCTCTCAGCTCCAGAACAGATCGCTCCGCAAGGCCACTCTCCCCGCAAGGGGGCAAAGCGCAGGATGCCGCTCGCCTCACCGACCGGCCCCTCACCCCAACCCTCTCCCCGCTTGCGGGGAGAGGGAGAGAGCCCCTCCCCTGAGGAAGTTGGAACGCAAAGGTGATCGCGACAAGCGGCGCCTCGCCGTGCTAGGGGCCCCGGCGATCCGAGGTTGCCCGCATGCCCCGCCTGTTCTTCGAGGATTTCACCCCCGGCTGGACCGAGACCTTCGGCCCCGTGACGGTCACGAAGGAGAGCATCGTCGCCTTCGCGGGCGAGTTCGACCCGCAGCCCTTCCACACCGACGAGGCGGCCGCGAAGCGCACCTTCGTGGGCACCCTCATCGCGTCCGGCTGGCACACCTGCTCGCTCACCATGCGCCTCCTCGCCGACGGCTTCCTGCTCGACACCGCCGCGCAGGGAGCCCCCGGGATCGAGGAGGTGAAATGGCTGCGCCCCGTCCTGCCGGACGACGCCCTGCGGGCCCGGATCGCGGTGGCGGAGGCGCGCGTCTCCAAGAACCGGCCCGAGATCGGGCTCGTCCGCTTCCAGACGCAGGTCCTCAACGGGCGCGGCGAGCCGGTGATGACGCAAGCCAACTGGATCATGATCGCCCGGAGCGGCGCCCCCTGGCTGCCCGCGCCCGGCACCGGGCCCGATCCCTCCGCCGCGATCGTGCCGCTCGCGCCCCCGACCCGGGAGGAGGACCTCGCCCGGCCGAGCCCTTATCTCGAGGATCTCGAGATCGGCAGCACGATCGAGCTGGGCTCCGTGACCTTCACGCCGGACGCGATCGTGCGCTTCGCGCGCGCCTACGATCCGCAGGTCTTCCATCTCGACCCCGAGGCGGCGCGCAACAGCCTGTTCGGCGGCCTGTGCGCGTCCGGCTGGCATACGGGCTCGGCCTGGATGCGCCTGATGGTGGACCACCGCCGCCGCAGCCACGCGGCCGCGCTCGCGCGCGGCCAGGAGCCCGCCGCCCTCGGCCCCTCCCCGGGATTCCGGAACCTGCGCTGGGCGAAGCCGGTCTTCGCGGGCGATACGGTCGCCTACCGGACGACGCTCACCGACGCCCGCCCCTCCGCGACCCGCCCGGGCTGGGGCATCGCCTCCCACCGCAACGGCGGGGTCAACCAGCACGGCGAGGAGGTGTTCTCCTTCGAGGGCGCGGTGCTGTGGCAGCGTCGGCCCTGAGGCCGGGTGCCGTGACGGCGCCGGCCTTGAGCGCGCGGCCGTGGCGGCTGCGCCCCTGAGGCACTCTCCGATCCTCACCGGCCTTCCGGCAGAACCAGGCCGGCGTCAGGGACCGGCTCTGGGGATAAGCGCCGGCCCCGGACGCTGCTTTACCGGCGCTTAACCGTCCCGCTCCAGGGTGCCGCCATGCCGACGAATGGACATGGGGCTGCCCGAAAGCCGCCACGTCCGTCGCGATGATACGCGGCGATTCGGCGCAGACGCGCCGCCGCTGCCACAGACAGATCGGATTTGGGGGATTTCAGATGGCGACGACCGCTTCGATGCATCAGCAGGCCCGGCAGCCGCAGACGAACCTGCGCCGCGACGGATGGGGCGAGGCCGTGTTCAAGCCGCTGGCTCTGCCCGCGCTTGCGGCCGCCGTTCAGATGAGCCGGCGCGACGACCGCCGCCCCGCGACGGAGCGCCAGGTCCCGTCGATCCTGCGCGTCGAGGCGCTCGTCGACTGAGCCCTCCGGGGCGCCGGCGATCCGGCCCGCCCGCGTTCTGCGGCGAAGCGGAGCCTCAAGGTGAAAAGGCGAGGACGTGTGCCGTCCTCGCCTTTTTTGCTGTCCGCACTCGGAGAGTGCCCGGCCTCAGCGCACGATGACCTTCGCGTTCGCCTGGACTCGGTTGTAGAGGTCGACCACGTCGATGTTGCGCATGCGGATGCAGCCCGAGGACACCGCCTGGCCGATGGTCTCGGGCTCGTTGGTGCCGTGGATGCGGTAGAGCGTGTCGCGGTCGTCTTCGTAGAGGTAGAGGGCGCGGGCCCCGAGCGGGTTGGCGGGACCGCCGTTCATCGGGCGCACGTGCGGCCAGCGCTGCTTCATCTCGGCCGGCGGGTTCCAGTTCGGCCACTCGGCCTTGCGGGCGATCCGCGCGGTGCCGGTCCAGCCATAGGCCTCGTCGCCGACCGCGACGCCGTAGCGGACCGCCTTGCGGTCCGGCATCACGAAGAAGAGCTGGCGCTCCTTGGTGTCGACCACCACGGTCCCGGGCGCCTCGCTGCCCGCGTAGTCGACGAGGTAGCGGCCGACATTCGGGTTCTCGGGCGCGTCGGGCACGAGCGCCATCCACTCGGCGTCGCGGGCCGAGAGGGAGGGGTCCGGGACCGGCCGGCCGTTGCAGCCGGCGAGCAGTGCCGCCAGCGCGGCGGCCGCCATCACAGTCGAATAACGCATCAGGCCATGCCCCATCATCCGCTGCTCGCACAGGCAGCGTTTTTCGGTCGATCGGAACGCAACGCGGGGTTGAGCGGCTCTTGCGGGGAGCCGGATTCGACCCGACCATGCCACGTTTATGGTTAAGATTGTGTTGCCCGGGCACCACATCCGGAGGTCTTCACGGCCCCGCCGGGCGGAGCGCGGGACCCAGGCCGGGTCTCAGATGGCGAAGCCGGCCCGGCTCTCGGGCGGGGCGGAAGCGGGGGCCCCGCATGGACAGGGGTCGAGGCGGCCGCGATAGTACCGCCTCCACGATTCTGCGGGTCCCATGACAACCCTGTACCTCAGCCACCCCTCCGCGCTCGACCACCGCACGCCCACCGGCCATCCGGAGCGGCCGGACCGTATCCGCGCCATCGAGCGCGCGCTCGAGCACGAACGCTTCGCCGCCCTCGTGCGCGAGCCGGCGCCGCTCGGCGCGTTCGACCGGATCGCGCTCGCGCATCCGGAGGAGTACGTCGCCGCGATCCGCGACGCCGCTCCCCGGGAGGGCCTGGTCAGCATCGACGCCGACACGGTGATGTCGCCCGGCACCATCGAGGCGGTGCTGCGCGGCGTCGGCGGCGCGGTGTACGCGGTCGACGAGGTCATGAAGGGCGACGTCGCCAACGCCTTCGTGGCCATGCGCCCGCCCGGCCACCACGCCGAGCGCGTGCGCGCCATGGGCTTCTGCTTCTTCAACAACGCCGCTGTGGCGGCCCGGCATGCCCAGAAGGCCTACGGGGCCGAGCGCGTCGCGATCATGGATTGGGACGTCCACCACGGCAACGGCACCCAGGACATCTTCTGGGACGACCCGAGCGTGCTCTACGCCTCGACCCACCAGATGCCGCTCTATCCCGGCACCGGCGCGACGTCCGAGCGCGGCGACCACGACACGATCGTCAACGCGCCCCTCCGTCCCGGCTCCGACGGCGAGGTGTTCCGCGAGGCCTTCGAGACCGCGATCCTGCCCCGCCTCGACGCCTTCCGCCCCGACCTCGTGATCATCTCGGCCGGGTTCGACGCCCACTGGCGCGACCCGCTCGCCAACCTGATGCTCACGGAAGCCGACTTCGCCTGGGCGACCAAGAAGCTCATGGACCTCGCCGACCGCCACGCCGGCGGCCGCGTGGTGTCGTTGCTCGAAGGCGGCTACGACCTCGAGGGGCTCGCGAAATCGGTGACGGCGCATCTCGACGCGTTGATGGGGCGCTGAGGCCCGGGATCGCGCCGCGTCTTGTCATCCCCGCCGCAGCGGCGGTCCGCCGGGCGCGGGACCCGGCCGCGCCGGCTTCAGCCTTCCGGGACCCGGACCCTCTCGCCCGCTGCCGCCTGCGGCGCCACCGGCGGCGCGATCCGCACCAGTTCGGGATGACTCCGGATCATCTCGGACCCCGTGACGGTCCAGGCGTGGCCGCGGGGCGTCACCGGCGTCAGGCCGAGGCTGCCTGCGGTAAAGATCGCCCAGATTCCGGCCGCGGCTATGACGCCGCCGATCATGTCGCGCGACATGGCGTGCCAACCTTCCCTAAGGGACGTTGCGGAACTCGGAGGCATCCGGAAGCCGGAGCCGACGCAGACTGACTGGAAGTTCACAGCCTAGCAATTCCACGTCGACTTGGGAACAGGAGATACTTCGAGTTTGTGAGAACCCGTTGGTATTCCATGTTCCAAATACTGTCCGCCAGCATCGCCGCGGCGGATGCAGGTGAAAGGCTCGGCGGCATTCCCAGCCGGAGCCCTCCGCACCGACATACCCTCAGTGTCCTCCCCGGCCTGAAGCAGCGAAGCTGCTGGAGGGGAAGGGGATCCGGCACGACGAAGCTGCCGCGAAGCGGCTCCTTCTGTGGCTTCCATAAGGTGCTGCATCGCAGCAAGTCGTCGTGCTGAATCCCCTTCCCCTGCGCGCTTCGCTCCGGCCGGGGATGACACCGTGGGCCTCCCCTCCAGCGGCTCACGCCGCTTCCGGCCGGCGATGACACCAGCGCTACCCCGGCGCACGTCCCAGTCGGGCCGGGGATGACGTCCGGCCTACGGATACAGCCGCGTCTTGCGCCAGCCCTCGCCTTCGCGGGCGAAGACGATCCGGTCGTGGAGGCGGAAGGGGCGGTCGTGCCAGAACTCGATCGAGACCGGCGCGATGCGGAAGCCCGTCCAGTGCGGCGGGCGCGGCACCTCGCCGAGCGCGTATTTCGCGGCCGTCATCGCGATCGCCTTCTCGAAGGCGAAGCGGCTCTCGAGCGGGCGCGACTGCTGGCTCGCCCAGGCGCCGATGCGCGAGTCGCGCGGGCGGCTCTGGAAGTAGGCGTCGGCCTCCGCGTCCGAGACCCGCGAGACGGTGCCGCGCGCCCGCACCTGGCGGCGCAGGCTCTTCCAGTGCAGCACGAGCGCGGCCTTCCCCGTGGCGAGGATCTCGCGGCCCTTGTTGGATTCGGTGTTGGTGTAGAACACGAAGCCGTCCGGGTCGAAGCCCTTGAGCAGCACCATGCGGACGTTCGGCATCCCGTCCGCGTCGGCGGTGGCGAGCGCCATGGCGTTGGCGTCGTTCGGCTCGCTCAAGGCCGCCTCCTCGAGCCAGGACTTGAACAGCGCCCAGGGCTCCGCGGCCTCGGTGAAGTCACCGGATGTTAACTGGTCCAAGGTTTGATCCTTGCCTGTGGTCCAAGGGTGTTGGGGAATCGACGCGTGACGATGATCGGTGCGCGCCGCCGTTATAGTTCAGGGTGGGCCGAAGGCGAAGGGCAACGAATGCGGGCGGCGGGGCTCGCGTGCGCCATGCTCTGCGCGCTCATGACCGGAGCCTGCAGCCTCGGGGTGCCGCTGCCTGCGCTCGGCGTGCCGGAGACCACGCAATCGGTCGCGCCCCGCGCGGTCTCGCCGCTCTCGGCCGATCTCGGCGAGGAGGACTGGCGCCGCGCCAAGGGGGCGCTCAGCGTCGCCCTCGACCCGCAGGGCTCCGGCGCCAAGGTGTCGTGGGACAATCCCGACACGACGCTGCGCGGCACCTTCACCCCCGTGGGCCAGCCGTTCGTGAAGAGCGACGAGATCTGCCGCGCCTTCCTCGCCACCGTGACGGGCCAGTCCAGCGAATCCGTCCTTCAGGGCACCGCCTGCCGCCCCTCCGGCGGGGAATGGAGCGTGAAGGACGTGCGGCCGTTCAAGCGGGCATGAGCCGCGGCCGGAGGCGAGTCCAGGATCCGCCCGCCCCGGAGATGGCTCCCGCCGCTCCGCCCCGTTGCAAACGGGCAACACTCCCCCCATATGCCCGCCAAAGGGCCGCCGGGCGGATGCTGCGCCCAAACCAGCGGCCGGACGGAATCGATCATGCGAAACCCCTATGACATTCTCGGCGTAGCGCGCGGGGCGAGCGAGGCGGAGATCAAGAAGGCGTTCCGCAAGCTGGCCAAGACCTACCACCCCGACAGCAACGCCAACGATCCCAAATCCAAGGACAAGTTCGCGGAAGCGAACCAGGCCTACGAGATCCTGGGCGACAAGGAGAAGCGTGCCCAGTTCGACCGCGGCGAGATCGACGGCGAGGGCAAGCCGCGCTTCACCGGCTTCGGCGGCGGGGGCGGCGGCCGCGCGGAAGGGTTCGAGGGCTTCCCCTTCGGCTTCGGCGCGGGCGGCGGCGGGTTCCAGGGCCGCCGCGGCGGCGGCGGCAACGACGACGTCTTCTCGCACCTGTTCGGCGAGGCCTTCCGTCAGGCCGCCGGCGCCGGGCGGCGCCAGGAGCGGACGCCGAAGGGCGAGGACGTGTCCGCGACCCTCACCGTGACGCTCGAGGAGATCGCGGCGGAAGCGAAGAAGCGCGTCGCCCTGCCGACCGGCCGCGACGTCGACGTGGTGATCCCGAAGGGCGTCGCGGACGGGCAGGTGATCCGCCTGCGCGGCCTCGGCGAGCCGGGCCCCGGCGGCGCGGCGGGCGATGCCCTGCTCACGATCCGCATCGCCCCGCACGAGCACTTCACGGTCGAGGGCGCGAACCTGCGCCTGCGCCTGCCCGTGGACCTCGAGGATGCGATCCTCGGCGCCAAGGTCCGGGTGCCGACGCTCACCGGCACGGTCGAGATGGGCATCCCGCCCCACACCAGTTCGGGCCGCACCTTCCGCCTGCGCGGCAAGGGCCTGCCCGGCAAGGCGGGCCCCGGCGACCTCCTCGTCACCACCGAGGTCCGCCTGCCCGACACCATCGACGAAGCGCTCGCCGATTACGCCCGCAAGCGCCGCGCCGCGAAGGTGGAGTAGAGGCCCGCCCTCTCCCCGCGTCTTTCTCCCTCTCCCCGTTCAGGGGGAGAGGGCTGGGGTGAGGGGCCGGTCGGTGGAGCGCGGTATTTCCAGGTTCCTACCCTCCCCCTTGCGGGGGGTGGGCGCCGTCAGGCGACCGGGTGGGGGTTGGTGCAGGATCGAGCTCTGAGGTGCCTCCTGCACCGACCCCCACCCCGGGCCCCTCCCCGCAAGGGGGAGGGGATCCCCGGGCACCACTCAGCCTCTCCGACCGGCCCCTCACCCCAGCCCTCTCCCCGTGAACGGGGAGAGGGGGTCACGCTGCGGGGAGAGGCGCGTGAAGGGGGGCGCCTCACTCCCAGCGGTAGCTCCGCCCCTCGAACACCAGCACCTTGCCCTGCCAGATGTCGACCCGGGGCGCGTCGTCGTGGGCGACGCCGCAGAGGTTGGCCAGGAACGCGCGGGCGACGCCGCCGTGGGCGACGATCACGGTGTCGCGGGTGAGGTCGGCGGGCACCGGGCGGACGCGCTCGGCCAGCATGGCGTAGCTCTCGCCATCGGGGGGCACGTAGCCCCACTTGTCGGCCTCCCGGGCGCGGGCCGCTTCGGGGAAGCTCTTGCGGACCTGCTTCCAGGTCAGGCCCTCCCAGGACCCGAAGGTGATCTCGCGCAGGCGCTCGTCGATCCGGTAGGCGGTGGGGTGCAGGCCGATCGCCTGGCGCAGGATCTCCATGGTCTCGCGGGTGCGGGACATGGGGCTCGCGACATAGTCGAGATCCTCGGGCCGGGCCACGAGGCCGCTCAGGCGCCGGCCCGCCTCCTCGGCCTGGACGCGGCCGAGGTCGTTGAGGGGGATGTCGCGCTGCCCCTGCAGGCGCCCCTCGAGGTTCCAGTCGGTTTCGCCGTGTCGGATGAAAAAAAGGCGCATGGAAGCCGGGCGCTCGGATCCGGGAACGATCGCGCCGTCAGAGCCCCATGCTCTCCGCCTTCTCGAGCGACATGTCGGGCGCTTCCGGGTTCTTCATGCCGACCACGTGGTAGCCGGCATCCACGTGCAGGATCTCGCCCGTCATGCCGCGCGCCATGTCGGAGACGAGGTAGGCGGCGGTCTCGCCGACCTCCTCGATCGTGACCGTGCGGCGCAGGGGCGAGTTGTACTCGTTCCACTTGAGGATATAGCGGAAGTCGCCGATCCCCGAGGCCGCGAGCGTCTTGATCGGTCCGGCCGAGATCGCGTTGACGCGGATGTTCTGGGGGCCGAGATCGGCCGCGAGGTAGCGCACGCTCGCCTCCAGCGCCGCCTTGGCGACGCCCATGACGTTGTAGTGCGGCATCCACTTCTCGGCGCCGTAATACGTCAGGGTCAGCATCGAGCCGCCCTTGGGCATCAGCTTCTCGGCCCGTTGCGCCACCGCCGTGAAGGAATAGCAGGAGATCAGGAGCGAGCGGGTGAAGTTCGCCTCGCTGGTCTCGACGTAGCGGCCGGTGAGCTCGTCCTTGTCCGAGAAGGCGATGCAGTGGACCACGAAGTCGAGCCCGCCCCACTGACTCTTCACCTGGTCGAAGACCGCGTCGATGGTGGCCGCGTCGGTGACGTCGCAATGGCCGACCACGATGCCGCCGAGTTCCCGGGCAAGCGGCTCGACGCGCTTGCGCAACGCGTCGCCCTGGTAGGTGAAGGCGAGCTCGGCCCCGTGCCGGCGGGCGGCTTGCGCGATGCCCCAGGCGATCGACCGGTTGTTCGCGACCCCCATCACCAGGCCGCGCTTGCCCGCCAGGATCCCCGGCGCCGTCGTCTCAGCCATAATTCACCCGATCGGTCTGGAAGAGCAGAATTGGATCGGGGCTTCTTAGCGGACGGATCCCCCGCGGGGAAGGCCCATCGCTTCCCGCGTCCAGACTCCCTCTCCCCGCGAGCGGGGAGAGGGCCGGGGTAAGGGGCGGGTCGGTGGAGCGAGCGGTATCAGAACATCCCCTCCCCCTTGCGGGGAGGGGTCGGGGGTGGGGGTCGGTGCAGGAATGATCGCTCAGGTGCCTCCTGCACCAACCCCCACCCGGTCGCCTGACGGCGCCCACCCTCCTCTGCTCAGGGGGAGGGTATGATCCGGATACATTGAGATCCACCGACCGGCCCCTCACCCCAACCCTCTCCCCGCCTGCGGGGAGAGGGGGTCACACTGCGGGAAAGGGCCTCGTCCGGGCTCTGTACAAAAAGTATGATGGACGGCCCCGGAGGGTGCGTGCTCAATCAACCCAAGATAAGCTTTGGGGGAAGCTGGGCATGCGTCGATCGATCGTAGGCATTCTGGGTTTCATGCTCGCCGCGGGCGGTGCCGCCGCGCAGCAATCGGTCGACCGGACCGTCAAGGCGAATGCGCGGACGGCGGTCGGCGGCATCTTCACCTTCTGGCAGCACAGCTGCGAGCAGAGCATGATCCCGGACCCGAAGCTCAGCAAGCCGCCCGCGAACGGCCGGGTCGAGATCGAGATGCACCGGCTCACCATGAGCAAGCCGCACCCCTGCGACGGGAGGCAGCTCTCCGGACCGGTTTTCTTCTACACGCCCGCGAAAGGCTTCAAGGGCGTCGACCAGTTCACCGTCGAGTACCCGTTCTCCACGAACGACGTGAGCGCCCCGATCCAGCGGTCGTCGACCTACCGCATCACCGTCCAGTAACGGAACGCCTCGGTCCGCGACTGGCCGCATCGCGGTCCGGAGGCGAAGCGCACCGCCGCGGGACGGTCCGGCACCCGGCGCGAACGCCGGTTTGACCTGCCTCGGCCCGGCCCGTAAGGGACGGGCGCGAGGTTGAGCGCCCCTATGTCCCACAACACCTTCGGCCATCTCTTCCGCGTCACCACCTTCGGCGAGAGCCACGGGCCCGCGCTCGGCTGCGTGGTGGACGGCTGTCCGCCCGGGATTCCGCTGGATGCCGAGGAGATCCAGGCCGAGCTCGACCGGCGCCGGCCGGGTCAGTCCCGCTTCACGACCCAGCGCCAGGAGCCCGACGCGGTCAGGATCCTGTCGGGCGTGTTCTCGGACGACCGCACCGGGCGCCAGGTCACCACGGGGACGCCGATCGCGCTCCTGATCGAGAACGTGGACCAGCGCTCGAAGGACTATTCCGACATCCGCGACAAGTACCGCCCCGGCCACGCCGATTACGCCTACGACCGCAAGTATGGAATCCGCGACTATCGCGGCGGCGGGCGCTCCTCGGCGCGGGAGACCGCGGCCCGGGTCGCGGCCGGCGCCATCGCCCGCAAGGTGATCCCCGGGGTCACGATCCGCGGCGCTCTCGTCCAGATGGGTCCGCACGCCGTCGACCGCTCGCGCTGGGACTGGGACGAGGTCGGCAACAACCCGTTCTTCTGCCCGGACGCGCAGGCGGCCGCCTTCTATGCCGAGTATCTCGACGGGCTGCGGAAGGAAGGCTCGTCCATCGGCGCCGTGCTCGAGGTCGTGGCCGAGGGCGTGCCGCCGGGGCTCGGGGCGCCGGTCTACGGCAAGCTCGACGCGGAGCTCGCCGGCGCCCTCATGTCGATCAACGCCGTGAAGGGGGTCGAGATCGGCGACGGCTTCGCCTCCGCTGCCCTGCGCGGCGAGGAGAACGCCGACGAGATGCGCCCCGGCAACGCGGGCGAGCCCACCTTCCTGTCGAACCATGCCGGCGGCGTGTTGGGGGGCATCTCGACCGGCCAGCCCGTGGTGGTGCGCTTCGCCGTGAAGCCCACCTCCTCGATCCTGACGCCGCGGTCGACCGTGACCCGCTTCGGCCACGAGGCCGAGGTGCTCACGAAGGGCCGCCACGACCCCTGCGTCGGCATCCGCGCCGTACCCGTCGGCGAGGCCATGGTGGCCTGCGTGCTCGCCGACCAGTTCCTGCGCCACCGCGCCCAAGTCGGCGAGAGCCCTGCCTGGCCCTTCCAGCCTTGAGCTGCACTCAAGGCTGACATGCTGCCTGCGACCAGCGATTTTAGTATCGCTAAAATGCCCTGGCGGCTAAGCTCGGCCGCATGAAGCTCAGCCAATGGCTCACCGCCAAGCGCGTCCCCCGGGTGGAGTTCGCCCGCCGCATCGGCGTCACGCCGGGCGCGGTCACGCAGCTGTGCAACAACGACCACGCCTGGATGTCGCGCGAGACCGCGACCCTGATCGCGCGCGCGACCCGGGGCGCGGTCACGCCCAACGATTTCCTGACCCTCGAGGAGAGCCCGATGCTCCAGTCCGTTCCCGAGGCCGTCGAGGCCTTCGCCCGCGGCGAGATCGTCATCGTGACCGACGACGACGACCGCGAGAACGAGGGCGACCTCATCGTCGCGGCCTCCCACTGCACGCCCGAAAAGATGGCCTTCATCATCCGCAACACCTGCGGGATCGTCTGCGCGCCGCTCACGCTGGCCGAGGCGAAGCGCCTTCGCCTCGATCCCATGGTGGCCTCGAACGACGCGCCGCTCGGCACCGCCTTCACGGTCTCGGTCGACGTGCGCCACGGCCTCACCACCGGGATCTCGGCGGAGCAGCGCTGCAACACCGTGCGGGCGCTCGCCAACAACAACATGGGCGCGGGCGACTTCGTGCGGCCGGGCCACGTCTTCCCGCTCATCGCCAAGGACGGCGGCGTGCTGATGCGCTCGGGCCATACGGAGGCCGCGGTCGACCTCTGCCGCCTCGCCGGGCTGCCCCCCGTCGGCGTGATCTGCGAACTCGCCAACGACGACGGCACCGTCATGAAGGGCGAGCAGATCCAGGCCTTCGCCGAGAAGCATAACCTCCGCCGCATCTCGGTCGCCGACCTCATCGCCTACCGGCAGGCGCGGGAGAAGCTCGTCGAGCGCATCGCGACCTTCCCGGTCGAGACCGAATGGGGCGCGTTCACCGCTCACGCCTACGCGACGCCCTTCGACGCCGTCCAGCACGTCGCCCTCGTCTACGGCCGCATCGGCGACGGTCGCGGCGTGCCGGTGCGCCTCCACCGCGAGAACGTGGTCGCGGACGTGTTCGCGGGCAGCCGCATCGACATGGTCATGAAGCGGATCGCCAAGGAGGGACGGGGCGTCATCGTCTACCTGCGCGACGGCACCGCGGGCGTGCCCGCCACCACCTTCGCGGAGCCGGAAGCCACCGCGTCCGAGGTCGCCCGCACCTCGCAATGGCGCGAGATCGGGCTGGGCGCCCAGATCCTGCGCGATCTCGGCGTGGTCTCGATCCACAACCTCGCGACCTCCGCGCGCGCCTATGTCGGCCTCTCGGGCTTCGGCATCGAGATCGTCGGCGAGGAGCCGGTGCAGGGGTGATGCGACCGGCCCCGGCGTGAACCCGGGAAACCCCCTCTGTCATCCCCGGCCGGAAGCGGCTTCAGCCGCTGGAGGGGAAGGGGATCCAGCCCCCACCGTGTCATCCCCGGCCGGAAGCGGCGCAGCCGCTGGAGGGGAAGGGGATCCAGCATGACGATGCTGCCGCGAAGCGGCTCCTTCCGTGGACTCCATAAGGCGCTGCTTCGCAGCAGGTCGTTGTGCTGGATCCCCTTCCCCTGCGCACTTCGTGCTCCGGCCGGGGATGACACAGGATGTGCCGGATCCCCTTCCCCTGCGCGCTCACGCGCTCCGGCCGGGGATGACACGGGGGGTGTCTGGGGGCCCGGGAGGACGCGGCGGTCCCGCCGAACGCATTCGCCTCTCGCCATCCGCCCCGCGCCTCCGTAAAGTCCCGCCCCTTCCCGATGGATCCGCCATGGTCTCCACCTCTCCCCGCCGCGTGATGCTGCTGACCGGCGCCAGCCGGGGCATCGGGCATGCCACCGTGAAGCGGTTCTCGGCCGCGGGCTGGCGCGTCATCACCTGCTCGCGCCATGCCTTCCCGGAGAACTGCCCCTGGGAGATGGGACCGGAGGACCACCTCCAGGTCGACCTCGCGGATCCCGCCGACACCCGCCGCGCGATCCAGGAGGTGAAGGGGCGGCTCGACGCGGAGGGCGGGTGCCTGCACGCGCTCGTCAACAACGCGGGCATCTCGCCGAAAGGCCCCGGCGGCTCGCGCCTCGGCGCGCTCGACACGGCCTACGAGGACTGGAGCCACGTCTTCCACGTGAACTTCTTCGCCTCGATCATGCTGGCGCGCGGCCTCATGGACGAGCTCACCCGGGCCAAGGGCTCGGTCGTCAACGTGACCTCGATCGCGGGCTCCCGCGTCCACCCCTTCGCGGGCGCGGCCTACGCGACCTCGAAGGCGGCGCTCGCGGCGCTCACCCGCGAGATGGCCGCGGATTTCGGACCCCTGGGCGTGCGCGTCAACGCGATCTCGCCCGGCGAGATCGACACCGCGATCCTGTCGCCCGGCACCGAGAAGATCGTCGAGCTGTTGCCCATGCGCCGCCTCGGCACCCCCGACGAGGTCGCCAAGGCGATCTACTTCCTGTGCACCGACGCCTCGTCCTACGTGACCGGCGCGGAGCTCCACATCAACGGCGGCCAGCACGTCTGAAGGTTCAGGCAGTCCAGGGCGTGACCCGCGCGGAGCTCCACATCAACGGCGGCCAGCACGTCTGACGCACAGGACCCGCAGTCCGTTCATGCGGCCTCGGCGGGCCAGGGCCCGACGTAACGCGATTGCGGCCGGATGATGCGGCCCGCCCGCTCCTGCTCGACCGCGTGCGCGACCCAGCCCGCCATGCGCCCGACCGCGAAGACCGGCGTGAAGCCGGCACGCGGGATGCCCAGCGCCTCGAGCAGCAGCGCGGTGTAGAACTCCACGTTGGTGTCGAGCCGGCGCCCCGGCTTGTGCCGCGCGAGCGCGGCGAGCGCCGCGGCTTCCGCGGCCTCGGCGAGCGCGACCCGGTTGTCGCGGCCCTTGAGGCGCGCCACCGCGGCCTTGAGGACGTCGGCGCGCGGGTCGCGCACCCGGTAGACCCGATGGCCGAAGCCCATGAGGCGCTCGCCCCGGGCGATCGCCGCGTCGAGCCAGGCGGGCGCCCGCTCCGACGTGCCGATCGCGTCCAGCATGTCGAGCACCGGCCCCGGCGCGCCGCCGTGCAGCGGTCCCTTCAGGGCGCACAGCCCCGCGACCGCCGCCGAGAGCAGCCCCGCCGCCGTCGAGGCCACGACCCGGGCCGCGAAGGTCGAGGCATTGAGCCCGTGGTCGAGCACGGTCACGAGATAGGTCTCGAGCGCGCGGGCCTCGGTGGCATCGGGGCTCGTGCCCAGCGTCATGCGCAGCAGGTCCGCGGCATGGGAGAGGTCCGGGTCCGGCGCCGGAACGGGCAGACCCTGCGCGGCCCGCATCGCCGCCGCGGCCGCGACCGCCGCCGCCCCGACCGCGAGCGTCGGATGGTCGGGCTCGCGGTCGGGCAGGGCCGCGAGGAGGAGCCGCATGCCCTCCACGGGCGCGAGCCCCTGCAGGCTTCCGAAGAGGGGCGCCATCAGGCGGTGGGCCCGCACCCGGTCCCGTCCGATCGCGCGGGCGAGGTCGCCGCCGCTCTGCGGCACGAGATCGGCCCAGAGCAGCGCGACCGCGGCCTCGTAGCTCATCCGGCCCGCGACCGCCTCGAGATCGCGGCCGCGCAGGATCAGGCGCCCCGCCTCCCCGTCCACGTGGCTCAACGCGGTTTCCGCCGCGACGACGTCGTCCAGTCCGATCGCCATGAGAGGGCCTCCTGTTGTCGCCCCGACGATGCGGCCGGGCTTGCCGGCGGGTCAATCTTGAATCAAGATATCAACCTATTGCGCCGGATTCTCGGGAGCCCTGCCATGACGGCTCATCATCCCGGCGCCGCGGCGGCGCACCGGGGCTTCGATCTCGTGGACGCCGCGGCGGCGACCGCGCGGCTCGGGATCAGCCGGGCGAGCCTCTACGCCTATGTGAGCCGCGGCCTGATCCGGTCCTTCGCGTCGCCGCGGAACCCGCGCGAGCGGCTCTATGCACTCGACGACGTGGAGGCGCTGATCCGCCGTCGCACGCGCCTGCGCCGGCCGCTCGTCGCCGCCGCGACCGCGCTCGACTGGGGCCTTCCGGTGCTCGAGACGCGCCTCACGCGGGTCGAGGGCGGGCGCCTGTTCTACCGCGACCGGGACGCCGTCGCCCTGAGCGCCGAGGCGACGCTGGAGGCGGTCGCCGCCCTGCTCATCCCGGGCTTCGGCCCCGGCGCGCTCCGCACGACGCTCCCGGATCCCGCCGGCACAGCGCCGGACCTCGCCACCGCTTCCTTCCTGTCGCGCGCCCTGCGGCTCCTCGCCGACATCGGCGCCGGGGAGGATCCGGAGCCCGGGCCCGCGGCGGCGGCGATCCTGCGCCTCGTCGCGGGCGCGGCCGGCGCCGCCGGCCCGGGGCCCATCCATGCGGCGCTGGCGCAGGGCTGGAATCTCGGCCCTGCGGGTGCCGACGCGGTGCGGCGGGCGCTCGTGCTCTGCGCCGATCACGAGCTCTCGTCCTCCGCCTTCGCGGTGCGGGTCGCGGCCTCCACGGGGGCCACCCTGCGGGCCGCGATCGTCGCGGGCCTCGCGACCCTGAGCGGCCCGCTGCACGGGGGCGCCACGGACCGGGCCCGCGACCTCGTCGAGGAGGGCGCCACGCCGGCGGGGCGCCGGCGCCTGCTGGAGCGCCTGCGCGCCGGCGGGCGCGTTACCGGCTTCGACCACCACCTCTACCCCGACGGCGATCCGCGGGCCGCCGCGATCCTGGGCCGTCTGCCCAGGGACGCGGGTCCGGCGCGGCGCGACCGGGCGCTGATTCGCGCCGTCGTCGCGGCCTCGGGCCAGCACCCGTCCCTCGACGTGGCGCTCGTGGCGCTCGAGCGCGCCCACGGCCTTCCGCGCGGCGCCGCCTTTGCCCTGTTCGCGGTCGGCCGCACGGTCGGCTGGCTCGCCCACGCGGTAGAGCAGCGCGCGCAGGGCTCGCTGATCCGCCCGCGCGCCCGCTACGTCGCGCCCTGAAGGCGCCGTCGACCGGCCGGGTCGCGCCCGGAATGGGCGCGCCGCGATGGCGCGACGGGCGCGCGGCCTGTATGACGCTCGCGTCCCCACCCTGTCCGGTAGCCCGATGAATCCCGCCGATCCCGACGACCGCCTTTTTCCGCGCCGGCCGATCGTCGGCGCCTCCGTGGCGGTGTTCAGGGACGGATGCGTGCTGCTGGCGAGCCGCGGCAAGCCGCCCTACGAGGACATCTTCTCCCTGCCGGGCGGCGGGGTCGAGGTCGGCGAGACGCTGGGCGAGGCGGCCCTGCGGGAACTCCGCGAGGAAACCGGGGTTGAGGCGAGGCTCATCGGCTTCGTGGCCCCCGTCGAGGTGATTGAACGGGACCCGGACGGCCGTGTAAGGCATCACCTCGTCATCGCCGCCCATGCCGCCCGCTGGGTCTCGGGCGAACCCCAGACAGGACCGGAGGCGCGGGAGATCAGGTGGGTGCGAGAAGCCGACATCACCGGCCTTCCGACCACGCCCGGGCTGGTGCCGGTGCTGGTCGCGGCTTTCGCGCTCGCGCGCGGCGCTGAGGGTTAGGCCGGTGTCCCGTCCCGTCCTCCTCCGGCTGGCCTCTGCATCGATGGTCGGCCTTGCGCTCCTCGCGCCGCCGCCCGCGCAGGCGCAGAACTTCTTCGAGCGATTGTTCCGGCCGCAGCTCGCGCCGCAGCCCCAGCCGCAGGCCCCCGCGCCGCGCCCGCAGCCGGCGCCGCAGCCGCAGCCGCAGCAGCCCCAGGCCCAGCCGCGCCGGCCGGCGCCGACGCAGCCCGGGCAGCCGCAGCCGGCGCAGCCGGGCGCCGCGACCGCGCCGCCGCCGCAGGCCGCGCCCCAGCAGGAGGGACCGCCGCCGCCCTACGAGCCGGAGCTCCTGCGCTTCGCCGAGGTCATCGGCTCGCTCGCCTTCCTGCGCCAGCTCTGCACCATGCCGGACGCCGCCGAATGGCCGCGCCGCATGCAGGCCCTCCTCGAGGCCGAAGGGACGACGGCCGGACGCCGCGAGCGCATCGCCGGCGCCTACAACCGCGGCTACCGCGCCTACGGCCTCACCTACCGGACCTGCACGCCCTCGGCCACGGAGGCCACCAACCGCTACCTCAAGGAAGGCGAGCAGATCGCCCGCAACCTCTCGACCCGCTACGGCGGGTGACGCGCGGACCGGGCGGACCAAAACGGCCCAACGCGGACCGATCCGGGCTCGGCCTGTCCACAGCCGAGGAGCCGCGGCCACCGGAAGCTGCATTCCCCCGCGGCAGAAGCCGACCCGCGGCCGCTTATCCACAGGCGATCACCGGCGTCCCGCCTCGCGTTAACCCCTTCTCAAGGTGAGACTGGCCCCCGGCCGGCGCGGGCTCTAGATTTGCCCTGGTACCGTCGCGGCTCTGCCCCAGGCAGGACCGGGCGGCGGATCCGCCAGATCCGGAGCTCGGTCCGGAGTTCGGAGCGTCAGGGGCAACGATGATGAACGACAACGACCCGCTGCTCGGCGATCCGGACTCCAGCGCCATCAAGCAGGCGGCGCTGAGCTACGTCACGGAGGCGTTCGCGGAGGCGGAGCTCGACGGTCTCGATTCCGACTACATGGCCCAGGCCGCCCTGTTCGCGGCGTTCCACGAGCTCGTCGCCCTCTACGGCGAGGAGGCGGTGGCCCAATACGCCGAAGGCCTGCCCGACCGCATCCGCGGCGGCGGCTTCTCGAGCGGGCCGAAGCACTGACGGATTCCCTCCGGGCTTCGCGGGAGCCGGGGAGCCGAGCGCCGACCTGTTCCGCGCATGCGCCGGAGCGGCGGGCTTGAGGCCGACCCTCCCGCCGCTTATGTCGGGCCGGTCTCACGTGGACCGGAGCGGCGGATGCCCCAGACTCATCTTCAGGATCGCGGCGTCGTGCGGATCGCCGGGCCCGACGCGAAAGCCTTCCTCGACGGCCTGCTGACCTGCGACCTCGACCGCGTCACCACCGCGGCGCCCCGACTTGGCGCGCTGCTGACGCCGCAGGGCAAGATCCTGTTCGACTTCATCGTCTTCGCGATGCCCGAGGAAGCGGGCGGCGGCTACGCCCTCGACGTCCTGAGGACCTTCGCCCCCGACCTCGCGCGGCGCCTCGGCTTCTACAAGCTGCGTGCCAAGGTGCAGGTCGAGGACCGCTCCAACCTCCTCGCCGTGGTGGCGGGCTGGGGCGACGCGGCCCCGCCCGGCGACGAGGTCGGCGTCGTGGCCGCGGACCCGCGGCTGGCGGCTCTGGGCTGGCGCGCGATCGTGGCGGACGACGACGCCGCGGAATTCGCCGGCGCGCCGATGGAGGCCTATCACGCCCACCGCATCGCGCTCGGCGTGCCGGAGGGCGGGCGCGACTTCCTGTTCGGCGACGCCTTTCCGCACGAGGCCCTGATGGACCAGCTCCACGGGGTCGATTTCGACAAGGGCTGCTATGTCGGCCAGGAGGTGGTGTCGCGCATGCACCACCGCGGCACCGCGCGCACCCGCGCCCTGCCCGTCGTCTATCCCGGCGGCTTCGTGCCCGAAGCCGGCGCCGACGTGACGGCGGGCGAGCGGATCGTCGGCAAGACCGGCACGGCGGCGGACGGGCGCGGCCTCGTGATGGTGCGCGTCGACCGCGCCGACGAGGCCCTCAAGGCGGGCGGGGAGATCCGCGCCGGCGGCCTGCCCCTCGCCTTCGTGAAGCCGGACTGGATCGGCTTCCCGGTCCCGGGCGACGCGGCCGCGAGCCCGGCGGCTTGAGCGCGCCCTCGCGCATCGCCTGGACGCAGGACGAGGTCGCAGGCGTTCCCTTGCGCCGCTTCATCGGCCGCGTCGGCACGGTCCAGGTCGGCACCGTGGATTACGACGGCAGCAACCGATTCTGGATCTGGGCGACGCCGCTCCAGGAGGACGCCTGGGGCTACGGCGCCACCGAGGCGGCCGCGAAGGCGGCCTTCGAGCATTGGCTGATGGCGTGGCTCGAAAATTTCCGGGCGTTCTTCACGGACGGCCCTGGAGCATGATCCCGAAAAGTTGCAGACTTTTCGGACAAGATCATGCGGCACGACGACGACTTGGAGGGCGTGGTCGCTTGAAGCCGAAGCGATCACGCCCTCGGGCGCTTTTCGTGCACCGGGCAGCTCGCTACACCTGACCCATGACCGACGGACCGATCGCGCGTGCGGGATCGGCGCCGCGGCCGGCGCACCGCACGCGCCCATCATCCAGCCTTCCGAGACAGGTCCCATGACCGACGGACTGATCGCGCACCCCGACCACAGGACCCGTTGCTGGTGGCCCGGCACGGATCCCGTCTACGTCGCCTACCACGACACCGAATGGGGCGTGCCGGAAGTCGACGACCGCGCCCTGTTCGAGAAGCTCATCCTCGACGGCTTCCAGGCCGGGCTCTCCTGGATCACGATCCTGCGGAAGCGCGAGGCCTTCCGGCAGGCCTTCGCGGGCTTCGACCCGCACGCGATCGCCCGCTTCGACGGCGCGAAGGTCGAAGCGCTCATGGGGGATGCCGGGATCGTCCGCAACCGCGCCAAGATCGAATCCGCGGTGCGAAGCGCGCAGGGGTGGCTCGCGATCCAGGAGCGCCAGGGCTTCGCGCGCTTCCTGTGGGACTTCGTCGACGGGCGGCCCCTGCAGCCGAACCTCCGCACCCGCGCCGACATCCGGCCCGAGACCGAGGTGTCGCGGCGGATCTCCAAGGCCCTGAAGGCCGAAGGGTTCAATTTCGTCGGCCCCACCATCGTCTATGCCTTCATGCAGGCGGTCGGCATGACGAACGACCATCTCACGGGCTGCTTCCGGCACGCGGAATGCGCCGCGCTCGGACAGGGCGGGCTTCCCGCCGCGCCGCGGGCGTCCTGATGGCGGTCCCCTGATGGCACGCGCGCCCCGCGCCTGGCAGCGGATGCTCTCCGGCCGCCGGCTCGACCTCCTCGATCCCTCCCCCCTCGACGTGGAGCTCGACGACATCGCGCACGGGCTCGCCCGCGTGGCGCGCTGGAACGGGCAGACGCTCGGCCCCGAGATCTTCTCGGTCGCGCAGCACAGCCTCCTCGTCGAGGCGATCGCGGGCCATCTCGAGCCCGGCATGCCGCCGGCGTGGCGCCTCGCGGTGCTCCTGCACGACGCGCCCGAATACGTGATCGGCGACATCATCTCGCCCTTCAAGGCGGTGATCGGCGACGCCTACAAGGCCGTGGAGGCGCGCCTCCTGGCGGCGATCCACATCCGCTTCGGCCTCCCCCCGATTGCCGACATCGCCTGCCGGCGGCTCACCAAGCGCGCCGACCGCCTCGCCGCCTTCCACGAGGCCACGCGGCTCGCGGGGTTCTCGCGCGAGGAGGCGATCCGCACCTTCGGCCGCCCCGAACCCCTGCCCGCAGGGGTCGCGGACTACCTCACGCCCTGGTCAATCGCGGACGCGCAGGGCCGGTACGCGGCCCGCCTCGCCGGAATCCACGGCGCGCACGGCGGATGAGCGCCGTTCCGGCGGGCTGCCGCACGCAACGAACGCATCAATTCACGACATCGCCCGGAAACACGGGCGCGAGAGAGTCCCGCCCGATGTAAAATTGGCCTAGCTTGCGGAGCGGGCCGGGGGCGGGCGCCATGGATGAGTTTCTGCCGTTCATTTTCGTGATCCTCGCGAGCCTCGCGATCCCGGTCGCCGGCGTCGTGGGATTCTTCATGGCCCTCGGCCTGCGCAGCCGGACCGCTGCGCTCGAGCAGCGCCTCCTCCTGATCGAGGCCGGCCTGCAGCCGGCCCTCGACGCCGCCCGGCGCGAGGCCGCCGCCGACGTGGTCCGGGACGCCGGCGCCACCCCCGAGGCCCGTCCGGTGCAGGCGGCCCCGCCGGTCGCGGACGCGCCTCCGGCGCAAGCGATCCCGCCCGCGGAGCCCGAGACCTTCGCGGCCGAGCCCGAGACCGTCCCGGCCGCGGAGCCCGACAGGGCGCCGGCCGCTCCCGCCAGCGTCCCGCCGGTTCCGCACGCGCCGCCGCGCCCGCGCAAGGCGGGATTCGAGGAGCAGCTCGGCACGCGCTGGGCCGTCTGGGTCGGCGGGCTCGCGCTCGCGCTCGGCGGCCTCTTCCTCGTGCGCTACTCGATCGAGCAGGGGCTGCTCGGCCCGGGCGCCCGCGTGACGCTCGGGATCCTGTTCGCGCTGGCGCTCTTGGCGGCCGGCGAGGTCCTGCGCCGCCGCGAGATCGCCTTCAACCTGCCCGGGCTCAGGACCGCCCACATTCCGGGCGTGCTCACGGCGGCCGGCACCTCCACGGCCTTCGCGACGGCCTACGCGGCTTATGCCCTCTACGGCATGATCCCGCCGGCGGCCGCCTTCGTGCTCCTCGGGCTCATCGCCCTCGTGACACTGCTCGCCGCGACGCTGCACGGCCCGGCGCTCGGCGCGCTCGGGCTCGTGGCCGCGCTCGTCTCGCCGCTCCTCGTCGAGAGCGATGCGCCGCAGCTCTGGCCGGTCGTCCTCTATCTCGGCTTCGTAGTCGCGGCGGCCTATGCGGTCGCGCGCCTGCGGTTCTGGCGCTGGCTCGCGGTCGCGGGCTCGGCCGGCGCGGTCGCCTGGACCCTTCTCCTGATCGCCGCCGACATGGATGCCGTGGCCGCCATCATGGCGCATGTGCTGCTGCAATCGGTGCTGGCCGGCGCGCTGCTCGTGGCCGAGCCCTACCGGCATACGCGGGACGCGGAGTCCCGGCCCGATCCGCTCGCGAACGGCGTGTTCCTCGCCTTCGCGCTCGCGGCCCTGCTGGTCACGACCCTGCCGGGCGCCGCCACCGCGCGGCCCCTCTTCGCCGGCGCGGAGGCGTTCCTGCTGCTCGCGCTCGCCTGGCGCATCCCGGCCTTCGCGGCCGGCGCGCCGCTCGCCGCCCTCGTGACGGTCGGGACGCAGGCGGTCTGGCCGGCCTCCCTCATGGCGCAGCCCGATCCGCCGCTGCTCCTGCCCGATCCCACCACGATGCTGCCGCGCCCGGAGGCCCTCGACACCTACCTTGCCTTCGCGACGATCACGGCGCTCAGCCTCGCCGGCGCCAGCCTCCTGCGGCTCGCCCGCGGCCGGACGCTGCCGCTCGCCACCGCGGGCTTCTTCGCCGGCGCCGCGACGGTCGGGCCGCTCCTCGCGCTGATCGTGGCGTACCTGCGCGTGACGCAGTTCGACCGCAGCCTCCCCTTCGCGCTCGCCGCCGGCCTGCTGGCGCTGGGCTTCGCGGGCGCCGCGGGCTGGTTCCGGCGGCAGGAGGACGCGTTCGCGGGTTTGCCGGAGGCCGGATCGGAGGGCGCACGGCAGGAGGACGCGTTCGGGGCTTCGCCGCAGGCCGGACGGGACGACAGCCCTGAAGGATCCCCGGAGGCCGATCTGGAAGCCGACCGGCTCGACCCGATCCGCCTCGCGCTCGGCGCCACGGCCGCGGCCGCGGCGGCGGCGCTCGCCCTCGGGCTCACCTTCGCGCTCGAGCGCGGCATGCTCACCGTCGCCTTCGCGCTCGCGGCCCTCGGCACCGCCTGGGTCGCCGACCGGCTGCGGATCGGGGCCCTGCGCACCGTGGTCGGCGCGCTCGCGCTCCTGATCCTCGGGCGGCTGATCTGGGACCCGACGCTGGTGCGCGGGGATCTCGGCCGCACGCCGGTCTTCAACTGGCTCCTGTGGGGCTACGGCGTCCCGGCGGTCGCGTTCTTCCTCGCCGCCCGCATCCTCGAGCGCGGCGGCCGCGACGGGACCGTGCGCCTCGTCGAGAGCCTCGCGATGGCCTGCGCGGCCTTCCTGGTGATCTTCGAGATCCGGCACGCGCTCAACGACGGCGATCCGCTGGCGCCGCGGACAAGCCACCTGGAGAGCGGGCTCCTGGCCTCGGCCGGGCTGATCTTCTCCCTCGTGCTGCTGCGGGTGAACGAGCGCCGCCACGACGTGGTCTACCAGGCGGCGCTCCTGATCTTCTCCGGCGGCTCGCTCGCCACCGGCGTGTTGAGCCTCGCGCTCGCCGACAATCCGCTCGTCTCGGGCGAGCGGATCCTCGGCGGAGCGGTGTTCAACTCGCTGATCCCGGCCTATCTCCTGCCCGCGCTCCTGGCCGGCGCGCTCGCCTGGCAGGCGCGGCGCAGCCGCCCGCTCTGGTACCGGAGGATCGCGCTCGCCCTCGCGGGGGGCCTGCAGTTCCTCTACATGATCATGGAGATCCGCCGCCTGTTCCAGGGCCCGGCGATCGACATCCTGCGGTCCACGAGCGAGACGGAGCTCTGGGCCTATTCCGCGGCCCTGATCGCGGTCGGGATCGCGCTCCTGGCGCTCGGGCTCCTGTGGAACATCCGCATCGCCCGCATGGTGTCGGCGGCCTACATCCTGGCTGCCGTCGGCAAGGTCTTCCTCGTCGACCTCGCCAACCTCGAGGGCGTCATGCAGGCCCTGTCCTTCATCGGCCTCGGGCTCACCCTCGTGGGCATCGGCCTCGCCTACCAGCGCCTCCTCGTGCGCCACCCGGCCCTGCCCGCCGAACCGCCGGAGGCCACCCCGGCCGGGTGATCGCGACCGTTCGGCCCTGCCCGCGGATCCGCCGGAGGTCACCCCGGCCGGGTCAGGTGAACCGTGGGTGCGGCCTGCCCGGTCGCGCTCATGACGCAAGCGCCTCGACGGGGACCCCGGCCGGGTCAGGCGAACCGTGGTGCGGCGGCCACAGGCCGCCCCCGCTCTCCACAGGCGGCCCGGTCGGGCCGCCCCGCGGGGTTGCCAGGGTCCGGGACCGTCCGCATAAGGGAGGAACAACCAACGAACGGCTCCCGATGTCCCGCACCGACGCCCCCGCGCTTGCCGCCCTCCCTTTCGAGAAGGCCCTCGCCGAGCTCGAGGAGATCGTGCGCCGCCTCGAGCGGGGCGACGTGCCGCTCGAGGATTCGATCGCGATCTACGAGCGCGGCGAGGCCCTGAAGAAGCATTGCGAGGCCCTGCTCAAGAAGGCCGAGGCCCGGATCGAGAAGATCACCATCGGCCCGGACGGCCAGGCCGCCGGCGCCACGCCCCTCGACGTGGAGGCGTGAGGGCACCCGACGGACAGGCCGCCGACGCCACGCCGCTCGACATGGAGGCCTGATCGGCTCCGGATCCAGTCCGACACTTCTCCCGCGATCCAAGGAGCGGACGATGAGCGCGTATCCGACCGACGATCCCCGCCCCGGCGACGCCTTCGCGTGCAGCGCCATCGAGACCGTGATCGTGCCGCGCGCCCGCGACCTCGGCGGCTTCTCGGTGCGCCGCGCCCTGCCCTCGGCCCGGCGCCAGATGGTCGGGCCCTTCATCTTCTGGGACCAGATGGGCCCGGCCGCGTTCGTGCTCGGCGAGGGCATCGACGTGCGCCCGCACCCGCATATCGGGCTCGCGACCGTGACCTACCTGTTCGACGGCGAGATCGTGCACCGGGACAGCCTCGGCACCCTGGAGACGATCCGCCCCGGGGCGCTCAACCTCATGAGCGCCGGCAAGGGCATCGTCCATTCCGAGCGCACCGGCACCGAGGCGCGCGCCCGGGGCGCCCGGCTCTCCGGCATCCAGGCCTGGGTCGCCCTGCCCGCGAGCCACGAGGAGACCGACCCCGCCTTCGTGCATTACGCCGAAGACCGGCTGCCGGTGCTCTCGGGCGCAGGCCTGAGCGTGCGCCTCATCGCGGGCGAGGCCTTCGGCAACCGGTCGCCGGTCGAGAGCCCGATGGCGATGCTCTACGCGGATGCGGCCCTTGCAGCCGGCGCGGCGCTGCCCCTCGACCCCGATTACGAGGAGCGCGGCCTCTACACGGTCTCGGGCGAGATCGAGATCGCGGGCGACCGCTTCGGCCCGGGCCAGCTCCTCGTCTTCCGCCCCGGCGACCGCATCACGATCCGGGCCGTCACCGACGCCCGCCTGATGCTCCTCGGCGGCGAGCCCATGGACGGCCCGCGCCACATCTGGTGGAACTTCGTGAGCTCCCGCAAGGAGCGCATCGACCAGGCCAAGGCCGACTGGAGCCGCGGCCGCTTCGACAGCGTCCCGGGCGAATCCGAGTTCATCCCGCTCCCGGAGCGGTGACGCAGGGGCAGGAGGCCCGAACCGGGAGGTTCCCGGCTCATGTCCGAACAAGCGGCGCGTCAGGTCTCCCGCAACGGTAAGGTTATCGCGCTGGATCGACTTGAGAAATCCGAAGCTTGACCTCAAAGCTTTGACCCTGGACACATTCCAATCTATCTGTAGCCCCCACGGAGCGGCCCCGGCCGCAAGACAAAGAGGTTCGCTCTTGGCCCCGCAGACCCCCCTTCTCGACACGATCCGCACCCCCGAAGACCTCCGCAAGATCCCCGAGCACCGCCTCCACCAGGTCGCGGAGGAGTTGCGCGCGGAGACGATCGACGCCGTATCGGTGACGGGCGGGCATCTCGGCGCGGGCCTCGGCGTGATCGAGCTGACGGTCGCCCTGCACCACGTGTTCAACACTCCCGAGGACCGGGTGATCTGGGACGTGGGCCACCAGGCCTATCCCCACAAGATCCTCACCGGCCGGCGCGACCGCATCCGGACGCTGCGCCAGGGCGGCGGCCTGTCGGGCTTCACCAAGCGCTCCGAGAGCCCCTACGACCCGTTCGGGGCGGCCCATTCCTCGACCTCGATCTCGGCCGGCCTCGGCATGGCGGTGGCCCGGGACCTCTCGGGCAAGCGCAACAACGTGATCTCGGTCATCGGCGACGGCTCCATGTCGGCCGGCATGGCCTACGAGGCCATGAACAACGCCGGCGCCATGCACTCGCGCCTGATCGTCATCCTCAACGACAACGACATGTCGATCGCGCCCCCCGTCGGCGCCATGTCGTCCTACCTCGCCCGCCTCGTCTCCGGCGGCACCTACCGGAGCTTGCGCGAGACGGCGAAGCAGCTCGGCAAGAAGCTCCCCAAATTCATCTACGAGAAGGCCGCGCGGGCGGAGGAGTTCGCGCGCAACTTCTGGACCGGCGGCACCATGTTCGAGGAGCTCGGCTTCTACTACGTGGGCCCGATCGACGGCCACAACCTCGACCATCTCCTGCCCGTGCTCAAGAACGTGCGCGACATGGAGACCGGGCCGATCCTCGTCCACGTGGTGACCCAGAAGGGCAAGGGCTACGCTCCCGCGGAAGCCTCGGCGGACAAGTACCACGGCGTCGTGACCTTCGACGTGGTGACGGGCGCGCAGGCGAAGGCCAAGGCCAACGCGCCGGCCTACACCAAGGTGTTCGGCGAGAGCCTCATCAAGGAGGCCCGCGCCGACGACCGCATCGTGGCGATCACGGCCGCGATGCCCTCCGGCACCGGCGTCGACATGTTCTCCAAGGAGTTCCCGGGCCGCACCTTCGACGTCGGCATCGCGGAGCAGCACGCCGTCACCTTCGCGGCCGGCATGGCGACGGAAGGCTACAAGCCCTTCTGCGCGATCTATTCCACCTTCCTGCAGCGCGCCTACGACCAGGTCGTGCACGACGTGGCGCTCCAGAAGCTGCCCGTGCGCTTCGCCCTCGACCGGGCCGGGCTCGTGGGCGCCGACGGGGCGACCCATGCGGGCTCCTTCGACGTCGCCTATCTCGGCTGCCTGCCCGACATGGTCGTGATGGCGGCCGCCGACGAGGCCGAGCTCGTCCACATGGTTGCGACCGCGGCCGCCTACGACGACGGCCCGATCGCCTTCCGCTATCCCCGCGGCGAGGGCGTCGGCGTCGAGATGCCCGAGCGCGGCGTGCCGCTCCCCATCGGCAAGGGCCGGGTGATCCGCGAGGGCGACCGGATCGCCATCCTGTCCTTCGGGACGCGCTTGGGCGAATCCCTCAAGGCCGCCGAGGAGCTCGAGGCCAAGGGCCTCTCGACCACGGTCGCGGATGCCCGCTTCGCCAAGCCCCTCGACGAGGAGCTGGTGCTGCGGCTCGCCCGCGAGCACGAGGTCCTGATCACCATCGAGGAGGGCTCGATGGGCGGCTTCGGAGCTTACGTGCTCCAGCTCCTCGCCGATCGCGGCGCCCTCGACCGCGGCCTGAAGGTGCGCCCGATGGTGCTGCCGGACGTCTATCTCGACCACGACAAGCCCGAGCGCATGTATGCCAAGGCCGGCCTCGACGCCCAGGGCATCGTCGCCAAGGTGTTCGAAGCGCTCGGCCACGAGGCCGTCAAGGCGCGGGCCTGACGCACGCGGGCGTGGTGGAGGCGCCCGTCCACGAGGCCGTCAGGGCGCGGGCCTGACGCACGCGGAACGGTTCAAACGAAAAAGGCCGCCGTTTCCGGCGGCCTTTTTCGTATCGCGCGGGACGCGGGCCTCAGCGGACGACCGCGCAGGCGACCCGGCCGCCTGCATTGCCGATCGGCTGGTTGAAGTGGTCGTCCTCGTTGGCGTGGATCACCAGCGCCGAGCCGTCCGCGTCGCGCAGGCCGTTCGGGCCGAGCATCCGGATCGCCAAGGAGGAGACCTCCGCGTTCACCGAGCCGTCCGCGGCGGCGAAGATGTTGGGCAGGTCGCCCTCGTCGGGCCCTTCCGGGTGCAGCAGCCCGTGCTTCTTGACGAGGTTGTTGACGTGGCCCTTCGAGGCCTGGAACTGGCCGTGGTCGGAGCAGTCGCCGACCGCATGGAAATGCGCCCCGTGCCAGCCGGGCCGCAGGGTCCCGGGATTGACGGTGATCCGCACCACCGTGGCGTTGGCGCTGCCGCGGATGTGGATCTGGCCGATCGGCGCGCCGGTCGGGCCGAGGAGCGGGGCCTGGACCGTCTCGATGCCCTCCGGGGCCGGCGGGACGGGCGCAGCGGGCGGGGCCTGGCCGCCGGCCGGGGCCGGGATGGGCTGGCTGTGGGTCTGGGCAAGCGCTGGCCCGGCATTCGCGGGCGGGGAATGGCCGTGGGTCTGGGCGAGCGCCGGCCCGGCGATCGCGAGGGCAGGATAGCCGTAGGCCTGGGCAAGCGCCGGCCCGGCGATCGCGAGGGCCATCAGGGACGCAAAACGTCTCATCGATCATCTCCTTGGGGCTGACCCCGTTAGCTGGGCTTTGCGGCGGAATTGGCAACGGCCCCGCTGCGGCGCGCCCGGTCCTCAGGCATCGTCGCAGCCGGCCCGCTGCGGCGCGCCCGGTACCGGGACAACGCGGCGCCCCGAAAAGGCGCTCCTTGCGTTTATGGCCCGCAGAGGCCAGGAACGCCCCGAGCCTCCACTCCCCGGACCCCTCCCCCCTCCGGCAGAGGTCAGGAACGCCCCATGGCCCCCTCCGACGCCCCGCGCCAGCGTGCCGACCTGCTCCTGGTGGAGCGCGGCTTCTTCGCGAGCCGCGCCCGCGCGCAGGCCGCCATCGCGGCCGGGCTCGTGACCGCCGCCGGCGCGCCGGTGCGAAAAGCCTCCGAGCTCGTGCCCGCGGACGCCGAGATCACGGCGAGCGAGCCGCATCCTTACGTCTCCCGCGGCGGCGTGAAGCTCGCGGCGGCGCTCGACGCCTTCGCGATCGCGCCGCAGGGCTGCATCTGCCTCGATCTCGGGGCGTCCACGGGCGGCTTCACCGAGGTGCTGATCGAAAGCGGCGCGGCGCGGGTCTACGCGGTCGACGTCGGCCGCGGCCAGCTCCACCCGCGGGTCCTCGGCCACCCCCGCGTGGCGAGCCTCGAGAGCACGGATGCGCGCGCCCTCGACCGGACGCTCGTCCCGGAGCCCGTCGACCTCCTCGTCGCCGACGTGAGCTTCATCTCGCTGCGCCTCGTGCTGCCGGCCGCGATCCCGCTGCTCGCCGAGCGCGCGACGCTCGCGGTGCTCGTGAAGCCGCAATTCGAGGCCGGCCGCGCCGACGTCCACAAGGGGCTGGTGCGCGACGAGGCGGTGCGGCGGCGGGTCTGCCGCGAGATGGAGGCGTTCGTCGCCGCGCTCGGCTTCGCGGTCGCGGGCGTGGTCCCCTCCCCGATCGAAGGCGGCGACGGCAACCGCGAATATCTCCTGGGAGCCCGGCGTGGCTGAGAATCCCCTCACGGCGCCTGCGCCCGACCGCGAGCCCGCCCCATGCCGGCCGAACCGGGGAGCGCATCGTGGCTGAAACGCTGGTCATCGATCGTCTCGGCGCGAAATCCGACGGCATCGCCGAGACGCGCGCAGGACCCGTCTTCGTCCCCGGCGCGCTGCCGGGCGAGACCGTCGCGGTGGAGCGGCACGGAGGGCGCGCGGATCTCGTCGCGGTCGAGGCGCCCTCGCCCGAGCGGGCGGAGCCGTTCTGCCCCTACTTCCATGAATGCGGCGGCTGCGCCACGCAGCACATGAGCCAGGGCCTCTATCAGGCCTGGAAGCGCGACATCGTCGCGGGTGCGCTCCGCCAGGCCCGCATCGAGACCGAGCTCGCGCCCCTCGTCGACGCCCACGGCGACGGGCGCCGGCGGGTCACGCTGCACGCGCGCTATGCGGGCCGCGAGACCCATGTGGGCTACATGGCCCCGCGCAGCCACCACCTCGTCGAGATCGCGTTCTGCCCGATCGCCGAAGCGGCGATCCGCGAGCGGGCGCCCGCCGTCGCGAAGGCGCTCGCGACGCGGCTCGCCCGCTCGGGCAAGCCCCTCGACATCCAGGTCACGGCATCGCTCGCCGGGCCGGACGTCGATATCCGCGGCCACGGGCCCCTGAAGGATCCCGACCGCCTCGCCCTGGTCGAGCTCGCCCGCGAGCTCGACCTCGCCCGCCTCTCGCTGCACGGCGAGGTGGTGGTCGAGCTGAATCCGCCGGTCCAGCCCATGGGCCGCGCCGCAATGGTGCCGCCGCCGGGCGGGTTCCTGCAGGCGACGCGCCTCGGCGAGGAGACGCTCGCGGGCCTGGTGGTCGAGGCCTGCGCGGGCGCCAAGCGGGTCGCGGACCTGTTCGCGGGCTGCGGGCCGTTCTCCTTGAGGCTCGCAGAGAGGGCGGACGTCCACGCGGTCGAGACCGAGCGCGGCTCGCTCGCCGCCCTCGACAAGGCCGCGCGGGCGACGCCGGGCCTGCGCCGCGTCACGACGGAGCCGCGCGACCTCTTCCGCCGTCCGCTGCTGAGCCTGGAGCTGAAAGGGTACGACGCGGTCGTGCTCGACCCGCCCCGGGCCGGCGCGGAGGCGCAAGTCCGACAGCTCGCCCTGTCCCAGGTCGCGACGGTCGCGAGCGTGTCCTGCGACCCCGGCACCTTCACGCGCGACGCCGGCATCCTGATCGCGGCGGGCTACCGCCTGGAGCGGGTGGTGCCGGTCGATCAGTTCAAGCACAGCCCCCACGTGGAGCTCGTCGGGGTGTTCCGCCGGCCGGCCGCGAAACGGCGGCGCTGACGGCTCCGGCGCCCCTGGGCGAGGCGCCCGCGAAACCGCGGCGCCGAGCGCTCCCGGTCCCCGGCCGGGCGCCGGTCACCGAACGATTTCAGGGGCTTGCGGGGTCTTGACACCCTGGAGGCCCATCCCCACCTCAAGCCTGTGCCGGCCAGGACGGCGGCACGAACCCGGTCCGGCCCTCGGGCGGACCAGCACCCTGCATGTCGCTTTCAGTGAGGATATGTGATGCGCCAGTTTGATCTTGCTCCGCTCTACCGCAACACGGTCGGCTTCGACCGCCTGTTCTCGATGCTCGACCAGCTCGTGAGCGTCGACGCGGCCCCCTCCTACCCGCCCTACAACATCGAGCGCACCGGCGAGAACGCCTACCGGATTTCGGTCGCGGTCGCCGGCTTCACCGAGAGCGATCTCGCGATCGAGGTGAAGGAGAACGCCCTCACGATCCGCGGCGAGAAGAAGTCCGCCGAGGAGCGCAAGACCGACGTGCTCTACCAGGGCATCGCCGCGCGCACCTTCGAGCGCCGCTTCCAGCTCGCCGATGGCGTCCAGGTGACGGGCGCCGCCCTCGAGAACGGGCTCCTGCACGTGGACCTCGTCCGCCAGATCCCGGAGGCCAAGAAGCCGAAGCTGATCCCGATCTCCGGCCGCACCCCCGCGCCGAAGACGATCGAGGCCGAGACCCAGCAGGCCGCGTAATCCGGCACACCGTTTCAGGCTCCTGAAACGAAAAAGCGCCCCGGTTGATCCGGGGCGCTGTTTTTTTGTCTCGTCCTGGTCGTGGCCGGAGCGCCTGTGGCGCGCCGGTCGTTGGGTCCCTTGTCGCGGCCGAATGCGGCAAGGCTGAGGCAGCGTGGCCGCTGCGCCCGCGCCTATTCCGCGGCTTCGCGCCGGGCGGCCGCCCGCGCGACCTCGACGAGGCGGCGCACGTCCGATTCTTCCGTTGCGAACGAGGTCACGAGGCGAATCAGCGCCTCGTCCGGTCCGGCCGCCTCGCCCTCGGGCAGGCTGCCCGTCGTCCAGGGATGGTAGGCGAAACCGGCGGCCCGCAACGCGGCGTCGACCGCGCGGGGCAGGACGGGGAAGACCTCGTTGGCCTCGACGGCGAGCGGGATGCGCACGCCCGGGACGCCGCCGAGCCCCTCCGCGAGGAGCGCGGCCATGCGGTTGGCGTGGCGCGCGTTGGCGAGCCAGTGGTCGTCGGCGAGATAGGCCTCGAACTGGGCCGAGAGCAGGCGCCCCTTGGAGACCACCTGGCCGGCGCGCTTGCGGCGGTGGGCGAGGCCCTCGGCCAGCGCCGGATCGAACACCAGAACGGCCTCGGCCATGAGGCAGCCGTTCTTGGTGCCCCCGAAGGAGAGGATGTCGACGCCCGCCTTCCAGGTCATCTCGGCCGGGGTGCAGCCGAGCGCCACGAGGGCGTTGGCGAAGCGCGCGCCGTCCATGTGGAGCGCAAGCCCGTGCTCGCGGCAGACCCCGGAGAGCGCCGCGATCTCGTCGAGGCGGTAGACGAGCCCGCCTTCCGTGACCTGCGAGATCGAGAGCGCCTTCGGGGGCATCTGCCGGTCGGCGCGGCGCAGGCTTCCCACATAGGCCGACACCGTCTCCGGGGAGAGCTTCGAGCCGACGCCCGGCAGGCCGACGAGCTTGGCACCGTGCATGAAGAACTCGGGCGCGCCGCACTCGTCGTCGATCACGTGCGCTTCCGTATGGCACACGGCGAGCCCGTAGGGCGGCACCGCGCAGGCGAGCGCGAGCGCATTGGCGGCCGTGCCGGTCGTCACGAGGAAGACCGCCGCCTCCCGCTCGAAGATGCGGCCGAACGCCGCCTCGACCCGCCGGGTGATCTCGTCCGCCCCGTAGGCCGCCATGGCGCCCCCGTTGGAGCGGACGATCGCGTCGAGCACGGGGGCGCTGGCCCCCACGATGTTGTCGCTGGCGAAGTTCATGGCGGCCCTTGTAGGCCGTAACGCCGTCCTGGAACAAGCGCCGGGGCCTCGCCGCCGCCCGATCACGCCGCCCGGCGAGAAGCCGCTCCGCGGGGCGGGACCCGCCCGACCGCAGCGGCGTCATCCGAGCTTAGCTCTGCCGCACTCCTACCGCAGCGGCGTCATCGGGGCGTAGCTCTGCCGCACCTTCGCGCGGACCGGCGCGAGCGAGACCGAGGACTGCTTCAGGAAGAGCTCGTAATAGGCGTACTGTGCCGGCTCGCAGCTATTCCCGACCTCGATGAGGTCGAGCATCGCCAGGCCCCAGGTCAAAGTGGCGAGCGGGACGTTGCCGGTCTTCGTCAAGGTCGTCGCGGTCTGAGACGACTTGATGAGGTCGATGATGGCGAGGCCGCAATTCACGGCGTCGTTGCCCATGTACTTCGCCATGTGCTTGCCCTTGGTCATGAGGAACTCGGCCAGCACCTTTCCATCGGTCGGATCCTTCCCCTGCTTGATCGCGTAGGGGATGTATTCGTACATCATCTCGACCGTGTTGATGACGGCGCTGCGGGTCTCCTCGCTCACGCCGCGGCTGCGCATATGCTCGTCGAGCATCGTCATGGCGCCCTTCATCCCCAGGCTGCCGACGCTCTCTGCGGCGTTGCTCATCTCGGTCTCTCCCCCTTCTGCCCTCGACCCTGCGGCACCGGCCTCCCGGATGGACGGCCGTGCGGGCCGGGCCGCGTCCGAGACTTGCGCCGCGGCCCCGCAACCATCACCGTTATTGCGCGAGCATGGCTGCCGTCGCAACTTTTTGTCGGGAGGGGCTCGACAACCCACTTGTGCGCCCGAACCTTTTCTGGCAACGTCCGAGCAGTTAGGACAGTGATGCTGTCCCATCTCGGCAGGCCCGGCCTGCCCCGTGACGCTTCGAGGATTGTCGTGATGTTTCGTCCCGTGGGGACCAAACGAGATCCGAAAACGAACGCCCGCGCTGCGCGGGCGGTGCGGGCGCACGCCGGCTGAGGTCCAGCCGCGAGACGCCCGCGGGGTGCGGGCGCTTCCCACAAAGACGCAGGCCCGGCCTCCGAGAGACTGAAGAAGGAGCGGCGGGCGCTGTCACGATCCTTGCGATCCCGGCACGCCTCTCTCCGACGGGACGGCCTGGGCGGCCAAGCTGCTCAGGAAAGAGGCAGGTGGATCGGTCCGGCCCGACGGCCGTTGCCGATCCGGACGGTGTGACGGTCGAGCGCGAAGCGAGGACGAGCCATGAGCGACGAGGCAGTGACGAGCCTGGACCTCCAGACCCCGGCGGCGAAGCGGGATGCCGCCTTCGCCCCTCGCGTGGTGCGCGATCCCGGTCTGCCCGAGGCGCAAGGGGCCTACGACCCGGCCCACGAGCGCGATTCCTGCGGCGTCGGCTTCATCGCCGACATGAAGAACCGCAAGAGCCACGCGATCGTCGAGCAGGGCCTCGCGATCCTGAAGAATCTCGACCATCGCGGGGCGGTCGGGGCCGACCCCAAGATGGGTGACGGCTGCGGCATCCTGGTCCAGATCCCGCACGAATTCTTCGCCGAGGAATGCGCGGCGAGCGGCATCGCCCTTCCGCAAGCCGGGGAGTACGGCGTCGGCCACCTGTTCATGCCGCAGGACCCGGAGGGCTTCCGCCTCGTCGAGGAGATCGTCGCCAAGGCGATCCACGACGAAGGCCTGCAGCTCCTCGGCTGGCGCGAGGTGCCGGTCGACAACGCCGATCTCGGCGAGAGCGTGAAGGCGACGGAGCCGCGGCAGCGCCAGATCTTCGTCGGCAAGGGTAAGGGCATGGAGGACCAGGAGGTCTTCGAGCGCCGCCTGTTCCTCGCCCGCAAGGTGATCTCGAACGCCGTCTACGACATGAAGGACCCGCGCACGAAGGGCTACTACCCGGTGTGCCTGTCCTCGCGCACGATCGTCTACAAGGGCATGGTGCTCGTCACCCAGCTCGGCGGCTACTACCTCGACCTGCAGGACCCGCGCTTCACGAGCGCCATTGCCCTCGTGCATCAGCGCTTCGCCACCAACACCTTCCCGACCTGGCAGCTCGCCCACCCCTACCGGATGGTGGCCCATAACGGCGAGATCAACACCCTGCGCGGCAACGTCAACTGGATGGCGGCGCGCCAGGCCTCGGTGGATTCCGAGCTCTTCGGCAACGACATCTCCAAGATCTGGCCGATCTCCTACGAGGGCCAGTCCGACACCGCCTGCTTCGACAACGCGCTCGAGTTCCTGGTCCGCGGCGGCTACCCGCTCGCGCACGCCATGATGATGCTGATCCCCGAGGCCTGGGCCGGCAACCCGCTCATGTCGCCGGAGCGGCGCGCCTTCTACGAGTACCATGCCGCCCTGATGGAGCCCTGGGACGGCCCGGCCGCGATCTGCTTCACGGACGGCCGCCAGATCGGCGCGACGCTCGACCGCAACGGCCTTCGCCCGGCACGCTATCTCGTGACCGAGGACGGGCTCGTGGTGCTCGCCTCCGAGATGGGCGTGCTGCCGATCCCGGAGGAGTCGATCGTCGAGAAGTGGCGCCTCCAGCCCGGCAAGATGCTCCTCATCGACCTCGAGCAGGGCCGCATCGTCTCGGACGACGAGATCAAGCAGCAGCTCGCCACCGCCCTGCCCTACCAGGACTGGCTCAAGCGCACCCAGATCGTACTCGAGGACCTCAAGCCCGTGCAGGCGCGGGAATCGCGCACGGACGTCAGCCTCCTCGACCGCCAGCAGGCCTTCGGCTACACCGCCGAGGACATCAAGCTCCTCATGCACCCGATGGCCGTCACCGGCCAGGAGGCGGTCGGCTCCATGGGGACCGACACGCCGATCTCGGCGCTCTCCGACCGGCCGAAGCTCCTCTACACCTACTTCAAGCAGAACTTCGCTCAAGTGACGAACCCGCCGATCGACCCGATCCGCGAGGAGCTCGTCATGAGCCTCGTGAGCTTCATCGGGCCGCGGCCGAACATCCTGGATCTGGAGGGCACCTCGCGCCGCAAGCGCCTGGAAGTCCGCCAGCCGATCCTCACCAACGCGGACCTCGAGAAGATCCGCTGCATCGGCCATTTCGAGGACCGCTTCGACACCAAGACGCTGGACATCACCTACCCGTCCGACCTCGGCGCGGCGGCCCTCGACGGCGCGCTCGACCGCCTCTGCGACCGCGCCGAGGCGGCGGTGCACGGCGGCTACAACATCATCATCCTGTCCGACCGCATGGTCGGGCCCGACCGCATCCCGATCCCGGCGCTCCTCGCCACCGCGGCGGTGCACAACTACCTCATCCGCAAGGGGCTTCGCACCTCGGTCGGCCTCGTGGTGGAATCGGGCGAGCCGCGCGAGATCCACCACTTCGCCTGCCTGGCGGGCTACGGCGCCGAGGCCGTCAACCCGTACCTGGCGTTCGAGACCATCGCGGACATGCATGCCCGCGGGGAGCTTCCCGCGGAGGTCTCCGCCGAGGAGGCCGTGAAGCGCTACATCAAGTCCATCGGCAAGGGCATCCTCAAGGTGATGTCCAAGATGGGCATCTCGACCTACCAGTCCTATTGCGGCGCCCAGATCTTCGATGCGGTCGGCCTGCGCTCGGACTTCGTGAACCGGGACTTCTTCGGCACCGCGACCACCATCGAGGGCATCGGCATGGCCGAGGTCGCCGAGGAGAACGTGTGCCGGCACCGGGACGCCTTCGGGGACGCGCCGGTCTACCGCCACGCCCTCGACGTCGGCGGCGAGTACGCCTACCGCCTGCGCGGCGAGGAGCACGCCTGGAATCCCGACACGGTCGCGACCCTGCAGCACGCGGTGCGCCTCAACGCGCAGGACCGCTACCGCGACTTCGCGCGGCTCGTGAACGAGCAGGAGAGCCACCTCAAGACGATCCGCGGCCTCTTCCGCATCAAGGGCGCGGAGGAGATGGGCCGTCAGCCCGTGGCGATCGAGGAGGTCGAGCCGGCCGCGTCGATCGTGCGGCGCTTCGCCACCGGCGCCATGTCGTTCGGCTCGATCTCGAAGGAGGCGCACGAGACGCTCGCGATCGCCATGAACACCATCGGGGCGAAGTCCAACACCGGCGAGGGCGGCGAGGAGCCGGAGCGCTACCGGCCGCTCCCCGACGGGCGCTCGCGCCGCTCGGCCATCAAGCAGGTGGCCTCGGGCCGCTTCGGCGTCACCACCGAGTACCTCGTCAACGCGGACGTGATGCAGATCAAGATCGCGCAAGGGGCCAAGCCCGGCGAGGGCGGGCAGCTTCCCGGCCACAAGGTCGACGCCAAGATCGCCCGCGTGCGCCACTCCACGCCCGGCGTCGGCCTGATCTCGCCGCCGCCGCACCACGACATCTACTCGATCGAGGATCTCGCCCAGCTCATCTTCGACCTCAAGAACGTGAACCCGGCCGCGGACGTGTCCGTGAAGCTCGTCTCGGAGGTCGGCGTCGGCACCGTGGCGGCGGGCGTCGCCAAGGCGCGCGCGGACCACATCACGGTGTCGGGCTTCGAGGGCGGCACGGGCGCCTCGCCGCTGACCTCGATCAAGCACGCGGGCTCGCCCTGGGAGATCGGGCTGGCCGAGACCCAGCAGACGCTGGTGATGAACCGCCTGCGCGGGCGCGTGGCGCTCCAGGCCGACGGCGGCCTGCGCACGGGGCGCGACGTGGTGATCGCGGCGCTGCTGGGCGCCGACGAGTTCGGCTTCTCGACCGCGCCGCTGATCGCGGCGGGCTGCATCATGATGCGCAAGTGCCACCTCAACACCTGTCCCGTGGGCGTCGCGACCCAGGACCCGGTGCTGCGCAAGCGCTTCAAGGGCCTGCCCGAGCACGTCATCAACTACTTCTTCTTCGTCGCCGAAGAGGTGCGCGAGCTGATGGCGGCCCTGGGGTTCCGCACGATGGACGAGATGATCGGCCAGTCCGACGCCCTCGACCGCCAGGCCGCCATCGACCACTGGAAGGCGAAGGGCCTCGACTTCACGAAGCTGTTCCACAAGCCCGACGTCGGCCCCGAGGTCGCGATCCGGCACGTGGAGCGCCAGGTCCACCCGATCCTGGAGGTCCTCGACCGCACCCTGATCGCCCGGGCCGAGCCCGCCCTGGAGCGCGGCGAGCCGGTCACGATCGAGGCCGAGATCAAGAACTCCGACCGCACGGTCGGAGCCATGCTCTCGGGAGAGGTCGCCAAGCGCCACGGCCACGAGGGCCTTCCCGACGACACCATCACGGTGAAGCTCGCGGGCACCGCGGGCCAGAGCTTCGGCTCCTGGCTCGCCGCCGGCGTCACGGTCGTGCTCGACGGCGTCGCCAACGACTACGTCGGCAAGGGGCTCTCGGGCGGCAAGCTCGTCATCCGCCCCCCGACAACCTCGAAGGCCAGACCTGAGCACTCCATCGTGGTCGGCAACACGGTGCTCTACGGGGCGATCGCGGGCGAGTGCTACTTCCGCGGCGTCGCGGGCGAGCGCTTCGCGGTGCGCAATTCCGGCGCCATCGCGGTGGTGGAGGGCACGGGCGACCACGGCTGCGAGTACATGACGGGCGGCGTCGTGGTGGTGATCGGCCAGACCGGGCGCAACTTCGCGGCCGGCATGTCGGGCGGCATCGCCTACGTGCTCGACGAGGACGGCAGCTTCGCCAAGCGCTGCAACCTCTCCATGGTCGACCTCGAGCCGGTCCCCGCCGAGGAGGACCTGATGCAGCGCCTGCACCACCACGGCGGCGACCTCGAGACCAAGGGCCGGATCGACATCCTCGCCGACATGTCGGGCCACGACGAGGAGCGGCTGATGCAGCTCATCTCGAACCACCACGCCTATACGGGCTCGACCCGGGCCAAGGCGATCCTGGACGACTGGGAGGCCTACCGGACGCGGTTCGTGAAGGTGATGCCGGTGGAGTACCGCCGCGCGCTCCAGGAGATGGAGCGGGCGCGGTTCCAGGTCGCGGCGGAGTAGGGCCCATGGCGATCTCCGGCGCGGACCGCCCGATGCGGGTCTACGGCGACCTCAATTCCGGCAACTGCCTCAAGGTGAAATACACCGCCGACCATCTCGGGATCGCCTACGCGTGGGTCGACGTGGACATCACCAGGGGCGAGAGCCGGACTGAGGACTACCTCGCGAAGAGCCCCATGGGGCAGGTCCCGCTGGTGGAGTTCGCGGACGGGCGCACGCTCGCCCAGTCGAACGCCATCATCCGGTATCTGGCGCGGGGCAGCGCGCTCCTTCCGGAGGATCCCTTCCTCCGGGCCAAGGTCGACGAGGTGCTGTTCTGGGAGCAGAACACCCACGAGCCCGCCGTCGCGACGACGCGCTACCACATGGTCTATCTCGGCCGCTCGCTCCATGAGCGCGAGGCCTGGCGGGTGGAGCGGGGCGAGCGGGCGCTCGACCTCATGGAGCGGATGCTCGACGGCCGCGCCTTCTTCGTCGGCGACACCCTGACGGTCGCGGACATCGCGCTCCTCGGCTATACCCGGCTCGCCCACGAGGGCGGCTTCGATCTCACCGCTCGGCCGGGGGTCCGGGCCTGGATCCGGCGCTGCGAGGACATTCTCGCGCTCGAGCCCGCCCCGCACGGCGGGTCGGTCGAGCAACCCATGCGACAGCCGGCCGCCTGACGGGCCGGTTCGGAGCACCACACGCGACAGCCGGCCTCGGGCCGGGACGGAAGAGCACCATGGGCAAGGTTACAGGCTTTCTCGAATACGACCGCCAGGAGCAGAAGTACCAGCTCGCCGGCGACCGCGTGCGGCACTTCCGCGAGTTCACGCTGCCCCTCGACACGGGCGACCTGCGCAAGCAGGCCGCCCGCTGCATGGATTGCGGCATCCCGTTCTGCCACGGGCCCACGGGCTGCCCGGTCCACAACCAGATCCCGGACTGGAACGACCTCGTCTTCAACGACGACTGGGAGGAGGCGGCCCGCAACCTGCACTCCACCAACAATTTCCCGGAATTCACCGGCCGCGTCTGCCCCGCCCCGTGCGAGGAGGCCTGCACGCTCAACCTCGAGAACCAGCCCGTCACGATCAAGACCATCGAGCAGGCGATCGCCGACCGGGCCTGGGAGAGGGGCTACGTCAGGCCCGAGCCCCCGGAGGTGCTGACCGGCAAGCGCGTCGCCGTGATCGGCTCCGGACCGGCCGGCATGGCGGCGGCGCAGCAGCTCGCCCGCGTCGGCCACGAGGTGCACGTGTTCGAGCGCAATGCCCGGCCCGGCGGCCTGCTCCGCTACGGCATCCCGGACTTCAAGATGGAGAAGCACCACATCGACCGCCGCGTGAAGCAGATGGAGGCCGAAGGGGTGGTGTTCCATTGCGGCGTCGACGTCGGCGTCGACAAGTCCTTCGCCTCGCTCCACAACGAGTTCGACGCGGTGCTGTTCGCGGGCGGCGCCGAGGATCCCCGCAACCCGGACCTGCCGGGCCAGGAGCTCCGGGGCGTGCACTACGCGATGCCCTACCTGACCCAGTCCAACAAGCGCGTCGGCCACGAGCCCGTCGTCGACGAGCCGATCCTGGCCTCGGGCCGGCACGTGGTGGTGATCGGCGGCGGCGACACGGCGTCCGACTGCGTCGGCACCGCCTTCCGCCAGGGCGCCCTCGTCGTGACCCAGCTCGACATCCGCCCGAAGCCGCCGGAGCGCGAGGACAAGCTCGTGGTGTGGCCCTACTGGCCCACCAAGATGCGCACCTCCTCGAGCCAGGCGGAAGGCGCCGAGCGCGAGTTCCAGGTCGTGACGCTGTCGATCGAGGGTAAGAACGGCCGCGTGACGGGCGTGAAATGCGCCCGCGCCGACGAGCGCCGCCAGCCGATCCCGGGCACGGAATTCGTCATCAAGGCCGACCTCGTCTTCCTCGCCATCGGCTTCGCGGGCTCGGTCAAGGCCGGCCTGCTGGAGGAATCCGGCGTCGCCCTGGACCGGCGCGGCAACGTGGCGGCGGACGACCGCAGCTACCGCACGTCGAGCGAGAAGGTGTTCGTGGCCGGCGACATGCGCCGGGGCCAGTCGCTCATCGTCTGGGCGATCCGCGAAGGCCGCCAGGCGGCGCGTTCCATCGACGAGCACCTGATGGGCGCGACCACGCTGCCGGTCTGACGGCCGCGCCTCTTCGCGCACGCGCCCTCTCCCTGCCTCCTGCTCCCTCTCCCCGTTTACGGGGAGAGGATCGGGGTGAGGGGCCGGTCGGTGGAGCTCATCACATCCACCTCACCCCTGTCATGGCCGGGCTTGTCCCGGCCACCTCGATCGGAGTGGCGCACGGCCCCCGCAGCGAGAAGCATCGTGGTCTTTCCGTCGTGATCGTCGGGAGGAGCCCGGCCCCATGACACGGATGCATGGCGCTCTACCGACCGGCCCCTCACCCCAGCCCTCTCCCCGTAAACGGGGAGAGGGAGTTCGCGGCCGCGGAGAGGGAGCGCCTGCTTACGATTTCGGCCAGCGGAAGTCGTCCGCCCGGCCGGGGCGCGGGGTCGGGGCGACGCCGTCGCGGAAGGTCTTCTGGGCCGCGGCGGCGGGGCCGGAATCGAGCCGGGGCGCGGTCGACAGGAGCGTGCCGCCGGGCGTGGTCTCGGGCCGGGTGAGCGGCACGACCGGGCCCGCGACGGGCTTCTCGGGCACGGCCGGAGCCGCGGGAGCCGCCGGGAGCGCGGCCTGCTGCGGCCCGGCGGGAGCGGCCGCCGGGTCGGCGGGGCCGGCCGGGGCCGGGGGCACCGGGGAGGGCTGGGCGGGAGCGGCCGCGTCCGGCGCGGGCAGGGTCGCGACCGCCGTGCCGCTGAGCTTCGCCTCCACGAGGCGCTTGATCTCCGCGTCGGCGAAGAACGCCGCCTTGCGGGCGCCCGCGCGGGTGAAGTTGACGCCGCCCTCCGCCCGCAGGCGCACGGTCTGGCCGGCGATGTCGGGACCCCGGTCGACGTAGCGGTTCTCGTCGTCGACGAAGCCCGGCCAGATGTCGACATAGGTGCCGCCCGCGCGCTGGACGCGCTCGCGGATGATCTCGTTCATGGCGATGAGGTCGGTCGAGACCCGCTCGGTGCGCACCGGGGGCGCGCCGATCCAGACGAGCGGGATGCCCTTTTCCTGGAGGGCCCGCACCACCGCGTCGACCCGGTCGCGGTAGAGGGCGCGCCAGCGCTCCGACAGGGGCTCGTGCGAGACGTCGCCCTCGCGGATCGCCTGGCGCTCGTTGGCGCCCACCATCACGACGGCGGCGGCGAGCTTCGGGGTCGCCTCGACGGTCTCCTGGATCACCTTGGCCCACTCGGCCGGATCCATGCGCGCGATCCCGCCGTCGCCGCGGGTCTTGCGGATCACGTCGGTCTCGGGGGTGTCGTCGAAGGCGTCGGCGAGGCCCTGCCCGGTCGATTCGGCGAGCGAGTCGCCGAACACCGCCACGATGGCGTTGGGCTCCGCCTTCGGCTTCACCGGCCTGGCGGTCGCCGGCGCCGGCCGGGGCTTGGGCTTCGGCCGGTCGTCCCGGGCCGCGCCGCGCCGGTCGTCCTCGTCGAGGCCGAACAGGCGGCGCAGCGAATAGCTCGGCGCGGGCTGCGGCGCCGGCTGGACCATCACGCCGGGATAATAGCCCGGCGGCTCGGCGCGGCGGCGCGGACGCGGCGCGGGCTGGGCGGGCTGCGGCTGGACGTAGTAGTAGCCCCCGCCCGGGGCCTGGTAGACCTGCGGCGGAGGCCCGACCGGCCGCGGCGGCGCGCGGTAATATTGCGGCGCCGGTTCGAAGAACTGGGCCGTGGCCGGCCCGACCCCCGTCAGGCCGACGACGAGCGCCGCGGTCAGGAGAGCACGTCCGAATCTCGCTCGCATGGGCCGATCACTCCGTGGCGCACGCCGGGATTAGCCGGGCCGGCAGGGGCCGGCCTCCGTACTATAACGCCGGAGAGCCGAAGCGTCAGCGTTCCGCGCCCAATTCACGCAGGCGCGGGCGATCGCCGGAGGACCCGTCAGCGCGCCGCGCGCAGCTCCCGCAGGATCGCGACGTCGGCGTAGCCGTCGGCCGCGAGACCGCGCTGGAGCTGGAAGCCCCGCACCGCCTCGCGGGTCTTGGAGCCGAGGCGGCCGTCCGCCTCGCCGGCATAGAAGCCGAGCGCCGCGAGGCGCTTCTGCACCTCCAGGCGCTGGTCCTTGTCGAGCTGCGGCTCCGCCACCGGCCAGGCGCCCTGGAGCGGGCGTCCGCCCGTCACCCGGTCGCCGAGATGCGCCACGCCGAGCGCGTAGGCGTCGGAGGAGTTGTAGGTCTTGATCACCGCGTAGTTGTCGGTGACCAGAAAGGCCGGCCCGCGGGCGCCGCCGGGCAGGAACAGGGTCGCCTCGCCGCCCGCCGGCAGGGCCTTGCCGTCGGCGCGCTTCAGCCCGAGGCCGGCCCAGCTCGCGAAGCCGTGGCGCAGGTTGCGGAAGTCGAAGCCCTGCGGCAGCACCACCTCGAAGCCCCAGGGCAGGCCGGGCTGCCAGCCCTGCTCGCGCAGGTAGTTCGCCGTGGACGCGATGGCGTCGGGGGCCGAGGTCCAGATGTCGCGCCGGCCGTCGCGGTCGCCGTCGACCGCGAACTTCATGAAGCTCGACGGCATGAACTGGGTCTGCCCCATGGCGCCGGCCCAGGAGCCCAGCATGGAGGCGCGCGCGATATGGTCCTGCTCGAGGATCTGCAGCGCCGTGAGGAGCTCGGCCCTGAAGAACTCGGCGCGGTAGCCCGTGAAGGCGAGCGTCGCGAGGGAACGCACCACGGACAGGTTGCCCGTGAAGCTGCCGAAATTGGTTTCCATGCCCCAGATGCCGAGGATCACGGAGCGCGGCACCCCGTAGGTGCGCTCGGCCGCCGCGAGGGCCTCGCTCCACTGCGCCGCCGCCTGGGCGCCGCGCTCCACGCGCTGGGCCGTGATGGCGCCGTTCACGTAGTCCCAGATCGGGCGCACGAACTCGGATTGCTTGCGGGAGAGCGCGACGACCTTGGGGTCCGGGGTCACGTCCCGGAAGGCGTCGTCGAAGGTCGCCCGCGAGACGCCGCGCGCCTCGGCCTCGGGCCGGAGCCCCTCGACGAAGCGGCGGAACTCGGCCGCCTGCGCCTCCGCGCCGGCCCCGGTGGTCTCGACCTCGCGGATGGGGAGCGTCGCGGTCGCCAGCGGATCCTGCGGGCCCGCCGCGGCGGTGCAGGCCAGGGCCTGGAGGCTGATCAGGATCGCGCCGCACAAGGTGCGGCCCGTCTCGAGGGCTCGTCGGGACATATCGGTCGCTCGCGGTGAAGGGCAGGCGGTCCATCTGCCTTCTTAAAGCGACACGAGGATGATGAATACATGGTTGATGTGCGGCAGCTTGGGTGCCGCCGCCGGACGGAAGCGGTCCTCGCGGGCGGTCAGGCGGCCTTGCGGGCGGCGAGGGTGCGCTCCCAGCGCAGGGCCTGGTCGACGATCGCCGCGAGGTCGTCGAAGCGCGGCGTCCAGCCCAGCGCCCGGATGCGGTCGACCTTCGCGACGAGCGCCGCTGGATCGCCGGGCCGGCGCGGCGACACGCGCACGGGAAAGTCGACGCCCGACACGCGCTTCACCACGTCCACGACCTCGAGCACCGAGGCGCCGTGGCCGTAGCCGCAGTTCATCACCGTGCTCCCGCCGCCCGCGCGCAGGTGGTCGAGCGCGGCGAGATGCGCGGTCGCGAGGTCGTTGACCTGGATGTAGTCGCGCACGCAGCTCCCGTCCGGTGTGTCGTAATCGGTGCCGTAGACGTCGAGATGCGGCCGCTGGCCGAGCGCGGCCTGGGCCGCGACCTTGAGGAGGTGCGTGGCGACGGGCGAGGACTGGCCGGCGCGGCCCTTCGGGTCGGCGCCCGCCACGTTGAAGTAGCGCAGGGCCACGTAGTTCAGCCCGTGCGCCCGGCCTGCATCCTCGAGCATCCACTCGCTCATGAGCTTGCTGCGGCCGTAGGGGTTGATGGGCGCGGGCACGAGATCCTCGTGCAGGGGGATCGCGTCCGCGTTGCCGTAGACCGCGGCCGTGGAGGAGAAGATGAACCGGCGCACGCCGGCGCGCACGGCGGTCTCGAGCAGCGTGCGGGTCTTCGCGGTGTTGCCGAGGTAATAGGCGAGCGGATCGGCGACCGATTCCGGCACCACGATCTTGGCCGCGAAATGCAGGATCGCGTCGATGCCGTGCTCCTCGATCAGGCGGCCCACAAGGGCTTGGTCCGCGACGTCGCCGGCGACGAACGCGGCCTCCGGGGCGACGGCCCAGCGGAAGCCGGCGGAGAGGTCGTCGAGCACCACCACGCGCTCGCCGGCGTCGAGCAGTTCCAGCACCACATGGCTGCCGATGTAGCCCGCCCCGCCCGTCACCAGAACCGTCATGTCGCCCGTCTCCTCGTGCCGTTCCGGCGCCGCGCTGCGCCGCACCGAACCGCCGACCCAAACGCTTCAGCCGCGATTCGGGTCCCGGGCGGGATCCGAGACGGAAAGCGCGGCCTTTTGAGGACGCGGACCCGGCCGCATCCGGCCGCCACGCGGGGCTGCCCGGAGCGTGCAACCGAAACGCCGTCGCGCCGTTGACAGGGGCCGCGACCTTGACAGTCCGGGTCCGTCCGCTTTCTTCGCATCCGACCCGCCTCTTCCTTCCCCTCCCGATTCAGGCCCCCTCGATGAAGCGCATCCGCAAAGCCGTCCTCCCCGTCGCCGGTCTCGGCACCCGTTTCCTGCCCGCCACCAAGGCGATGCCGAAGGAGATGATGACCGTCGTGGACCGCCCCGTGGTGCAGCACGTGGTCGACGAGGCGCGGGCCGCGGGGATCGAGCACTTCATCTTCGTGACCGGGCGCAACAAGGGCGTGATCGAGGACCATTTCGACATCGCCTTCGAGCTCAACGCCACCCTGGAGAGCCGGGGCAAGGTGAAGGAGCTCGAGGGCCTCGCCCGGGACCAGCCCAAGGCCGGCCAGACGAGCTTCACCCGCCAGCAGGCGCCCCTGGGGCTGGGTCACGCGGTCTGGTGCGCCCGCGAGATCGTCGGCGACGAGCCCTTCGCGGTGCTCCTGCCCGACATGCTGAGCCGCGGCTCCATGGAGCAGATGCTGGCCGCCTACGACCGGCACGGCGGCAACATCATCGCGGTCGAGGAGGTGCCCCCCGACCAGACGCACCAGTACGGCATCGTCGCGACCGGCGAGGAGTTCGGCCAGACCTTCGAGATCACCGGCATGGTCGAGAAGCCCAAAGCCGGCACGGCGCCCTCGAACTACATCATCTCGGGCCGCTACATCCTGCAGCCCGAGATCTTCGAGGTGCTCTCGAATCAGGAGCGCGGCGCCGGCAACGAGATCCAGCTCACCGACGCCATGATCCGGCTCATGAAGAACCAGAAGTTCTACGGCATGAAGTACCAGGGCCGGACCTACGACACCGGCTCCAAGATCGGCTTCCTGATGGCGAACGTCGCCTACGCCCTCGAGCGCGAGGAGCTGGCGCCCTCCTTCCGGGCCGAGCTGGAGGCGTTTCTCAAGCAGGGATGACGCGGCGCCGACGCCTGCGCCCAGGCTCCGTCGGGGAGCCGAAGCGCGGCCTGCGACTTTGGTAGGCAAAGCCGGATTTCCCGGTGTCCTCGAAGGAGCGGGCGCGCGGCGCCGGCTGCACCGCGCCGCATCCCGTCAACCGGGCGGGCCGTGCTACACGGCCCGTCATGGCCCTCGAGAATCCCAAATCCGCGCCCGCCCGCCAGGCGCTCGCCTCCGCGATCCGCACGCTCGCGACCGAGCGCGACGGCCTCGCGGTGCTCATGGACGCGCTGGGCAACGGGCTCGGCGACGCCTTCGTGGCGGCGGTCGACGCCATCGCGGCGGCGCCCGGCCGGATCATCGTCACCGGCATGGGCAAGTCCGGCCACGTGGCCCGGAAGGTCGCGGCGACGCTCGCCTCGACCGGCACCCCGGCCCATTACGTCCACCCCGCGGAGGCCTCCCACGGCGACCTCGGCATGGTGCGGCCCGACGACGCCATCGTGGCGCTGTCCTGGTCGGGCGAGACCACGGAGCTTGCCGACATCATCGCCTACGCCAAGCGCTTCCGGGTGCCGCTCGTCGCCTTCACGGCCGGGGCCGACTCGACGCTCGGGCGCCAGGCGGACGTGTGCGTGTGCCTGCCCCGAGCCCAGGAGGCCTGCCCGAACGGGCTCGCGCCCACGACCTCGACCACGATGCAGCTCGCGCTCGGCGACGCGCTCGCGATCGCGCTCCTGGAGCGGCGCGGCTTCACGGCCGAGCATTTCCGGGTCTTCCACCCCGGCGGGAAGCTCGGCGCGCAGCTCCGGCTCGTGCGCGACGTCATGCACACGGGCGAGCGCCTGCCCGTGGTCCCGACGGGCACGCCCATGGGGGTGGCGCTCCAGGTCCAGAGCGAGAAGAGCTTCGGCTGCGTGATCGTGGTCGCGCCCGACGGCCGCCTCGCCGGCATCGTCACCGACGGCGACGTCCGCCGCAACCTGAGCGCCGACCTCCCCGCCCGCCCGGTCGACGAGGTCATGACGCACTCCCCCCTCACCATCGCCCCCGACATGCTGCTCGCGGAGGCGCTGGAGCTGATCGAGTCGCGCAAGAAAGGCGCCCTGATCGTCGCCGAGGCCGGCCGGCCGGTCGGGCTGGTGCACGTGCTCGACCTGCTGCGCGAAGGCGTGGCGTAACCCCTCGGCACGCACTCCCCTCCCCCCTTGAGGGGGAGGGTGGCCCTCGCGTCAGCGAGGGTCGGGAGAGGGGGTGCGTCGCGGCAGCGACGCTCGCGAAGCGAACTCTTCTGGAGCGGTGAGGGTGTCCCTCCCCCTCTCCCGACCCCTGCTGACGCAGGGGCCACCCTCTCCCTCCAGGGGAGAGGGAGAACCCGGTGCCCTCACGCCCGCTCGACCACCAGCGTTCCGCCCTCCACGCGCACGACGCGCACCGAGGCGCCCGCGGGCGCGTCCGGGCCGGTGAGCCGCCACGACGAGTCGCCGACGCGCACCCGGCCCTCGCCGTGCGCGATGGCGGCGTCGAGGACGAAGACGCGGCCGACGAAGTCCTGGCCCCGGCGGTTGAGGCCGTCCTCCCGCGAGACCTGGCGCGCGCCGCCCGTGACGGCCCGGCCGACGAGCACCGCCGCGACCGAGAGCCCGGCGAAGACCAGGAACGCCGCCTGCCAGGAGAGGCCGAACCACGCGTCGGCGAGGCCGGTGAGGATCGCGGCGAGGCCGAACCAGATCAGGAAGATGCCCGGCGCCACGGCCTCCGCGGCGAACAGCACGAGGCCGAGGATGATCCAGACCCAGAAGCCGAGGCCGTCGGCGACGCTCGCGATCATCGGCCGGTCCTCCATGGCAGGCGGGATCCCAATTCCGCAGAGGATCCCGCATAGGCGACGCTCGCGACCATGGCGGGCCTACTCGGCGGCCTTGCCGGTGAGCGGCGGCAGGCCGCGCCCGCGGTGCAGGCCGGTGCCGCTCTCGCCGAACACCGATTTCGTGATCTCCGCGATGCCGCCCAGCGTCCCGGCGAGACTCGCGGCCTCGATCGGCACGATCACGACCTTCTGGTTCGGTGCCGTCGCGATGGCGCGCAGGGCCTCGACGTATTTCTCGGCGACGAGGAAGTTCGCGGCCGCGAGATCCCCCCGGCCGATCGCCTCGCCGACCATCGCGGTCGCCTTGGCCTCCGCTTCCGCCGAGCGCTCGCGCGCCTCCGCGTCCCGGAAGGCGGCCTCCTTGCGCCCTTCCGCGGCGAGGATCTGCGACTGCTTCTCGCCCTCGGCGCGCAGGATCTGGGCCTGGCGCGCGCCTTCGGCTTCGAGCACCGAGGCGCGCTTCTCGCGCTCCGCCTTCATCTGGCGCGCCATGGCGCCGGCGAGATCCGCGGGCGGCAGGATGTCCTTGATCTCGATGCGGGTGACCTTGACGCCCCAGGGCGAGGCGGCGGCGTCCATGACCCGCAGCAGGCGCTCGTTGATCTCGTCCCGGTGGGAGAGGAGCTGGTCGAGGTCCATGGAGCCCACGACGGTGCGGATGTTGGTCATGGTCAGCGTCAGCAGCGCCATCTGGAGGTCGGAGACCTCGTAGGATGCGCGGGCCGGCTCCATGACCTGGTAGAAGGCGGCGGCGTCGATGGTGACGCCGGCGTTGTCGCGGGTGAAGGCCTCCTGCGAGGGCACGTCGAGCACCTGCTCCATGACGTTCACCTTGTGCCCGATCCGCTCGACGTAAGGCACGATCAGCCCGAGCCCGGGCCCGAGGGTGCGGGCGTAGCGCCCGAAGCGCTCGACCGTGTAGGCGTAGCCCTGCGGGATCGTGCGCACGCCCCAGGCGATGGTGACGATCACCAGCACGACGAGCACGATGACGAAGATGTCGAAGCCGAGCGTGAACGGCATTGGCTGAGCCCCCCAAGCGTGGGCCGTGTTCGGCCCTTTGCGGGGAGTAGACGGCCTGTCGGGGGTCGAGGGCAAGGGGGGCCATCCCGCCGCAGCCCCCTCACCCCTTGAGCGGGAGAGGGGGGTCCGACGTCGAGCGCAACTGCACAGGATGGAGCGCCCCTCCCTGCCAAGGGCGGGGACCCCGCAGGGGCGGGTGGGATCGAAGCTCGTTGCTTCAGGAGGCACCGCGTCTCCCTCCCCCCGCTTGCGGCGGGGAGGGATTAAGGGTGGGGGGCGGTGCCGCTTCCCCTGTGCCGGGCGAAAGGCGTGGTGCGGGTTTGGAGAAACTCAGCACTCCCCGAGCACCCCCCTGCCCCTCCCTGCTGCAAGCGGGGGAGGGAGGCGTGACTTGCGGAAGAACGGATGCTTCCACGCCGCCGTTCCGCGCCGGCCCTCCCCTGGCGGGGAGGGATTCACCGGATCCATCGAGCTCCACCGACTGGCCCCTCACCCCAACCCTCTCCCCGTGAACGGGGAGAGGGAGTTCGCGCAGGGAGAGGGAGTTCGCGGGCGGGGAGCGGTCTACAGCCACCCCTGCAATTCGCGCTCGACGATGGCGCGGATCACCCGCATGCCCTGCTCGGAGTCGTTGAGGCAGGGGAGATAGGCGAAGCGCTCGCCGCCGTGGTGCATGAAGTACTCGCGGTTCTCGCCGTCGAGCTCTTCCAGGGTCTCGAGGCAGTCGGCGGTGAAGCCCGGCGCCACGATCGCCATGCGCTTGACGCCGCTGTCGGCCAGCGCCTTCACGGTCTCGTCCGTGTAGGGCTTGAGCCATTCCGCGGTGCCGAAGCGGGACTGGAAGCTCAGGCGCAGCCGCTCCGGCGGCCAGCCGAGCGCCTCGCCCATGAGGCGCCAGGTCTTGACGCAATGGCAATGGTAGGGGTCGCCCTTGAGGAGGTACTCCTTCGGGACGCCGTGGAAGGAGACCAGCACCACCTCGGGCTCGAAGTCGAGCTTCGCGAGGTCCGCCTTCATGGCGGTCACGACCGCATCGATGTAGGTGGGATCGTCGTGATAGGGCGGCGAGACGCGCACGGACGGCTGCCAGCGCATGTCCATCAGCGCCCGGAAGGCGTGGTCGCAGGCGGTCGCCGAGGTCGCGGCGGAGTATTGCGGATACAGCGGCACGAGCAGGATGCGGTCGCAGCCCTGGTGCAACAGCGCCTGGATGCGCGCGCGCACCTCGGGCTTGCCGTAGCGCATGGCCCAGTCGACGACGACCCGGTCGCCGGCGATGCCGTTCATGTGTTCGGCGAGCTTCTCGGCCTGGGCGCGGGTGACCGTCTTGAGCGGGCCCTCGTTGCGCTCGTTGTTCCAGATCGTGGCGTAGTCGCGCCCCTTCCGGCCTGGCCGCGTCGTCAGGATGATGCCGTTGAGGAGCGGCCACCACAGCAGCCGCGGGGTCTCGATCACGCGCCGGTCGGAGAGGAACTCCTTGAGGTAGCGGCGCATGGACCAGTAGTCGGTCGCTTCCGGGGTGCCGAGATTCATCAGCAGCACCCCGATCCGCCCCACCTTCAGGGACGGATGGTCCACGGGGCGGACCGGTCGGCCGGTCAGGGTGGCGGGATCGACGATCGTGTTCATGGCGCAAGGGATCCCGAAACGGCAGCGCGGCCGCTCTCGGGCCGCGCACTCGACTGATCGCTAGATAGGAGCGCGGGCCGCCGGATGACACCGTGACCCCCGGTCACTCCCGGGGGCTCTTACGCGGGACGGGGCCGTCCGGATCTGACGCGGGCGGGAGGGGCCCGCCTATTTCCACTCCACGAGCAGGAACCAGCCGTAGCCCAGGATGAGGGCCGGAATCGCGGTGTAGAGGGTCGCCAGCACCGCCGCCCGGGGCGCGAGCGCGATCGCCGGGAAGAGCGCGTCGCCGTCCGTCGAGACCGCGGCCGAGATCATCGCGGACAGCGGGATCTGGTGGTTGAGGTAGAGCGTCGTGGTCAGGATCATGACGCCGCAGCCCGGGATGAGGCCGATCGAGGTGGCGACGAGGGGCAGCAGCACGTGGCTCGCCTGGAGCCAGTTGGTGACGCCGTTGCCGGTCCAGTAGGCCACGAACTCGTAGCCGAACAGGCCGAGGAAGACCCAGAAGGTCACGAAGTTGGTGTCGACGATCATGCGCCGCACCGGCGGCAGGCCCATGGTGGTGCGCGGATCCATGCCGCCGTAGCCCTGCCCGTCGCGGCGGGTGATGAACATCGCGATCGCGAGCACCGCGCCCACGAAGCCGATCCACTTCACGGGCTCGTGCTCCGCGAGCGGCCCGAACCAGGAATCCACGTCCATCTGGAACATGGAGCCGCAGATCCCGATCACGAGGCCGGGGGCGAAGACCGCAAGCCAGGCGGTCTCGGCGAGGCGCCGCAGGGGGCCGGGCCGCTCCACCGGGAACGCGTCGCCGGCGGAGGCCACGCTCGCGGCGATCTCCCGGCTCAGGGCGTCGAGCCCGTTCGGGTGCAGCCAGTTGATCACGAATCCCATGACGATGCCGGCCGCGGTGCACAGGCCGATCACGATCGCGGCCGAGGGGGGATCCTTGGCGATGATCAGGAAGGCGGCGTCGCCCATGGTGGCGGTGAGCGTCGCCACGATCGCCCCGAAGCTCACCGCGCCGCGGGTGTATTGCGTGACGAGCAGGATCTCGGCGCCGCAGCCGGGCGTCGCGCCGAGCAGCGCCGCGATCGGCACCTGCCAGGCCTTGTAGCGCTGCAGCACCTGGCCGAGGTCCGTATTGGTCCAGCGCTCGAGGCCGTAGAAGATCGCGAGGGTCAGCGCCACGAAGACGCTCACCTCCACATAGGCGTCGCTGAGCGAGGTGATTGCCGCCTCGCGCAGGTCCGGAACCGCCACGACGAGCCCCGCGATCACGGCGAGCGCGATCAGCATCCATTCCGTCCGCAGGCGGGTCCAGAGCGGAGCCTCGCGGAACCAGCGGCCGGCTTTCAGGGCGATGTCGGTCATGGGTGTCCCTTCGCGACGGGTCTTCGGCAGAATGGACAATGGTGCAGATGCTAATCGTTTGCAACTGCAAAAGTTGCGGCCGCCCGATCTTTTCTCCGCAAGGTGCCGGTCCTGCCGGGACATCGGGCTCCCGAGGGCGCCGGTCTTGCCGGGATACCGGTCCTCGCGCGATGCCGGGGGCCCGGGACGGCGGACCTCTCCCGGGCGCCCGCGCCGCTCGACACGGACCGGGCGGGAACCCGGCCGCAAGCTCGGCCGAGCCCTTGCTCTGCCGGCACCGCCGACGCATGCTGGCGTCTCGGCCAAGAATTCCGAACGGAGAGCGGGAATGTCGAAACTGTCACGCCGTCAGACGCTGGGCCTGGGCTTCGGAGCCGGGTTCTCGCTGACGATGCTGGGGGCGGGCGAGGAGGCGCAGGCCGCCCCCTCCAACACCACGTTCAGCCTGCTGCTCGTGAACGACATCTACAAGATGTCGGACGACAAGGGCCGCGGCGGCTTCGCCAAGCTCGCGGCGGTCGTGAAGCAGGAGCGGGCGCGCGGCGTGCCGATGCTGTTCTGCCATGCGGGCGACACCTTCTCGCCCTCGCTGATGTCGGGCTTCGACCAGGGCGCCCACATCGTCGAGCTCACCAACATGGTGAAGCCGGACGTGTTCGTGCCCGGCAACCACGAGTTCGACTTCGGCAAGGACAACTACATGAAGCGGATGGGGGAATCGAACTTCCCCTATTTCGGCGCCAACATGCGCCAGGCGGACGGCTCGCCGATCCCGGGCATGAAGGACAACCAGATCTTCACCCTGGGTCCGGTGAAGATCGGCGTCTTCGGCCTCGCCCACGCCAACACCCCCAACATGTCCCAGGCCGGCGACATCCGGTTCGGGCCGGAGCTCGAGGCGCTTCGCGCCCAGGCCGCCGCCCTGCGCCAGCAGGGCGCGGACCTGATCCTGTGCGTGGCCCACACCGACCGCGACATCGACCACCAGATCGTCCGCTCGCGCCTCGTCGACGTGCTGCTCACCGGCCACGACCACGACCTCGCGATCGGCTTCGACGGCCGCACCGTGATGGTGGAATCCTCGGAGGAGGGCAACTTCGTCACCGCGATCGATTTCGTCGCCACCGTGACGGGCGAGGGCAAGGACCGGAAGGTCACCTGGGCGCCGAGCTTCCGGGTGCACGATTCCTCGACGATCGACCCGGACCCCGAGGTGCAGGCGGTCGTGAAGCGCTACGAGACCGATCTCGCCAAGGAGCTCGACGTGGAGATCGGCACGACGAGCGAGCCGCTCGACAGCCGCACCACCACGGTGCGCTCGCAGGAGGCCGCGATCGGCAACCTGATCGCCGACGCCATCCGGGACTCCACCGGCGGCGACGTGGCGATCACCAACGGCGGCGGCATCCGGGCCAACAAGCAGTATCCGGCGGGCGCGAAGCTCTCCCGGCGCGACATCCTCTCGGAGCTGCCCTTCGGCAACGCCACGTCGCTCGTGGAGATCACGGGCATCGACCTCAAGGCGGCGCTCGAGAACGGCGTGTCGCAGATCGAGCAGCGCGCGGGCCGCTTCCCGCAGGTCTCGGGGCTCACCTTCGCGGTCGACCCGAAGGCGCCCGTGGGCTCGCGGGTCTCGGACGTGAAGGTCAACGGCGAGGCGCTCGACCCGGCCAAGCGCTACAAGGTCGCGACCAACAACTTCATGCTGATCGGCGGCGACGGCTACGTGCCGTTCACCCGCGGCCGGGTGCTCATCGGCACCACGGACGGCAAGCTGATGGCCAACGAGGTCATGGCCTATGTGCGGCGGAAGGGGACCGTCGACGCCAAGGTCGAGGGCCGGATCGTCATCCGCTGACGCCTTGGCGAAGGGCCCCTACACCCGGGCCGTCGCGGAATTCCGCGACAGCCCCGAAGCCGACGGCTGGCGCCGCCTGCCCTTCTTCGCGGACGGCGCCGCCGATGCGGTCGCGGCCCGGGTCGACGCGCGCGTGGCCGAGGGCGCGCAGGTGCTGCCGCCCCCCGGCGACGTCTTCACCGGGATGCGGCTCGCCCCCCTCGACCGCGTCAAGGCGGTGATCCTCGGCCAGGACCCCTACCCCACCCCGGGCGATTCGCACGGCCTCGCCTTCTCCTACCGCGGCCCGCGCCGGCTGCCGGCGTCGCTCAAGATCATCTTCAAGGAGCTTGCCGCCGATCTCGGCACGCCCGAGCCCCGCACCGGCGACCTTTCTCCTTGGGCGCGCCAGGGCGTGCTCTGCCTCAACACGGCGCTCACCGTGGAGGCGGGACAGGCGGGCGCGCATCTGAAGTTCGGCTGGTCGCAGCTCGCCGATGAAGCCCTGGCGGCGGTCTCGGCAAAGCGCCCCGCGGTGGTGTTCCTGCTCTGGGGCGGCCCCGCCCGCAAGCGCGCGGCGCTGGTCGACCGCACGAAGCACCTCGTGCTCGAGAGCGGCCACCCCTCCCCGCTCAACCGCCTCAACGACTTCCGCGGCACACGGCCGTTCAGCCGGGCGAACGAATGGCTCGCGGAACGGGGTGAAACGCCGATCGACTGGCGGCTGCCGTAGGACTCCCTCTCCCCGTTCGCGGGGAGAGGGGCAGAAAGCGGGGAGGAGGGTCACGCCGGCCGCTCGTCCGCGATCACCTTGCCGTCGTTCGGCAGGCTGCCGGGCGCCACCAGCTCCACCGCGCCGCGCAGCTTCGTGATGCCCTGGAGCGTCTCCGCGACGGCGCTCCGCAACGCCTCGTCCGCGGCGCCGGTCTCGGCCCGCAGCGTCATGGCGTCGGTCTCGCCCTGGCGCGTCACCACGAGGCGCAGGCGCCCCAATTCCGGATGGCGCCGGCCGATCTCCGCGACCTGCTCGGGGCGCACGAACATGCCCTTCACCTTGGCGGTCTGGTCGGCGCGGCCCATCCAGCCCCGGATCCGCATGCCCGTCCGGCCGCAGGGGCTGGCGCCCGGCATCGCGGCGGTGAGGTCGCCGACCGCGAGGCGGATCTGCGGGTGGTGGGGATCGAGGTTCGTGACCACGACCTCGCCGACCTCGCCCTCCGGGACCGGATCGCCGGTGCCGGGACGCACGATCTCGACGATGAGGCCCTCGTTCACGACCATGCCGGCGCGGGCGCTCGTCTCGTAGGCGATGACCCCCACATCCGCGGTGGCGTAGGCCTGGTAGGCGTCGACCCCGCGGCCCGCGATCTCGTCCTGGAGCGATTTCGGGAAGGCGGCGCCGGAGCACAGCGCCCGTCGGATCGAGGAGGCGTCGCGCCCGGCCTTGTCGGCCGCGTCGAGCAGGATCTTGAGGAAGTCCGGCGTGCCGCAATAGCCCACCGGCCGGAACGCCGCGATGACCTCGAGCTGCTGCTCGGTGTTGCCGGGACCGGCCGGGATCACGGCGCAGCCCAGCGCCCGGGCGCCGGAATCCATGATGAAGCCGCCGGGGGTCAGGTGGTAGCCGAAGGTGTTGAGCACCACGTCGCCGGCGCGGAAGCCCATGGCGTGGAGCGCGCGGGCTGCTCCCCAGGGATCCTCGCCCCGGCCCTCGGGCTCGAAGATCGGGCCGGGCGAGGTGAAGAGGCGCCCGAAGGCGGAGAGCGGCGCCGGCACGAAGCCGCCGAACGGCAGGTTCGCCTTCTGGAGCGCCGGCAGGTCGGACTTGCGCAGCACGGGGAGCTGGGCCAGCGCGGCGCGGCTCATGACGCTCCGGGGGTCGATGCCGGCCAGGCGCTCCGCATAGGCCGGGGCCCGGAGCGCGGCCGCGATCACGGCCGGCAGCCGGCGGAAGAGTTCGGCCTCGCGCTCCGCCGGGTCCTGCGTATCGCGGTTGTCGTAATGCTGCATGGGCTAGATCGAGACTCCGTCCGGTGCCGTGAAGGTTGGGTCGACCACGTTTCCGGTGTTGCGGGTCGCCGCGGGCTCGAAGATCAGGATCAGCGCTTCTTCGTCCGCAGCGGTGCGATGCTCGACGCCGCGGGGTACGACCACCCCTTCGCCGGGACCGAGCTCGACGACGCGGTCGCGGAACTCGACCCGAAAGCGGCCTCGCCACACCAGGAAGAATTCATCTTCGTGGTCGTGGTGGTGCCACGGGAAGGTCCCCTGGACCTTCGCGACCTTGACCTCCTGCCCGTTCAAGGCAGCGATGACCTTCGGTCGCCATTGCTCCGAGAAGCTCCCGAACTTCTCGTCGATGTTGAAGCTCTGAACCATGCGGCCGACTTCCTCGCTACGCCAGCCAGCGCTTCCTGCGCTTGTAGCTCTTCACCTCGCGGAAGCTCTTGCGGTCGGCGCCGGCGACGCCGAGATAGAACTCCTTCACGTCCTCGTTCTCGCGCAGCATCTGGGCGGGCCCGTCCATGACGACGCGGCCGGTCTCGAGGATGTAGCCGTAGGTGGCGTATTTCAGCGCCATGTTGGTGTTCTGCTCGGCGAGCAGGAAGGAGACGCCCTCGGTGGCGTTGAGCTTGCGCACGATCTCGAAGATCTCCTCCACGATCTGCGGCGCGAGGCCCATGGAAGGCTCGTCCAGGAGGATCATCTTGGGCTTCGACATCATCGCCCGGCCCACCGCGCACATCTGCTGCTCGCCGCCCGACGTGTAGCCCGCCATGGAGGTGCGGCGCTGCTTGAGGCGCGGGAAATATTCGTAGATCCGCTCCATGTCGCGGCGGATGGCGGCGTTGCCGTCGCGGCGCGTGAAGGCGCCGGTGAGCAGGTTCTCCTCGATGGTGAGGTGGCCGAAGCAGTGCCGGCCCTCCAGCACCTGGATGCAGCCGCGGCGCACGAGTTCGTTCGGGGACAGCCGGTCGACGCGCTCGCCCGCGAACTCGATCGAGCCCTTGGTGACCTCGCCGCGCTCGGCGTGGAGCAGGTTCGAGATTGCTTTGAGCGTCGTGGTCTTGCCGGCGCCGTTGGCCCCGAGGATCGCCACGATCCCGCCCCGCGGCACGGTGAGCGACACGCCCTTGAGCACGAGGATCACGTGGTCGTAGACGACCTCGATGTTGTTGACCGCGAGGATGGTCTCGGCGGCCTGCGGCGCGGGGGCTGGGCTGGCGGTCATGGGCTCTCTCTTCTCCCTCTCCCCTCCGCGGGAGAGGGTGGCCCCTGCGTCAGCAGGGGTCGGGAGAGGGGCCGTGGCCGTGACGACCGCCCCTCTCCCGGCTCACTTCGTTCGCCACCCTCCCCCGCAGAGGGGGGAGGGTTCGGGTGCCGTTACGACGCCTTGTCGCAGGCTTCCGTGCGCTTCGGCCAGCCGGTGTTCTTCTCGGCGTAGTCCTTGGCGGCGGCGTCGAGCTGGCCCTTCACGCGGTCGGTCATGGGCTCGATCGGATCGGTGACCTTCACCCACTTGGCGCCGTCCCATTCCTGCATGAACGCGGCGCGGTGGCCGTTGTGGTCGGTGCAGTTGAGGGAGATCGGCGCCGTGAAGCCCTCGAGGCCGAGCTCCTTCAGGCGGGCGGCGTCGAGGTTGATGGTCTCGAGGCCGCGGCGCACGTCCTCGCCCGTCACCACCTTCTTGCCGGTGAGCTTCTGGGCGTTGCGGATGCCTTCCGCGATCAGCATCGAGTTGTAGACGCCGCGGTTGTAGAGCACCTCGCCGACCTTGTCCTTCTGGGCCTGCGACAGGCCCTTGTCGACCACGTGCTTCTGGATGTCCTGGATGGCCGGGAAGCTGGTGCCGACGCCGTGCCAGTTGAGGGTCTTGAAGCCCTTGGCGCCTTCGCCCGCGCCGCGCGCGTCGTCCTCGCCCGGCCACCAGATCGAGAGGAACTTGTCCATCGGGTAGCCGACGCGCACCGCCTCCTTGATGGCGGTCGAGTTCAGCGCGCCCCAGCCGTACAGGATCATCCAGTCGGGCCGGTCGCGGCGCACGCTCAGCCATTGCGAGGACTGGTTCTGCATGTCCTGCGCGCCGACCGGGTACATCTTGAGCTCGAAGCCGAGGTCCTTCGAGAGCTGCTCGAGCAGCGGGATCGGCTCCTTGCCGAAGCTGGCGTCGAGGTGGATGTAGCCGATCTTCTTGCCCTTGAGCTTGTCGATCCCGCCTTCCTTGTCGGCGATGTACTTCAGGATCATCGAGGCGCCGTCCCAGTAGGTGTTCGGCGGGTTGAAGACCCAGGGGAAGATGTCGCCGCGCGCCGAGGCCGAGAGGCCGTAGGCCATGGAGAGGATCGGGATCTTGTCGACGGCCGCCCGCGGGATCAGCGGCAGGGTGATGCCGGTCGACCACGGGTTCACGATGACGGGGTTCTTGCCCTTCACGGACTCGTAGCACTCGACGCCCTTCTTGGTGTCGTAGCCGGTCTCGCATTCCTCGATCGCGATCTTGACGCCGCCGATGCCGCCGTCGCGCTCGTTGAGCATGCGCAGGTAGTCGTGCATGCCGTTGGCGATGTGGATGCCCGAGCCCGCGAAGGGACCGGTCCGGTAGGTGAAGAGCGGGACGTAGACGGAGTCCTGGGCGAGCGCGGGCAGCGCCACCGAGCCCATGAGGGCCGCGACCGCGACCCCGAGGGTGAATTTGCGAAGCGACATACCTGTTTCCTCCTTGTCGGGTCCGGCCGTTCCGCCGGACGTTTTCGAACCTGGTGTTCCGTCTCCTTCGAGGGAGCTTCTCGTCTGCGGTCCGGCTCAACTTACGGCCGGCCGGACCGGAAATCCATGCGCCCTAGTAGGGGAAGGGCCAGACCCTGAGCTTCTGCTTGGCGATCTGCCACAGCCGGGCGAGCCCGTGCGGCTCCACGATCAGGAAGAAGATGATGAGCGCGCCCACCAGCATGAAGCGCAGGTGCTCGATCACGTCCGAGCCGACATGGATCCCGAAGGGGCTGAGCAGGGCCGGGACCACGATGCCGAGGACGATCGGCATGATGAAGATCAGCGCCGCCCCGAAGAACGAGCCGATGAGGCTCCCCAACCCGCCGATGATCACCATGAAGAGGATGAAGAACGACTGGTTGATGTTGAACACGTCGTATTCGGCGCCGCCGTACCAGAGGAAGACGAGGAGCGCGCCGGCGACGCCGCAGTAATAGGACGAGACCGCAAAGGCCAGGAGCTTGGTGGGCAGAAGGCGGATGCCCATCAGCTCGGCCGCGATGTCCATGTCGCGGATCGCCATCCACATGCGTCCGATGCGCCCGTGGACGAGGTTCGAGGCGAGCCAGGTCAGCAGGATCACCAGCGTCAGGACCACGAGGTAGCGGGTCTGGGGCGTCGCGGTGGCGCCGATGATCGGGACCCCGAAGAGGGTGCGTAAGGGCGCCTCGATGGCGCCCGAGACGTTGTAGTTCACGAGCCACGGCACCCGGATGAAGCACCATTGCAGGAAGAACTGGGCGGCGAGCGTCGCGACCGCGAGGTAGAAGCCCTTGATGCGCAGGCTCGGCAGGCCGAAGAGCACGCCGGCTGCCGCGGAGAAGAACCCGGAGACCAGGATCCAGATCACCACGTTCACGTTCGGATACGCGCTCGTGAGCTTGTAGCAGGCATAGGCCCCGACGCCCATGAAGGCCCCGGTGCCGAGCGAGAGCAGGCCCGCATAGCCGGTCAGGATGTTGAGCCCGATCGAGGCCAGCGAGAACACCAGGAACGGGATCATCACGGCCTGGAGCATGAAGTCGTTGCCCACGAAGGCGAGCCCGTAGGCGAGCGCGACGATGACCCCGATCCCGACCCGGTCCTGCACGAGCGGGAACACCGCCATGTCGGCGGCATAGGTGGTCTTGAACTGTCCGGCCTCGCGGTAGAGCACTTAGGACCTCGCTGCGCTCGGGGCGAATGGCGAATGGCGAGTGGCGAATGGAGCGCAACGCCCCTCCCTCCCCTCAGGGGAGGGTGGCCGGAGCGAAGCGGAGGTCGGGTGGGGTGTTCGCCGAAGGCGAGTTCCAGGCCCGATGGTGCCGGATGCGCTTACGCGCAACACCCCACCCCGCGCGGCTTGCGCCGCGTCGCCCTCCCCTGAGGGGAGGGAGAAGTGCGAGCCATTCGCCATTCGCCACTCGCCATTCGCCACACTACACCCGCTCAATGATCTTCTCCCCGAACAGCCCCTGGGGCCGGTAGAGCAGGAACAGGAGCGCGATCACGTAGGCCAGCCAGGTCTCGATACCCCCGCCGAGAAGCGGGCCCCAGTAGAACTCGCCGAGCTTCTCGCCGATGCCGATGATGAGGCCGCCGACGATCGCGCCCGGGATCGAGGTGAAGCCGCCGAGGATCAGGACCGGCAGGGCCTTCAGCGCGATGATCTGGAGCGCGAAGGACACGTCCGAGCGCGCGCCCCACATGATGCCGGTGACGAGGGCGACGATGCCGGCCGCGAACCACACGATGACCCAGATCTGGTTGAGCGAGATCCCGACCGACAGCGCCGCCTTGTGGCTGTCCGCCACCGCGCGAAGCGCCCGGCCGATGCGGGTCTTGGAGAAGAACACGCCGAGCACGGCGATCATGAGCGAGGCGATCACGGCCGCCGCGATGTCGATGTGCTGGAAGCGCACCTGGCCGCCGAACAGCGTCACGTCGGTCGCGCCCTGCGGCAGGTAGAGCTCCTTGGCGATCATCTGCTTCGGGTTGCCGCCGAAGATCAGCTCGCCGAGGCCGATCAGGAAGTAGGTGAGCCCGAAGGTCGCCATGAAGAGGATGATGTCGGGCTGGTTCACGAGCGGGCGCAGCACGATCCGCTCGACCGCGACGGCGAGCACGAACATCACCCCGACCGCGAGCGCGAGCGCGAGCAGCGCGGGCACGCCCTTCTCGTAGAGGCCGACGAGCGTCAGCGCCGCGAACACCACCATGATGCCCTGCGCGAAGTTGAACACGCCGGAGGCCTTGAAGATCAGCACGAAGCCGAGCGCGATCAGCGCATAGAGCACACCCGAGACGAAGCCCTCCCAGAGGGTCTGGATCAGCAGGTCCGGGGCGTCGACCATCAGGACGAAAGGATCGACGAGCACGTCGTAGAGGAGGTTGCCGCGGGCGATGAGCCCGGCGCGGGTCGCGAGCGCGATCAGGATCGCGAGCGCCAGGAGGCCGAGCGGGACGGCGAAGCGCTTCAGGGTGCGGGCGTCGAAGCCGGTCCTGCGCGTGGAGACTGCTGCGGAATCTGCCATCACCGCTCTCTCAATGCGCCACGCCGGGACTGGGGCCCTGCAGCCGCTTCCGTTCCGCTGGACGCGCCATGACCGATCTCATCCTCAATGCGCCACGCCGAGATAGGCGTCGATGACGCGCTGGTCGCTCTTCACCGCGTCCGGTACCCCGTCGGCGATCTTGCGGCCGTATTCCAGCACCACGACCCGGTCGGAGAGGTCCATGACTACGCCCATGTCGTGCTCGATGAGCGCGATCGTGGTGCCGTATTGCTGGTTCACGTCGAGGATGAAGCGGCTCATGTCCTCCTTCTCCTCCAGGTTCATGCCGGCCATCGGCTCGTCGAGGAGCAGCAGGTCCGGCTCCATGGCGAGCGCGCGGCCGAGCTCGACCCGCTTCTGCAGGCCGTAGGGCAGCTTGCCCACGGGAACCTTGCGGATGTGCTGGATCTCGAGGAAGTCGATGATGTCCTCGACGACGCGGCGGTGCGCGACCTCCTCGGTCATGGCCGGGCCGTGGCGCAGCAGTTGCCAGAAGAAGCCCGAGTGCATCTTGAGCGAGCGCCCCGCCATGATGTTGTCGAGCGTCGACATGCCCTTGAACAGCGCGACGTTCTGGAAGGTGCGCGCGATCCCGCCGCGCGCCGCCTCGTAGGGCCGCATCTTCGGCCGGGTGCGGCCCCGGAAGGTGATGCGGCCCTCCGTCGGGTAGTAGAACCCGTTGATGCAGTTGAGCATCGAGGTCTTGCCGGCCCCGTTCGGCCCGATGATGGCGCGGATCTCGCCCTTGCGGATGTCGAACGAAACGTCGGTGAGCGCCTTCACGCCGCCGAAGCCGAGCGACACGTTCTCGACCGCGAGCAGCACGTCGCCCTTGGAGAGCACGGGATGGTCGGGGGCTCTCATGGGGCGGCGCTCCCTGCGTCCGGCCCCCTCTCCCCGTGCAACGGGGAGAGGGTCGGGGTGAGGGGCCGGTCGGTGGAGCTCCGTGTCTCCATTGTCATGGCCGGGCTTGACCCGGCCATCCCGATGCGAGCACCGCAAGGCTTGTTGATGCGGGGCCAGCGCGCCTCTTCGATCGAGGTGGCCGGGTCAAGCCCGGCCATGACAGGCGCGAGGCGGATGCACGGAGCTCCACCGACCGGCCCCTCACCCCAACCCTCTCCCCGCAGGCGGGGAGAGGGGGAAGAGCGCGGCGGGGCGAGAGCGATTCCTGCCTCCCTCATTCCGCCGCCTCCAGGACCGGTGCCGCATCCTTCGCGGGGTAGGTCTCCATGTCCCGGATCTTCACCCTGGCCGAGATCACGCCCTTGCGGCCGTCCTCGAAGGTCACCTCCGTCGAGATGTCGGCCTCCCGGGAGCCGTCGTAGAGGGCGGTGATGAGGGGCGCGTAGCGCTCGGCGATGAAGCCGCGGCGGACCTTCTGCGTGCGGGTCAGCTCGCCGTCGTCGGCGTCGAGCTCCTTGTGGAGGATCAGGAAGCGCCGCACCTGCGCGCCGCCCATGCGGGGCTCGGCGGAGAGCGAGCGGTTCACCTCGTCGACGTGCTTCGCGATCATGTCGTAGACGAGCGGGTGGCCGGCGAGTTCCTGGTAGGAGGCGTAAGTGACGCCGTTGCGCTCGGCCCAGTTGCCGACCGCGACGAGGTCGATGTTGACGAAGCAGCCGACGTAGTCGCGCCCGTCCCCGAAGGCCACGGCCTCCTTGATGTTGGGATAGAACTTCAGCTTGTTCTCGACGTATTTCGGCGGGAAGAGCGCGCCGTCGCGCATTTTTCCGACGTCCTTGGCGCGGTCGATAATCTTGAGGTGCCCGGTCTCGTCGAAGAAGCCGGCGTCGCCCGAGCGCACGAAGCCGTCCGCGGTCTTGGTCTCGGCGGTCTTGGCCTCGTCCTTGTAGTAGCCGAGAAAGACGCCGGGCGAGCGGTAGAGCACCTCGCCGTTCTCGTCGATGCGGATCTCGACCCGGGGCGCCGGGCGCCCCACCGTGTCGGCGCGGATCTCGCCGTCGGGCTGCATGGTGACGTAGACGCTCGCCTCCGTCTGCCCGTAGAGCTGCTTCAGGTTGACCCCGATGGCGCGGTAGAAGCGGAAGATCTCCGGCCCGATCGCCTCGCCGGCCGTGTAGCCGACCTTGATGTCGGTGAGCCCGAAGCGGTTGCGCAACGGCCCGTAGACCACGACGTCGCCGATCCGCCACAGGAGGCGGTCCCAGGCCGAGACGCCGGGCTCGCGGTTGAGGATGCGCTCGCCGACCCGCGTGGCGTGGTCGATGAAGAACTTGAACACCCGCCGCTTCGGCGCGCTCGCATCCTCCATGCGGACCATGGTGAGGGTGAGCATGTTCTCGAACACCCGCGGCGGCGCGAAGGCGTAGGTGGTGCCGATCTCGCGCCGGTCGTCCACGACCGTCTCGGGGCTCTCGGGGCAGTTGACGCACAGGCCGGCCAGGATCGCCTGGGCATAAGAAAAGATGTGGTCGCCGACCCAGGCCACGGGCAGGTAGGCGATGATCTCGTCGCCCTCGTCGAGGCGGTCGAAGTCGCAGCCGATCTCGGCCGCCGCGATCACGTTGTCGAAGGAGAGCATCACGCCCTTGGGCCGCCCGGTGGTGCCCGAGGTGTAGAGGATGATGGCGAGGTCCGCGCCCCGCCCCGCCGCCATCTCGGCCTCAAGGGCGGCCGCCTCGGCGGGATCGGTGAGGCGCTTGCGGCCCTCGTCGATCACCTCGGTGATCGGATGCAGCCGGGTGTGGTCGTAGTCGCGCAGGCCCCGCTCCTCGTCGTAGAGGAGATGCGTCAGCAGCGGCACCTGATCGGCGACCGAAAGCAGCTTGTCGACCTGCTCCTGGTCCTGCACGGCCGCGTGCGTGACCTCGGCATGGGCCAGCACATAGGCCATCTCGTCCGCGACGGAATCGGCGTAGACCGGCACCGGCACCGCGCCGAGCCACTGCGCCGCCGCCATGGTCCAGTAGAGGCGCGGGCGGTTCTGGCCCACGATGGCGATCTTGCCGCCGCGCACGACCCCGAGCGCCTTGAGCCCGGCCGCATAGGCGCGCACGGTCTCGTAGACTTGCGCCCAGGTCCAGGACTGCCAGATGCCGAGATCCTTGTGGCGGAAGGCCGTGCGGCCGCCCCGCACCCGGGCGTTGCGGGCGAGGAGCTTCGGAAAGGTGTCTTCGCTCGGGTCGGCTCGCCGCGACGCCGCAGGCACGCTCGAGGACGCGCGGCCGTCGTCGCGCGTGGCGCTGTCGGTCGGTTTCGACGCCTGCACGGCGCTCCTCCCTGGCGCTTCCCGGGTCGGAAGCGGTGTTCCATCCTGAATTCGGTGCAGGTTGTCCCGCATCCCGCGCCGGCGATCCTCCGGCGGCCCCTTGGCGGGGCCTTCAAGGTCTGCACGTTGTAGCGAGCGGATGCAAGGCGACAAGAGTCGAAGCGGTGCGGGAATGCTCACGTTCGAGGCACATTTCCGCATCCGCGAGTGCGGTAATTCACAGGCCCTAGGGACGCCCCGCGCGCCCTCACAGAACTGCCGCGCGGATCTGCAAAGCCCCTAGATACTTGACTCGGTCAACAAAGCCATGATGCTGGCTCCGGGAGGTCCGCCATGCTCGACGCCGTTCTCGAGGAGCGCACCCGCGTGGTGCGCCGCTTCACCCGCTTCTACACCGGCCGCCTCGGCGTGCTGCGCGAGGGGCTCCTCGACAGCCCGTTCTCGCTCACGGAAGCCCGCGTGCTCTACGAGCTCGCCAACCGCGAGCGCCCGACCGCGACCGAACTCGGGCGCGACCTCGGGCTCGATCCCGGTTATCTCAGCCGCATCCTGCGCCGCTTCGAGGAGGGCGGCCTCCTGGAGCGCGCCCGCTCCGAGGCCGACGCCCGCCAGAGCCACCTCGCCCTCACGGAGGCCGGCCGCGCCGCCTTCGCGCCTCTCGACCGGGCCTCGCGCGAGCAGGTCGGCGCGCTCATCGCCGGCCTGTCCGATCCGGACCAGCGCCGGCTCACGGAGGCGATGGCGACGATCGAAGCGCTGCTCGGCGAGGCGCGGGAGCCGCGGGCGCCCTACACCCTGCGCCCGCACCGGCCGGGCGACATGGGCTGGATCGTGCACCGGCACGGGGCGCTCTACGCCCAGGAATACGGCTGGGACGAGACCTTCGAGGCGCTCGTCGCCGAGATCGCCGCCACCTTCATCAAGGATTTCGACCCGAAGCGCGAGCGCTGCTGGATCGCCGAGAAGGACGGCGAGATCGTGGGCTCGGTGCTGCTCGTGCGCCAGTCCGACGAGGCCGCGAAGCTGAGGCTCCTCTACGTCGAGCCCAAGGCCCGGGGCCTCCGGATCGGCCGCCGCTTCGTGGAGGAATGCATCCGCTTCGCGCGCGAAGCGGGGTATCGGCGCATCACGCTCTGGACCAACGACGTGCTCCACGCCGCGCGCAGGATCTACGCCGATGCGGGGTTCACCCTGGTCAAGACCGAACCCCACCGCAGCTTCGGGCAGGATCTCGTGGGGGAGTACTGGGAACGGGAGCTGTAGCGCTCCCTCGCCGCCGCCGCGCTCCCTCTCCCCGCGTGCGGGGAGAGGGCCGGGGTGGGGGCCGGTCGGTGGAGCGCGATGTGGCCGATGATCTCCCTCCCCTCAGGGGAGGGTGGCGCCCGCAGGGCGACGGGTGGGGTGTTCGCAGAAGGCGATCTTCTCGCCGCCATCGTGACGGATGCGCTTGCGCGCACCACCCCACCCCGCGCGGCTTACGCCGCGTCGCCCTCCCCTAAGGGGAGGGAGATGGCACCGGAGGCCGCGCGCTCCACCGACCCGCCCCTCACCCTAACCCTCTCCCCGCAAGCGGGGAGAGGGGACGATGGCGGGGAGAGGGAACCGTCTCCTACTCCGCCGCCATCGGCAGCGGCGTGCCGCCCTGGCGGAAGCGGGCCAGGAGGTCGGCTTCCTCGGCCTTGGCGGCCTTGAGGTTGCGCTCCTTGATGTGGCCGAAGCCGCGGATCGACTGCTGCACCTGCGCGAGACCCACCGCCGTGGCGTGGTTCTGCGGCGTGAGGCCGGCGATGATTTCCGCGAGCAGCGCCTCGAAATCGGCGATCAGCCGGCGCTCCGTGCGGCGCTCGTGCGTGTAGCCGAACACGTCGAGCGCCGTGCCGCGCAAGCCCTTGAACCGCGCCAGCACCCCGAAGGCCTTGAGCATCCACGGCCCGAACGCGATCTTGCGCGGCACGCCGGTGGCCGGGTCCTTGCGGGCGAAGAGCGGCGGCGCGAGGTGGACCTCCATGCGAAGGTTCTCGCCCTCGAAGGTGGAGGCGAGCTGCCGGGCGAAATGGCCGTTGGTGTAGAGGCGGGCCACCTCGTACTCGTCCTTGTAGCCCATGAGCCGGTGCAGGCTCTTCGCCACCGCCTCCGTGAGCGCGGTCTCGCCCGGCATCACCCGGGATTCCGCCGCGCGGACACGCTCCACGAGGGCGCGGTAGCGCTCGCCGTAGGCCGGGTTCTGGTAGTCGGAGAGGAAGGCGACGCGCCGTGCGATGATCTCGTCCAGCGTCTCCGAGATGTGGCGCGATTCCGTCGTGGCCTTCACCTCGCCCATGAACGCGGCGATCGCCTCGGGCGTCGCCACCGCCCGGCGGCCCCAGCGGAAGGCGTCGAGGTTCATGCGCACCGCCTCGCCGTTGAGCTCGATCGCCCGCTCGATGGCCGCCGCCGAGAGCGGCACGCGGCCGAGCTGGTAGGCGTAGCCCAGCATGAACATGTTCGCGGCGATCGCATTGCCCATCAGCGCCACCGCGATCGCGGTCGCGTCCGTGAAGGCCGCCATCTCGGCTCCCGCGGCGGTCGTGACCGCGCGCTTGATGCGCTCGGCCGGCAGCGAGAAGTCGGCGTTGCGGGTGAAGTCGCCCGGCATCACCTCGGCGGTGTTGACCACGAGCGCCGTGCGCCCGCGCGAGACCGCGGCCAGCACCTTCTTGGTCCCCGTGACGACGAGGTCGCAGCCGAGCACCAGGTCCGCCATGCCGGCGGTGACCCGGATGGCGTTGATGTCCTCCTGCCGCTCGGCGAGGCGCACGTGGCTGTAGACCGCGCCGCCCTTCTGGGCGAGGCCCGCCATGTCGATCATGCCGAGGCCCTTGCCCTCGAGATGCGCCGCCATGCCGAGGATCGCGCCGATCGTCACCACGCCGGTGCCGCCGACGCCCGTGACGATGATGTTGAAGGTCTTGTCGATCGCGGGCAGCGCGGGCTCGGGCAGCGGCGCCAGCGCGACGCCCTCGGTCGCGGCGCGCTTCGGCTCGGCCTTCTTCACCTGGGCGCCGTGCACGGTCACGAAGGAGGGGCAGAAGCCCTTCACGCAGGAGAAGTCCTTGTTGCAGCTCGACTGGTCGATCTGGCGCTTGCGGCCCCACTCGGTCTCGACCGGCTGCACCGCGACGCAGTTCGACTGCACCGAGCAGTCGCCGCAGGCCTCGCAGACGAGGTCGTTGATGATCACGCGCTTGTCGGGATCCGGGAACTCGCCGCGCTTGCGCCGCCGGCGCTTCTCGGAGGCGCAGGTCTGGTCGTAGATCATCACCGACACGCCCGGCACCGTGGCGAGCTCGCGCTGCACCGCGTCGAGGTCGTCGCGGTGGTGGATCGACATCCCCGCGGGCCATTGAATCGTGTGGGGGTACTTCTCGGGCTCGTCGGTCACGAGGGCGATGCGCTCGACCCCTTCCGCCCGCACCTGCCGCGCGATCATGTCGACGGTCAAGCCCCCCTCGTGGCGCTGGCCGCCCGTCATCGCGACCGCGTCGTTGAAGAGGATCTTGTAGGTCACCGTGGTCTTGGTGTGGACCGCCCAGCGCAGCGCCAGCGAGCCGGAATGGTTGTAGGTGCCGTCGCCCAAGTTCTGGAACACGTGGCCGCGGGTCGAGAAGGTGCTCTCGCCGACCCAGTTGGCGCCCTCGCCGCCCATCTGGGTGAAGCCGTTGGTGTTGCGGTCCATCCATTGCGACATGAAGTGGCAGCCGATGCCCGCATAGGCGCGCATGCCCTCGGGCACCTTCGTGGAGGTGTTGTGCGGGCAGCCGGAACAGAAATGCGGGGTGCGGGTCGCCACGTCGCCGGTCGCGGCGAGCACGGCCTGGGCATCCTTCAGGCGCGCCACCCGGGCGCCGAGGTCGTCGTTGGCGTGGTAGCGCAGCAGGCGCTCGCCGATCGCGATCGCGATGTCGTTCGGGTCGAGCGAGCCCTTGACGGGGAAGAGCCAGGTCCCGGCCTCGTCGCGCTTGCCGATGCAGACCGGCTGGTCGGCGCTGCCGTAGAGCTCCTCGCGGAACTGCACCTCGATGAGCGAGCGCTTCTCCTCGACCACGATCACGAGGTCGAGCCCGCGGGCGAAGTCGGCGAGTTCGCTCCGCGACAGGGGCCACGGGCAGGCGACCTTGTAGAGGCGAAGCCCCATGTCGTTCGCCTTGACCTCGTCGAGGCCGAGCTCGTCCATGGCCTGGCGCACGTCGAGATAGGACTTGCCGACCGTGATGATCCCGACCTTCGGGTTGCGGCCGCCCGAGAGCACGATGCGGTTGAGGTTGTTGGCGCGCACGAAGGCCAGCATGGCGTCGCGCTTGTAGTCGTGAAGGCGCGCCTCCTGCTCGAGGATCCCGTCGGGCGTGCGGATGTTGAGCCCGCCCGGGGGCATGGCGAAGTCGTCCGGGATCACGATCTTGACCCGGTCGATCGAGCCGTCGACGGAGGCCGTCGACTCGATGTTCTCCTTGACGCATTTCAGCGACACCCAGGAGCCGCAGAAGCGGCTCATGGCGTAGCCGTAGAGGCCGTAATCGAGGATCTCCTGGACGCCGGCCGGGTTCAGGATCGGCATCATCACGTCGACGAAGTGGAACTCGCTCTGGTGCGCGACGGTGGAGGATTCCGCCGTGTGGTCGTCGCCCATCAGCGCCAGAACGCCGCCGTTCCGGGACGAGCCCGCCATGTTGGCGTGGCGGAAGACGTCGCCCGAGCGGTCGACGCCCGGGCCCTTGCCGTACCACATGCCGAAGACGCCGTCGTACTTGCCCTCGCCGCGGATCTCGGCCTGCTGGGTGCCCCAGATCGCGGTGGCGGCGAGTTCCTCGTTGAGGCCCGGCTCGAAGCGGATGTGCGACGCCTGCAGCCATTTCTTGGCCCGCGCCAGGTTCTGGTCGAGGCCGCCGATCGGGGAGCCGCGATAGCCCGAGACGAAGCCCGCGGTGTCGAGCCCGGCGCGCCGGTCCCGCTCGCGCTGCATCAGGAGAAGCCGGACGATCGCCTGGGTGCCGGTGATGAAGATCCGGTCCTTGGCGAGGTCGAACTTGTCGTCGAGGGAAACTGACTTCAGCGCAGCACCAGCGTCGGCCATGGGCCGCATCCTCCGTTTGCCCTTCGTTGCGGACCGGTGGACCCGGCCTTCTGCCTTGGCATTTAAGTCAGCAATACTGACATAAATGCCGCCGACCGTCAAATCGCAGGCCCGCAAGCCGCCGTGCTTTCGCCGCGATCCCGCGCGAAGCGGAAGGCGGCGTTAACCCGGCGCAAACCATAGCGTCGTCACAAGATCGAACCTATGACACGTCCCCCCGTCTTGCCCAGCCTGATCGCCCTCACGGTCCTGTGGGCGACGCCCGCGCTCGCGCATCCGCATGTCTGGGTGACGGCCCGGGCCGAGCTTCTCTACGCCCCGGACGGCAAGGTCACGGGCGTGCGCCATGCCTGGACCTTCGACAAGGCCTATTCGGCCTACGTCACGCAGGGCCTGGACGCCGACCGGGACGGCAAGCTCACGCCCGAGGAGCTGAAGAGCCTCGCCAAGGAGAACACGGAATCGCTCGTCGATTTCGACTACTTCACGGTCGTGAAGGCGAACGGGGTCAAACAGGCCTTCGCGGCCCCGCGCGAATCCCGCATGGCGTTCGAGAACGACGAGGTCACGCTCACCTACGACCTGCCCCTCAAGGCGCCGGCGCTGGGGGGCAAGCTCGTCTCGCTCGAGGTCGCCGACCCGACCTTCTTCGTCGCCTTCACCCTCGCGGACGGCCCCGACGCGGTGCGTCTCGCCGGCGCCCCGAAGGGCTGCGCCACCACGATCACCCGCCCGAAGCCGCTCGAACCCGCGCAGCAGCAGAAGCTCTCGGAAGCCTTCTTCGACGCGCTCACGGCCGCGTCCAATTTCGGCGCCCAGTTCGCCAACCGGGCGATCGTGGCCTGCCCGTGACGGCTGAGGTCGCACCGTGTCCGTGACCGCAGCAACCCTCGCCCCTCCCCTCCCCGGTCCGCGCCGCCTCGGGACGCGCCTCGCGCTGGCAGCCGCGGCGGTCGCATGCGTCGCCGGAATCGTGGCGCTCCTCGTCCTTGCGCTCGCCGCGCCGGCGGCCCCGCCCGTGAAGGCACCGTTCGGGCTCGGCATGCGCGAGGCCGCGCCGGCGCCCGGCGGCCTCGGCGGCGTGATCCTGAGCCTCCAGGCCGAGTTCTACCGCGGGCTCCAGCGGGCGGTCCTCGCCCTGAAGACGAGCGGCGCGGCGCTCTGGACCCTGCTCGGCCTCGGCTTCGCCTACGGGGTGTTCCACGCCGCCGGGCCCGGCCACGGCAAGGCGGTGATCGCGGCCTACCTCGTCGCGAACGAGCGCGCGCTCCTCAAGGGCTTCGGCTTGAGCCTCGCGGCCGCGGCCGTGCAGGCGATCGTGGCGGTCGCGATCGTCGGCATCGCGGCGGTCGTGATGCAGGCGACGGCCGCGGGCGTGAACCGGGTCACGGCCGGCATCGAAGGAGCGAGCTTCCTCGCGGTCGCCCTCGTGGGCGCGTGGCTCACCTGGCGCAAGGCCGGCCACGTGCTCGGCGTCGCGGCGCTGGCGCGAAACCCGCTCGCGGGCCCGCAGGCGCCGGATTGCGGCCACGTCCACCTGCCGCCGCCGGACGCCCTCGACCGGGTCACCCGCTGGCGCGAACTCGCCGGCATCGTGCTCGCGGCCGGGATCCGGCCCTGCTCGGGCGCGGTCGTGGTGCTGGTCTTCTGCCTGTCGCAGGGCCTGCTTGCGGCCGGCATCGCCGCGACCGTGGCGATGGCGCTCGGCACCGCGCTCACCACCGGCGCGATCGCGGCGCTCGCGGTCTTCGCCAAGGGCCTGGCGCTGCGCCTCGCGGGCGGGCGCGGGGGCGGGGGTGCGCTTGCGGTCGCGGGACTGGAGCTCCTCGCCGCCGCCTTCGTCTTCGTGCTGGGGCTGTCGCTCCTGTCCGGGATGGGGGCGAGCCCGGCAGGCTGACGCTCCCGCCCGGGAGCGGACGCGACCAGGGCAAGCTGAACCATTCTGTCGCGTTGCGGACGGCGCGCGATTCTCCGACCTTGCCCGCGTCCCGGCATCCCGGATGCCCCATCAACAAGAGCGGCAATGGCTCGATCCGCGTGGCTTGAGAAGAAGAACGCCCGCCGCATCGAGCGGCTCGTCACCCTGACGCCCAAGGCCTTCCCGCAGGCCGTCTGGCGCCATGCCCTCTCCCGCTCGCTCGTGCCCGACGCACCGGGCAAGGCGGTCGAATCCTACTGGCTCGCCCACCCGGTCCGCGCCGACCGGCTGGCGCGGGCGCTCGCAAGCGGGAGCGGCGCGCCGGCGGACTGGTCGTGGCGCCTGCGGGCGGAGGCGGGCGACGGCCGTCCGGCCTCCTTCCGCACCCCGCCCCTGCCCTATCGCGAGCCGCGCTTCGCCCGCGGGCCGGGCCATTGCTGCCTCTGCGGCGGCGCGGTCTTCCGCTACGGCTGGCACCGGGACCTGTGGGGCGACGGGCGCGTCAACCCGCGCGCCACCTGGCACGCGGCCTGCGTGGCGGCCTGGAAGTTCTGGAACGCCCCGCACGCCCACGACCGGCTCCTGAAGCGCCTCCAGCGCCACCGCTGCGCGCTGACCCGCCGCCGGTTGCTTCGCGACACCGAGGTCGACCACGGCGTCCCCCTCTTCCGCGTCTGGCGCGACCGCCGCGACACGCCCTGGCCGGACCTCCTCGGCTATTGGGGCCTGCCGAACCTCCAGGTGATCACGCGGGAGGCGCATGTGGAGAAATGCGCCGTGGAGGCGAGGGAGCGCGCGGGGGAGCGCGCGAGTGCGAGAGCCGCGCTGCCGCTGGCGGCCGAGTGAGGCTCCCTCTCCCCGCACGGGTCCCCCTCTCCCCGCTCGCGGGGAGAGGGCTGGGGTGAGGGGCCGGTCGGTGGAGCGAGCGGCATCCACCCCACGCCTGTCATGGCCGGGCTTGTCCCGGCCACCTCGATCCGAGAGGTGCGCTCCCCGCACAGCAGGAGGCACCGTGAGCTTCATGTCGGGATGGCCGGGTCGAGCCCGGCCATGACACCGGAGAGACTGAGCTTCTCCGACCCGCCCCCCTCGCCCCAACCCTCTCCCCGCACGCGGGGAGAGGGAGACCTGCGCGGGGAGACGGCGTTACGCCCCCCGCGGGACATGCTCCGGATCGTTCTCGAGCAGGATCGGCTGCCCGTGCGGGGTCGCGTGCGCGGCACGGTCCCAGGCGGCGCGGCGGGCGGCGAGCGTCGCCTCGCTCGCGATGCCCTTGGCGCCGACGAGCGTTTCGAGGGCCGCGAGCCAGTGCCGGTAATAGGTCGAGCCGTCGTCGCAATCGCCCTCCGCTTGCGCGCGCCGGATCGCGGCCGAGAGGGCCTCGGCCCATTCCGGCCAGGTGAAGTGCCCGCGCTCGTGCAGCGCCACCGTCATCGCGAAGGCCTGGGCCTCCCACGGCTCCCGGAACACCGGCGCGCCGTCCTCGCCGCGCGGGATCGGCGCCACCGCGGATGCGGCGCGGGCAAGGGCTTCGTGCGAGGCGCTGGAAGGATTCGGTGTCTCACGCCGGTTCAAGGTAGCTCTCCCAGGCATCGACCGAGACCACCAGGGTCGGGTCGGCTTCCTCGCCCCACACCTCGCGCCCCGAGAAGCGCACCGTGTAGAGCCATTGCGGGTTCTCGCCCTCGCCGTGCGCGTTGGTGTCGGGGAAGACGTGGACGCCGTGGACGCGCTCGATCACGCCCGTGCGGCCGCGCGCATAGCGCGGCAGGCGGGTGTGGCCGGTCGGGTGCATGTTGCGGGTGCGGACCCGGTCGCCGGCCCTGAAGCGGGCCGGCTGCGCCGCCTCGCGCTCCGTCGGCCCGCCCCGCGCCAGCACGGCCGGCACGTCCTCGGCCTTCAGCACCCGCCGGACCGGCGCCGGCGGGGTCAGGGCCTTGCCGAGGCGCAGCTCCTCCTCGGAGACGAGGCCCGCCTTCACCACGAGCTTCTCGACCCCCTTGGTCCAGATCTCGTAGTAGCTCGCCGACAGGTACTCCGCGGGAGGAAGGGTCTCGCGGGCATGCCGGCTCATGTCGATGTTCCAGGCCCCGGTCGCGCCCATGGCGATCGTCACCCCCATGGCCCGCCGCTCCCACGGCGCATGGAACCAGGGTTCGTCCCGCTCCGGGGCGATCGCTCCGAACCCCATCATCCCGCCGAGATCCTGCGCACCGTTCATGGGGGCTCCTGTTCGTCTTGCTCCCGCTCGCCGCAAGCGGGGAGAGGGCTGGGGTGAGGGGTGGGTCGGTGGAGCGGGGTGTGTTTCGTATTCTCTATCCACTGTCATGGCCGGGCTTGACCCGGCCATCTCGATCGGACGAGCACGCTGCCGGGCAGTGGGCAACACCTATCGCGGCCTTCACGCCGGGATGGCCGGGTCGAGCCCGGCCATGACACGGGAAAGATCGCGCTCATCCGACCGGCCCCTAACCCTCTCCCCGCCTGCGGGGAGAGGGGGTCCTCACGCCGGCGCCCGGGCCAGTCCGGTCCCGATCATCGAATCCCGCGTCACGAGCTCGGCAAGGTCCGCCTCGCTCATCCCCTCGGTGCCGGCCGGCCGCATGGGGATCACGAGGTAGCGGATCTCGGCGGTGGAATCCCAGACCCGGATGCGGGTGGTCTCCGGCAGCACGACGCCGAACTCCGCCAGCACCCCGCGCGGGTCGATCACGGCGCGGGAGCGGTAGGGCGCGCTCTTGTACCAGACCGGCGGCAGGCCGAGCACGGTCCAGGGGTAGCAGGAGCACAGGGTGCAGACGACCATGTTGTGCTCGTCGGCGGTGTTCTCGACCGCCACCATGTGCTCGCCCTGGCGGCCCGTGAAGCCGAGCGACGCGATCGCCGCGGTGGCGTCGCCGAGCAGCCGGGCCTTGAAGGCGGGATCGCTCCAGGCCTTGGCGACCACCTGGGCGCCGTTGCGCGGGCCGACGCGGGTCTCGTAGGTCTCGGCGATGGCGTCGACCGCCGCCGGATCCACGTAGCCCTTCTCGACCAGGATCGATTCGAGGGCCCGGACCCTCAGCTCGATCTCCGAGAGATGGCTGTGGTCGTGATCATGGTCGTGCCCGTGATCGTGATGATGGTGCCGGTGATGCTCGTTCATGGGCGGATCCTACACGAAATCCGGTCAAAGCCCCAGGGCGTCGCCGTCCGAGCGCGGATCGTGGCTCGCCTCCACGCGCCCGTTCCGCGCGTGCTTCACCAGCATGCCGGCGTGGCCCATGCCGTCGGCGTAGGGTTTGCCGATCTCCTCGACCTCGTGGCCCCACTTGGCGAGGTCCGAGAGCAGGTCCGGGTCGAAGCGGTTCTCCACCTTCAGGGTCGGGCCGGCGGCGCCCCAGGTCTTGCCGAAGAGCCAGCGCGGCGCGTCGATCGCATCCGCGACGCCGAGGCCCAGATCCGCGTAGCGGGTGAAAACTTGAGCCTGGAACTGCGGCTGGCCCTCGCCGCCCATGGAGCCGTAGGACATCACGCGCCCGTCGTCGAACACCGCGAGCGCCGGGTTGAGGGTATGCATCGGTTTCCGCCCCGGCTCGAGGGCGTTGCGGGAGGCGGGGTCGAGCGAGAAGGCCATGCCCCGGTTCTGCCAGAGGATTCCGGTCGCGGGCAGCACGCAGCCTGAGCCGAACTCCCAGAACAGGGACTGGATGTAGGACACGGCATAGCCCTGGCCGTCGATCGCCCCCATCCAGATCGTGTCGCCGTCGACCGGCTTGGCGATCGGATAGGCGGCGGCGCGGCGGCGCTCGATCTGGGCGGCTTCGCGGGCGAACACGTCCGGGGTCAGGACCGAGGCCGGGTCGCGCGGGAGCCGGCCCGCATCCGTCACCACGCGGTCGCGGATCGCGAACGCCCGCTTCGTGGCCTCCACGAGGTTGTGGACGTGCTCCGGGTGCTCGCCGCGGGTTCCAGGCAGGCGCTCGAAGATGCCGAGGATCAGGAGCGAGGCGAGCCCCACCGTCGGCGGGGGCAGGTTGAACACGGTGGCGTCGCGGTAGCGGATCGAGAGCGGCTCGACGATCCGGGGGCGGAAGCCTTCGAGGTCGGCGCGGGTCACGGGCGCGCCGATGCGCTCGAGGTCGGCGGCGATCTCGCGGCCGATGTCGCCGGTGTAGAAATCGTCCGGCCCCACATGGGCGATCTGTTCGAGGGTGTCGGCGAGCCGCGGATTGCGCCGGAGCGTCCCCGGCGCGGGCTTCCTGCCGTCCTCCAGGAACAGCGCGGCGAAGCCGGGCGCCGCAAAGAGCGCCTCGCGCTCCTTGACGACGTAGCGCCCCTCCGATTCCGACACCGGCACCCCGTCCCGGGCGAGGCGGATCGCATCGGCGAGGAGCACGTCGAGGGGAAGCTTGCCCCCGAGCGAGCGCGCGTATTCGAGCGCGAGCCCCCAGCCCGCGACCGCGCCCGCGACGGTCAGCGCCGCGTCGGCGCCGCGGGGTGGGATCGCGTCGTAGCCCTTCTCCCGGTAGCGCCGGAGCGTGGCGAGGCTCCCGGCGGGACCGGCGGCGTCGAAGGCGCGCACGCGCCCGCCCGGCTCGCGCACGAGCCAGAAGCCGTCGCCGCCGATGCCGTTCATGTGCGGGTAGGCGACCGCGACGGTCGCCGCCATGGCGATCATGGCCTCGACCGCGTTGCCCCCCTGCGCCAGGATCACCTGGCCGGTCGCGGCGGCGAGCCGGTGGGGAGCCGCGGCGGCCGCGGCGGTGAAGACGGGGGATTCGGGCATCGGGATGCTGACCTGCTGCTGACCGTCCGGGGGCCGCTGAGCCGCCCGGACCTCGGGCGATTCGAGCCCCGGGAGCGCGACCTTTTGCAAGGGGGCGCACCCTTGCACGGGCGGAGCGCTTTAGGGTAGTCCCTCGCGGTCCATACAGTCCGTCCGGCTGCCATGGGACCGACTTGTTTGCCGTGGGTGCCGGTGGTGCCCTCTCGGGACGGTGCCGAAACAGCCTGACAGATTCCAGACCGGAGAGCCGCCTTGGCCGAGCCCCACAACCGCACCCGCAACCTGATCACGATCGTCAGCGTGCTGATCCTGATCGGTACGGAGGTCTTCGGGGTCGCGCTCGCGGCCGGCTGGGCGATCGCGGGCCTGTTCGAGCTCGGCCCCACCATGGCCTACGTGCTCATGGGCCTGTTCAGCCTCCTCGGCCTCTACGCCATGCTGGCCCTGTGGCGCACCTCCGTGCGCGTCGAGCCGATCCACTAGCTTCCAGCGCACGAACAACCGACATCAGGGCCGCGCCGGCCCCTCGCAGACCGTGAGCGCCACCGGGTCGGCCTCCTCGGGCAGGTAATCCCCTATCGGGCGGCAGGCCCCGCCGAGGCAGACCCGCCAGTCGGCCGTGGCGCCGGAGCGGCGCAGGATCACCTCGCCCTGCGGCGGCACCGACGGCCGCCAGGTCCAGGCGCCCTCGACGAGGCGCGCCTCCGGGGGCGGGTCCATGCCGGCGCCCGAGCCGCGCACGCGGGCTTGCACGAGTTCGACGCCCCGCGGCGTCGCGCGCCAGGCCTCCTCCCAGGCGATCTTCTCCACCGAATGGGTCCAGGCGAGCGTCGCGGTCGGGCTCATCAACGGCACGACGAGCGCGCCCGCCTTGAGGCAGAGCATCATGCGGGTGCGGTCACGGCCGTGCGCCGGGTGCGCCAGACGTGCAGGCCGATCACGAGCGCCGCGAGCGCGAAGCCGAGCTCGTCGGTGAGCGGGATCGCGGCGACGAGGAGCGCCGCGGCGCCGGCCGCGAGCACCCGCTCCCACCACAGGAGCGCCGTGCGGCCGTAGCCGATCGCGGCCATGCCCCAGAGCGTCATGGCGAGCGCCGCCTTGACGACGATGTAGACCACCGCGACCCAGTAGCCCGCGCCCTCCAGGCCCCGCACGGGCTGGAGCATCAGCGTCGGATCGTAGACCGCCATGTAGGGGATCACGAAGCCGGGCAGCGCGATCTTCACGGCCTGGACGCCGATCTTCATGCCCGACACCTTCGCCATCGGGGCGGCGGCGAACGCCGCGAGCGCCACCGGCGGGGTCAGGTCCGCCATGATGCCGAAATAGAACACGAACATGTGCGAGACGATCAAGGGCACGTCGAGCTTGAGCAGGATCGGCGCCGCGAGCGACGAGGTGATGATGTAGTTCGGGATCGTCGGGATCCCCATGCCGAGGATCAGGCTGAAGATCATGGTGAGCACGAGGGCGAGGAAGATGCTGTCCTCCCCGACCGAGATCATCCAGGTGCCCACGATGGTGCCGAGCCCCGTCAGCGTCATGGTGCCGATCACGACTCCGACGATCGCGCAGGCGAGGCCGACCGGCAGCGCCTGGCGCGCGCCGTCGGCGAGCGCGTCGACGCAGGCCTGCAACGTCAGCCGTCCGCGGCCCGAGAAGGCGTTCCAGAGCACGAGCCCGGCCACCACCACGAGCACGAGGGCGACGCTCGAGGCGAGCGAGGCCGCGGAGGCCAGCGCAAGCCCGACCCAGAACGCGACCCGGAGCGCCGGCACCGCGAGGCCCGCCACGATCGCGAGGCCGAGGATCAGCGCCACCGTGAGCGAGAGGCCGATCGCGCCGGCGAAGAGCGGCGTGTAGCCCGCGAAGAGCAGGTAGACGAGGACGCCGAGCGGCGTGATCAGGAACCAGTTCTTCTTCAGCTCCGCCCGGGCGCTCGGCAGCTCGCTCCTGGGCAGGCCGGCCAGCCCCCGCTTGCCCGCTTCCAGGTGCACCGCGAGGTAGCAGGCCGCGAAGTAGAGCACCGCCGGGATGATCGCGGCCTCGACGATCTTGGCATAAGGAACGTCGATGGTCTCGGCCATGATGAAGGCGACCGCGCCCATGACGGGCGGCATGATCTGCCCGCCCATCGAGGAGGTCGCCTCGACCCCGCCCGCGAACGCCGCCGGGAAGCCGAAGCGCTTCATGAGGGGAATCGTGAACTGGCCCGAGGCCACCACGTTGGCGACGCCCGAGCCCGACACGGTGCCCATGAGCGCGGAGGACGCCACGCAGACCTTGCCGGGCCCGCCGCGCTTGTCGCCGAAGAGCGCCATCGAGATGTCGTTGAAGAAGTCGATGACGCCCGCCTTCTCCATGAAGGCGCCGAACAGGATGAACAGGAAGATGTAGGTCGCCGAGACCAGCGTCGGGACCGCGTAGATGCCCTCCGTGCCGAACGCCATGTGCTCGACCACTTGGTCGAAGCCGTAGCCGCGGTGGTCGAGGGGCGCCGGGAGATAGTTGCCGAACAGGCAATAGGCCAGGAAGAGGCCCGCCACGATGGGCAGCGCCGGCCCCATGACCCGCCACACCAGGTAGAACAGGATCGCGACCGCCGCGACGCCGACCACCATGTCGAGGCTCGTGAGATCGCCGGCACGGTTCACGAGCTCGTAGTAGAGCGCCCAATGGTAGAGGCCGACCGCGAAGCCCACGATGCCGATGATCCAGCCGATCGCGCGCGCGGTCGGCGAGCCGGCCCTGTGGTTGGCGAGCATCGCGCCGGCGACGAGGCACAGGAAGCCGACGTGGATGGTGCGCACCACCTGGCTCGGCAGCCCGCCGCCGAAGCGGGCGACGAGCACGAAGGCCGCCGCCACGGCCAGAAGCGAGATCGCCCCGCCGCGGATGTCGCGGCCCCGGGCGCGCGCGATCGCGAGCCAGACCGCCCAGGCGACGATCGCCGCGCCGGTGAGGCGGATCAGCGTGACGCCGGGCAGGAGCGGCCGGTCGAGCGGTATCCCGAAAGCCGTCACGATCTGGAAGATCGAGAACGCCACCGCGATCCAGAACAGCACGCGGCCCAGGAGCCCGGCGCCGAAGCTCTCGGGGAGGCCGTGCTCCGGGTTGGCGACGGGCTCCGTCGGCGCCTCCATCCGGTTGTGCTCGACCGCGTCCCCGACCGGACCCGCGGCGCCATGCCCCGCGCCGATCCCCGCCGCCGTCCCAGCCCCTTGGCTCATGCCGTTCCCCGACCCTGATCGCGGGAGCGCAAACCGCCCCCTTTTGCCGCCATGATACAAAGAAGCCGGAGCGGTGACACCCGCTCCGGCCAGAATCCGTCACGCTGAGCCCGCGATCCGGGCACCTGCCGCTCCCAGCCGAGGGCAGGTGCCTCACAGGGGCGGTCGGGATGAAAGCGCGGTGCTTCCAAACCTGGCACGTCTCCCTCCCCCCGCTTGCGGCGGGGAGGGATCAAGGGTGGGGGGCGGTGCCGCTTCTCGGGTGCTGGGAGGGGGCTGAGGAGAGGCAAGTTCGGAGAGAGGCGGACCGTCCCCGGCACCGCCCACCCCTAACCCCTCCCCGCCGCAAGCGGGGGGAGGGAAGCGGGCCTCCTGCGAGGCTCGCGCGACCGCCTCACCCGGACCGTTTCCCCGGGCGGGATGCCGCGCCAGCGTCCGGCCTAGCTCCCCTGCTTCGTGATGCCCTTCTCCCTCAGGTACTTCTCGGCGCCGGGATGCATCGGCACGGGCATGCCCTGCATGGCGCTCTCGAGCTTGATGTCCTTGGCGGCCGCGTGCGCGGCGGCGAGGTCCGGCAGGCTCTCGAACACCGCCTTGGTCATCTGGTAGACGGCCTCGTCCTTCACGCCCGAATGGGTCACGAGGTAGTTGACGACCGCGGCCGTCGCGACGGCCTGCGTCTGGCCCGTGTAGGTGTTGGCCGGGATCGAGACCTTCACGTAAGGCGAGCCGACCTTGTCGACGACGGCGGCGGGAATCTCCACCACCACGATCTCGACCGAGGAGGCGAGGTCGCGGATCGAGGCGACGCCGAGGCCGGCCGATTGCAGGGTGGCGTCGAGCTGGCGGTTCTTCATGAGCTCGACGGATTCGTTGAAGGGCAGGTACTCGATCTTGCCGAGGTCCTGGTAGGAGAGCCCGGCGCCCTGGAGGATGGCCCGCGCGTTGAGCTCGGTGCCCGACTTCGGCGCGCCGACCGAGAGGCGCTTTCCTTTGAGGTCCGCGAGCGTCTTGATGCCCGAGTCCTTGGAGGCCACGACCTGGATGTAGTTCGGGTACACGGCCGCGATGCCGCGCAGCTTGTTGAGCTTGCCCTTGAAGCCCGCGTCCTCGTCGCCGGCCCAGCCGAGCGCCAGGCTGTCGCCGAGGGTGAAGGCGATCTCGCCCTTGCCCTGCTGGAGCAGGTTCAGGTTCTCGACCGAGGCCTTGGTGGCCTGGACCGAGGGGCGGCTGCCCGGGATCTTGTCGGTGTAGACCTTCGAGAGCGCGACGCCGAGCGGGTAGTACACGCCGGAGGTGCCGCCGGTGAGGATGTTGATGAAGTCCTGGGCCTGCGCGGGCAGAGCGGCGCCCGCGATCGCAAGGGCGGCGGCGGCGCCGGCAAAGCGGCGCACGAGTTTGGATGCCATGTCGTTCTCTCCCTGAAACCGGCGCCGTCGGGGGCGCTTCGAGTGGACGCACTTTCCACCGCGGCGCCGGATTCCTCAAGGGCAGGCCGGGCCACGGTTTCGTGACCGGACCATGCGTCGGAGCCGGGCGATCCTCAAGGGCTTCCGGGTCCCCAGGGACGTCCGGGTCCCCAGGGATTTCGGGTCCGAAGGGGCTCCAGGCCGGCGGGGGCTCGTGCGCGTCCCCGCGCCTCGGCCGGGCGGCCGATTCGGGCGGGGATATCGAGCGGATCTCGCGCGCCGGGGATTGCGCCCGGACGCCTCCGGCGCCAAGGGGTTGGGAAGGGCGCGCCGCCCCGCTCCCGTCACGATTGGCGGCCAGGACGGCCGCCCTATCTCCCGCGGCCCCTGCAACGCCGCGCCTCGGAGTGCTCCCGACGGGGCATCCGGCGCCCGGCCCGAAAACCCGAAACCGCCCGCCCATGATCGACCGCCGTACGCTCCTCGCGAGCGCCGCCGCCACCGCCACCCTCGCCGCCGCCGGCTTCGCGACGCCCGCGCTCGCGCAGGCCGCCCTCAGGACCGGGGCCCCGGCGGTGTTCTCCTTCGAGGCGTTGAAGCGCCGCGCCCGCGATCTCGCCGCCGGGCCCTACGCGCCCCCGCCGCGGCCGAGCCCGGAGGTGCTGCACCAGATCGACTACGACGCGCACGGCAAGATCCGGTTCAAGACCGATCTGGCCCTGTGGGCGAACGGCCCGAGCCGGTTCCCCGTGACCTTCTTTCACCTCGGCCGCTTCTTCCAGCGGCCGGTGCGCATGCACGTGGTCGAGGGCGGCGAGGCGCGGGAGATCCTCTACGACGCCGCCTATTTCGACATGCCGGCGGACTCCCCGGCCCGGCGCCTGCCCGAGAATTCGGGTTTCGCGGGCTTCCGCTTCCAGGAGAGCCGCGAGGGCCCCCTCGACTGGCGCCGCAACGACTGGGTCGCGTTCCTCGGCGCCTCGTACTTCCGCGCCATCGGCGAGCTCTTCCAGTACGGGCTCTCGGCCCGGGGGCTCGCCGTCGACACCGCGGTCTTCGGCAAGGGCGAGGAATTCCCGGACTTCACCCACGTCTATTTCGAGGCCCCGGCGCCGGATTCCGACACCGTGACGGTGTGCGCGCTCCTCGACAGCCCGAGCGTGGCGGGCGCCTTCCGCTTCCGGATGCAGCGCGCCAAGGCGGTCGTCATCGACGTCGAGAAGGCCCTCTTCCTGCGCCAGGACGTGGCGCGGCTCGGCATCGCGCCGCTCACCTCGATGTACTGGTACTCCGAGAAGGCGAAGCCGTCGGCGATCGACTGGCGGCCCGAGATCCACGATTCCGACGGCCTGGCGATGTGGACCGGCGCGGGCGAGCGCATCTGGCGCCCGCTCAACAACCCGCCGCGCATCATCGTCTCGGCCTTCGCGGACGACAACCCGAAGGGCTTCGGCCTGCTCCAGCGCGACCGCGCCTTCGACCACTATCTCGACGGCGTCTACTACGACCGCCGCCCCTCGCTCTGGGTCGAGCCGCAGGGGTCCTGGGGCCGGGGCAGCGTGCAGCTCGTCGAGATCCCGACCGACGACGAGATCCACGACAACATCGTGGCCATGTGGGTGCCGGCCGAGCCCGCGCGGGCCGGCCAGGCGATCGAGCTGCGCTACCGCACCACCTGGTCGGCGGAGGAACCCTTCCCGACCCCCCTCGCCCGCGTGGTCGCGACCCGCTTCGGCAACGGCGGCCAGGCCGGCACCGTGCGCCCCGTGGGCGTGCGCAAGTTCATGGTCGAGTTCAAGGGCGAGCCCCTGACCCGGCTCGCCGCCGGCGAGATCCCGAAGCCGATCCTCTGGGCCTCGCGCGGCGAGTTCTCCAACGTGGTCGCGGAGGCGGTGCCCAACGACGTGCCGGGCCACTGGCGGGCCCATTTCGACCTCACCGCCACCGGGCCGGACCCGGTCGAGATGCGCTGCTACCTGCGCAACGGCGACACGGTGCTCTCGGAAACCTGGCTGTACCAGTACCACCCGACGGCGTGAGGCGGCGCTCCCTCTCCCCGCGTGCCCCCTCTCCCCGCAGGCGGGGAGAGGGGGCACGCGGGGAGAGGGAGATGCCCCCCTGGACTCCGCGATGTAATGATATATTGTAACATTCCATGGCGCACGGACACGATCATGGCCGCCCGGCTGCGGCGGCGCGGCCGACCCTGTCGCTGCTGCGGCTCTCCGCCGGGCAGCGGCTCCTCGGGGTCGCGGGGGTGATCGGTCCTCTCTGGGCGCTGGTGTGGCTGACTCTAGGTTCGTGAGGTCCCGTTGACCGCCATCCGCTTCGACGACGTGACGCTGGGCTACGGCCGGCACCCGGCCGTGCACCACCTCGCCGGCGAGATCCCGGCCGGGAGCCTCACCGCCGTGGTGGGGCCGAACGGGGCCGGCAAATCGACCCTGCTCAAGGGGATCGTCGGCACGCTGGCGCCGCTCTCGGGCACCATCGCGCGGCCCGGCGCGCAGCGCCCCGCCTACCTGCCGCAGGCCGCCGAGATCGACCGCTCGTTCCCGCTCGCCGTCTACGACCTCGTCGCCATGGGCCTGTGGTCCCGCGCCGGCCTGTTCGGCGGCATCGGGGCCGGGGACCGGCGCCGGGTCGAGGAGGCGCTGGCGGCCGTCGGTCTCGCCGGTTTCGAGCGCCGGCCGATCGGCACGCTCTCGGGCGGGCAGATGCAGCGGGCGCTGTTCGCCCGCCTCCTCCTCCAGGACGCGGACCTGATCCTCCTCGACGAGCCCTTCACGGCCATCGACGCCAAGACCTCCGCCGACCTCCTCGCCCTGGTGCGGCGCTGGCACGACGAATCCCGCACGGTGGTGGCGGTCCTGCACGACCTCGACGTGGTGCGGCGCGTCTTCCCGCAGACGCTGCTGATCGCCCGCGAACCGGTCGCCTGGGGCGACACCGCCACGACGCTGACCCCCGACAACCTCCTCAAGGCCCGCCGCATGGTCGAGGCCCACGACCCGCACGCGGAGCCCTGCGCGAAGGCCGCGTAGGTCCGCCTCCCCGCCTGCAAGCCCCCTCTCCCCGCTTGCGGGGAGAGGGCTGGGGTGAGGGGCGGGTCGGATGAGCTCAGCGCATCCGTGTCATGGCCGGGCTCGACCCGGCCATCTCGATCGGAGTGGCGCTCTATCGGTCGACAGGCATCGTGGTCTTCACGTCGGGATGGCCGGGCCGAGCCCGGCCATGACAGTCATGAGGCGGAGACGGCTCGCGTCTCCGACCGGCCCCTCACCCCAGCCCTCTCCCCGCAGGCGGGGAGAGGGAGATGAACCCCAGCCCTCTCCCCGCACGCGGGGAGAGGGAGTCACCGAAGCTCCATGACCGACCTCCTCGCCCCCTTCGCCGAATTCGCCTTCATGCGTCGCGCGCTCGTCGGCGTGATCGCGCTTGCGGTCGCGGGCGGGCCCGTGGGGGTGTTCCTGATGCTGCGGCGCATGAGCCTGACGGGCGACGCCATGGCGCACGCCATCCTGCCCGGCGCGGGCCTGGGCTATCTCGTGGCCGGGCTGTCCCTGCCCGCCATGACGATCGGCGGGCTTGCGGCCGGGATCGTGGTCGCGGTGCTGGCGGGCCTCGTCGCTCGCGTCACGGCGCTGAAGGAGGACGCCTCGCTCGCGGCCTTCTACCTGCTCTCCCTGGCGCTCGGCGTGACGCTGGTCTCCTTGCGCGGCTCCAGCGTCGACCTCCTGCACGTCCTGTTCGGCACGGTGCTCGCCCTCGACGACGCCGCGCTGATCCTGCTCGCCGGCATCGCGACCGTGTCGCTCGGCGTCCTCGCCCTGATCTACCGGCCCCTCGTGCTCGACTGCGTCGACCCCACCTTCCTGCGCTCGGTGAGCCGCGCCGGCACGCCCGTGCACCTCGTGTTCCTGTGCCTCGTGGTCCTCAACCTCGTGGGCGGGTTCCAGGCGCTCGGGACGCTGCTGGCCGTCGGGCTCATGATGCTGCCCGCCGCCGCATCCCGGTTCTGGAGCGCCGACGTCACCGTGATGATCGGGCTCTCGGTCGCGATCGGCATCGTGTCGGGGGTCGCGGGCCTGCTCCTCTCCTTCCACGCCGAACTGCCCGCCGGCCCCGCGGTGATCCTCGCCGCGGGCGCCCTGTATCTCGCCTCCCTCGTCCTCGGCCGCGAGGGCGGCCTCCTCTGGCAGGCCTGGCCCGGCCGCCACCTCGAAGCCTGATCCCAGCCCTTCCCGGAGACCTGCCATGCCGACGAGACGCAATGTTATAACGTTATTGTCCGCTGCCCTGGCCGCTGCGGCCGCTCCCGCACGGGCGCAGGGCGGGGGCCGGCTCAAGGCGGTCGCGACCTTTTCGATCCTTGCCGATTTCGTGCGCCGGGTCGGGGGCGAGCGCGTCGAGGTCACGGCGCTCGTGGGCCCGGACGGCGACGCGCACGTCTACGCGCCGACGCCGGCCGACAGCCGCCGCCTCGCCGAGGCCCGGCTCGTGGTCGCGAACGGTCTCGGCTTCGAGGGCTGGATCGCGCGCCTCATCCGCGCCTCGGGCACGAAGGCGCCCCTGGTCGAGGCCGCGAAGGGAACGAAGCCCCTGAAGGCCGCCGATGCCCACGGGCACGGGCACGGGGCGGATCCGCATGCCTGGCAGAACGTCGCCCATGCGAAGGTCTATGTGGCGGCGATCCGCGACGCGCTCATCGCCGCCGACCCGGAGGGCCGCGGCCCGTACGAGGCCCAGGCGGCGGCCTACCTCGCCGAGCTCGACGCCCTCGACGCCGAGATCCGCGCCGCGGTGGCGCAGATCCCGCCGGAGCGGCGCCGGGCCATCACCTCGCACGAGGCCTTCGCGCATTTCGAGGCCGCCTACGGCCTCGATTTCGTCGCGCCCCAGGGCGTCTCGACCGAGGCCGAGCCCTCGGCCAAGGACGTGGCCCGCATCATCCAGCAGATCCGCCGCGAGCGCATCCCGGCGGTGTTCGTGGAGACGATCGCGGACCGCCGCGTCATCGAGCGCATCGCGCAGGAGACGGGTGCGCGAATCGGCGAGCGGCTCTATTCCGATGCGCTCTCGGGCGCCGACGGCCCCGCTCCCACTTACATCGCCATGATGCGACACAATATGAGGGCTCTCGGCGCGGCTCTGGCGCGCTAAGCCCGCGTCTTACCCTCCCCTGGAGGGGGAGGGTCGCGAGCGCGAGCGAGCGGAGTGGGGTGAATCGCCGAAGGCGAGCGCCTGCCTCTCTCGTGCCGGATGCGCCTCGCGCAGCACCCCACCCCGGACCTGGCGGTCCGACCCTCCCCCTCCAGGGGAGGGTGCAATGCCCCGGAGCCTTCGATGCCCGACAAGATCCCCGTCACCGTCCTCACCGGCTATCTCGGCGCGGGCAAGACCACCCTGTTGAACCGCATCCTCACCGAGCCGCACGGCAAGCGCTATGCCGTGATCGTCAACGAGTTCGGCGAGATCGGCATCGACAACGACCTCGTGGTCAACACCGACGAGGAAGTGTTCGAGATGAACAACGGCTGCATCTGCTGCACCGTGCGCGGCGACCTCATCCGCATCATGGACGGGCTGATGAAGCGGAAGGGCAAGTTCGACGCCATCATCGTCGAGACCACCGGCCTCGCCGATCCGGCGCCCGTCGCGCAGACCTTCTTCATGGACCAGGACGTCGCCGACGCCGCGCGCCTCGACGCGGTCGTCACGGTCGCGGACGCCAAGTGGCTGTCCGACCGGCTCAAGGATGCGCCCGAGGCCAAGAACCAGATCGCGTTCGCGGACGTGATCATCCTCAACAAGACCGACCTCGTGACCGCGGAGGAACTCGACGCCGTCGAGGGCCGCATCCGCGCCATCAACCCCTACGCCAAGCTCCACCGCACCCAGCGCGCCCAGGTGCCGATCGCGGAGGTGCTCGACCGCAACGCCTTCGACCTCGAGCGCATCATCGAGATCGAGCCCGACTTCCTCGAGGAGGGCCACCACCATCACCACGACGAGGAGATGCAGTCGGTCTCGTTCCGCGCCGGCGAGGTGGATCCGGAGAAGTTCATGCCCTGGATCTCCGACCTCACCCAGCGCGAGGGCCCGAAGATCCTGCGCTGCAAGGGCATCGTCGCCTTCCCGGACGAGCCCAAGCGCTTCGTCTTCCAGGGCGTCCACATGATCCTCGACGGCGACCTGCAGCAGGACTGGAAGCCCGGCGAACCACGCGAATCCCGCGTGGTCTTCATCGGCCGCGACCTCGACGTCGACGCGATCCGCACCGGGTTCGAGGCCTGCCGGGTCTGAGCGCCCTCCCTCTCCCCGCATCCTCCTCCCTCTCCCCGTTCACGGGGAGAGGGGGATGACACCACCCCCTCCCCGATCGCGGGGAGAGCGAGTAGAAGCGCCCCATGACAGCCTCCTCCGCACCCTCGCTCACCGACACCATCACCCCCGTCGACGCCGGCGCCCACGTGACCGGGCTCGGGTGGCTGAAGGACACCGTCGCCTTCGCGCTCGCCGACGGCGGCGTGGTGCTCGCCCGGGACGGGGCGAGCCACCGGGTCGAGGCGCACCCGGAGGCCGGCGTGCTCGTGGCGGCGAGCGACGGCGAGCGCTTCGTCACGGGCGGCGACGACGGGCGGGTCGCGGTGACGGGCCCGGACGGCTCGACCCGCACGCTCGCCGACGCCAAGGGCGCCTGGATCGACACGCTGGCGCTGCATCCCGGCGGCGCCTTCGCGTTCGGCGCCGGCAAGCGCGTCGTCGCCCGCGACGACAAGGGGCGGGAACGGACGCTCGACGTTCCGTCCGCGGCGCGCGGCCTCGCCTTCGCGCCGAAGGGCTACCGGCTCGCGGTCTCGCACTACAACGGCGTGTCCCTGTGGTTCCCGAACCTCGACGCCGCGCCCGAGGTGCTCGACTGGAAGGGCTCGCATCTCGACGTCACCTGGTCGCCGGACGGGCGCTTCGTGGTGACCTCGATGCAGGAGAACGCCCTGCACGGCTGGCGCCTGCAGCCGGACCACGGCCACATGCGCATGAGCGGCTACCCCGCGAAGACCCGCTCCCTCGCCTGGACCCGCGACGGCAAGTGGCTCGGCACCTCGGGGGCCGAGGCCGCGATCCTGTGGCCGTTCGATTCCAAGGAAGGCCCGACCGGCAAGCCGCCGCGGGAATGCGGCGTGCGGCCCGCGAAGGTCACGCAGGTCGCCTTCCACCCGGGCTCGCCGGTGCTGGCGGCGGCCTACGAGGACGGCTGCATCCTGCTGATCCGCCTCTCCGACGCCTCGGAACTGCTCGCCCGCCGCCCGGCGCCGGGCGGCGGCGTCACCGCGCTCGCCTGGGACAAGACCGGCAAGCGCCTCGCCTTCGGCTGCGCAGACGGGCAGGCGGGCGTCGTCCACCTGCCGATCGCCTGATGCGGCTCGCAACGCCGCGGCGGCGCCGGCCCGCCGGCCGAGGGACGCCCTGATGCGGCTCGGCGCGTTCTGGCGCGGGCGGCCCAAGGCCGATTCCGAGGCCGCCGCCCGCGTGAAGGCCTGGACCCGCGCGGCGCTCGGCGCGCCCGACGACACCGCCCTCGCGGTGAACGAGATCGCCTGCACGGACCCGGCCTGCCCCGGCATCGAGACCGTGATCCTCGTGATGGAGCCGGGCCGGAAGACCCGGGCCCTCAAGCTCGCCGGGGCGCTCGACGCCGTAACGGAAGCGGAGGTGCGGGCGGCTTGCAGCGCTCCCCTCTCTCCGTGAGGGATTGCCCGCCCGCCCGGCCCGGGGCACCCTCCGGCCCCGGAGAACCGAGGACGCCCCTTTGCCCCGCATCCTGCGCATCATCGCCCTCGGCTGCGGCCTCGCCGGCGCGGCCCTCGCCTCGCAGGGGCCCGAATTCGCGCAGCAGTACCGGCAGCGTCTCGGCGGCGCCATCGACGAGCTGACCCGCATCGTCACCCGCTTCGAGGGCGACGCGCGGGCGAACGGGCTGACGCGCGAGGACGCCGCCGCGCGGCTGCGCGCCAACGCGGACGATCTCGTGAGCCGTCAGGGCATCGCCATGCAGGGCAACATGGACCGCCTGACGCGGCTGCAGTCCCACCGCCGGGTCATGGCGGAGGCCGGGCCCTTCGGCCGGATGGCGCTCCTGGTCCGCGACGGCGACGTCGATCTCATGCGGGGAGCCTGGGCCGAGTTCGAGCCGGCGCTGCCGATCACGGAGGAGGGCATCGTCGCCGCGCTCGCCGGCTTCGCGGTCGCGTGGGGCGCGGTGCTGCTGCTGACCGGGCTCATTCGCGGCCTGTTCCGGCGGCGCCCCGTCCGCCTCCCCGCCCCAGTCCCCTCTCCCCGCCTGCGGGGAGAGGGTTAGGGTGAGGGGCGGGTCGGAGGAGCGAGGTGTATCCAGATCATGCCCTCCCCCTTGCGGGGAGGGGAGTTCATCGGAGACCGCTCGCCCTTCTGACCGGCCCCTCACCCCAGCCCTCTCCCCGCAGGCGGGGAGAGGGAGTGCGTGCGGCCCCTACTCCAGCTTCACGCCGGCGTCCTTCACGACCTTGCCCCAGCGGGTGATCTCGTTGCCGATGAAGGCGCCGAACTCCTCGCCCATCAGGGTCGGGATGGCGGAGCCCTGGCGCTCCCAGGCCTCCCTGATCGCGGGCGCCTCGAAGGCGGTGCGCAGCTCGCGCCTCATGCGCTCGACGATCTCGGGCGGCGTGTTCCGGGGCGCCCAGAGGGCATAGAAGGTCGAGACCTCGTAGCCCGGGACGCCGGCCTCGGCCGCGGTCGGGATGTCGGGGAAGGCCTTCACGCGTTGCGGCGCCGCGACCGCGAGCGCGCGGATCAGGCCGCCCTGGATCTGCGCCGCCGAGCTCCCGAGGCCGTCGAAGGCCATGTCGACCTGGCCTGCGATCAGGTCCTGCATGGCCGGTCCCGCGCCGCGATAGGGCACGTGCACGATGTTGGTCCCCGTCAGGAGCTTGAAGAGCTCGCCCGCGAGGTGGTGCGCCGTGCCGCCGCCCGCCGAGGCGTAGTTGAGCTTGCCGGGATTGGCCTTGGCGTCGGCGACGAGCTCGGCCAGCGTCTTCGCCTTCACCTTCTGGGGATGGACCACGACCACGTGCGGGACCTGCGAGACCATGCCGATCGGCACGAAGTCCTTCTGGAGGTCGTAGGTGAGGTTCGGGTACATCGCGGGCGCGATGACGTGGTGGGTCGCGCCGACGAAGAAGGTGTAGCCGTCGGGCTCGGCCTTGGCGGCCGCGGCCGCGCCGGTGTTGCCGCCGGCGCCGGCGCGGTTGTCGATGATGACCCGCATCTTGAGCTGGTTGTCGAGCTGCTGCGCCAGCGGCCGCGCGAAGGCGTCCGTGCCGCCGCCGGCGGCGAACGGCACGATGAGGGTGATGGGCCGGGTCGGCCAGCTCTGCGCGGCGGCGGATCCGGCGCCGAGCGCGAAGGCGGCGATCGCGGCGAGGCGCGTGAGGGTGCGTGTCAAGGCGTTTCTCCCAGATGTCCCGCCGCCGCGATTCAACCGGGTGCGGCAGGTTCGGGCGAGAAGCTAGCACGCTCCCGCCCGAGGACAATCGAAGCAGGCGAGGTCGGCCGCGCCGACGCGCCGGCCGGAAGCTGCGCGGAACGCGCCCCTTGTTGCTCGGATGTCACAGACACGGAGCGCACTTTCTGCAACCTTCAATAGCGTTCCGGGAATTTGCAACCGTCTATGAAAGACGGGGTCCGGCACGGGGGGTTCGCACCATGTCGCTCAGAAGCTGGCTGTCCGTCGGCGCCGTGTCCCTGCTCGCGGGGGCTGCGCCATTCATCCTCTGCCCGAGAACGTCACGGGCCTCGACACGCCCGCGATCGTGGCGCGGATCCGCTGCGAGATGCGCGACGCGATCCGCGGCGCCATCCTCTGGCAGCTCGAGCCGACCGATCCGGCCGCGGCCGCGTCGCTCGCCCGGGACCCCGCCCTGTTCAAGGACCTGCGGACGCTTCCCCTGTCGCCCCAGGGGCGGACGCTGCTGAGCAATTACGCCCAGGGCGCGATCGCCTACAGCTTCACCTTCGACATCACCGAGACCAACAACGCCGGCGCCTCGCTCGGCTTCGCCGATCCGATCCTCCGGGGCCTGCTCCCGCGGGGATCGGCCAGCCTCGGCCTGTCGGCCAGCCACAACCGGGAGCGCCAGAACACGCGCAACTTCCGCATGGTCGACGTGGCGCGGGACATCGTGACCTCCTACGACGACGAGCACTGCACCGCCCGCGCGCCGGAGAACTGGCACTATCCGATCACCGGCTCGATCGGCCTCGACGAGCTCGTCCGCACCTTCTACCGCCTCAACGAGAGCGGGAAGCTCAGTGCCGAGGGCGCGAACCCGGTTCCCACCCTCGCGGACACGCTCGAATTCACCACCACGCTGTCGGGCAACGCCACGTCGACGGTTCAGTTGATCCCCATCCGCACCGGATTCGAGCTCACCAGCGCCGGAGCGAATGTCGGGGCGAGCCGGATGGACATCCACAAGGTCATCATCGCGCTGACGCTGCCGGCCAAGCCGGTCGAGCGCGCGGCCTCGCGCGCGGTCCCGGCCGTCGCCCGGGCCGCGGTGAGCACGAGAGGGCGCACGGCGACCGAGGTCGAGACCCAGGAGCGGGCGCTCATCGAGCTCCGGCGCCAGGAGATCCTGGAGGACGAGCTCGGACAGGGCGACGTGCGCCGGCTGCGCGACTTCCTGCGGGACGTCCGCTGACCGCGGCGGCGGGCTCCGTGCGGGGCCCGCGCCTTCGCCCTAACCGCCTGCGCTCGCCGGCCGGCCGGCGAGCGCCACGTAGAAGCCGAGGCCGTCCTGCGCGGGCAGGGTGTGCAGGCGATCGACCCAGCCGCGCTTCTTGGCTTCGAGCAGGGCGCGGCCCACCGGCTGGAACAGGGTCTCGCCGCCGCCCTCCGGGGGCGGGTCGAGGAGCACCGCCACGGTCTTCATGGCGGCGAAGCGGCTGCGCTCCAGCATGTCCTGGACCGAGGCGGCCGCCTGCTCCCGCGTCGCGCCGCGCAGGTCGAGCACCGCCTCCGCATCGGCGAGCCCGAGCGGGCCGCGCAGCTTGTTGGCGTAGAATTCCTCGAAATGGGGCATGGACGCCTTCTACTCCGTCTCATCGTGAACGGGGAGAGGGTTGGGGTGAGGGGCAGGTCAGATGAGCACTGCGTCTCCCGTGCTCCCGTGTCATGGCCGGGCTCGACCCGGCTATCCCGATGAGAAGACCGCGATGCATGGTGCTCCGGGGCCAGCGCGCCTCTCCAGTCGAGATGGCCGGGACAAGCCCGGCCATGACATTGGTGAGGCGAGTATCGCTCAGATCCACCGACCGGCCCCACACCCCTGCCCTCTCCCCGCGAGCGGGGAGAGGGAGCGAGGGCTGCGAGAGGGAGCCTATCGCACCAGCACGTTGCGGAAGAGCCAGGGGTCGCTCGGGTCGATGTCCTCGGGGAAGAAGCCCGGGCGGTCGGTGAGCGGGGTCCAGTCGGTGTAGTAGCCCTTCACGGGACCGAGATAGGGCGACTGCACCTCGAGGCAGCGGCGGTAGTCCATCTCGTCGGCCTCGACGATGCCGGCGGTCGGATTCTCGAGCGCCCAGACCATGCCGGCGAGCACCGCGGACGTCACCTGCAGGCCCGTGGCGTTCTGGTAGGGCGCGATGCGGCGGGTCTCCTCGATCGAGAGCTGCGAGCCGTACCAGTAGGCGTTCCTGGCGTGGCCGTAGAGCAGCACGCCGAGCTCGTCGATGCCGTCCACGATCTCGGTCTCGTCGAGGATGTGGTGCTCCTCCTGGACCGTGCCGCCGTTGCCGAACATCTCGTGCAGCGACAGGACCGCGTCGTTCGAAGGGTGATAGGCGTAGTGGCAGGTCGGGCGGTAGACCGCGCGACCGCCCTCGCGGACCGTGTAGTAATCCGCGATCGAGATCGACTCGTTGTGGGTGACGAGGAAGCCGTATTGCGGCCCGGGCGTCGGGCACCAGGTGCGCACGCGGGTGTTGGCGCCGGGCTGCAGCAGGTAGATCCCCGGCGCGTCGGCGGATTCGTGGCCGCCCGCGTTGTCGGGCTTCCAGGTCTCGTGCGTGCCCCAGCCGAGTTCGGCCGGCTGCATGCCCTCGGAGACGAAGCCCTCGACCGACCAGGTGTTCACGAAGACGCCCGGCGGCTTCGGGTTCTTCGCGCGCTGCGTATCGCGCTCGGCGATGTGGACGCCTTTGACGCCAAGCGTCTGCGCCAGGCGCGCCCAGTCCTCGCGCGATTGCGGCTCCTCGTGCTTCAACCCCGTGTCGCGCGCGATGTCGACCAGCGCCTGCTTGACGAACCAGGACACCATGCCGGGATTGGCGCCGCAGCACGACACCGCCGTGGGGCCGCCGGGATTGCGCCGGCGCGCCGCGAGCGTGACCTCGCGCAGGGCGTAGTTGGTGCGCGCGGCCGGACCCTTGCTCCGGTCGAAATAGAACCCGGCCCAGGGCTCGTTCACGGTGTCGATGTAGAAGCAGCCGAGCTCGCGGGCGAGTTCCATGATGTCGACCGACGAGGTGTCGACCGAGAGATTGACGCAGAAGCCCTGCCCCCCGCCCGCGGTCAGCAGCGGCGTGAGGATCTCGCGGTAGTTGTCGCGCGTCAGCGCCGCCTGCACGAAGCGGATGCCGCGCTCGTCGAGGAGGCGCCGGTCGGTGTCGACCGGGTCGATCACGGCCATGCGGGACTTGTCGAACGCGAAGTGGCGCTCGATGAGCGGCAGCGTGCCGCGGCCGATGGAGCCGAAGCCGATCATGACGATCGGGCCGCTGATGCGGCCGTGGACGGGCCAGGTGGTCATCGGGATCTCCTTGGGATGAGAACGGCAGCATCCGCGCGCCCGGCGACGGGGCCGTGACGGTGCGGCGCATCTAGGGTTCGAGGGCCGGAGGGGTCAATGGGGCGGGCGGACTCCCTCTCCCCGCAGCAGCAGGCATCGAGTGCTTCAAGCCGGGATGGCCGGGTCGAGCCCGGCCATGACAATGGAACCATTGGGCTCTTCCGACCCGCCCCTCACCCCGACCCTCTCCCCGCACGCGGGGAGAGGGAGTCCGCCCGCCCCATTGACCCCTCCGGCCCTCGAACCCTAGATGCGCC
>DATAGO010000031.1:0-22121 GCA_036263675.1 Microvirga sp. | reverse complement strand
AGACCTGCAAGCGACGATCAACCGCTACATCGCCGAGCACAACAGCAGCCCGCGCCCCTTCGTCTGGACCAAATCCGCCAAGGCCATCCTCGCAAGGGTCCGCCGAAACCCTGAACCTTCCGAATGAGTCACTGCACTAGGGCCTGTTCGGCTTTAAACCTCCTGAGTGGTCAAGCGTCTTGCTCCTCTTAAAGAAGGAGGAGCGATGCTCGCGGACTCGGGATGGGCAATGCTATAGCCGCTGATCGAGAATGGTGGCCTAGGGGCGAGACCTCACCATGGGGTCTGCGCCGCACGATCTCCGCCGTCCTCTGGCAGCATCAGAATGGCGAAGTGGTGCTCTGTCCCGCCTGGGCTTGGCCCCTGGTCACGAGCGGCTCAGACGCCCCGCAATCCCCGCGAAGCACCCGTCGCCTGTCCTCGGGGATTTTACAACAGGAACTAAGTGGAGCGGCTCTGGGCTGGGTTTAAGGAATGGAGAGCCGTCGCCACGCGCAATGAGAAGACCGCCACATCCTTCACCAGCGCCCTCTGCCTCGCTACCACTCTAGACTGGGTCAAGAGCTAACACGCCGTAGCAGGTCAATAGGTGAGATGACAATGGTGCGGGGACACATGTTCACAGTGCATCGGGAGTGTAGCCTAGTGTGTCGCCGCCCTTTGGATCTACTCACCTGCGCCCGACCGCGGAGGCGACTCGGCGGCAATTCCATGCTGACGCGGATCAAGGCCCCATGAACCATGCCAAAGCTAAATACTTGGGAGATCAGGTAAAAGGGTGGTGCCGCAAGAGGGATTCGAACCCCCGACCCCCTCATTACGAATGAGGTGCTCTACCAGCTGAGCTATTGCGGCTCCGGGCCTGGCCGTAGCCAGGTCGCGGTCCGTCCGTTCGGTTGCCCCGATGCACATCCTCCGTGGACCGGCTGCCGTGGCAGGAATCGCGGAGGTGGGGCGGCACCGGTGCGGATCGGGACCGGCGGGCGGATGGCGGCCGTCTTACCCTCTGCGTCCGCTCTTGGCAAGCGACCGGGCCGCCGGGCCGGGAGCCTTCCCGTCGGGACCGGCCGGCGCGCCCGCAAGGGGTGACAGCCCTATCGGAACAGGCCGCGCCGGGCGGGCTTCGCGGGCTCCTCCGGACCCGGGTCGTCGGGCGCGTGCTCCACGGGGAAGATCACCGGGGCCGGCTCGCCGGCTCCGTTCGATCGGGGCTTCGCGCCGGGGGCCGGCGCGGCGGGGGCGTCGGACACCGCGACCCGCACCGGTCCCGCGGGCGGGGGCTCGGCGGGGGCGGCCGGATCGGGCGGCGCCACGGCCTCGGCTTCGGGCCAGGAGGCCGGGACGATCACGGGTTCGGGCGGTGCGGCGGCCGGCGGCGGAGCCGCGGGCGCGCCGGCGGCCGGGGGCGGCACCGGGGCCACCGGGGGTTCCGCCGGGGCCGGCGGCACCGGAACGGAGACGGGCGCCGCGGGGATCGCCCGGAGGTCCTCTTCGGGCTCCTCGGCCTCGTCGAAGGGAGCGAGACCGGGCGCCACGAGCAGGTCGGGCGGGGACTGCCACACGAAGGCGTCGAGGCGCCCCGTCACGGGCGAGACCGGCGCCCAGCTTTCCGACACCACGCCGTCGGCGATCCAGGCCGCATCGCGCGGCGCCCGCGCGGCGCGGGCGATCCATTCGCGCGAGCGTCCGGACGAGCCGTGCTCGGCCTGTTCGAGTTCGGCCATCAGGAGGCAGACCCGCACGGTCGGGCGCTCGGCGAGGAGCGGCTCCAGCGCCATGCGGGCGCGGCCGAATTCCCGCGCCTCCAGGGCCGTGCGGGCCAGCGCGATGCGCGCCTCCGGATCCCAGCTCGACAGCTTGGCGAGGGTCTCGGAGCGCCGGAGGCGGTCGAGCGCCGAATCGCCGGGGCGCAGGTTGAGGTAGGCGTCGGCGAGGTCCGGATGGGGATTGGCCTTCCAGGCCGCCTCGACGACCCGCGCGGCCTTGCGCAGGTCGCCCCGGTGCGACAGGAGCTTGCCGACGAGCGCCGCCGCCGGGACGAGCTCGGGCGCGTTCTTGACCGCGTCCTGGGCGGTGGCGAGCGCCCCGTGCGGGTCGCGCTCGACCCGGTCGAGGGCGTCCGCGGTGAGCAGCACCGCGCGCTGGCGGCGCAGGTCTGCCTTGTCGGCGAGGCCGAGCGAGGCGCGCCGCTCGAGGGCGGCGAGCGCCCCGCGCCAGTCGCGCGCCGCGCAGCGCTCCTCGATCACCGCGTCGCTCGCCCAGGTGGCGGCGGGCGCGACGCGGGCGGCCTCGAGCGCGTATTGCCGGGCGGCCCCGTTGTCGCCGCGCCGGCGCGCTTCCATGAAGAGGCCGCGCAGGCCGAGCACCCGGGTCTCGGGATCGTCCATCATGCGCGAGAATGCGGTCTCGGCCGCGGCGCGGTTGCCGGAGACCTGCGCGGCCTGCGCCTTGAGCAGCAGCGCCAGCGGCTCGTGGCCGAGATAGCGCTCCGCCTCGTTGGCGTAGCGCCGGGCCGCAATGCTGTCGCCGGCCCCCACTGCGATCATGCCGCGCGACACCGCCTGGTAGCCGCGCGAGCGCCGCCGCGCCCGCGACGAGGCGGACAGGCGCGAGGGCAGGTGCAGGACCGTGTTGACGATCGTCCACAGGAGCGACAGCGCCAGCGCCGTGCCGACGAGCCCGACCGCGGCGACCGCCACGGTGGTGCGGAGCTCGTAGCCCGCGAAGGTCACCAGCACGGTGCCGGGCCGGTCGGCCAGCCACACCGCCCCGAAGGCGGCCAAGCAGAGCAGACCGATGAAAACAAGAGCGCGCCACATGCCGGCTTGTTCCTCTTTTCGATAACGTCGGCCGAAAGCCGCCGACGACGCAACGCGAAGCTTAGATCTGGCGGCCGGGACGCGCGGAACCTCCCGACCGGCCCGTCATGGGACGGGGCTCACCGCCCCGCCGAGGCGTTGAGCGCCGCGATGGCATCGGCCGCGATGCCGCGCGCCGCCTCGTCGGCGGCGATGCGGGCCTTCAGCCGCTGCCCCCAGCCCTGCGCGACCCGCCGCGAGGCTTCCGGAAGCGCGTCCCAGGCCGCGCCCGCGTCCCGCAGGGCGCCGCGCTCCAGGGCACTCTCGATCCGCGCCACGAGGTCTGGCACCGCATTCGAGTTCGGGTCGCCGACGGCCCGCACGCTCACGACCTTGTCGGTCATGCGCAGGAGCCGGTCGACCACGCCCTCGGCCTCGCCGCGGGACACGCGCTCGATCCGCTCGGCGACGGATCCGAACTCCTGGCGCAGGGCCGCGACCGTCGGGGCGCCGGAGGCCGCGAGCGGCTCCAGGGCCTGGACCCGCTCGGGCGCGATCGCGAACCCGCGCAGGCTCCCGAGCACGTCCGCGAAGGGCGCGCCCTGGCCCAGGGCATCGGCGAGGCGGTCGGCGAGCACGACCCGCAGGCCGGCCCGGATCGCCTCCGGGTTCCATTCCTGGAGCTGGCGCGCCAGGGCCTGGGTGCGCTGGTCGGCCTCGGCGAGGCGCCGGTCGAGCCCCTGGCCGGTCTCGGTCAGGCGACGCTCGAGCCCCTGGCCCGTCTCGGCGATCCGGCCTTCGAGGCGCTGCACCGTCTCGGCCAATTGCCGCTCGAGGCCCTGGTTCGTCTCCGCGAGGCGGCGCTCCAGACCTTGGCCCGTCTCGGCGATCCGCCGCTCCAGGCCCTGGTTCGCTTCCGCAAGGCGCCGTTCGAGCGCCTGATCGGCGCTCGTGGAGGCCTCGGCCCGCTCGCGCAGCCCGGTCTCCAGGGCGCCGAGCCGGTTGGCGAGATCGGTCACGGCCGCCGGATTGCGGACCTGACTTTCCAGTTCGGCGAGGCGGCTGGCGAGTTCGGGACCGGGACCCGCGACGGGCACGGGCGGCGCGACCGGCGCCGGTACGTCCGCGGACGGCGCGGGCTGCGCGGCGGGCGCCGGTGTCTCCGGGGGCGCGGACGGCGCGGTCTGACCCGACGGAGCCGGAGCCGCGGCGGGAGCGGGCGGCGCGCTCGGCGCCGGCCGGTTCGCGGCCTCCTCGGCCCGGGCGGCGGCGCGCTCCGCGAGGCTCTGGGCCGCCCCGATCCGCTGGGTGAGGTCGTTCTGCGCCGTTTCCAGCGCGGCGATGCGGCGGTCGAGACCCTGCGCCGCGTCGGCGCGCGGCAGGGCATTGAGCCGCTGCTCGATCTGGGCGAGGCGCGGATCGGCGGGTGCCTGCCCGGCGCGCCAGGTCTGCAGGCCGTAGACGAGCCCCGCGCCCACGAGGCCGCCGAGGAGGCCTGCACCCGCCAGCGCCCCGAATCCCGAGGAGCGCCGCTCCGGCGCGGGCGGGACGCCGCCCGACATCGGCGGAACGGAGCCGCGGGACGATCGCGCGAGATCCTCGTCGGCGACCGGAACCGTCGGATCGATCGCAGCGCGACCGGAGGCGGATCCGCCGTCGGAGCGGCTCATCGTGGAGGCGCCGTCCGGCCCCTCCTTTCCGGCGGCGGGCGCGGGTCCCTCGTTGGCGATCGCGATGCGGTCGGCCAGGGTGTCGGGGCCGGACCCCTCGGACCCACCCGCCGGCATCGGCCCGGCGGCGAGCGCCGCCGGCTCGGAGGTCTCAGAGCCCGAAGCCGCATGCGGCAGCCGCCCGTCGTCCATCGCGGCCGCGGCATCCGATGCGGCGGAGCCGCCGCCGGAGACCGGCGCGCTGCCGGTCTCATCCCCGGCCCGGGGTGCGTCGAACGACGTCACGAAGGGCGTGCGCACCTCGACCGGCGCCGCCACCGCGTCCGCGGTCGCGACGGATCCGTCCCCGGCAGCCGCCGGGTCGCCGGTCGAAACCAGGACGGCGCTGCCCTCGCCCGTCGGGCCTTCGGCCGGGGGCGTGCTGCCGGCGTCGACGGCCTGCACGGAATCGGAGCGCGCGCGGCCCTCGTCGCCCGCGATATCCCTGGAGGTCTGCGCCGCATCCGGCGATGCGCCGGGCGCGCGGCCGTCACCGCCGGCCGTCGCGGTATCCTGCGGCTTTGCGCCGGGCGTGCGGCCCTCATCGACCACGGTGGCTTTCAGGTCGATGGTCGGCGGCTCCCGGCGGGAGCCCTTGCGGCGGTTGTTGTGTTTGGATTGGCTCACGACAGGGCTCTGGCTAGCGCGACGGGCGAATCGTCGCGGGATCAGTCTCGGGGGCAATCAAGGCAAGCTTGAGCACGGCGTTTCGTTCCGTCCTTAACCGAGGCGCGGGGCGAAGGCGACCCTTGCGCGGCACGCGTCTTCGGTGTGGTCGCGCGGGCGCCGGTCAGGCGCCTCCGGTCAGGGCGCGGGGAACCGTATCAATGGCATCGAGCAGGAAACGTTCCTCCGGTTGGGCGCTCACGACGACGCGGCGCGCGCCCCGCTCCCGCAGCGGCGCGGCCACGTCTGCCGAGAGGCAGAGCTGGGGCAGCGCCAGGAGCCGGTCGAGGCAGCCCTCCGCGGCCGCGCGGTCGACGAGAATCGCGGCGCTGCGGCGGGAGAAATGGAGCACGCCGTCGACGCGACCAGCCGCGAGGGCCTCGCAGGCTGCTGCGGGGAGCCGCGGGACGGCCGCGGCCTCGTAGGCTTCCCAGGTCAGGACCCGGTAGCCGGCCGCGGCGAGCGCGGCGGCGGGCTCGGCCTTGCGGTGGCGACCGGCCACGTGGAGGAGCGTCGCCCCCGGCGGCAGGGTTCGCCGGACGAGCGCGGCGAGCGCCGCCGCATCGCCCTCGGCCACATGGACCGCGCCGGCGCCGGCAGCCGCCGCTCCCGTGCGCGGCCCGACCGCGAAGACGGGACGGCCCAGGGGACCGAGTTGCGCCAACGCAGAGGCGCCGTGGGCGCTCGTCAGGAGCGCGGCGTCCCAGGACTCCGCGGGCGGCGCGGCCCCCGTGGGACGGATCGCGATCACCGGCGCGATCACGGCTTCGTGTCCGCGCTCACACAGGCGCGCGGCCGTGCGGGCGGCGTCCTCGGCGGCCCGCGTGACGAGGAGCCTCAAGGCCCCAGGAACCCGGCCGGCATGCGGGCGCGCAGCTCCCGGCCGGCGTCGCGCCCGAGGGACGCCGCATCGGCCGGCGCGCCGGCGCGCGCCGCTTCGAGCGCCTCCGATCCGTCCGGCCGCAGCACGAGGCCGCGGAAGATCAGACCCCCGACGGCAGGCCTCGCGTGGCCCGCGATCGGCGTGCGGCAGGAGCCGTCGAGCTCGGCGAGGAACGCGCGTTCCGCCGCGAGCGCATGGCCCGTCGCGGCATCGACGATCCCGTCGAGGGCGGCGAGCACGCGCCCGTCGCCGGCACGCGCCGCGATCGCGATGGCGCCCTGGCCGACGGCGGGCAGGAAATCGTCGGTGTCGAGGATCGCGGTGACGTGCTCGGTGAGCCCGAGCCGCCGCAGGCCCGCGAGCGCGAGCAGCGTCGCGTCCATCTCGCCGCTCTCCAGCTTTTTCAGCCGCGTGCCGACATTGCCGCGAAGCAGCGTCACCTGGAGATCCGGCCGCACGCGCCGCACCTGCGCCTGGCGGCGCAGGGACGCCGATCCCACCACGGCGCCCGCGGGCAATGCGGCGAGCGACCCGGCGCGCCGGCAGATGAAGGCGTCGCGCACGTCCTCGCGCGGGAGATAGCCTACGATCGCGAGGCCCTCGGGGGTGTGGGTCGGCAGGTCCTTCGCGGAATGCACCGCGAGGTCGATGGCGCCCTCGACCAGCGCGACGTCGAGTTCCTTGGTGAACAGCCCCTTGCCGCCCGCTTCCGAGAGCGGTCGGTCCTGGATCGCGTCGCCGGTGGTCTTGATGACGCTCAAGGGCAGTTGCTCGACGCTCCAGCCGAGCGCCGCCGCGAGACGGCCTTGCGTCTCGTGCGCCTGGGCGAGGGCGAGCGGCGAGCCGCGCGTGCCGATCACCAGCGTCTGCGGATCCGCCATTCAGGCTCTCCCTGCGGGGGCGCGGGTGCCGGCGCGATCGGGGGCGGGGATTCGCTGCGGATCCGCCATTGGTGTTCTCCTTGTCGGATCGGAAGGCCCGGCGCCGCACGAGGGGCGGCCGGTTGCCTGGACGGGAAAGCGGATTATAGGGTGGCGGAGCCCCGGCCGTGAAGCCGGCCTCGAGGCGTCGCGCCCGGCGCGCGAACGCCCGCCTCCCACGACAGACCGCGAGATGGCTTCCCCTCATGCGCGTGCTCGGCCTTGAGACCACCTGCGACGAAACCGCGGCCGCGGTGGTCGAGCAGGGCTTCGACGGCGGCGGAACGATCCGCTCCAACGAGGTCCTGAGCCAGATCGCGGAGCATGCGGCCTATGGCGGCGTGGTGCCGGAGATCGCCGCGCGCGCCCATGTGGAGGTGATCGACCGCCTCGTCGCCCGGGCGCTCCGCAACGCGGAGGTCACCCTCGACGACATCGACGGGATCGCGGCCGCGGCCGGCCCCGGCCTCATCGGCGGCGTGCTGATCGGGCTCACCACCGCCAAGGCGCTGGCGCTCGTGACCCGCAAGCCCCTCATCGCGGTCAACCACCTTGAGGGGCATGCGCTGACCGCGCGGCTCACCGACGGGATCGGCTTTCCCTATCTCCTGCTCCTCGCCTCCGGGGGCCACACCCAGCTCGTCGCCGTGCGCGGGGTCGGCGACTACGTGCGCATCGGCACCACCATCGACGACGCCATCGGCGAGGCCTTCGACAAGGTCGCGAAGCTCCTCGGCCTGCCCTATCCCGGCGGTCCGCACGTGGAGCAGGAGGCGGCGCGGGGCGATCCGGAGCGCTTCGCCCTGCCGCGCCCGCTCCAGGGCCGCCCGGTGCCGGACTTCTCGCTCTCCGGGCTCAAGACGGCGCTCCGCATCGAGGCCGAGCGCATCGCGCCGCTCACCCCCTCCGACGTCGCGGATCTGTGCGCGAGCTTCCAGGCCGCCGTGGTCGACGTGGTGGTGGACCGGACGCGGGTGGGCCTGCGCGCCTTCCGCGATCGCGCCGGCCACCCCTCGGCCCTCGTGGTCGCGGGCGGCGTCGCCGCGAACCGGGCCCTGCGCGGGGCGCTGCAGCGGCTGGCGGTCGAATCGGGCCTGCGCCTCGTGGCGCCGCCGCTCGATCTGTGCGGCGACAACGGCGCGATGATCGCCTGGGCGGGGCTCGAGCGCCTGCGCCTCGGCCTCGTCGACGATCTCACCGCGCCCGCCCGCGCCCGCTGGCCCCTGGACGCCAGCCGCGACGAAGCGGGGGCGAAGGCGTGACGGCACCCGCCGGCGACGATGGCGTGGCGCCGCAGCCCGAGATGCTGCGCACGGAGCGCCTCACCTTGCGCCGCTGGCGCGAGGCGGATCTCGAGCCGTTCCGCCGCATCAACGCCGACCCGGAGGTGATGCGCTTCCTCGTCGGGACGCAGACCCCCGAGGCGAGCGACGCCAGCGCGCGCCGCCTCATGGGCTTTGCCGAGAGCGACGGTCTCGGACCGTGGGCCGTCGAGGTGCCGGGCGAGGCCCCGTTCGTCGGCTTCGTGGGCTGCTGGCCCACGCGGCCGCAACTGCCCTTCGCGCCCGCGATCGAGGTCGGCTGGCGCCTCGACCGGGCCGTCTGGGGCCGCGGCTATGCCCCGGAAGCCGCGCGCGCCGCGCTCGCGGACGCGTTCGGGCGCGCCCGTGTCCCGGAGGTCGTGGCCTATACGGCCGCCGGCAACGCGCCGTCGCGGCAAGTCATGGCGAAGCTCGGCATGCGCCACGATCCCGCGGAGGATTTCGACCACTTCATGTACGCCGCCGACGACCCGCATCGCCGCTGCGTCGTCTACCGGCTCTCCGCCGGCGCGTTCCAGGGCCTTTCCGGCCCATGACGGCGTCGGGCCTCATCGGGATCGCCGGCGCGGGCGCCTGGGGCACCGCGCTCGCCCATGTGGCGGCTGCGGCGGGCCGGCCGGTGGCGCTCTGGACCCGCGATCCCGCCCATGCCGCCGCCCTGGCCACGGAGCGCCGCAACGCCCGCTTCCTGCCGGGCCTCCGCCTGCACGACGCCGTCCGCCCGACCGCCGACCTCGCGCGCCTTGCGGAGGCCGAGGCGGTACTCCTCGTCACGCCGGCGCAGTCGACGCGGGCGATGGCCGCCGCGCTCGCCCCCGTGCTGCCCGCATCGACGCCGCTCGTGCTCTGCGCCAAGGGCCTGGAGCGCGGCACGAACCTCTTCCTCAGCGACGTCGTCGGCGGCATGCGCCCGGGCGCTCCGGTGGCCGTGCTCTCGGGCCCGAGCTTCGCGGACGACGTGGCGCGTGGCCTGCCCACCGCGGTGACGCTCGCCTGCCCGGATACCGCGCTCGCCCGGGGGCTCGCGGAGGCGCTCTCGGGGCCGACGTTCCGGGTCTATCACGGCCCGGACCTGCGCGGCGTCGAGATCGGCGGCGCGGCCAAGAACGTTCTCGCGATCGCCTGCGGGGCCGTCGTCGGAAGCGGCCTCGGCGAGAGCGCCAAGGCGGCCCTGATGGCGCGCGGCTTCGCCGAGCTCCTGCGCTTCGCCGAAGGCTTTGGCGCCGCGCGCGAGACCCTCATGGGCCTGTCCGGTCTCGGCGACCTCGTGCTCACCGCCTCATCAGTCCAGTCGCGCAACTTCGCCTTCGGGGAGCGCCTCGGCCGCGGCATTCCGCTTGGCGAGGCCGCCGGCGGCAAGCTCGCGGAGGGGGCGCTCACCGCGTCGGTGCTCGTCGCCATGGCGGCGGAGCGGGGCATCGACATGCCGATCGCCGCCGCGGTCGCGGCCGTGATCGCCGGCGAGTTAACGCTCCCGCAAGCCATCGATGCCTTGATGCAGCGCCCGCTCAAGCGCGAGCATTGACGACCCCGGCCCGCATCGGCGATGCAGCGCCCGCTCGAGCGCGAGCATCGAACCCGCTTCTCGAACCTCTGCGACCGCCATGGCCCATTGGCTCTTCAAGTCCGAACCCTCGACCTGGTCCTGGGACCAGCAGGTCGCTGCCGGCGAGACCGGCACGTTCTGGAACGGCGTGCGCAACCACGGCGCCAAACTGAACCTGATGGCGATGAAGCGCGGCGAGCAGGGTTTCTTCTACCACTCCAACGAGGGCAAGGCGGTGGTCGGGATCGTGGAGGTGATCCGGGAATATTACCCCGATCACACCGACGAGACGGGAAAATTTGGCATGGTGGACGTGAAGGCCGTGCGGCCGCTGCCGCGGCCCGTGACGCTCGACGCCATCAAGGCCGAGCCCGGCCTGATGGGCATGGTGCTCGTCAACAACTCGCGCCTGTCGGTCCAGCCCGTCACCGACGAGGAATGGGCGCTGGTGTGCCGGATGGGCGGGCTGTAGCCGGCCCGCCAACGGAGCGACGGCGGCCCCGACGCGGCGGCGCCCGTGCGATGCCGCCCCGAGCGGGCGCGACGGCAAGCTTGGCAGCAACCAAAGTCCGACGGCGCTCGCCTTGCCGCTGGCGGCAAGCTTCCATAAAACCAGGGGCAATCCGCCCGCGCCGATGGGACCTTCCCTGCGCGGGCGTGCCGGGAGGAAGGCCATGGAAGAGAAGATCTACGACGTCCCGTCCGAGTGGAGCCGCCGCGCCTATGCGGACGAGGCCCGCTACCGCGAGATGGTCGAGGCGAGCCTCAGTGACCCGGACGCCTTCTGGAGCCAGGAGGGCAAGCGCATCCACTGGTTCAAGCCTTTCTCCCGGGTGAAGAACGCGAATTTCGGCCCAGGCCAAGTCTCGATCCGCTGGTTCGAGGACGGCACCACGAACGTCGCCTACAATTGCGTCGACCGGCACCTCTCCACCCGCGGCGATCAGGTCGCGATCATCTGGGAGGGCGACGATCCCTCCGAGTCGAAGACCTACACCTACCGCGAGCTTCACGCCGAGGTGTGCCGCATGGCGAACGTCATGCGCAACCGCGGCGTCCGCAAGGGCGACCGGGTCACGATCTACCTGCCGATGATCCCGGAAGCGGCTTTCGCGATGCTGGCCTGCGCCCGGCTCGGCGCGGTCCATTCGGTGGTTTTCGGCGGCTTCTCGCCCGACTCGCTCGCCTCCCGCATCCAGGACGCCAGGTCAACCTTCGTGATCACCGCCGACGAAGGCTTGCGCGGCGGCCGCAAGGTGCCGCTCAAGACGAACGTCGACGCCGCGATCCAGCGCGTCGGCGGCGTCGATCACGTGGTGGTGGTGCGCCGCACCGGCTCGTCCATCCCCATGGAGGCGGGCCGCGACGTCTATTACGACGAAGCGGCCGCCGTGGTGACCGACGAGTGCCCCTGCGAGGAGATGAACGCGGAGGATCCGCTCTTCATCCTCTACACCTCCGGCTCGACCGGAACGCCGAAGGGCGTGCTCCACACCACGGGCGGTTATCTCGTCTGGGCCTCGTTCACGCACCAGTACGTGTTCGACTACCACGACGGCGACATCTACTGGTGCACCGCGGACGTGGGCTGGGTGACGGGCCATTCCTACATCCTCTACGGCCCGCTCGCCAACGGCGCCACGACGCTGATGTTCGAGGGCGTGCCGACCTATCCCTCGATCTCCCGCTTCTGGGAGGTGGTCGACAAGCACAAGGTCAACATCTTCTACACCGCCCCGACCGCGATCCGCTCGCTCATGCAGGCCGGCGAGGCGCCCGTAGCGAAGACCTCGCGCAAGTCGCTGCGCCTCCTCGGCTCCGTCGGCGAGCCCATCAACCCGGAGGCCTGGGACTGGTACCACCGGGTCGTCGGCGACCGGCGCTGCCCGATCGTCGATACCTGGTGGCAGACCGAGACCGGCGGCATCCTGATCTCGCCGTTGCCGGGCGCCACCCGGCTCAAACCCGGCTCGGCCACGCTGCCGCTGCCCGGCGTGAAGCCGCAGGTCGTGGACGCGGAGGGCAAGGTGCTCGAGGGCCAGGCCGAGGGCAATCTCGTGATCGCGGATTCGTGGCCGGGCCAGATGCGTACGGTCTACGGCGACCACGAGCGCTTCGTGCAGACCTATTTCTCGACCTATCCCGGCAAGTACTTCACGGGCGACGGCTGCCGCCGCGACGCCGACGGCTATTACTGGATCACCGGCCGCGTCGACGACGTCATCAACGTCTCGGGCCACCGCATGGGCACCGCGGAGGTGGAATCCGCTCTCGTGGCGCACCCGAAGGTCTCCGAGGCCGCGGTGGTGGGCTATCCCCACGACATCAAGGGCCAGGGCATCTACGCCTACGTGACCCTGATGGCGGGCGAGCAGCCCTCGGAGGAGCTCCGCAAGGAGCTCGTGACCTGGGTCCGCAAGGAGATCGGCCCCATCGCCTCGCCGGACCTGATCCAGTTCGCGCCGGGCCTCCCGAAGACCCGTTCGGGCAAGATCATGCGCCGCATCCTGCGCAAGATCGCCGAGGACGAGTTCGGCTCGCTCGGCGACACCTCCACGCTCGCGGATCCCGGCGTCGTCGACGACCTGATCTCGAACCGCCAGAACAAGCGCGCCTCGGCGGCGTGATCGCTCCCGAACGGCGATCGTTCAGGCGCCCGGGTCCAGACCCGGGCGTTTTCGTTTGCGCAGGCAGCCGAAAGCTCTTGGATTATGTATCACAAAGTGATGCATGCCGGAGCAACAGGTCACCGGCATGATCCGAAGCTTCAAGGACCGACGGAGCGAGCAGGCTTTCGGCGGCCGCTGTCCGAAGGGCTTTCCGGCCGACCTGCTGTCCGTCGCGCGGCGCAAGCTCGCGATGATCGACGCCGCGCACGATCTGCGCGACCTGGCGGTTCCGCCTGCGAACCGCCTCGAAGCCTTAAAGGGCAGCCGCAGCGGCCTGCACTCAATCTGGATCAACGACCAGTTTCGGGTCTGCTTTCGGTGGAGCGCCGGGGATGCCTACGAGGTTGAAATCGTCGACTACCACTGAGGAGAGACCGATGATGGACGCCGCCCCTCCGGACCTCGCCCCGCTGCACCCGGGGGAGGTGCAGCGGGAGGAGTTCATGAAGCCTCTGGGGGTGGGTGCCATCGCGGTGGCCCGCGCCTGTCGGGTCCCCCGGACGCGGATCGAGCGGATCGCGGCCGAGCGGATCGGGATCACGGCCGACACGGCCTTGCGCCTGAGCCGGTGCTTCGGCACGACGCCGCAATTCTGGCTCAACCTCCAGAACCGCTTCGACCTTGCAGTCGCAGCCCAGGAAATCGGCTCCGCCCTCGAGGGCATCCAGGCTCTCGATTCCGTGAGCGGCTGATGGGCTCTCTCCCTCTGCACGGCCTCGGGAGCGTGCGCCGGCCGGGGGCCTGACGGGATCGTGACGCCCGAGGCAGGTCCGTCGCCGGGAACCGGCGCCGTTGCGCCTGCGTCTCCCCCCTGCCAAGCTCCGACCCGGGGAGGAGAGATGCTGAAGCCCGTTGTCCTTGCTGCCGCCGTAGCCGCCGCGATCTCCGCCGCCGAGGCGCGCGAGACCGTGCCCTTTGCCGACAAAATCGAGCCCGGCACGGTCGTGGTGCGCAACGACGAGCGGCGGCTCTATTTCGTGAAGGGCGACGGCACGGCCGTCCGCTATCCGGTCGCCGTGGGCAAGCCCGGCAAGCAATGGACCGGCGAGGCGCGGATCGCGGGCAAGTACGTCCGGCCGGCCTGGGCGCCGCCGGCGGAGATCCGGCGCGACAACCCGCGCCTGCCCCGCGTGATCCCGGCCGGCGCCGCCAACAACCCGATGGGCGCGCGCGCCCTCGTCCTCGACCGCGACGAATACGCGATCCACGGCACCAACCGCCCGGGCTCCATCGGCACGCCGGCATCCTACGGCTGCATCCGCATGACGAACGAGGACGTGATCGACCTCTACAGCCGGGTGCGGGTGGGGACGCGGGTGGTGGTGACGCAATAGCATCCGTTGAGGGAGGCTCAGAAGTCGCGCTCCCGGGATCGTGTAGCCGCGCTCAGAAGTCGCTCGCGAGCCCCTTCACCTCCCAGTCGTCGTAGCGCACGGGTTCGAGGCCGCCGCGGCCCTTGTGCTCCCTCGCCCGGGCGATCTCGGCCGCGCGGGCGTCGATGGCCGCGCGGCGCTCCTCCGCTTCCGCCAGCGCCCGGCGGGCGGCGTCGGAGAGGGGCTTGGCCGGCCCGGACGGGGACCCGCCGGGGCTGTCGGGGTTCTGGCTCATGGGCGTTCCATCTTAGTCCGCCCCGTGGCGGAAGGCGGCGGGCGCGCCTACATCGGGGCCTGGCAAAGGGCGATGACCGCCACGTGGAGACAGGCATGACCTTCGTCAAGACCGGCCGGAGGCCGGGGCTTCGCTCCGGGGGCGCCCGTGGCTAGGCCGGGAGCGCAACCCGCCCGAGCCGGAGCGCGCGGCGGCGAGGCCGGAGCCGGGCTCGCGGCGCGGCGGCTCGCCTGGCAGGCGGTCGCCGACACCTGGCGCCGGCGCATGCCCCTCGACGACGTCCTGGACGAGCTCGGCCGGGAGGCCCGGCTCGAGCCCCGCGACGAGGCGCTGGCGCGGGCCATCGCGGTCGTGACCTTCCGCCGCCTCGGCACCCTGCGCCACGCCATCCGGTCGCGTCTCGACCGCGGCCTGCCGAAGGAGCGCGAGCTCCTCTCGCTCCTCCTCGTCGGCGGCGCCCAGATCCTGTTTCTCGACGTGCCCGACCATGCCGCCGTCGACACGGCGGTCGAGCTCGCCCGCGGCGATCCGCGCCTGCGCCACGCGTCGGGACTCGTCAACGCCCTGCTGCGGCGCCTGAGCCGGGAGAAGGAGAGCATTCTCGGCGAGGACGAGCCCTGGCGCGACACGCCGGATTGGCTGAAGGACCGCTGGATCGCGGCCTACGGCGAGGACGCCGCGCAGGCAATCGCGCAGGCGCACCGCTCCAGCGCCGCAATCGACCTCACCGTTCGGGCAGATCCCGGGCCTTGGGCCGAGCGCCTCGGCGGCCTGCTCCTGACGACCGGCAGCGTACGCCTGCGCGAGCGCACCGCGATCCGCGACCTGCCGGGCTTCGCGGAGGGCGCCTGGTGGGTGCAGGATGCGGCCGCGGCCCTGCCGGCCCGGCTCCTGAACCCGCAGCCGGGCGAGACGATCGCGGATCTCTGCGCCGCGCCGGGGGGCAAGACCGCGCAGCTCGCCGCCGCCGGCGCATCGGTCCTCGCGGTCGACCGCGCGGCCCGGCGCCTCGCCCGCGTGGAAGAGAATCTCGCCCGGCTCGGGCTCGAAGCGGAGACACGCGCCCTCGATGCGCTCGAACTCGACGCCGGTCCCTTCGATGCGGTGCTGCTCGATGCGCCGTGCCTCGCGACCGGCACGATCCGCCGCCACCCGGACGTGGCCTGGAGCAAGGCGGAAGACGACATTCCCCGGCTGGCCAACCTGCAGGCCCGGCTCCTCGACAAGGCCGCCGGCCTGCTCAAGCCCGGCGGCCGGCTCGTCTACTGCGTCTGCTCGCTGGAGCCCGAGGAGGGCGAGCGCCAGGCCGCCGCCTTCCTGGAGCGGCATGCGGATTTCAAGCACGTGCCCGTGGAGGCCTCCGAGATCGGCGGCCTCTCCGAGGCCCTGACGCCGGCCGGGGATCTGCGCACCCTGCCCTCGCATCTGCGCTTGGGTGAGGACGAGCGCAGCGGCCTCGACGGCTTCTTCGCCGCCCGGTTCGTGAAGGGATAACGCGGGCGCCCTCCCCTCTCGGGAAGGCGCCCTCGCATCACATGGGGACCGCGCGCTTCTCGACCGCGAGTGCGGCTTCCTTCACGGGTTCACATATGAATCGCGCGCTTCTCGACCGCGAGCGCGGCTTCCTTGACGGCTTCCGCCAGGGTCGGGTGGGCGTGGCAGGTGCGGGCGATGTCCTCGGACGAGGCGCCGAACTCCATCGCGACCGCGGCCTCGTGGATCAGGTTGCCGGCATCGGCGCCGACGATGTGCACGCCGAGCACCCGGTCGGTCGCGGCATCCGCCACGATCTTCACGAAGCCGTCCGTGGTGTGGTTGACCTTGGCGCGGCCGTTTGCCGTGAAGGGGAACTTGCCGACATTGTAGGCCAGCCCCGCCGCCTTCACCTCGTCCTCGGTCTTCCCGACCGTGGCGACCTCCGGGTAGGTGTAGACCACGCCGGGGATCACGTCGTAGTTCACGTGGCCGGCCTTGCCGGCCAGGATCTCGGCCACCGCGACGCCCTCGTCCTCGGCCTTGTGGGCGAGCATCGGCCCCGCGATCACGTCGCCGATGGCGTAGATGCCGGGCACGTTCGTCGCGAAATGGTTGTCGGTGAGGACGCGCCCCTTCGGATCCTTGGCGACGCCGACCGCTTCGAGCCCGAGGCCTTCCGTGTACGGCACGCGCCCGATGGCGACGAGCACCACGTCGGCCTGGATCGTCTCCGCAGTGCCGCCCGCGGCCGGCTCGACCGTGAGGGTCGCGCCGCTGCCGTTCGTCTCGACCTTCGTGACCTTGGAGCCGAGCTTGAACTGCATGCCCTGTTTGCCGAGGATGCGCTGGAACTGCTTGGCGACCTCGCTGTCCATGCCGGGCAGGATGCGGTCGAGGAACTCGACCACCACCACCTCGGAGCCGAGGCGGCGCCAGACCGAGCCGAGCTCGAGCCCGATCACGCCGGCGCCGATCACCACGAGGCGCTTCGGCACGGATTCGAGCTCGAGTGCGCCCGTCGAGGAGACCACGACCTTCTCGTCGATCGTGATGCCGGGAAGCCGCGTCACGTCGGAGCCCGTGGCGATCACGATGTTTTTGGTCTCGACCGTCTGGGTCGAGCCGTCCTCGGCCGTGACCACGATCTTGCCCGGCGCCGTGATGCGGCCGGCGCCGAGATAAGCGTCGATCTTGTTCTTCTTGAGCAGGAACTCGACGCCCTTGGTGTTGCCGTCGATGCCCTCCTGCTTGAAGGCCATCATCCTCTTGAGGTCGAAGGTTGGCGTGCCGACGTCGATGCCGAGATCCTTGAAGTGCGTGCGCGCGCTCTCGAACTCCTCGGATGCGTGCAGCAGCGCCTTCGAGGGGATGCAGCCGACGTTGAGGCAGGTGCCGCCGTGGGCCTTGCGCTTCTCGACCACGGCGGTCTTGAGGCCGAGCTGCGCCGCGCGGATCGCGCAGACATAGCCGCCGGGGCCGGTTCCGATGACGACGAGATCGTAGGACATGCTCTCTTCCTCAAACGTCATGGCCGGGCTCGGCCCGGCCATCCACGCCTTGCGGCGTGGTTACAGTCGTGGATGGCCGACCCGGGGCCGGCCACGACGGGGCGATCCTTACAGATCCAGCACGAGGCGCGCCGGATCCTCCAGCGCCTCCTTGACCCGCACCAGGAAGGTCACGGCTTCCTTGCCGTCGACGATGCGGTGGTCGTACGAGAGCGCGAGATACATCATCGGCCGCGCGACGATCTGGCCGTTGCGGACCACCGGGCGCTCCTCGATGCGGTGCATGCCGAGGATTCCGCTCTGGGGCGCGTTGAGGATCGGCGTCGACATCAGCGAGCCGTAGATGCCCCCATTCGTGATCGTGAAGGTGCCGCCCTGCATCTCGTCGATGGAGAGCTTGCCGTCCCGCGCGCGCTTGCCGAAATCCGCGATCTTCTTTTCGATGGCGGCGATCGACATCTGGTCCGCGTCGCGCACCACCGGGACCACGAGGCCCTTCTCGGTGCCGACCGCGATGCCGACGTGGTAGTAGTTCTTGTAGACGAGGTCCTGCCCGTCGATCTCGGCGTTCACGGCCGGGATCTCCTTCAGGGCCTGGATCACCGCCTTGGTGAAGAAGCCCATGAAGCCGAGCTTCACTCCGTGCTTCTTCTCGAACACGTCCTTGTACTGCGAGCGCATCTGCATCACGGCGCCCATGTCCACGTCGTTGAACGTGGTCAGCATGGCGGCGGTGTTCTGCGCGTCCTTGAGGCGGCGCGCGATGGTCTGGCGCAGCTTCGTCATCTTCACGCGCTCTTCGCGCGACGCATCGTCCGGCGCGGAGGGCGCGCGCATCTGCACCGGCGCGGCCGGAGCGGGCGCCGAGGCGCCGCCGGTCGCTATGGCGGCCAGCATGTCGCCCTTGGTGACGCGGCCGTCCTTGCCCGAGCCTGCGACACCCGCAGCGTTCACGCCGCTCTCGGCGGCGAGCCGCGACACCGCCGGGCCGTTGTCCTTCGTAGCCCCGTCATGGCCTTGCGGCCGCGCCTCGCTGTTGTTGCCGTATCCGGCGGACGAGGTCTGCGTAGGCGGGGGCGTCTGGGGCGCCACGGCCGGCTTCGGGGCAGCCGCCGGAGCCGCAGCGGCGGCCGATGCGCCGCCCTCGCTGATCGAGCCCAGCACTGCGCCGGGGCTCACGGTCTCGCCGTCCTTGGCGAGGATTTCGCCGAGCGTGCCGGAAGCGGGCGCGTTGACCTCGAGGGTCACCTTGTCGGTCTCAAGCTCGAGCAGCGGCTCGTCGGCCTTCACGGGGTCGCCGGGCTTCTTGAACCAGCGGCCGATCGTGGCCTCCGAAACGGACTCGCCTAAGGTGGGTACGCGAATTTCGGTCGACATGGGGCTGCGCCTCTCGGGGGGCGTCTTCTCAGACGGATGAGGATGACGATTGGCCCCGCAGGATGGCCTGCGGGACGGGATAGATCTCGTAGCGGAAGCCGGCGCCGGCCCGGACGATGGGGTCCGCATGGGTGAGCGCCGAGGCGGCGTCGGCATCCGCGACGTCCACGACCGCCATGCCCCACACGCCCGCCGGATCGAAGACGGGCCCCACCACGATCGCGGTGCCGCGCTGGGCCAATCCCTGCCAGTAGGCCCCGTGCTCCTGCATCAGCCGGCCTTCCTCGGGCGTCATGTCGCCCGGAAAGGTCGCCCGCGGGGGCAGGAGCTTGCAGAGATGGACCGGCATCGGAGTTCGCTCGTTTCCGCTCAGGCCGCGAAGGCCTCGTCGAGATAGGCCTGGAGCTGCGCCATGTGCTTCGACATCAGGCCCGTGGCGGTGGCGGCGGACGCCGCGCGGCCGACATAGCGCGGCCGGTCCACCTTGGAGCCGGCGGTCTTCAGCACCCATTCGAGGTAGGGCTCGACGAAGGTCCAGGACCCCATGTTCTTGGGCTCCTCCTGGCACCACACCACGTCCGCGTTCTTGAAGCGGGCGAGCTGGGCCGCGAGCGACTTCACCGGGAAGGGATAGAGCTGCTCCACGCGCAGGAGATAGACGTCGTCGACGCCGCGCTTCTCGCGCTCCTCGTAGAGGTCGTAATAGACCTTGCCGGTGCAGAGCACGACGCGGCGGATCTTGTCGTCGCGCACGAGCTTCACACCGTCGGTGAGGCGCTGGGCGTCGTCGGGCAGCACGCGGTGGAAATGCGTTCCCTCCGCGATGTCGTCGAGCCGCGAGGTGCAGCGCTTGTGGCGCAAGAGGCTCTTCGGCGTCATCAGGATCAGCGGCTTGCGGAAGTCGCGCTTGAGCTGCCGGCGCAGGATGTGGAAGTAGTTCGCCGGCGTCGAGCAGTAGGCGACCTGCATGTTGTCCTCGGCGCACATCTGCAGGAAGCGCTCCAGGCGCGCGGAGGAGTGCTCCGGCCCCTGGCCCTCGTAGCCGTGCGGCAGCAGGCAGACGAGGCCCGACATGCGCAGCCACTTGCGCTCGCCGGACGAGATGAACTGGTCGAACACCACCTGGGCGCCGTTGGCGAAGTCGCCGAACTGCGCCTCCCACAGGGTGAGCGCGTTCGGCTCCGACAGGGTGTAGCCGTACTCGAAGCCGAGCACCGCCTCTTCCGAGAGCATCGAGTTGATGACCTCGTAGCGGGCCTGGCCGTCGCGGATGTGGTTGAGGCCGGTGTAGCGCGCCTCGTTCTCCTGGTCGGTCAGCACCGAGTGGCGCTGCGAGAAGGTGCCGCGCTCCACGTCCTGGCCGGAGAGGCGCACACGGTGACCTTCGAGCAGCAGCGAGCCGAAGGAGAGCGCTTCCGCGAAGGCCCAGTCGAGGCCCTCGCCGGTCTCCATCATCTTGCGGCGGTTGTCGAGGAAGCGCTGGATCGTGCGGTGGACGTGGAAGCCCTCCGGCACGGAGGTGAGCGCGCCCGCGATCTCGCGCAGGGTCTCGACCGCGACGCCGGTCTGGCCGCGGCGCGGATCGTCCACATCCTCGCGGACGGCCTTGAGGCCGGCCCAGCGGCCGTCGAGCCAGTCGGCCTTGTTGGGCTTGTAGGCCTGCGCGACCTCGAACTCGGCGTCGAGCTTGGCGCGCCAGGCGCCCTTCATCTCCTCGATCTCGGCTTCGCTGACGACGCCCTCACTGACGAGGCGCTTGGAGTAGACCTCGAGGATCGACGCGTGCTGGCGGATCTTCCGGTACATCAGCGGCTGGGTGAAGGACGGCTCGTCTCCCTCGTTGTGGCCGAAGCGGCGGTAGCAGAACATGTCCACGACCACGGGCTTCTGGAACTTCTGCCGGTACTCGGTCGCGACCTTGGCGGCGAAGACCACGGCCTCCGGATCGTCGCCGTTGCAGTGGAAGATCGGCGCCTCGACCATCTTGGCGACGTCCGAGGGGTAGGGCGAGGAGCGCGAGAAGCGCGGATCGGTCGTGAAGCCGATCTGGTTGTTGACGATGACGTGGATCGAGCCGCCGGTGCGGTGGCCTTTGAGCCCCGAGAGGCCGAAGCATTCCGCGACCACGCCCTGACCCGCGAAGGCCGCGTCGCCGTGGACGAGGAGCGGCATCACGCAGGTGCGGTTGTCGGGCGAGCAGTTGTGCTGGTCCTGCTTGGCGCGGACCTTGCCGAGCACCACGGGATCGACGATCTCGAGGTGCGAGGGGTTGGCGGTGAGCGACAGGTGGACGTTGTTGCCGTCGAAGACGCGGTCCGAGGACGCGCCGAGGTGGTACTTCACGTCGCCCGAGCCTTCCACGTCGTCGGGGGCGAAGGAGCCGCCCTTGAACTCGTGGAACAGCGCCCGGTGGGGCTTGCCCATGACCTGCGTGAGAACGTTCAGGCGGCCGCGGTGCGACATGCCGATCACGATCTCCTGCACGCCGAGATTGCCGCCGCGCTTGATGATCTGCTCGAGCGCCGGGATCAGCGACTCGCCGCCGTCGAGGCCGAAGCGCTTGGTGCCGGTGTAGCGCACGTCGAGGAAGCGCTCGAAGCCTTCCGCCTCCACGAGCTTGTTGAGGATGGCGCGCTTGCCCTCGCGGGTGAAGGTGATCTCCTTGTCGGGCCCTTCGATGCGCTCCTGGATCCACGCCTTCTCGGCGGGATCGGAGATGTGCATGAACTCGACGCCGAGCGTCTGGCAATAGGTGCGGTCGAGGACGGCGACGATCTCGCGGATCGTGCCGAACTCCATGCCGAGCACCTTGTCGAGGAAGATCTTGCGGTCCCAGTCGGCTTCCGTGAAGCCGTAATGGGAGGGGTGCAGTTCCTCGTCGTGGGCGCGGGGCTGGATGCCGAGCGGGTCGAGCTTGGCGTGCAGGTGGCCGCGCACCCGGTAGGCGCGGATCAGCATGAGGGCGCGCACGGAATCGCGCGTCGCCTGCTGGACGTCGGCCTGCGAGATCTCGGCGCCCTTGACCTGCGCCTTGGCCTGGATCTTCTCGCCGACCGACTTCTCGACCTGCGCCCAGTTGCCGTCGAGCGCCGAGACGATCTCGCCGTTGGCGTGGATCGGCCAGTTCGGCTTCTTCCACGACGCGCCCCGCGCGCTCTTGGCGACCGCCTGCCGGTCGTCCTTGAGCGCCCCGAAGAAGGCCTGCCACTGGGCGTCGACCGACGACGGGTTCTCCTGGTAGCGGGCGTAGAGATCCTCGATGTAGCCCGCATTGGCTCCGTAGAGGAAGGCGGTCTGGAGGAAGGCTTCGTTGGCGTCCTGGCGGGCCATGGTGATCGTCCCGTTCCTGTATCGATGCGTCGTCACCGGGCTCGCGGAGCAAGACCCGAGGATCGCGTGAAGACAATGGGCGCCTCGCCCGGCATGAAATCCCCGGGGCGGGCCCGAGGATGCCGGAACAGGTGCCTGGATTACTATCCCTTCAGCACCTCAACCAAGGTCTTTCCAAGGCGTGCCGGTGAGGGTGAGACGCGGATGCCGGCCTCTTCCATGGCTGCGATCTTGTCGTCCGCGCCGCCCTTGCCGCCCGAGATGATCGCGCCCGCATGCCCCATCCGCCGGCCCGGCGGAGCCGTGCGC
>DATAGO010000030.1:0-13370 GCA_036263675.1 Microvirga sp. | reverse complement strand
GTGCGGGACGTCTTCTCCGGCCGCTGCAGACGCAGCACCAGCTCGATCAGCTCTTCCTTGCTCAGTCGCTCAAGATCGCCCCGGCCCATCAGTGCAGGGAATCAGCGATCCGCCCACGCCGCAAGGGGGTGGGTAATTACCCCATGATCTCCCCCACCTTTCTCGAGCACTTCGCCCTCGTGGCTGCGCTGGCCGGTCTCGCGGCCGTGATCTGGGAGATCGCCGTGAAGGACGCGAGCCTGTTCGGCGCGATCGTCACCGACGTGCGCGGGATGGCGGAGCCGACCGTGCCGGCGGCCCCGCGCGGCTTCGCTCCGGCGTCGGTCACCCTCGGCGCGGCCGCCAACAGCAACGGCCTGCGCAAGGCCGCCTGAGCTCCGGCCCGCCCACGCAACCACTGGTTCGAAAAGGCGCCGCGACGGCGCCTTTTTCTATGTCCCGCCGGGGAGCGGATCAGCCGCCGTGGAAGCCTTTCAGCCGCGGCTCGTCGCGGCCGATCGGCGCCGCGAAATCGGCCGTGCGGGCCGCCTCCAGGACCCGGTCGATGAAGGCCGCGTATGCCTGCCGGCGCTTCTCCGGCATCGCGTCGGGGCTCTGCGCCAGTCCGTCCGGATCATTGCCGAGGAGCGGCGCCGCGAGGTGCGGCTCCTCGGGGTGGAGGAAGATCGCCTCCTTGAATCCGGTCAGCTCCCCGACATGGTGCCGGGCGCGCCCGAGCGCGAACCAGCCCTGCGCGTCGGGCGCGGAATCGATGCGGAGCCCGTGCACCACGGGAGCGTCGGCGAGCGCGTTCCGGGACGCGTCCTCGTCGAAGGCCGCCTGCGGGTAGACGGCCTCGACGCTGGCGCGGTCGTTGACGTTGGCCTTGTGCATGGCGCTCCGTCCCTTCCCTATCCGGCGCGGTCGTTGACGTTGGCCTCGTGCATGCTGCGCCGCCCCCTATTCCGCCGCCACCGCAGGCGCGAAGGCCGGCTCCGCCTTGGCGGCGCAGAACTTGAACTCCGGGATCTTGCCGAAGGGGTCGAGCTGCGGGTTCGTGAGCACGTTGGCGGCGGCCTCCGCATAGGCGAAGGGGATGAAGATCAGCCCCGGCGGGATCATCCCGTCGATGCGGGCCACGAGCTCGATCGCGCCGCGGCGGGTCGAGACCCGCAGGCGGTCGCCCGAGCGCAGGCCGATCCGCTCCATGTCGCGCGCTGAGACGTAGGCCACCGCCTCGGGTTCGAGGTCGTCGAGCACCTGCGCGCGCCGGGTCATGGAGCCCGTGTGCCAGTGCTCGAGTTGCCGGCCGGTGGTGAGCACCATCGGGTACTCGGCGTCGGGCTCCTCGGCGGGCGAGACGAGGCGCGCGGGCACGAAGCGGCCGCGGCCGTTCGCCGTCGGGAAGCCGTTGCCGAACACGATGTCGTGGCCGGGCTCGTCGGGCGCGTCGCAGGGATAGGTCACGGAGCTCTCGCGCTCCAGGCGGTCCCAGGTGATGTTGCGCAAGGACGGCATGGCCTGCGTCATCTCGGCGAAGACTTCGCGGGGATGGCTGTAGGTCCAGTCGAGCCCGAGCCCCCGGGCGAGGTCCACGATGATCCCAAGGTCCTGGCGCGCTTCCCCGGGAAGCGGCAGGGCCTTGCGGCCGATCTGGACCTGGCGGTTGGTGTTGGTGACCGTGCCGTCCTTCTCGGGCCAGGCCGAGGCCGGGAGCACCACGTCGGCGTATTTCGCGGTCTCGGTCAGGAAGATGTCCTGCACCACGAGGTGCTCGAGCTTGGCGAGCGCCTCCCGCGCATGCTGCACGTCCGGGTCCGACATGGCCGGGTTCTCGCCCATGATGTACATGCCGCGCACCCGGTCGGCATGGATCGCGTCCATGATCTCGACCACGGTGAGGCCGCGCTTCGGGTCGAGCCTGGCGCCCCAGAGGTTCTCGTAGAAGCCGCGCACGTCCGGATCCTCGACCGACTTGTAGTCGGGGAAGAACATCGGGATGAGGCCGGCGTCGGACGCGCCCTGCACGTTGTTCTGGCCGCGAAGCGGGTGCAGGCCGGTGCCGGGGCGGCCGATCTGGCCGGTGAGCAGCGCGAGCGCGATCAGGCAGCGGGTGTTGTCGGTGCCGTGGATGTGCTGGCTGACGCCCATGCCCCAGAAGATGATCGAGGCCTCCGAGCGGGCGTAGAGGCGCGCCACCTCGCGCAGGGTCGCGGCCGGGATGCCGCAGATCGCCTCCATCTGCTCGGGCGGGAAGTCCTTCACGTTCGCGGCGAGCGCCTCGAAATCCGTGGTGTTGGCCTGGACGTATTGCCGGTCGTAGAGCTCCTCCTCGATGATCGTGTGGATCATCGCGTTCAGCATCGCGACGTCGCGGCCGGGCTTGAACTGCAGCATGTGCGTGGCGTGCCGCATGAGCGCCGTGCCGCGCGGATCCATCACGACGAGCTTGGCGCCGCGCTCGGTCGCGTTCTTGAAGAAGGTCGCGGCCACAGGATGGTTCTCGGTCGGGTTGGCGCCGATCACCACGATGACCTCGGCATCCGCCGCCGCCATGAAGGGGGCCGAGACCGCGCCCGATCCGACACCTTCGAGCAGGCCCGCCACCGACGAGGCGTGGCACAGGCGCGTGCAATGGTCGACGTTGTTGGTCCCGAAGCCGGCGCGGACCAGCTTCTGGAACAGGTAGGCCTCCTCGTTCGAGCCCTTGGCGGAGCCGAAGCCCGCGAGCGCGTTGCCGCCGTGGGTGTCGCGGATCGCTTTCAGGCCGCCGGCGGCGCGCTCCAGCGCCTCCTCCCAGGTGGCCTCGCGGAAATGGGTGAAGGGGTTGAGCGGATCGATCGCGGTGTCGTGCTTCGAGATGCCGTCCTTCCGGATCAGCGGCACCGTGAGGCGGTCGGCGTGGTGGACGTAGTCGAAGCCGAAGCGGCCCTTCACGCAGAGGCGGTTCTGGTTCGAGGGACCCTCGCGGCCCTCGACCGCGACGATGCGGTCATCCTTGATCTGATAGGTGAGCTGGCAGCCGACGCCGCAATAGGGGCAGACCGAGTGGACCTCGCGGTCGGGCGCGTTGGTGAAGCGGCCGGCCTCGTCGACGAGGGTCGCGGGCATGAGCGCGCCGGTCGGGCAGGCCTGCACGCATTCGCCGCAGGCCACGCAGGTCGAGTCGCCCATCGGGTCGTCGAAGTCGAAGACGATCTTCTCGTTGGGGCCGCGAAGCGCCATGCCGATGACGTCGTTGACCTGGACCTCGCGGCAGGCGCGGACGCAGAGATTGCACTGGATGCAGGCGTCGAGCTGCACCGCCATGGCGGGATGGCTGAAATCCTTGGCCTTGTTCTCGCGCGCCACCGCGGGAAAGCGGCTCCCGGTGACGTGGATGTGGTCGGCCCAGTTCCAGAAGCGCGAATCCGGGTCGTGCGCGTCGCTGCGGTCGGGCTGGTCGGCGACGAGGAGCTCGAAGACGAGCTTCTGCGAGGCCTCCGCCCGCTCGGAATTGGTGTGCACCTTCATGCCGGGCGCGGGCTTCCTCACGCAGGAGGCAGCCAACACCCGCTCGCCCTCGATCTCGACCACGCAGGCGCGGCAATTGCCGTCCGGGCGGTAGCCGGGCTTGTGGGCGTAGCAGAGGTGGGGGATCTCGGTGTCGTGGCGCTGGGCGACCTGCCAGATCGTCTCGCCGGCCTGAGCCTCGACCTCGACGCCGTTGAGGGAGAATCGGATGCCGTCCTGCATGACGCGTTCCTCTTGTGGGGACGGGCCGGCGGAGCCGGCACCGTCCGATCCGTTCTTGCTCAGTAGCGCGCGGGCTTGCCGGGCGCAGGCTCGGACTGGCCCTCGGGCGCGGGCTTGATCTCGCCCGTCAGGTCCGCACGGAAATGCTTCATGACCTGCTTGACCGGGTTCATGGCGGCCTGGCCGAGACCGCAGATCGAGGCGTCGGTCATGACGCGGGAGAGCTCGTTGAGGAGCCCCTCGTCCCATTGCGGCTGATCCATGAGAACCACGGCCTTCTCGGTGCCGACCCGGCAGGGGGTGCACTGGCCGCAGCTCTCGTCCTCGAAGAACCGCATGAGGTTGAGCGCCACGTCGCGCATGTCGTCCCGGTCGGACAGGATCACCACCGCGGCCGAGCCGATGAAGCAGCCGTGCTGTTCCAGCGTCCCGAAATCGAGCGGGATGCTGTCCATGGACGCCGGCAGGATGCCGCCCGAGGCGCCGCCCGGAAGGTAGCCCTTGAAGCTGTGGCCCTCGGCCATGCCGCCGCAATATTCGTCGATGAGCTCGCGCACCGTGATGCCGGCGGGCGCCAGCTTGACGCCGGGCTCGCGTACCCGGCCCGATACCGAGAAGGTGCGAAGGCCCTTGCGGCCGTTGCGGCCCTGGCCGCCGAACCAGTCCGGCCCGTTCTCGACGATGTCGCGCACCCAGAACAGGGTCTCGACGTTGTTGATCAGCGTCGGGCGGCCGAAGAGGCCGACCTGGCTCGGGAACGGGGGCTTGTGGCGCGGCAGGCCGCGCTTGCCCTCGATCGATTCGAGCATCGCGGATTCCTCGCCGCAGATATAGGCGCCCGCGCCCCGGCGCAGGTGGATCTCGGTGTGGCGCGCGAGCCCCGCGGCCTCGACCTTCGCGATCTCGCGCAGGAGGATCTCGCGCACCTGCGGATACTCGTCGCGCAGGTAGATGTAGATCGCTTGCGCCTCGACCGCGAGCGCGCCGATCAGCATGCCCTCGAGGAAGCGGTGCGGGTCCTTTTCGAGATAGTGCCGGTCCTTGAAGGTGCCGGGCTCGCCCTCGTCCGCGTTGACCGCCATGAGGCGCGGGGCCGGCTCGGCGCGCACGAAGCGCCACTTGCGGCCGGTGGGGAAACCGGCGCCGCCGAGGCCGCGCAGGTTCGAATCCTCCAGCGCCTTGACGACCTCGTCGATCGGGCGGCGCCCGTCGAGAAGGTCGGTCAGCAGGCGGTAGCCGCCGCCTTCGCGATAGGCGCCGAAATCGACATAGTGCGGGATGTGGGGATGGACGTGCCCGTGGGCGACGTCGCGCTTCACGCTCTCGATCGTGGCGTGCTCGTGCAGCGCATGGCCGATCGCCACCACGGGGGCACGGTCGCAGCCGCCCATGCAGGGGGCGCGCACGACGCGCACCGAGCGCCCGAGGTCGGACTGCAACGCGGAGAGCAGGGTCTCGGCACCATTGAGCGCGCAGCTCAGGGAATCGCAGACCCGGACGGTCAGGAACGGCGGCGGCTCCTCGCCCTCTATGACCACGTCGAAATGGGCGTAGAAGGTCGCGACCTCGTAGACCTCGACGAGGGCGAGGCGCATGTCCTTGGCGAGCGCCGCGAGGTGGCGCGCGTGCAGGCAGCCGTAATGGTCCTGGATGAGGTGCAGGAACTCGATCAGGAGATCGGGCCGGCGCGGCCTGTCGCCGAGGAGCGCCCGGACCTCGTCGAGCGAGGCCTGATCGACCTGCCGCCCCCGCGGGGCGTTGCGGGTCTTCCGGCGGCCGGAGCCCGGATGGATGCTGCGGTCGGGGCGCCCCTGGTCGCGGGAGGGGCGTGGATCGTGGACGTTCATGACAATCCTGGTGCGCCGGAGGGAACGCCGCCCTCAGTGCTGAGGGCGGCGCCGTTGTCGTCGTCTTCAGGACAGGACGGGGCGGGCCGGACGAGGCCCTCCCCTTCCCGGGATCAGAGCAGGCCCGCGCCCCGCGCCCACTTGTACTTGGCGCCGAGCACCTCGACCGGAAGCTCGGTCGAGTAGGCATAGGCCGGGATGCCGTGGTCGTAGAGGTACTGCGCGGCTTCCTCGACCTCGACGTCGCCGGCGAGCGAGGCCACGACGGGCTTCACCTTGCCCTTGGCCTTCATCTCCTCGACGACCTCGACCATGAGCTTCGCGAACACCATCGGGGGCGTCACGATCGTGTGCCAGTAGCCGAGGATGAGCGCATGGATGCGGTCGTCCTCGAGCCCGAGCTTCACGGTGTTCTGGTAGGTCTTCGGGGGCTCGCCGCCCGTGATGTCGACCGGGTTGCCGGAGGCGCCGAAGGGCGGGATGAACTTCTTGAACGCCTCGTCGAGATCCGGCGGCATCTGCATGAGCGAGAGGCCGTTGTCGACGACGGAGTCCGAGAGCAGCACGCCCGAGCCGCCCGCACCCGTGATGATGAGCACGTTCTCGCCCTTCGGGGTGGGCAGGACCGGAACGCCGCGGGCGAACTCGAGGAGCTGGCGCAGCGACCGGGCGCGCACGACGCCGGACTGCTTGAGCACGTCCTCGTAGATCTTGTCGTTGCCCGCGAGCGCGCCGGTGTGCGAGGCCGCCGCCTTCGCGCCCGCCGAGGTGCGGCCCGCTTTCAGCACGATGACGGGCTTCTTCTTGGAGACGCGCTTGGCGGCTTCAGCAAAGGCGCGGCCGTCCTTCAGGTCCTCGCAGTGCTGGGCGATCACCTTGGTGTTCTCGTCCTGCTCGAAGAAGGCGAGCAGATCGTCCTCGTCGATGTCGGACTTGTTGCCGAGGCCCACGATCGCCGACACGCCCATCTTGGCCGAGCGCGAGAAGCCGATGATCGCCATGCCGATGCCGCCGGACTGCGACGACAGGGCCGCGGAGCCCTTCACGTCGTAGGCGGTGCAGAAGGTCGCGCAGAGGTTCTCGGGGGTATAGTAGAAGCCGTAGATGTTCGGCCCCATGAGGCGGACGTTGTACTTCTTGCCGACCTCGACGATCTCTTCCTGGAGCGCCGGCTCGCCGGCCTCGGCGAAGCCCGAGGGGATCAGCACCGCGCCGGGAATCTGCTTCTCGCCGCACTCGGTGAGCGCCGCGGCCACGAACTTCGCGGGGATCGCGAACACGGCCGTGTCGATGACGCCCTCGACGTCCTTGACGCTCTTGTAGGCCTTGTAGCCCAGGATCTCGTCGGCCTTCGGGTGGATCGGATAGATCTGGCCTTTGTAGCCGCCGTTGATGAGGTTCTTCATCACCGAGTTGCCGATCTTGCCGGCTTCCGCGGAGGCGCCGATCACCGCGACGGCCTTCGGCCGCATGATGCGGTTCATGGCCGTGACGATCTCCTCGTTGGAGCGCGTCACCGGGCGCGGCTTGGCGTCGAAATCGACCACGATGCGCACGTCGGCCGCGATCGCGTCGCTCTTCGTGGCGAAGACCGGATTGAGGTCGAGCTCGGAGATCTCGGGGAAGTCGGAGACGAGCTGGCTCACCTTGACGATGACGTCCGCGACCGCGTCGCGGTTCACGGGATCGCCGCCGCGGACGCCTTTCAGCATCTCGTGGGCCTGGATGCCGTCCAGCATGGAGAGCGCGTCCTCGCGGGTCGCGGGCGCGAGGCGGAAGGTCACGTCCTTGAGGACCTCGACCAGCACGCCGCCGAGGCCGAAGGCCACGAGCTTGCCGAAGGAGCCGTCCGTGATGGCGCCGACGATCACCTCGGTGCCGCCCTTGAGCATCTGCTGGACCTGGACGCCGTCGATCTTGGCGTCGGCCTTGTAGGCCTTGGCGTTCTTCAGGATGGTCTCGTAGCCCTGCGCCACCTCGTCGGCGCTCTTGAGCCCGACCAGCACGCCGCCGGCCTCGGTCTTGTGGAGGATGTCGGGCGAGACGATCTTCATCACGACCGGGAAGCCCATGCGGTCCGCGAGGCTCTTGGCGTCGGCGGCCGAGGTCGCGACCCCTTCCTGCGGCACCGGGATGCCGTAGGCATCGCAGACGATCTTGCCCTCGGGCGCGGTCAGCGCGTTGCGGCCATCGGCCTTCACCCGGGCGATGACGCTGCGGACCACCGCCTGGCGGCCGTCCGCCGAATTGTCCTGGGCATCCACTTTCAGAGCGGCTTCAGCCATCCGAATTCCTCCTCGCGTGCGTTGTGCTGGCTGGACGCGGTCGGCTGCACGCGGCCTGGTCCACGCCGATTCCTGTTGTCGCGGTGCCGGGGTCGCCTGGCCCGCAGGCCGCAATCCGACCCGTCCGGCGGCAGCGCCCGAACTCTCCCTGCAAGTTGGTATTTGGCATACCAAGTGCTCTGCATGTCAAGCGCGATTTGCGAGGCGGGCAGGCGCCGGGCGGGGCGCCGCCGAGCGCTCCGGGGTCCAAAAAAGCCGGGAAGCCTCGAGCTGCGCGCCTTTTGCCGCGGTCGGAGGGGGGCTATAGGTATCCCCCTCAGCCGGAACGCGGCTGCGCCGCCCGGGGCGGCGGACCGAGCGAGGGGGAAGCGTTGGTGGATTCCGCGGGGCCGCGTCCGAAGCTGAACATCGTGCCGATCGAGGCGAGCGCCAGTCTGAGGACCCGCGCCTACGACGCGCTCAAGAAAGCCATCACTGACATGGACATCTACGGCCAGATCGAGGACATCCGGCTCGACGAGCGCCAGCTCTCGCAGGACCTCGGGGTGAGCCGCACGCCGATCCGCGAGGCCCTGACCCTGCTGGAGCAGGAGGGCTTCGTGCGCGCGGTGCCGCGCCGGGGCATCTTCGTGGTGCGCAAGACCAAGCGCGAGATCATCGAGATGATCCAGGCCTGGGCCGCGCTGGAGAGCATGGCGGCGCGGCTCGCCGCGGAGCACGCCACCGAGCGGCAGGTCAAGGCCTTGCGCAAGCTCTTCAAGGAGTTTCAGGACGAGGCGCCCTCCGAGCACATGCACGAGTATTCGGAAGCCAACATCAAGTTCCATCAGACGATCGTGCAGCTCAGCGGCTCGAAGCTGATCGCCGGCATGATCGAGAACCTGTTCATCCACGTGCGCGCCATCCGCACCGTCTCGCTCCGGCAGGACAACCGCGCCGCGCGCTCGATCCGGGAGCACATGGAGATCATCGACGCGCTCGAGGCCCACGATCCGGATCTCGCAGAGCGCCTGGTGCGCAACCACACGCTCGGCCTCGCGGCCCATGTGGAGAAGCACGGGGTGTTCACGGAATAGCGCGGTCCCGGAGGGCCGGCGGTCCCGACCCGAGGATCCCCTCCGAAAGCGGGCGTGGCGGGAATGCCGCCGCGCCCGTCGCGTTTCGGGAGCCGGCCCCTGTCCGGCTCTGCCGATCACTCCGCAGCGATGCGCGGCACGTCGCCGGTGGCGCCGGAGGACAGCACCTCGTTGACCTGCTCCTCGGAGAAGTTCAGCACCGAGCGCAGGATCTCCTGCGTGTGCTCGCCGAGCAGCGGCGAGCGCACCACCTCGGTCGGGCTGTCCGAGAGCTTGATCGGGTTGCCGACCGAGAGGTAGGGACCGCGCTCGGGATGATCGACCTCGACGACCGTGCCGGTCTTGCGCAGGGACGGGTCCTCGGCGATCTCCTTCATGGACAGGATCGGCCCGCAGGGGATGTCGTACTGGTTGAGGATCTCCATGGCCTCGAACTTCGTCTTGGTCATGGTCCAGTCCTCGATGCGCCCGAAGATCTGGTTGAGGCGCGGCAGGCGGGCCGGCGGGGTCGCGAAGTCGGGGTGGGTCTTCCACTCGGGCTCGCCGATCACGTCGCAGATCTTCTCCCAGACGGGGGCCTGGGTGATGAAGTAGATGTAGGCGTTGGGATCGGTCTCCCAGCCCTTGCACTTGAGGATCCGGCCCGGCTGGCCGCCGCCCGAATCGTTGCCGGCGCGCGGAACCGCGTCGCCGAAGGGGACGCCCTCGCCGTACTGGCTGTACTCCTTGAGCGGACCGTGCGCGAGGCGCTGCTGGTCGCGCAGCTTGACGCGGCAGAGGTTGAGCACGCCGTCCTGCATGGCGCAGTCGACCCGCTGGCCGCGGCCCGTCGTGGTGCGCTGGAAGAGGGCGGCCACGATGCCGAGCGCCAGGTGGAGCCCGGTGCCGGAATCGCCGATCTGCGCGCCCGTCACGAGCGGGAGGCCGTCGCGGAAGCCCGTGGTCGAGGCGGCGCCGCCGGCGCACTGGGCCACGTTCTCGTAGACCTTGCAATCCTCGTAGGCGCCGGGGCCGAAGCCCTTGATGGACGCCACGATCATGCGCGGGTTGAGCTCCTGGATGCGCGCCCAGGTCAGGCCCATGCGGTCGAGCACGCCCGGCGCGAAGTTCTCGACCAGCACGTCGCAGGTCTTGATCAGGGCCTCGAGGACCTCCTTGCCCTTTTTGTGCTTGGTGTCGAGGGTGATGGAGCGCTTGTTGTGGTTCAGCATCGTGAAATAGAGGCTGTCCACGTTGGGAATGTCGCGGAGCTGGCCGCGGGTGATGTCGCCGGTGCCCGGACGCTCGACCTTGATGACGTCGGCGCCGAACCAGGCGAGAAGCTGGGTGCAGGTCGGGCCGGACTGGACGTGGGTGAAGTCAAGAACGCGAACGCCCTCGAGTGCCTTGGACATCTTGGTATCCTCTCGTGCTCGTCTGATGCTTATGGCGTGCGCGGCCCGCGTGGCGCGGGCCGCAGGTTTCGTGAAGCCGCCTTACTGCGTCGGCGGCTTCTTCTTGAGCTGGCTCTGCGGATTGAGGTTGCCGATGCGGCCGCTCTCGGAGCCCGCCGCCGGGTCGATCACCGCGTTGATGAGGGTCGGCTTGCCGGAATCCATGGCCTCGTTGACGGCGCGCCGCAATTCGTCCGGGCTCGTCGCGTTCACGCCGACGCCGCCGAACGCCTCAATCATCTTGTCGTAGCGGGCGCCCTTCACGAATACGGTCGTGGCCGGATCCTCGCCCGCCGGATTCTGGTCCGTGCCGCGATAGATGCCGTCATTGTTGAAGACGACGACGCAGACCGGCAGGTTGTAGCGGCAGATGGTCTCGATCTCCATGCCGGAGAAGCCGAACGCGCTGTCGCCCTCGACCGCGAGGACCGGGTTGCCGGTCTCGATCGCGGCGGCGATCGAGTAGCCCATGCCGATGCCCATGATGCCCCAGGTGCCGACGTCGATGCGCTTGCGCGGCTGGTACATGTCGATGATGCCGCGCGCGAGATCGAGCGTGTTGGCGCCCTCGTTCACCAGGATCGCGTTCGGGCGCTCCTTGATGACCGTGCGCAGCACGCCGAGCGCGCCGTGGTAATCCATCGGCGAGTTGTTGTTCATCAGCCGCGGCGCCATCTTGGCGACGTTCTCGTCGCGCTTCTTGGCCACGGTGGCGGCCCAGTCGGTCGGAGCGCTGCTCCAGTTGCCGCCGATCTCGGTCAGGAGCGCCTCGACGCAGGACCCGATGTCGCCGACCACGGGGGCCACGATCTCGACGTTCGAGTCCATCTCCTTGGGCTCGATGTCGATCTGGATGAACTTCTTCGGCGCGTCGCCCCAGCTCTTGCCCTTGCCGTGGGAGAGCAGCCAGTTGAGGCGGGCGCCGATCAGCAGGACGACGTCCGAATCCTTCAGCACCGTCGAGCGCGCGGCGCCCGCGGATTGCGGATGGGTGTCGGGCAGAAGGCCCTTCGCCATGCTCATGGGCAGGAAGGGAATGCCGGTCGTCTCGACGAGGCTCTTGATCGCCTCGTCGGCCTGCGCGTAGGCCGCGCCCTTGCCGAGGATGATCAGCGGCCGCTTGGCGCTCTTCAGCACCTCGACCGCGCGCTTCACGGCCGACGGCGCGGGGATCTGCGCCGGCGCCGCGTCGATGACCTTCACGAGCGACCTGCGGCCGGCCTCGGCCTCCATGACCTGGCCGAAGAGCTTGGCGGGCAGGTCCAGATAGACGCCGCCCGGACGGCCCGACACCGCGGCGCGGATGGCCCGCGCCACCGCGATGCCGATGTCCTGGGCATGGAGCACCCGGAAGGCCGCCTTGCACATCGTCTTGGCGATGGCGAGCTGGTCCATCTCCTCGTAGTCGCCCTGCTGCAGGTCGACGATCTCGCGCTCGGACGAGCCCGAGATCAGGATCATCGGGAAGCAGTTCGTGGTCGCATGCGCCAGTGCGGTCAGGCCGTTGAGGAAGCCCGGGGCCGAGACCGTCAGGCAGACGCCCGGCTTCTTGGTCAGGTAGCCGGCGATCGAGGCGGCGTAGCCCGCATTCTGCTCGTGGCGGAACGAGAACACGCGCATGCCCTCGGCCTGCATCATGCGGCCGAGATCGGTGATCGGGATCCCCGGCACGTTGTAGATGTTGGTGATGCCGTTGAGCTTGAGCGCGTCGATGACGAGGTGAAAGCCGTCCGTGAGCGTCTGCTCGGCTTCGGTTGCATTCACGTCGATGAGTTGCGTGGCCGCCGACATTCTATCGTTCCTCCGGGATACCCTTGATGGTCTGTTCTTCAGCCGGTCCCGGAGCGCTCCGCTCCGGGTCCCGACCGTGTTCCTCAGGTCCAGCCCGCAGACCTCGCAGCCTGCGCGCCCGACCTCGAAGCGGGGGCGTCAGTCCAGGTCGACATGCCGATCGACATGCTCTCCAAGCCTCAGCGTGTGTTCGCGGACGAGCCGCTCCGCGCGCTCGGCGTCCCGGGCCTCGATGGCTTCGATGATCGCGATGTGGTCGCGGATCGAGCGCTGCGCCCGGTCGCGCTCGAAGATCGTCTTGTGACGGATCGCGCGCACGTGGATGAAGAGGTTGTCGGTGAGCTCGGCCAGCAGCCGGGACCCGCTCAAGGCGATCACCGACTGGTGGAAGGCGATGTTGGCCGACGAGTACTCGTCGAGGTGGCCCATGTCGGGGCCCTGCGCGTCGAAGGCCGCGAAATGCTGACGCAGCGCGGCGATCCCGGCGTCGTCGCCGCGACCGGCCGCGAGCCGCGCCGCCATGCTCTCGATCGCGGCCCAGGCCTGGATCATTTCGATGATCTCGCGCTTGGTCTTGCGCACCACATGGATGCCGCGGCGGGGAACGGTGCGCACGAAGCCCTCCCGCTCCAGCATCGCGACCGCCTCGCGGATGGGGGTGCGGCTGACGCCGAGGCGCTCGGACAATTCGCGCTCGTCGAGCCGGATCGGCTCGGGCGTGCTGTAGAGGTCCATCCGGGTGATGGCGTCCTTGAGGGCCGAGTAGGCCTTGTCCTTGTAGCTGACCTCGGCGGGCAGGCGCGAGATCACGAGGACCTGTCCGCCCCCCTCGCCTGTCTCAAGGTCTGTCTCGAGGCTGTTCACGCCGCATTCCCGGTTGCTTGCGTCTTGTGCATTCCAAGTGTTCTGAATTTGGCATACCAGATACCAAGTGTCAACGCGAAGGCCGGTCTTGCGTACAAGCTTGGCGGAAGGCGTGCAGCACCGAAAAGGAACGGGCGGAGAGGCGCCCTCCCCGCCCTGGGCCCTGGCCTCACGGGCCCGAATCAGGCCGCTTGGCGCTTGTTCAGAAGGTCGCTCAGCGTCTTTCCAAGGCGTGCCGGTGAGGGTGAGACGCGGATGCCGGCCTCTTCCATGGCTGCGATCTTGTCGTCCGCGCCGCCCTTGCCGCCCGAGATGATCGCGCCCGCATGCCCCATCCGCCGGCCCGGCGGAGCCGTGCGC
>DATAGO010000029.1:0-223489 GCA_036263675.1 Microvirga sp. | reverse complement strand
GCCCCTCACCCCGACCCTCTCCCCGCCTGCGGGGAGAGGGAGTTTGCCTCTCCCCGTTGAACCAGCCCCGATGGCCCGCCCCTCCCCTCTCGGCCTGCTCCTCGTCCTGCCCGGGCTCCTGCTCGTGGCGGCCCTGTTCCTGTACCCGTTGAGCTTCTCGCTCGTCTCCGCCTTCACGGCGGGCGGCGCCTTCACGCTCGCGCATTTCGAGAAGGCGTTCGAGCTCTATTCCGGCGACATCGGCTTCACGGTCTTCATCGTGGTCACGTCGACGATCCTGACCGCGCTCGCCTCGATCGCGATCGCGGGCACGCTCACCTTGAGCGAGACCCCGTGGCTGATCGCGATCTTGAAGCAGCTCTACCGCTGGCCGCTCTTCATCCCCTTCATCGTGGCCGCGCAATGCATGCGCACGTTCCTGGCCAAGAACGGGCTCATGAACAACACGCTGGTCGCAACCGGAATCCTGGAGCCGCTCCAGACCACGAGCCTGCTCGACTGGCGCGGCATCGTGATCACCTTCGTTTGGAAGCAGGCGCCGTTCGTGACGCTCATGCTCGCGGGCGCCATGGCGTCGCTGGACCGCGCCACCATCGAGGCGGCGCGCAATCTCGGGGCCTCGCGGGTGCGCGTCCTCGTCGAGATCGTGCTGCCGCAGGTCGGGCAGACGCTCCTCGTCGGCCTCGTTCTCTCGTTCGTCACCATGCTGTCGGTGCTCTCGGTGCCCATGATGGTGGCGGGCTCGCAGCCCACCATGCTGACCGTCGACATGGCGTTCCGCATCAACTCCTACGGCGACTACGCCACCGCCAACGCGCTCGGCGTGATCTCCTATGCCATGACGGCGGTCGTGGCCTGGATCTACCTGCGCCACCAGATCAAGCGGGATGCCGCCGCATGAGCATCTCGATGTACCTGAGCCACCAGATCAGGCGGGATGCCGCCGCATGAGCATCTCGATCGACCTGCGCCACCAGATCGAGCGGGGTGCCGCCGCATGAGCGCCTCGCTCCCGACATCCGTGGCCGAAGCCGCTCCCGCCCTGCGGAGGGATGCCGGCGGGATCCGCGGCTCCGCGCTCTGGTCCGTCGCGTCCACGGCCCTGAAGGCCCTGCTGCTCGCGGTGTTCGCGTTCTTCCTGTTCGGCCCGCTCGCCAACCTCGTCCTGTGGTCCTTCGCGGAGCGCTGGTACGCGCCCTTCAAGCTGCCGGTCAGCTACGGCACGCGCTACTGGGAGGTGGTGTTCCGCCCGACAGGCGACGCCATGGCCTCGCTCATGACCAGCGTCGGCATCGCCTCGCTCACAGTCGTGGTGGCGCTGCTGGTCTCGGTGCCGGCGGGCTATGCGCTCGCGCGCCTGAAGCTGCCCTGGCGCACCGCCATCATGATCCTGTTCCTGCTGCCGCAGGCCTTCCCTTCCGTCGCGATCTACATCAACGTCGCCCGCGTGTTCTACGGCTTCGGGCTCACCGGCACGGTCATGGGCGTGGTGCTGGTGCACGCCGCGCACGGGCTCGTCTATTCCGTCTGGATCGCGGCCGCGGCCTTCGCGGCGGTCGACCGGGACCTTGAGCACGCCGCGCGCAACATCGGCGCCTCGCCGCTGCGGGCCTTCGCGACGATCACCCTGCCGCTCGCCGCGCCCGGCATCATGGCGAGCGCGATCTTCGTCTTCCTCGAATCCCTCGACGAGTTCACCGGCACCTTCTTCGTCGGCGTGCCGCAGGTCACGACCCTGCCGCTGCTGCTCTACAACGCCAGCATGGGCGGCAACTACCAGATCGCCTCGATCACGGCCCTCATCCTGCTCGTGCCATCCGTGCTCTTCATGCTGGTGATCGAGCGCTTCCTGCGCGCCGACGTGCTCAGCAAGGTCGGACAATAGGGCGCGCTTCGCGCCATCAGCAGACTCCCGCCTTGCGTGGCCCAAGCGGCACGGACCGCGTCACGCGACGGCGTTGGCCTGTTTCAGCCTGGAAACACGCGAGGACATCGCCGTGCAACGGGGTGGGCGCACAAGAAACACCATTCCCGGGCGAATCGGAGACCGGCGGGACGATCCCGCGCTCCGCTCTTCGCCGCCGATCCGTCCGCTTCGCAGCGGACCGGCGCATCCGGGGCCCGATCTGACGCTTTCGTTGGGATCGCTCGGCAGGAGGCCGCCATGGTGCTCGTTGTGATCGACACGCAGACCCTGACCCGCCGCACCCTTCTGGTGCCGGTGCGGATGGGCGACCCGCTCGAAGAGCCGGCGCGCATCCTGGCCTACCGGCCGCGGCGCTGAGCCGACCCCGCACTCGCATGCGGCGCCGCGGCCCCGGCCGCCCGCCGATGGGGAGACCTTCCATGACGATCCTGGACCCGACCACCGGCCTCACCGTCACGGTCGACGTGCGCCCGCGCTGAGGCGAAGCCGCCATGCCGCCCGCACCCGCCAAGGATTCCCTCCCGAACGGGGCCTGCGTTGTCGCGGCGGCAGCGCTCGCGATCGGGCTCGCGCCCACGGATGCCCGGGCCGGTCAAGGCCAGGCCTACGCCTGGCACCACGAGACAGCCTACAAACTCGTCTTCTTCGGCATCCCCGAGAGCGACGGCGTCGCGGTCAGCCTGACCTGCGACCGGCCCGGTGCCGTGTCCCTCGCCCTCTTCGTCGACCGCAGCCGGACGGCTCCGGCCCGGTCGCGCCTCAGGCTGCGGGTGGTGGGCCCGGGGCCCGGCTTCGAGGATTTCACCCTGCCCGTGAAGCGCACCCCGGGCGACGACGATTCGGGCACCGACACGCTCGCGGCTGTCATCCCGCTGAACGGGCGCTTCATGGCGCGCCTCATGGCCGACGGGGCGGAGCGCTTCGGCGCCGTCGCCGGGCCGGGCGGGCCCTGGCTCCCCTTGTGGGGGCGCGAGCGCTGGATCACGCTCGACGGAGCGCAGGCCCCGCTCCGCCGGCTCCGGACCTGGTGCCGCTGACCGCCCGGCCTCGGCGGGACGGCTCGGGGATTCCGGCCGCGGCGACGGTGCCCGGCACAACCCCGCCTGCAATGCCTCCGCGCTCCGCAACCGTAAGCATTGACGCCGGCCCGGCGCGGGAGTAGACCCGTCGGAAAGGCCTAGGCCAACCGGCCTAGTGCGCCTGGAGGACGCCCGATGCTGCGGCTCGCGACCCACGCTTTCCTGGCGGGCTTCGTCCTCGTCTACGCGGTCGGCATCGGCCTGTGATCGCACGCCGCCCCTCCCGTCGCGAAGCCTGAGGCGGCCGGCGCACCGGCCCGACGCTCCCGGTTCCGGAGCGTCACGCTCCCACCCCGCTCCCTGCGTCAGCGATTCGGCGGCGCCACGCTCCCCGTCGCCTCCACATCGACTTCCGGAGCGGCATCCGCCGCCGCGACCGCCATGTCCATGTCGCCGAACGGGACCAGGATGCGCTCGCCCGGGGCGATCACGAGGATCCCGGTCAGGTCGAACAGGGCGATCTGCAGCGGTTCGGCCGCCGGCAGCGGCAGGTCGGTGACCGCTTCCACGCCCTCGAGGCCGAGGCGGCCCCATTGGTGGTGGCAGGGCTGATCCGCGGCGGGCGCCGCCGGCATCGTGCAGCCCCGGAGCCCGAGGGAGCCCGTGCCTGCCGCGGAAGGCGCCTCCTGGGCCAGGGCCGCGCCCGCGAACAGGGTCGCGACAACCGCAACGACGGCGAAACGATGCATCGACATGCTGATGGTCCGTGGCTGGAGGATTCCCCCTAGACAACCCGGGCCGTGGGCCCGCGTTCCGGACGCGCGGCGATGCGGAACGGGAATCGCGATGCCCCCCTCCCGCCGCGAAGATACGCCCGGCGAATCCGCCCCGCGCTCCATCGGCGGCCTCTCCGAACGGGAATTGCGAAATCCGTCTCCGGCCGCGAAGGTACGCCCGGCGATCCGCCCCGCCGCCCCATCGGAGCCCCCCATGACGACCCCGACCGAAGCCCGCGCGGCGCCCGCGTGGAGCCCGTCTCCGCGCTACCCGGATCCGCGCGTCGAGGCGCTCGACCCCGCCTTCAACCGCTACCGCCTCGCCGCCGCCGCGGTGGAGCGCATCGCGAGCGGGATGCGCTGGTGCGAGGGCCCGGTCTGGTTCGGCGACGGGCGCTTCCTCCTGTGGAGCGACATCCCCAACAACGCGATCATGCGCTGGGACGAGGTCACGGGCGGGGTGAGCGCCTTCCGCAGCCCGTCCGGCTATGCCAACGGCAACACCCGCGACCGCCAGGGCCGCCTCGTGACCTGCGAGCATGGCGGGCGGCGGGTCTCGCGCACGGAATACGACGGCACCGTCACGACGCTCATCGACCGCTTCGAGGGCAAGCGCCTCAATTCGCCCAACGACGTGGTGGTGAAATCGGACGGGTCGATCTGGTTTACCGATCCGCCCTTCGGGATCAGCGGCACCTACGAGGGCTTCCGCGCCGAATCGGAACTGCCCCAGAACGTCTACCGCCTCGACCCGTCGACCGGCGAGGCGATCGTGGTCGAAGGCTCCTTGCGCGGTCCGAACGGCCTGTGCTTCTCGCCCGACGAGAGCGTGCTCTACGTGGTCGAATCGCGCGCCACGCCGAACCGCCTCATCGTCGCCTACGACGTGGCGGAGGGCGGCACGCGCCTTTCGAACAAGCGCACCCTGATCGATTGCGGGCCCGGCACCGCGGACGGCCTGCGCTGCGACGTGGACGGCAACCTCTGGTGCGGCTGGGGCATGGGCAGCGACGAGCTCGACGGCGTCATGGTGTTCTCGCCCGAAGGCCGGGCGATCGGCCGCATCCGGCTCCCCGAACGCTGCGCGAATCTGTGCTTCGGCGGGCTCAAGCGCGACCGGCTCTTCATGGCCGCGAGCCAATCGGTCTATGCGCTCTATGTGAACACGCAGGGCGCCCCCGGGGGCTGAGGGCGGACCGGCCCGATGATCGGAGAGTTCAGCGCATGGAAGCCTACCGCTCGCTCGAAGCGAGGTTCGCCCGCATCGCGGCGATCGAGGACGCCCTCGGGATCCTGCAATGGGACGCCGAGACCACCATGCCGGCGGGCGCGGGCGAGGAGCGCGCCGACCAGCTCGCGACGCTCAAAGGCCTCGCGCACGAGATCCTCACCGCGCCGCGCACGGGCGAGCTCCTCGACGAGGCCGAGGGGAGCGGGGGCTCCACCGCGCCGCGCACGGGCGAACTCCACGACGAGGCCGACAGGGGCCGGGACGCCTTGAGCGAGTGGCAGCGCGCGAACCTGCGCGAGATGCGCCGCCTCTACCTCCACGCCGCCGCGGTGCCGGGCGATCTCGTCGAGGCGAGCTCGCGCGCCGTCACGCGGGCCGAGCTGGTCTGGCGCGAGGCCCGGCCGGCGGGCGACTTCGCGCGGCTGAAGCCCTATCTCGCCGAGGTGCTCTCGCTCCAGCGTCAGGTCGGCGAGGCCAAGGGCGCGGCGCTCGGGCTCTCCCCGTACGACGCCCTCCTCGACGGCTACGACCCCGGCCTGCGCCGGGCCCGGATCGACCCGATCTTCGCCGACCTGCGCGCCGGCCTGCCGGACCTGATCCAGGCCGCGCGCGAGCGGCAGGACGCCCAGGGCCCGGCGCGGCCCCTCGACGGGCCGTTCCCGGTGGAGGTGCAGCGCCGCATCGGCGAGGGGCTGATGCGCGCGGCGGGCTTCGACTTCGAGCGCGGGCGCCTCGACGTCAGCCTGCATCCCTTCTGCGGCGGCTCCACCGGCGACGTGCGCATCACCACCCGCTACGACGAGAGCAATTTCGTCGGCGCCCTCATGGGCGTCCTGCACGAGACCGGGCATGCGCTCTACGAGCAGGGGCGGCCCGAAGACTGGCGCCGCCAGCCGGTGGGGCTTGCCCGCGGCATGACCCTGCACGAGAGCCAGTCGCTCCTGATCGAGATGCAGGCCGCCCGCAGCCGCGAGTTCGTCTCCCACCTCGCGCCGCTCCTGCGCGACGCCTTCGGGGGCGAGGGCGAGGCCTGGAGCGCCGACAACCTGCATCGGATCTATACCCGGGTGGAGCCGGGCTTCATCCGCGTCAACGCCGACGAGGTCACCTACCCGGCCCACATCCTGGTGCGCTACGAGGTCGAGACGGCGCTGATCGGCGGCGACCTGGCGATCGAGGACCTGCCCGAGGCCTTCAACGACGGCATCCGCGATCTCCTCGGGCTCGAGGTCCCGAACGACCGCTTGGGGTGCCTCCAGGACATCCACTGGCCCGGCGGCTCCTGGGGCTATTTCCCGACCTATACGCTGGGCGCCATGGCGGCGGCCCAACTCTTCCAGGCCGCCTGCCGGGCCGACCCCGACATCCTGCCCGCGCTGGCGCGCGGCGACTTCGCGCCGCTCACCGCGTGGCTGCGCGCCCACGTGCACGGCCGGGGAAGCCTGCTCGAAACGGACGACCTTCTGACGGCCGCCACGGGCCGGCCCCTCGACGCCGAGGCCTACCGCACCCATCTGCGGCGGCGCTATCTCGGCGAGGCCGCCGCGTGAGGCCGCGGGACGGGCGATGACCGGCCTGCAGCAGGACCTGTTCGGGGCCGGCCCGGCGCTCCCCGAGGGCTTCCGGTACGAGGAGAGCCTGATCGCTCAGGCCGAGGAGCGCGCCCTCGTGGCCTGGATGGCGGACCTGCCCTTCCGGGCCTTCGAGTTCCACGGCCATGTCGGCCGGCGCCGCGTGGTCTCCTTCGGCTGGGAATACGATTTCAGCCGCGAGCGCGCGCATCCCGCGGCGGACATGCCCGATGCGCTCCTGCCGCTGCGGGCGAAGGCTGCCGCCTTCGCGGGGATCGCGCCGGAGGCGATGCCACATGCGCTCGTCACGGAGTACGAGGCCGGCGCCGCGATCGGCTGGCACCGGGACAAGGGCGTGTTCGGCGACGTGGTCGGGGTCTCGCTCCTGTCGCCCTGCACCTTCCGCCTCCGGCGCAAGGCCGGCCGCACCTGGGAGCGCGCCTCGGTCACGGCCGCGCCGCGCTCGGCCTACCTCCTGCGCGGGCCGGCGCGGACCGAGTGGGAGCACAGCATCCCGGCGGTCGAAACCTTGCGCTATTCCATCACCTTCCGGACCATGCGGGACAGGTGAGACCGGAGCGCTCGAGCGACTCTCCATCACCGTTCGGACCATGCGGGACGGGTGAGACAGCGCTCCGGGCGACGGAGCAGGACGGGACAGGCGAGCCATGCGGGTTGTGATCTGCGGCGGCGGGGCGATCGGCGCCTGCACGGCCTATTTCCTGAGCCTGCGCGGCCTGCGGCCGATCGTGGTCGAGCGCGCCGGCGTGGCGGGCGCGGCCTCGGGCAAGTCCGGCGGCTTCCTGGCGCTCGACTGGTGCGACGGCACCCCGCTCGAACCGCTGGCGCGCCGCAGCTTCGCGCTGCACGCCGCGCTGCCCGAGGCGATCGGCGGCGACTGGGGCTACCGGCGCCTGACGACCTATGCGGGGGCGCTGGACCTCGGCCGCAGCGGGCGCGGAGCAGGCGGAGCGGGCCTCCCCTGGCTCTCCGATCGGGTCGCGGGAACCCAGCGGCTCGGCACGCCCGAGACGACCGCGCAGGTGCATCCGGCGCGGTTCACGGAAAGCCTGATGCAGGCCGCCGAGGCGCGCGGGGCGGAGTTGCGCATCGGCACCGTGACGGGCCTCGCGCTCGACCGCGACGGCAGCCGGGTCGAAGGCGTCGCGGTCGACGGCGAGACGATCCCCTGCGACGCCGTCGTGATCGCCATGGGCCCGTGGTCGCGCCTCGCATCGCAATGGCTGCCGCTGCCGCCGGTCCATGGCCTCAAGGGCCACAGCCTCGTGTTCGACACGGGCGGCGCGCTGCCGCCCGAGGCCGTCTTCCTGGAGGTCCGCGACGAAGAGGGGCGCGCCTCCTCGCCCGAGGTGTTTCCCCGCCCGGACGGCACCACGTATGTCTGCGCGATCTCGAGCGACAGCCCGGTGCCCATGAACCCCGCGGAGGTCGTGCCCGACGCGGGCGCGATCGAGCGGCTCGAAGCGCTCTGCGCACGCGTTTCGCCCGTGCTGGCGCAAAGCCCGATCCTCGCGCGCCAGGCGTGCTTCCGTCCCGTGACCCGGACCGGCCTGCCCCTCATCGGCCGGGTGCCCGGCATCGCCGGCGCCTATGCCGCGACGGGCCACAGCGTCTGGGGCATCCTCAACGCGCCGGCGACCGGGGAGGCCCTGGCGGAGCTCGTCACTGAGGGCCGCCCGCAGAGCGTCGACCTCGACCCCTTCGAGGCGGGCCTGCGGGGTGCGGCGAGGGCCTGACGGCGGAGCGCCCGGTCACATCCGCGCCGGGGCGCCGGCCTTCTCGGGCTTCGCCGGCATCGCGGTCGGGTCCGGGGCTGCGGCGGGCTTTGCAGGCTTCGCGGAGGGCGAGGTCGGGTCCGGGGCTGCGGCGGGCTTCGCCGGCATCGCGGAGGGCGAGGTCGCGTTGGGGGCCGCGGCGGGCTTCGCCGGCATCGCGTCCGGGACCGCCGCAGGCTTCGGCGCGATCGCGGAGGTCGCGGTCACGTCCGGAGCCTCGGGCAGGGGTTCGGCCTTCGGGGCATCGAGGCCGTAGACGTCGTCGCGGAAATGCACCGCGCCGTCGGCGGTCGCGTAGCCCGTGAGATAGACCCAGGCCACCGGCACCGGCCGGTCGAGCCGCACGTCCTGGCGGGCTTCGCTGCCGATCGCCGCTTCGAGCGCCGCGCCCGTCCAGGCGCCGTTCGGGCCGGCGGTGTCGCGCAGGAGCCATTCCGCGAAGCCGACCACGTCCGCGACGCGCACGCAGCCCGAGGAATGGAAGCGCGCATCCTCCATGAACAGGCGCTTCTTCGGCGTGTCGTGGAGATACACCGCGTGCCGGTTCGGCATGTCGATGCGGATCCGGCCGAGCGAATTCGCGGCGCCCGGATCCTGGCGCAGGGTGTAGTTGACGGCGCTCTCGTTCGACCAGTCGATGCCCGCGGGATCGACCTCCTGGCCCCGCCCGTCGAGGACCCGGATCTTCATCTTGGCGAGCGCGCCGGGGTCCTTGCGCATCTGCGGGATGATGTCCTTGCGGACCAGCGACGCCGGCACCGTCCAGGTCGGGTTGAGATTGACCGCGGTGACCCGCGTCTCGACCATCGGCGAGGGCCGGTCGGGCTTGCCCACCACCGCCACATGGCGGCGCACGACCGCCCCGTTCTCCACCGCCTCCACGGAAGCCGCCGGGATGTTGACCACCACGTAGCGCTCGGCGGAGGGGAGCTTCGCGCCGGCGAGCATCAGGCGCTGCGCGGAGGCCGCGAGCTGGCGGTGGCGGGTCGCCGCGGGGACGTTCATGGCCGCGAGGGTCCGGGCCCTGACCGCGCCCGATTCCGGCAGGCCGTGGCGCGCCTGAAAGCGCTTCACCGCCTCGGCGAGTTCCGCATCGAAGACGAGGCCCTCGATGCGCTCCGGCGCGAGGTCCCCCTCCGCGGCGAGCCGCAGCCGCACGAGGGCGACCGCGGGCCCGCGGTCGCCGCGCTTCAGCACCGTGCCGTCCGGCAGCAGGGGCCAGCCGCCCGCCTCCGCGACGGCCTTGTAGCGGGTTGCGGCCCGCATCGTGTTGATGAAGGTGCCTCCGTCGAGGGTCGGGCGCGGATCCTGCGAGATCGCGGCGACCGGAGTCGCAGGCGGAAGCGCGGCGGCGGCCGGCGCTGGCGCGGGGGCCGGAGACGGGCCTGCCGGCGACGGCGCCGCAGGGGCTGCCACGGCCGGCGACGCGGCGCCGGATGCAGGACCTGCGGGTGCGGCGGCGAGCGACGGGCGCGGCACCGGGGGTGCGGGCGCGGCGCTTGCGGGGGCCGCGGCGGCGGGTGCGCCCGCCCCAGGCTTCGCGTCGAGCGCGAGGCCCGGCAGGGAGGCGCCGCACAGGAGCGCGAACGCGAGGGCCGGCAGGCGGATCGGAAGGGCGTGTCTCATCGGCCCGACCATCGCCGATCGCGGTTGACGAAGTCCTGCCGGCGCCGGCGGGCTCCACCTAGCGGGACTCGCTCCGGCCTTTTGCGCGCCGATAGGCGTCGGCCTCGGATTCGTTCGGGGCCGGCTCGTCGCCGAAGACGCTGCGTCCGCCGTAGAGGTGCGAGCGCCCGCGCTCCCGGGCGATGTGGTCCGCGACCGTGGGGCCGGACGCCCGGCGCTCCAGGTCGCGCGCCTGCGCGTCGAGGCGCTTCAGGGCGGCGAGTTCCTCCTCGCGCCCGAGCTTCGCGCCCTGCACGGCGGATTTCAGCACCCGGATGGTCTCGTCGTAGACCCGCAGCGGCACCGGGAACGGGTGCCGGTCCTTGCCGCCATGCGCGAAGGAGAACCGGGCCGGGTCGCTGAAGCGGCAGGGCGCGCCGTGCACGACCTCGGCCGCCAGCGCGAGGGCCTCGACCGTGCGGGCACCGACGCCCGGCGTGAGCAGCAGGTCGGCGTAGTCCCGCGGCCCGCTTTCGGCGGCGGCCGCCAGCGCGGCGTGCAGCCGGCGCGCCACCACGTCGGAGGGCCGGACGTGGTGGCGCGCCGGCATCGCGAGATGGGGCAGGAGCGGGCTCGCCTCGGGTGGTTCGAGGCCGGGCAGGAGCGGGCTGGTCTCGGGTTCCGCCTTCAGGGCCGCGAGGCGCCGGGCGATCCCGTCCGGGCCGAGCGAGCCCAGGAGGTCGAGCTGCCCGCGGCGCGAGGCCTCGGCCCGGCGGTCGGTGAGGTTGACGATCGTGCCCCGGCCCGGGCCCTCGATCGCCGCGTGCGGCTCGTCCACGAAGCTCGCGACCGCCTCCGAGAGCCAGTGGTAGCGCCGCGCCTGCCGGCTGTCCCCGTTCATGCCCTGCTGGACCACGACCCAGCGCCCGTCGTCGGTGACCACGAAGCCGTGCAGGTAGAGGTCGAAGCCGTCCTGCAAGGCGGCGCTATCGACCTTGGCGACGAGCCGGCTCGTGCGCCCGAGCTCGGCGCCGTCGATCCCGACCCGCTCGCCCACCGCCAGGAGTTCGGCCGGCGTCGCGCGCGAATGCCGCCCGCGCCCGCCGCAGACATGGATTCCGAGCTCGCCCGCGAGCGGGTTGAGGCCGCGCTTGAGGGCGCCGATCACGCTCGTGGTGATCCCGGAGGAGTGCCAGTCCATGCCCATGACGGCCCCGAAGGACTGGAACCAGAACGGATGGGCGAGGCGCCGCAAGAGCTCGTCGCGGCCATAATGGTGGACGATCGCCTGGGCGATCACGGCGCCGAGCCGCGTCATGCGGTCCGCGAGCCATTTCGGCACATGGCCCCCATGCAGGGGCAGATCCGCGCTTCCGGCCCGCCGCGTCACGGATTAGCCTCTGGAGCCCGCCGCGCCCCCGCCCGCCCCGATGTCACGGATGATCCCCTCTCAATCGCACCTGCCCGACCCTACCTCGAGTCGCCCCGGCACCGCACGATCCGGCCGCGCAGGGCTGGGAGGAATCCCCCATGGCCCGAATCGCCCCGGCGCCGCACGGCCGGTGCGCGCGGCACTGGAAAGAATCGTCCGTTGAGCGAGGCTCCCCGGGAGCCGCCCCGCGGCGCGGCCGGATGGCGGGCCACGACGCTTTCCCCGTTCCGCCACCGCATCTTCCTCTTGGTCTGGATCGCAAGCCTGGTCTCGAACTTCGGCGCGGTGATCCAGACCGTCGGGGCCTCCTGGCTCATGACCGTGATCGCGCCGGCGCCCGACACGGTGGCGCTCGTCCAGGCCTGCGCGACGCTGCCCATCATGCTCCTGTCGCTGCCCGCGGGCGCCGCCGCGGACCTGTTCGACCGGCGCAAGGTGATGCTCGCCGCGCAGGCGCTGATGCTGGCGGTCTCGATCGTGCTCGCGATCACCTCCTCCCTCGGCGTGGTCGGACCCGGGCTCCTCCTCGTCCTGACCTTCCTGCTCGCCTGCGGCACGGCGCTCAACGGCCCGGCCTGGCAATCGGCCGTGGGCGACCTCGTCCCGCGCTCCGACATCTCGGCGGCGGTGTCGCTCAACGCGCTCAACTTCAACATCGCGCGCTCGGTCGGCCCGGCGATCGGCGGGCTGCTCGTCGCGAGCCTCGGGCCGCACGCGGCCTTCATCGTCAACGCATTCACCTATTCCGGCCTGATCCTGGTGCTCCTGACCTGGCGCAACCCGCGCCAGCCCGCCGACCTGCCGCCCGAGCGGATGCGCTCCGCGGTCCTGACCGGGATCCGCTACGCCCGGCGCTCGCTGCCGATCCGCCGGGTGGTGCTGCGCGGCGCGGTCTACGGCCTGCTCACCGGCGGGCTCTGGTCCCTCCTGCCCCTGATCGCGCGCGATCTCCTCCAAGGCGGGCCGGTGGTCTACGGGCTCCTGCTCGGCGCGTTCGGCGTCGGCGCGGTCCTGGGCGCGCTCACGGCCGCCTTCCTGCGCCAGCGCTTCCCGACCGAGCCGATCGTCGCGGCCGGCAGCCTCGCCTTCGGGATCGCGAGCGCCGTCGCCGCGGTGAGCCCGTGGCTCGTGCTCACGCTCCTCGTGCTCATGATGGCCGGCGCCTCCTGGGTCGTGACCCTGTCGACCTTCAACATCTCGGTCCAGCTCTCGGTGCCGCGCTGGATCGTCGGGCGCTCGGTGGCGCTCTACCAGACCATCACCTTCGGGGGCCTGGCGGTGGGGAGCTGGCTCTGGGGCGTCGTCGCGAACCAGATCGGCCTGTCGCCGAGCCTGCTCCTCGCCGGGGCGGGCCTCGCGCTCTCGCTCCTGCTCGGCCTCGTGGTCCGCCTGCCCAATGCCGGCACCGCCAATCTCGAGCCCTGGCGCGAGATGTCCTCGGCCGAGGAGAAGGTGTCGATCGCGCCCGAGAGCGGCCCCGTCGTGACCACGGTGGAGTACCGCGTCGGCGCGCGCGACCACGCCGCCTTCGCGGCCCTGATGCTCGCCGAGCTCCGGCCGATCCGCGAGCGCGCCGGCGCCTTGCGCTGGAGCCTGCTCCAGGACCTCTCCGAGCGGGACGTGTGGATCGAGCGCTTCGAGAACCCGACCTGGCTCGACCGCCTGCGGCTCAACGTCCGGCGCACGGTGGCGGACCACGACGTCGAGGTCCGGGCGCTCGCCTTCCACACCCTGCCGGAGCCCCCGCGGGTCAAGCACTTCCTCGAAGCCGCCTCCGCCGTGGAGGCGACCCGGCCCGATCCGCCGGCGCCGTGAAGCTCTAGGGCGGGACACAAGCCCGAGGCGACCCGGCCCGATCCGCCGGCGCCTTGAGAACGCCGCGGCCGGCGTCACGCCCCTGAGACGACCCGCCCGCACCACGAGGAAGCGGCGGCCGGCCTTGCGCCCTGCGTCAGGAGCGCGACCCGATCGCGAAGTTCGAGGGGCGGAAGTCCATGTAGAACTGGACGTAAGGGGTCCAGCGCACGTCCTTGCTCATGCCGTAGGCCGCGACCGGGTTGTAGAGCATGGTCATCGGCATCTCGTCCTCGAAGATGTCGAGCATGCGCTGGTACATCGCCTTGCGCTCCGGCGCCGGCAGGGTCGTGCCGAGGCGCCGGCTCAGGTCGTTGAACTCCGCGGGCGCGCGGAAGTACCGGTACTGCACCTGCACGTCGGAGGCATGGCCCCAGAGCACCAGGAACGAGCCGGTGGGATCGGGGATGCGGTGGGTGTTCGACCAGGCGTACATCTGCGCGCCCGGCCGGCGCACGTCCTTGAAGGTCTCGACGTAGTCGATCTTCACCCGCACGCCGATCCGCGCCCACATCTCCTGCAGCATCTGCGCGGCTTCGACGTTGGAGGTGTAGTAGTTCGGGATGAGGCGGTAGGAAATCTCCTGGCCGCGGTAGCCGCTCTCGGCGAGGAGCGCCCGCGCCTTCGCGGGATCGTAGACGTAGCCGGCGCGGCTCCGCTCGTAGACGGCGCCGAAGCTCGGAAGCTGGAGGCCGTTCGGCGTGAAGGCCTGCCCCTTCCAGAGCGCGTCGTTGAGCGCGGCCCGGTCGATCGCGAGGCTCAGGGCCTGACGCAGCCGCTTGTCGCTCAAGACGGGGTCGCCCGTGTTGAACAGGACCACGTGCGTGTTTTCGACCGCGGCGGTCTTGAGGGTCAGGTCGGGATGGCCCTTCACCCGGTCCCACTGGTCCGGCGGCAGGTCGACCGCGATGTGGTAGTCGCCCGCGACGAGCCCGGCGATGCGGGCGCCGGCCTCCGGGACCTCCTTGAACGTGATCGCCCGGGCCGCGGGCGGGCCCTCGAAATAGCCCTCGAAGGCGGTCAGGCGGACGCGGTCGTTGTTGCGGTACTCCGCGAAGCGGTAGGGGCCGGTGCCGACCGGCCGCCAGCGCAGGGCGGCCGAGGCCTCCTCCATCCAGATCCGGTGGCCGATCCCGGGCTTGCGGAACCGGTTCCAGGGCTCGTCGCAGATCACGAACCCGGTGTAGCTCGACAGGCGCTGGTCGAGGACCGGATCGGGCTCCGCGGTGACGAACCGGATCGTGAAGTCGTCCACCTTCTCGACCGCCTTCAGGCTGCCGAAATAGCTGCGCCCGTCCGGGTAGAACGCGTTCGGGCCCCACAGGCGCTCGGGCGAGAAGGTGGCGAGCACGTCGGCGGCGTCGAAGGGGCTGCCGTCGTGGCAGGTCACGCCCCGGCGCAGCTCGACCTCGAACGTGGTGGGGTCGATCCAGCGCCATGCGGTCGCGAGCGCCGGCACGAGCTTCGCGCCGCCGTTCTCGGCGGGATCCGTGAAGTCGCGGCGGATGAGGTTGTCGAAGATCGAGTAGTAGATCCGGACGTCCACGTTGCCGGTCTGCGCGCCCGGGTCGAGGCTGCGGGGGAGTTCGTTGACCGCGACGACGAGCTCGGCCCGGGGATCGCCGGCCGCGGCGGGGGTCGCGGCGGGCGTTGCCAGGAGAAGCGCGGCCGCGAGGGCGGCCCCTCTCCGCGACGCGGCGCGTATCGCCATCATGCGCTCCTCCCCCTGCGGCGTGCCTCGCCCTCGACCGTTCCCTAGGCCGCCGCCACGACGCCCCCGTGACGGCGGCTCCCGCTCCGGCGCGGCCGCATGGTGGCGCGCCTACGGCCCGATGTCGACGCCGGTGAAGTCGTGCCGGCCGAGCGGATCCATGCGGAACCCGGTCACCTCGCGCCGCGTCGCCATGAAGACCACGGAATGGGCGAGCGGCACCCACGGCGCCCCGGCCTTGAAGATCTCCTGGGCGCGCCGGTAGAGCCGCTCGCGCTCGGCGCGGTCGGCGATGACCTTCGCCTGCGTGACGAGGCGGTCGAACTCGGGATCGCACCACTTGGCGATGTTGTTGCCGCCGACCCGGGCCGCCGTGCAGCCGAGGAGCACGTCGAGGAAGTTGTCGGGATCGCCGTTGTCGCCGGTCCAGCCGAAGAGCGCCATCGGGGGCTCGCCGGCGAGCAGCCGCGCCCGGTAGGCGTCCCATTCGTGGGTGACGAGCCTGAGGCGGATGCCGATCTTGGCGAGGTCGGACTGGATCATCTCGGCGACGCGCTTGCCGTTCGGGTTGTAGGCCCGGTTCACCGGCATGTACCAGAGCTCGGTCTCGAAGCCGTTGGGATAGCCGGCCTCCGCGAGGAGGCGCTGCGCGGAGGCGACGTCGTAGGGCTCGTCCTGGACCCCCTCGTGGTAGGACCAGAGCGTCGGCGGGATCGGGTTCTTGGCGACGACGCCGGCGCCTTGGTAGACCGCGTCCACGATCGCGGCCTTGTCGATGGCGCGGTTGATCGCGCGCCGCACGCGCACGTCGTCGAAGGGCTTCTTCGTGACGGCGAGCGCCATGTAGCCGATGTTGAACCCCTCGAGCTGGCGCAGGACGAGGGCGGAATCCGCCTCGATGCGGCCGGTGTCGACCGGGTTCGGAAAGGCCATCACGTGGCACTCGCCGGCCTTCAGCTTGGTGAGGCGCACGGCCGCGTTGGGCGTGATCGAGAACACCAGGATGTCGATCGGCTGACGGCCGCCCCAGTACTCGGGAAAGACCGCGTAGCGGATCGCCACGTCCTTCTGGTAGCCCGTGAACACGAAGGGCCCGGTGCCGACCGGCTCGCGGTCGAGGCGCTCCGGCGTGCCGGCCTTGAGCAGCGCCGCGGCGTATTCCGCCGAGTGGATCGCGTTGAAGAGCATACCGAGATTGGCGAGGAACGGCGCATCGGGGCGCGTCAGGCGGATGCGCACCGTGTGGTCGTCGAGCCTGTCGATGCTCTCGAGGAGCTCGCCCATGGCGAGGTCCTTGAAGTAGTCGTAGCCCGCGCCGGAGACCCGGTGATAGGGATGGTCCTCCTTCCACTGCCGCAGCAGCGAAAAGAGCACGTCGTCGGCGTTCATCGGGCGGGTCGGCCGGAACGTGGCGTTGGCGTGGAACCGCACGTCCTTGCGCAGGCGGAACACGTATTCGCGCCCGTCCTCCGACACGGTCCAGGACTCGGCGAGGCCGGGGCCGAGCTCGGTCGAGCCCGGCACGAACTCCACGAGGGTGTTGAAGACCGGCCGCACGGCGTTCATTCCCGTCGTCGTGGTGACGAGCTGGGGATTCAGGGCCTCCGGGTTGCCCTCCGAGCAGAACACGAGGGTCTTGCCCAGGGCCGGCGGCGACAGGAGGAGGAACAGGCCGAGGGCGAGGCGACGGATCAGCATGGGATCGGGGTTCTCACGGGTGGCGCCGCACTATAGCGCCACTCCGCGGCCATTCCCATCCTGCCCGACCGCGTCAGGCCCCGCCGGACCGGCTCCCCAGCTTCGGGAGCCCGCCTGATCGGCGCAGGCCCCCTCCGGCTCCCTCGACGGCGCGACCCTGCCCGATCTGCGCGGGCCACCGCCGGCTCCCTTGACTTCACGCTCCGAGCCCCGTCATTCCGTCGGTCGAAGCGTGAATCGCGCGTCCCTCGGCGGACCGCGTCGCGAGCCGGGAGCCTGTGCCATGCCGAACACGATTTCCTGGGGGATCCTCGGCACGGCGGGGATCGCGCTCAACAAGGTGATCCCCGGCATGCTGCAGGGGACGCGAGGACGGATCCTCGGCATCGCCTCGCGCGACGAGGCGCGTGCCCGGGAGGCCGCGGCGCGGTTCGGCATCCCGCGCTCCTACGGCAGCTACGAGGCGATGCTGGAAGACGACGCCATCGACGCGGTCTACATCCCGTTGCCGAACCAGCTCCACGTGCCCTGGGCCGTGAAGGCCATGGAGGCCGGCAAGCACGTCCTGTGCGAGAAGCCGATCGCCCTCGACGCCGCGGAGGCCGCGACCCTCGTGGCCGCCCGCGACCGCACGGGACGGCAGGTGCTCGAAGCCTTCATGGTGCGCCAGCATCCGCAATGGCTGAAGGTGCGCGACCTCGTCGGCTCGGGCCGCATCGGCGAGGTGCGCCTCGTCCAGACCACCCTGAGCTACTTCAACGTGGATGCCGGGAACGTCCGCAACCGGGTCGAGACCGGCGGCGGCGCACTCTACGACATCGGCTGCTACGCGGTGCTCCTCGCCCGCTTCGTCTTCGGCGCCGAGCCCGTGCGGGCGGTCGCCGCGATCGAGCGCGACCCCGCCTTCGGCACCGACCGGCTCACCACCGGGATCGTGGATTTCGGCCGGGATCGGCACCTCGCGTTCTCGTGCTCGACCCAGCTCGTGCGCTTCCAGCGGACGCAGATCCTCGGCACGCAGGGACGGATCGAGGTGCCGGTCTCGCTCAACGCGCCGCAGGGCGAGGCGACGCGCATCATGGTCGACGCCACCGGCGCGATCGACGACAGCGGCGTCTCGGTCGAGGCGCTCGAGCCTTGCGACCAGTACACCCTCCAGGGCGACCTGGCGGCGCAGGTCTTCCTCGGCGAGATCGAGGCGCCCTACCCGATCGAGGACGCGGTGCTCAACATGCGCGTCGTCGACGCGCTCTACCGCTCCGGCCGGTCGGGCGCCTGGGAGAGCGTCTGAGCCATGCCCCCGGGCGGACCCGACCGCCATCCGCCCCGCGATCAGGAGAGCCCATGACCGATCCCGCCCGCCGTGACCTCTCCGGAGGGGCCGACCTGGCCCGCCTCGTCCTCGACGTGCAGGAGGCCTGGTCCTCGCCGGACCAGCCGGGCGCCGTCCTCGAAGCCGCCGGGCGCGCGCTCCAGGAGGCGGTCGGGCACCGGCTCTACACGGTCACCTGCCTGCTCGCGGGCGGGCGCGAGGTCGAGCGGGTCCATTCGACCCGGCCCGACGTCTACCCCGTCGGCGGACGCAAGCCCGTCCTGCCCAACGCCTATACCGAGCGGGTGCGCCGGGAGAAGAAGCCGTTCCTGGCGAAGTCTCCGGCCGGTTTCGCGCCGCTGTTTCCCGATCACGAGACCATCACGGGGATGGGCCTCGGCTGCGTCATGAACCTGCCGCTGGTGTTCGGGGGCGAGGTGCTCGGCACCGTCAACCTGCTCGACCGCGAGGGCGCCTACGACGAGCGCCACGTGGAGCCGGCGCTCACGATCGCGCGCCAGATCCTGCCCGCGCTCCTGAGCCTGGACCGCCGCTTCGGAAACGCGCAGGATCGCTGAAGGACGAGGATTCCGGTCCGGCGCTCCGCGAGGGAGCCGGAGCGGCGAGACCGAGAGGAGAGGACCCGATGAAGATTCTACGCTTCCTTCTGGCCGCGACGGCCCTGGCCTTCGCGGGCGCCGCCGAGGCCAAGTCGCCGCCGAACGTGCTCGTGGTGGCGAAGAACATCGACGACATCGTCAGCCTCGACCCCGCCCAGGCCTACGAGTTCACGAGCGGCGAGGTGGTCTCGAACCTCTACGACCGCCTCGTGGAGTACAATCCGGCCGACATCGAGAAGCTGATGCCGGGGCTCGCCGAGAGCTGGACGATCGCGGAGGACGGCAAGACCATCACGTTCAAGCTCCGGTCCGGCGCCAAGTTCGCCTCCGGCAACCCGGTGCGGCCCGAGGACGTGGTGTTCTCGTTCAAGCGCGTCATCGTGTTGAAGAAGGCGCCGGCCTTCATCCTGGCGCAGTTCGGCTGGAACTCCGAGAACATCGACCAGATGGTCAAGAAGGTCTCGGACAGCGAGGTCGCGATCACGATCGCGGAGAACTTCGCGCCCTCCTTCGTGCTGAACGCCCTCGGCGCCCGGCCGGGCTCGATCGTCGACGAGAAGGAGGCCTTGAAGAACGTCAAGGACAACGACCTCGGCAACGCCTGGCTGTCGCGCAATTCGGCGGGCTCGGGCTCCTTCACGCTCCGCACCTGGCGCCCCGGCGAGGCCGTGGTGATCGAGGCCAACAAGAACCACTACCGCGGCGCACCGAAGATCAACCAGGTGGTGCTCAACCACGTGGCCGAGCCCTCGACCCAGCGCCTGATGCTGGAATCGGGCGACGCCGACATCGCGCGCAACCTCGGGCCCGACCAGATCGCCGCCGTGAAGGACAAGGCCGGCATCAAGGTCGAGACCTACCCGCAGGCCGCGGTGCATTTCCTGAGCTTCAACCTCAAGCACGACAAGCTCAAGAACCCGGCGATCTGGGAGGCCGCGCGCTACCTCATCGACTACGAGGGCATCGCCAACCAGCTCCTGCGCGGGCAGATGAAGGTCCACCAGGCGTTCTGGCCCTCGGGCTTCCCGGGCGCCGTCACGGACACGCCCTTCAAGCTCGACGTCGCCAAGGCCAAGGACATCCTCGCCAAGGCGAACGTGCAGGGCCTCGCCGTCGACATGGACATGATCTCGTCGGCGCCCTTCACCGAGATCGCGCAGTCGATCCAGTCCACCATGGCGCAGGGCGGCATCAAGCTGAACCTGATCCCGGGCACCTCGGCGCAGGTCATCACCAAGTACCGGGCGCGCCAGCACGAGGCGATGCTGCTCTACTGGGGCCCGGACTTCATGGACCCGCACTCCAACGCCAAGGCCTTCGCCTACAACGTCGACAACGCGGACACGAGCCCGCAGAGCACCACGACCTGGCGCAATTCCTGGGCGCCCGCCGAGCTCTCGGCCAAGACCCGCGCGGCGCTGGTCGAGCGCGACCCGGCGAAGCGCCTCGACATGTACCGCGAGCTGCAGCGCAGCGTCATGAAGGAGGCCCCCTGGGCCATCACCTTCCAGGCGCAGGCTCAGGTTGCGCTGCGGGCCGAGGTGAAGGGCTTCATCCACGGGCCCACGAACGACCTCGTGCTCTACCGCGACGTGGCGAAGAACTGAGGGCACACGGACGATGAGGGGGTTCGTCTCAGGCGCGGCTTGCGCCAGGGCCAGGAGAGGCTGAAGCGATGAGGGGATTCGCCACGGGTGCGATGCGCGCGGCCTCCGGGCTCGCGACGCTGCTCGTCACCCTGGCGGGGCTCCTCCTCGTGACCTTCGTGATCGGCCGCGTCATGCCGATCGATCCGGTCGTGGCCGCGATCGGCGACAAGGCCTCGCAGGAGACCTACCTCAAGGCGCGCGAGGAGCTCGGCCTCGACCGGCCGATCTGGGTGCAGTTCGGCCGCTACATCGAGGGCGTCGCGAAGGGGGACCTCGGATATTCCTCCGCGAGCGGGCGGCCCGTGGCTGAGGACATCGCGCGCGTCTTTCCCGCGACCCTCGAGCTCTCGACGCTCGCGATCCTGATCGGCGTGCTCGCGGGCGTGCCGCTCGGGGTCTACGCGGCGCACCGGCGCAACCGCTGGCCCGACCACGTGATCCGCTCGATCTCCCTCGTCGGCTATTCCACGCCGATCTTCTGGCTCGGGCTGATCGGGCTCCTGGTCTTCTACGCCAAGCTCGGCTGGGTCGGCGGACCGGGGCGCATCTCGAACGCCTATCGCTACAGCGTCGACGAGTGGAGCGGCCTGATGCTCGTCGACACCCTGCGCTCCGGCGACTGGGACGCGTTCGAGAGCGCGGTTTCGCACATCGCGCTGCCGGCGCTGCTGCTCGGCTATTTCTCGCTCGCCTATATCGGCCGCATGACCCGCAGCTTCATGATCGAGGAGCTCGGCAAGGAATACGTCACCACCGCGCGCATGAAGGGCGCGTCCGAGGCGCAGGTGCTGTGGCGGCACGCGCTCCCCAACGTGCTCGTGCCGGTCGTCACCGTGGTGGCGCTCGCCTTCGGCTATCTGCTGGAGGGCACGGTGCTGACCGAGACCGTGTTCTCCTGGCCGGGGCTGGGGCTCTACATCACCAACAGCCTGTTCTCGGCCGACATGCCGGCGGTGCTCGGCGGCACCCTGGTGGTCGGCCTGTGCTTCGTCGCCCTCAACAAGCTCGCCGAGATCGCCTACCCGCTCCTCGATCCGCGGACCCGGACGCCATGACGACGCCTGCTTCTCCCATGCTCGGGACCCGGGCCTCATGAGCGCAACCGCCGCACCCTTGAGCGCCGCGCGTCCGGAGCCGTCCTCGCGCCGCGAGGCGCGGCTGCGGCAGGCCGGCATCGCGCTCCGCCGCGCCGCCCGCAACCCCTCCACGCTCGCGGGCGCGATCGTGGTGCTGCTGCTCGTGCTCGCCGCCGTCCTCGCGCCGCTCCTCGCCACCCACGACCCGATGGCGCAGGACCTGTCCGCGCGCCTGTCGCCGCCCGGCGCGGCGCATTGGCTCGGCACCGACCAGCTCGGGCGCGACCTCTACAGCCGGCTCCTCTACGGCGCGCAGCCCACGCTCCTGATCATCGCCCTCGTGATCGCGCTCTCGGCGCCGTTCGGGGTCGCGGTCGGGCTGATCGCGGGCTATTTCGGCGGCTGGACCGAGACCGTGCTGATGCGGGTCACCGACATCGTCATGGCCTTCCCGCGCCTCATCCTGGCGCTGGCCCTCGTGGCGGTGCTCAAGCCCGGCCTCGTCAACGCCGTCATCGCCATCGCGGTCACGGCCTGGCCGCCTTACGCGCGCCTCGCCCGCGCCGAGACGCTGGCGCTGCGCCGCTCCGAATTCGTCGAAGCCGCGCGCGGGCTCGGCATGCCGAGCCGCCGCATCATCACGGGCCAGATCCTGCCGCTGTGCCTGTCCTCGGTCGCGATCCGCGCCACCCTCGACATGGCGGGCATCATCCTGACGGCCGCGGGCCTCGGCTTCCTGGGCTTGGGCGCGCAGCCGCCGCTCGCCGAATGGGGCGCGATGATCGCGGCCGGGCGCGACCACATCTTCGACGCCTGGTGGGTCGCAGCCGTCCCGGGCCTCGCCATCCTGATCGTCAGCCTCGGCTTCAACCTGCTGGGCGACGGCCTGCGCGACGTCCTGGATCCGAAGCACCATGACTGACCCGACCGAGGCGATTCGGCCGAACGGGCAGGACCCGAAGCACCATGACTGACGCGACCCAGCAGGACCGCTGCCACGTCCTGGACCCAAAGCACCATGACTGACGCGCCGGCGGGACGCCCGCTCCTCGACGTGGACGGCCTCACCGTCACCTTCCCGAGCCCGGAGGGGCGGCTCGCGGTGGTGCGCGACTTCGCCCTCACGATGGGGCGCGAGAAGATCGGCATCGTCGGCGAATCCGGCTCCGGCAAGTCGATCACCGCCCGCTCGATCCTCGGCCTCGTGCGCGAGCCGGGCGCGGTGACGGCGCGCCGGCTCCGCCTCGACGGCACCGATCTTCTCGCGCTCGACGCAAGCGGCTGGCGCGCCCTGCGCGGGCGCAAGGTAGGCATGATCCTCCAGGATCCGAAATTCTCCCTCAACCCGGTGCAGCGCATCGGCGACCAGATCGAGGAGACCCTGCGCCTGCACGAGCGCACCTCCCGGAGCGAGCGCCGGGCGCGTGCCCTCGCCATGCTGGAGGCGGTCGGGATCGAGGATCCGGAGCGGATGTACCGCGCCTATCCGCACGAGCTCTCCGGCGGCATGGGCCAGCGCGCCATGATCGCCGCCATGCTGGTGTCGAGCCCCGACCTCCTGATCGCCGACGAGCCCACGAGCGCGCTCGACGTGATCGTGCGCGAGCAGGTGCTGCGCCTCCTCGACCGGCTCGTGGCCGAGCGGGGCTTGGGCCTCATCCTGATCAGCCACGACCTCCCCATGGTGGCGCGCTTCTGCGACCGCATCCTCGTGATGTATCGCGGCCGCGTGGTCGAGACCCTCGACGCCCGGCGGCTCTCGGACGCGGCGCATCCCTACACCCGCGGCCTCCTCGCCTGCCTGCCCTCCGCCGCGACGCGGGGCCGCCTGCTGCCGACGCTCGCGCGGGACGCCGCGTGGGAGATCGCCCCGTGAGCACGCAGCCCTCACCCCGAACCCGCGCAGCCGTTTGCGAGGGCACGCCATGACGGCGCAGACACCCGGCACCGCCCCGACCGTCGCGGTCGCGGACCTGGACGTGTTCTACGGCGAGGGCCGCAAGCGCTTCCATGCCGTGCGCGGGGCCTCGCTTGCGGTCGCCGGACGCGAAACCTTCGGGCTCGTCGGCGGCTCGGGCTCGGGCAAGTCGACCCTGCTGCGGGTGCTCGCCGGCCTGTGGAATTCGTGGCAAGGCACCGTCACGGTCGCGGGCACCGCGCTGACACCGGAGCGGGCGCCGCCGCGCGCCTTCCACCGCCGGGTCCAGATGGTGTTCCAGGACCCCTATGCGAGCCTCAACCCGCGCCACACCGTCGACCGCATCCTGAGCGACGGGCTCGAACTGCACGGCTTCGCGGACGTCGACCGGCGCATCCGCGACGGGCTCGATCAGGTCGGCTTGGGCCCGCGCTTCCGCTTCCGCTATCCGCACGAACTCTCGGGCGGCCAGCGCCAGCGCGTCGCCATCGCGCGCGCGGTCGCGCTCGAACCCGAGGTGCTCCTCCTCGACGAGCCGACCTCGGCCCTCGACGCCTCGGTGCAGGCCGAGATCCTCAACCTCCTCGCCGCGATCCGCCGGGAGCGCCCGGTCACCTGCGTGTTCGTGAGCCACGATCTCGCGGTCGTGGCGCATCTGTGCGACCGCATCGCCGTGATGCAGCGCGGCGCCATCGTCGAGCATCTCGGCGTCGAGGACCTCGTCGCCGACCGCGTCCGGCACGCCTATACCCGCGAGCTCCTCGCGGCTTCGGCGGGCGGGCTCGCGCCCCTCGCGGACGCCCCGTGATGCAGGGCGCTGTCGCGCAAGCGGACGACGCCCCGCACCTGCCGCGCCCGCCCTTCGATGCGGCGCTGATCGCCGGATCCGAGGTCGATCTCGAACGGCTCGATCCCCCGCGCCACGGGCCGGACCTCTGGCAGGCGATCGGGCGCCACGACGCGCTCTGGCTGCAGATCCCGTCGGGGCCGTTCCCGGACGAGACCGCCTTCGGGGACTGGCTCGTCGACCGCTCGCGCCGGGACGCCTGCGCGCTCTACGCGATCGTGCTCCGGGGCGAGCCGCGCCGCGCCGCCGGGCTGTTCTTCCTGATGCAGATCGCGCCCCAGGCCGGCACCGTCGAGATGGGCCTCGTCTACGGCGAGGGGCTGCAACGGCAGCGCGCCGGAACGGAGGCGTTCTTCCGCCTCGCCGACCACGTGCTGCACGCGCAGGGCTACCGGCGCCTCGAATGGCGCTGCGGCAGCGACCATGCGGGCTCGCGCCGCGCCGCGCTCCGCTACGGCTTCACCCGCGAAGGCACCTTGCGCCAGACCAACTGGATCAAGGGCCGGAACTGGGACACGGCGGTGTATTCGATCCTCGACCGCGAATGGCCCGTGCTTTCGGCGCGCCTGGCCCGCTGGCTCGCGCCGGAGAACCGCGGCCCGGACGGGCGCCAGATCGTGCCGCTCGCAGACATCGACGGGACCCGGCCGGACCGGCCTGCGACCGCGCGGGCCTGACGGCATCCCGTCAGAGATGCGGCGGGCGGCGCAATTGGTCGGCGCCGATCTGGCGCGGCAGCGACACGATGGCGCCGCGCCCGATGCCGATATCGGCGAGCGTGTGACGGTCGACGCCTTCGAGGCCGGCGCAGGCCGGGCGACGGTGGCGCCCGTGCGGGAGCCGCGGCCGGGACGGCCGCGCGGACCGGCGCAGGATGCGGGCCGTCATGCGGGCACAGTGCAGGATGGACAGGGCGATCATGGCATCATCCCGGGGTGGCGCGCGGGCGCGGCCCCGCAAGGGCGGCCGCCCGCATCGGGCAGCAGGCGGATCGCCTGCTCACCGGTTGAGAAGGGGAAGGGTCGCTCCGGCGTCACGACCGCGCGGAGAGGCGCCGAAGGGCTCGGGCCATGCCTCGCTCGGGCTTCACGACCACGCCGCGAGGCACGGAGGGCTCGGGCCCGGCCTCATTCCGGCATCACGACCGTGAGGTAGGGCGCCGTCGGCTTCTCCGACGCGCCCGTGAGGGCCGGGACCTGGTGGCGCACGGGCTTCAGGCTCTTGAGATAGGCCGCGAGCGCGAAGGCGTCGGCGTCGGTGAGCTTGGCGTAATGGGCATAGGGCATCGCGGGCGCGAGCACCCGCCCGTCCGGGCGCACGCCGGTGCGCACCGCCTTGACGATGTCGGCCTCGCTCCACCGGCCGAGGCCGGTCTCGGGATCGGGCGTGAGATTCGGGGGATAGAAGATCCCGAGCCCCGGGATCTGGAAGCCGACCTCGGATCCGGCGAATTCGCGCTGCGGATCGGCCTTGCCGAGGAAGACGCCCGGCGTGTGGCAGCCGGCGCAATCCATGATCGTGGCGAGATAGGCGCCGCGCTTGAGCCGCTCCTGCGCGGCGGCGGGCGCCGCGGCGGCGAGCAGGATCAGGGCGAGGGCGGCCCGGGGGAGCGTCGGGATCGGCATGGTGGGGAACCTCCGCTGGGGATCTTGCGAACGAGGCTCCCTTGTAGCGGCATCCCCTTTCCGCGGCTCTCGCCGGTTCTTGTCGGGATTTTCCGCGCAGGCTTTCCGCGAAGCCGCCCAGGCCCGCCGGTCGAAGCGCCGCCCCTGCGGGGCGGCGGACGCCGGGCGCCCCAAGGCGCCCGGCGCGGGATCGCATCACGCCGCGGCCGGAGCGGCCTTCTTGCGCGAGGCCTTCGGGGCCGCGCCCTTGCGCTTCTGGCCGAGCCCCATGTTCTTGGCGAGTTCGGAGCGCTTCGCCGCGTAGCTTGCCGCCACCATGGGGTAGTCCTTCGGCAGGCCCCACTTCTCGCGGTATTGCTGCGGGGTCATGCCGAGCTTGGTGATGTGGCGCTTGAGCGACTTGTAGGGCTTGCCGTCCTCGAGGCTGATGATCGCGTCCGGGGTCACGGACTTCTTCACCGGGACGGCGGGCGTGGGCTTCTCGGACGTCTGGGCGGGAGCCGGGCTCCCCACGTTCTGCAGGGCCGAATGGACGCTGTTGATGAGGTCCGGGAGTTCGCCGGCCCGAACGGAGTTGTTGGCCACGTAGGCCGACACGATGTCGGCCGCGAGCTCGATGTAATTCACGTTCGGATTGGAAACCTGATCGGTCACTTAGCTTGTTCCTTGTAAAATTTGACTAGGCGACGCGGTCCTGCGATGGGACTGTTGCTGCCTCCCTGCGTCTAAGCACGGTCCGCACTAGAAAATCAAGAGACAAACAGGTTAACACACAAGTAATTGAATCCGGCGTCGCTCCGTCAGGCGGCCTCCGGGCCGGCTGCGACCTCCGGCTATGGCCGGGCCGGACAGAATTTCGACAGTTCTTGCATGCAATCGAGGCGGCCGTACTTCCGGGAAATTGTGTCCCCGGCCCCGGACAATGCGGGGCGCCGCCGCTCGGGCCGAGACCGCGCCGGGCAGCGCGAGGGGGCGCCGCTCAGGCCGTGAGCGCCGCCCGGGCCGGCGGCGCGAGCGGCTCCTCGCCGTCGAGGCGGGCCTCGATGGTGCACACGACGCCGGCGGGCGCGAAGTCCAGGCGCACGCCGCCGTCGAACTCGCCCGCGAGCTGCCGCTCGATCAGGCGGGTGCCGAAACCCCTGCGCGCCGGCGGGGCCACGGGAGGCCCGCCCCGCTCCTCCCAGCGCAGGTGAAGGCGCCGCGCCCCGGAGCCGCCCGCGAGCGACCAGAGGATCGAAACAGACCCGCCCGGCACCGACAGCGCCCCGTACTTGGCCGCATTCGTGCACAATTCGTGCAGCGACATGGCGAGCGCCAGCGCGACCCGGGGCGAAACGCGCGCGTCCGGCCCCGCGATATGGAAGCGGCCGTCTCCTCCTCCGGGATCGGCCGCGTCCCCACCCGGCGGGCGGACGGACCCGCCGTCGCCGGCATGGGGGGCGGCGGAGTCCTCATCCGCCCTCCGGACGGGCCCCCTGTCGCCGGCATGGGGGCCGACCGCGTCCTCGACGATCTCGCGCAGGCCCGCCCCCTCCCAGCTCTCCCGGGTCAGCACGTTGTGGGCGCGCGACAGCGCCATCAGGCGGGCCTCGAAGGCGGCGCGCGCCGGCGCCGAGGCGGTCTCGGCCTTGAAGGTCTGGGCCGCGACCGCCTGGACGATCGCGAGGGTGTTCTTCACCCGGTGGTTCAATTCGTTGATGAGGAGGCGCTGGTGGCGCTCGGCGCGCTTGCGCTCGGTGATGTCGAGGGCGACCGACACCGCGCCCACGACCGCGCCGGTCTCGTCGCGCAGGGCCGTCGCGGAGGAGAGGAGGTGGCGCTCGCCTCCGTCCGGAAAGCGGAAGGTGAGCTCCCAGTCGGCGGTGCTCACCCCGCGCATGGCCTGCTGCAGGGGCAGTTCGTCGCCCGCCACCTCGCGCCCCTCGGCGAGCACGCGGATCCCGCCCTCGCGCTGCGCCTGCGCGGCGAGGGGCGTCGTCGTGCGCGCGGGCACGCGCATGAGCTCGGCGGCGTAGCGGTTGCGCCGCACCTCGCCCACCGCGGGGTCGTGGGTGAACCACACGCCGGCGGGAACCGTCGCGAGCACGCTCTCGAGCTCGCGCGTGCGCGCCTCCAGCGCCAGTTCGGCCCGCTTGCGCTCGGTGATGTCGATATGGGCTCCGACGAGGCGCAGGGGGCGCCCGTCCGGGCCGCGCTCGATCTCGGCCTTGGCGAGGATCCAGCGCTCGACCCCGTCGCTCGGGCGGATGATGCGGTACTCGGCCTCGTAGTCCCGGTCGTCGCCGTCGAGCGTCGCCCGGAAATGCTCCACGATGCCGTCGCGGTCGTCCGCGTGGATGCGCGCGACCCAGTTCTCGTGCGTCTCGTAGGCATCGGCCTCCGAGAGGCCGTGGATGCGCAGGTATTCGGGCGAGCGCCGGTTGCGGAAGCCGCCGTCGCGCAGGTCGACCTCGAGCCCGCCGACGGCGCCGATGCGCTGCACCCGCGCGAGCTCGCCCTCGCGCTTGCGCAGGAGGCGCTCGGCCTCCTCCCGTGCGGTGTCGTCGCGCAGCGTCAGGACCGCGCCCGCGAGCGCCCCGGCGGCGTCGCGCAAGGGGCTCGCGGAGCCGATCGCCAGCACCGTGCTGCCGTCCGGACGCCGGATCTGCCAGCGCAGGTCCGCGACGGTCTCGCCGCCGCGCACCGCCCGGGCGAGCGGCCATTCGCCCGGCGGGTAGGGCTCGCCCTCTTCGGTGAGGAACCGGTAGGCCGCCCCGTCGCCGGCCAGCATCCCCTCGAGGCGCGCGACGCCGTGGAGGCGGCATGCGGCCTCGTTCGCGTAGGTGATCCGGCCGCCGGCGTCGGTGACGACGACGCCTTCCATGAGCTGGCCCAGGATGGCCGTGCGCTCGGCCGCGAGGCGCTCGGCCCGCAGGGTGGCGGCGGAGAGGTCCGCCTCGCGGGTCTTCACGGTGGTCTGCGCGGCGTGGAGGCTGCGGGCGACGGCCTCCAGCTCCGGGATGGCTGTCGGCTCGCGGCCGGCCAGCGGGACGCCTGCGCCGAGCGCCGCCGCATCGGCGGCGAGGCGCGCCACCGGCCGGGCGATGCTGCGGCCCGCGAGCGTCGCGGCCGCGATCGCGAGGCCGAGCAGCAGCGCGCCCACGCCGGCCGCGAGCGCGAGCGAGACGCGGATCCGCGCGGTCGCCTCCTCGCGCGGCACCCCGACCGCGACCGTCCAGCCCGTGACGGGCGAGCGCGCGAAGGTGGTGACCACCGGCTGCCCGTCGGCCGTGACGTTGTCGATCGTGCCCTCCGCCTCGCCGCGCAGGACGCGCTCGCGCAGCGCCGCGCTTCCGGGCCGGCCGAGAAAGGTCCCGGGGTCGCGGCTGCGGGCGACGATGAGGCCGTTGCGGTCCTGGACCGCCGCGATCCAGTTGCGAGCCAAGCCCTGCTCGGCGAGGAGCGCGCTCAGGCGCGCGGACATCACCGCCATCCCGAGCACGTGGGTGACCTCCCCGGCGGCGTCGCGCACCGGCACGGCCGCGACCGCCCAGGGCTCCTCGGCCGGGGGCCCGGAGAACACGTCGCTCACCTGCGGGGCGCCGGTCGCGAACACCCGCTCGACCACGGCCGGGACCATGGCCGGCAGGGTCGCATCCGGGTCGTAGGGCCGCCCCGTGTGGAGGATCTGCCGCCGCCCGCGGTCGGCGAGCGCGATCGAGGCCCCGCGCACCCGGGCCGCCGCCGTGATCTCGCGGTGGAACGCCGCCAGGTCGCCCGCCTGCAACGCCGGCGACGCCGCCAGCACCTGGAGGACCGCATGGGCCGCGCCGACCTCGCGGTCGACCGCGAGGCCGACCGCGCGCGCCGTCTGCCGCAGGCTCGCCTCGACGACGCCGCTCTCGGACTGGCCCAGGCGCCAGACCATCGCGACCGAGAACAGGAGCACCGGCGCGACGGCCGCGACCACGAGGGCGACGAGGCGGGCGCGCAGCGACAGGCGCCGCCGGCTTCGGGCGGCGACGGCGCCCGACGACGCGATCGGACCCGCCATCTCAGGCCCGGGCGCGGCGCGCGGGACGGGCGGACGGCCCCTCCCGCCGGGGGAGCCGGAGCGGCGCTACGCCCGCGCGGCCACGGGGGCGCCTGCGCCGGGCGTGCCGGGGCGGCACGCCGCCCGCGCGGCCATGGGGGCGCCGGCGCCGGGGCATCCGGATGGGAGGCATCGCAGGGCTGAGGAGCATCGCGTAACGTAACATGGCGGCCGGGCTTGGCAATGTCGAGCGGTCGCCGCGCTCCGACGAAGGGGTCCGGAGGTCTACGGCGCAGGAGGCGTCCGGATCACAGGGCGGCGGTCGCGGGCCGGCGATACAGCAGGCGAGCCCGCGGCCGGCGCCCGTGAGAGGAGCTCCAGTTTGGAATTGCTCCAAGCTCCTGTTTCAGCTTGTGTTTTCCGGTCCGCGCCGGTACGCGGTGCGGCCGGATCCCCGACCGGTGGGCCACCGTCCGCACCCCAAGACCCTCCAGAGAATCCCCCAAGAGCCCCATGACGAGCACGCTCCATCCCGCCGCCAACTGGTCGCTCAAGGAGGAGATCCGGGGCTACTGGTCGAAGCGGGCCGAGACCTTCGACCTTGCCTTCGGGCACCGGATCCTGCCCGGCCCGGAGCACGACGCCTGGGCGGCCGTCATCGCCTCGCATCTCGGGCGCGAGCCCCTGACCGTGCTGGAACTCGCCTCCGGGACCGGCGAGGTCACGAAGGTCCTGCTCGCGCTCGGGCACCGGGTCACGGGGATCGACTTCTCGGAGGCCATGATCGCGCGCTCGCGCGCCAAGCACCGCGGCAACCCGAACGCCGTCTTCGTGCTCGGCGACGCCGAGAACACCCTCGAGCCGGACGGCGCCTACGACGCCGTGGTGTGCCGGCACCTCGTCTGGACCCTGACCGATCCGCAGGCCGCCCTGCGGGACTGGCACCGGGCGCTCAGGCCCGGCGGGCGCCTTCTGGTCTTCGACGGCGATTTCGTGAACCTGCCCTGGCAGGGGCGCCTGGCGAAGCGCGCCATGGCGCTCGCCGAGCGCTGGACCGGGCCAGACGGCCACCGCGACCCGGCGCTCGCCGCCGACCACGCCCGCATCCTGCGCCAGCTCCCTTTTGCGGGCGGGCTCACCTTCGAGGGCCTCGCGGGCCTCGCCCGCGAGGCCGGGTTCGGGACGGTCGAGCGCGGGGGCTACCGCGCCGTCGTCCGGGCGCAGCGCCGCGTGGCGGCTTCCGCCCGGGACTGGGCCCGCACCTGGCTCTACGACCGCTTCATCCTCACGGCCCGCAAGCCTGCGGGGTGATGCCGATCTCGAGCGGCGCCGGGCCCCTCGTGTGCGCTCACGCCTTCGGCGGCGCCGCGAGGCGCACGCCGGGCCCGAAGGCGTCGGCCTGGATCAGGACCACCCCCGCGGCCTCGAAGGCGCCCCGGATCTGCGCCGCCGAGGCGCGGTTGAGCTCGTGCCGCCCCTTCTCGAAATCCCGCACGGTCGAGCGCGACACGCCTGCGGCTTCCGCGAGGTCCTCCTGCGTCCAGTCGATCAGGCCGCGGGCCGCGCGGCACTGCGCGGGCGTGAGAAATTCGGGCATGCGCTCGGATCGGGGGTTGCCATCGGGACCCTCAATCAACCATATTGGTTGAAATAAGCCAACCCATTCCGAGGTTCCGCCCCCGACCGTCCCCGGCCGCAGGAGAATCCATGCCGCACAACACCTCGCTGATCGCCACGATCGTGGCCGGCATCGGCCTTGCCTTCGTGTGCGGCGCGATCGCGCAGCGGCTGCGGATGTCGCCGCTCGTCGGCTATCTCGTGGCCGGCGTGCTGATCGGGCCGTTCACGCCGGGCTACGTGGCCGACCAGGCCTTGGCGCCGCAGCTCGCCGAGCTCGGCGTGATCCTGCTGATGTTCGGCGTCGGGCTGCATTTCTCGCTCTCGGACCTGATGTCGGTGCGGGCGATCGCGGTGCCGGGCGCGCTCGGCCAGATCGGCTTCGTGACCGCGCTCGGCGCCGGCCTCGCCCATCTCCTCGGCTGGTCGCTCGGCGCCGGGCTCGTGTTCGGCCTCGCGCTTTCGGTGGCGAGCACCGTGGTGGTGCTGCGCGCGCTCCAGGAGAAGCGCCTCATCGAGACCGAGCGCGGGCGGATCGCGGTCGGCTGGCTCATCGTGGAAGACCTCGCGATGGTGCTCGCCCTCGTGCTGCTCCCGGCCCTGGCGGGCGCTCTCGGCGGCGACGCGCCGGCGGATGCGGGCGAGGGCGCGGCGCTGTCGGCGCTCGTCGGCGTCGATTCGCTGTGGGGCGTGCTCGGGCTCACGCTCGCCAAGGTCGCGGCCTTCGTGGTCCTGATGCTGGTGGTCGGGCGCCGCGTCATCCCGTGGGTGCTGCACTGGGTCGCCCATACGGGCTCGCGCGAGCTGTTCCGCCTCGCCGTGCTCGCGATCGCGCTCGGGGTGGCTTTCGGCTCCGCCGAGCTGTTCGGCGTGTCCTTCGCGCTCGGCGCCTTCTTCGCCGGGATGATCCTCGCCGAATCCGAGCTCAGCCACCAGGCCGCGCAGGAGACCCTGCCCCTGCGCGACGCCTTCGCGGTGCTGTTCTTCGTCTCGGTCGGCATGCTGTTCGATCCCAGCATCGTGGTGCGCGAGCCCGGCCCGCTCGCCGCCACCGTGCTGATCGTCGTCGTCGGCAACGCGCTCGCGGCCTTCACGATCGTGACCGTGTTCCGCTATCCGCTCCTCACCGCGCTCACGAGCGCGGCGGCCCTGTCGCAGATCGGCGAGTTCTCGTTCATCCTCGTGGGGCTCGGGGTCGGGCTCAACCTCCTGCCCGACACGGGCCGCGACCTCGTCCTCGCGGCCGCGATCCTGTCGATTCTGATCAATCCGCTGCTGTTCTTCGTCCTCGAGCGGGCGAGGCCCCGCCTGGAGGCCCGCGAGCGCCGGATCCGCCTGGAGTCCGAGCCCGCGCCGCTGCCCGTGGAATGGGCCGCCACGACCTTGCGCGACCATGCCATCCTGGTCGGGCACGGACGGGTCGGGAGCCACGTGGCCGCGGCGTTGCAGACCAAGGGCCAGCCCTACCTCGTGATCGAGGAGCGCCAGGACGTGGTGGAGCGGCTGCGCGCCGCGGGCGTCGAGGCGGTGCTCGGCAACGCGGGCGAGCCCGGTCTGCTCGACGCCGCCAACATCAAGGGCGCGCGCTGGTTCATCAGCGCGATCCCGAACCCGTTCGAGAACGGCAACCTGATCGAGCAGGCGCGCGCCGCCAATCCCGATCTCGAGATCATCGCGCGGGCCCATTCCGACGCTGAGGTCGAGCACATCCGCCGGCTCGGCGCGAGCCTCGTGGTGACGGGCGAGCGGGAAATCGCCCGCGCCATGGCGGATTACATCACGGGACAGCCGGGCGAACAGCCCGAGCCGCGGCCGGCGGCCTGAGCGCCCCCCGCGGCCGGCGGCGTCGCGATCGGGCCGCGGAGGGCCTGCGCCAGCACGACCCTGCGCCGTCGCCGGCGGGAACGGGGACCGGCTCGGATCAGGCCGCCGAGGCGGCCGGCGGCAGCCCCTGCCAGAGCGCGGCCGCCTGCTCCTCCTCGAGCACGGGGGGACGCTCCAGCGCGGTCGTGATCGTCGTCGGCCGGCCCGTGGCCGCGCCCTCCAGGATGCCGTGCATGACCTCGAGGACGTGCAGCGCCAGCCGCCCGGTCGAGCGGTGGGGCGTGCCCGACAGCGCGGCGCTCGCCAGATCCCCGAGGCCGAGCGCGCGGTAATTGGCCCGCGAGGGCGCCTCCGGGGGCCAGTTGGGCGAGCGCCAGTTCGGCGCGCCGAGCACCATGTCGCCGGAATCGTGCCCCTGCCAGTCGCCGCCGCGCTCGGTGACCTCGACGGTGCCGCCGAAGAAGTTCGGGTCCGGCACGCGCAGGGAGCCGTCCGTGCCGTAGAGCTCGATCGGCGGATGGCCGTGCTTCCACACGTCCCAGCTCATGCAGAAGGTCACCTGGGCGCCGGACGCGAATTCGAGCAGCGCCGACACGTGGGTCGGGGTCTCGACCGGGATGCGGTCGCCCTTGCGCGGCGAGTTCGCGGTGACGGTCCGCTCCGGGAAGCCGATGCTCGCCATCGACATCACGCGCTTCACCGGGCCCACGATGTTGACGAGGGCGCTGAGGTAATAGGGCGCCATGTCGAGGATGGGGCCGCCGCCGGGCTTGAAGAAGAATTCCGGGTCCGGATGCCAGTGCTCCATCCCGTGCGACATCAGGAAGGCGGAGCCCGACAGGATGCGGCCGACCGCGCCCTCGTCGACGAGGCGGCGCGCGAGGCGCCCGCCGGCGCCCAGGAACGTGTCGGGGGCGCAGCCGAGGAGGCGGCCGCGGCCTTCCGCCTCCGCGACGAGGGTGCGGCCCTGCTCGAAATCCACCGCGAGCGGCTTTTCCGAGAACACGTGCTTGCCGGCCTGGAGCGCGGCGAGCGAGACGCCGTAATGGGCCCCCGGCACCGTGAGGTTGACGACGAGGTCGATGTCGTCGCGGCGGAGAAGCTCGTCCACCGACAGGGCCTCGATGCCGTGGCGGCTTGCCTGGGCCTGGGCGGCCTCCATGCGCATGTCGGCGCAGGCCTTGAGCCTCAAGCCCCGATAAGCCGGGATGTTCTGGAGATAGATGCCGGAGATGTTGCCGCAGCCGATGATGCCGACATTGAGGGCGTCCATGGCTCAATCCTCGCAGTGCTGGAGACAGGGGAAGCGCAAAGGGGCGCCGGAGGCTAATCCTCGACCGTGCGCAGGAAGGCGAAGCTCGACCGCGCGGTCTCGGCCGGGTCGGCGGGCTTGTCGTGCTCGACCACCATGGTGCGCGCGCCGGCCGCGCGGCAGGCGCGCCAGAGATCGCGCCAGTCGAGGGTGCCGGCGCCCACATCCGCCCAGCCGTCCTGGTCCTCGTTCTGTCCCTGAGGCGCGATGTCCTTCACGTGCGCCGAGGCCACGCGGTCGCGGTAGCGCTGGATCCAGGCCTTCGGCTCGACGCCGCCGCGCACGAGCCAGGCGACGTCCGCCTGCCAGGCGAGCGGCGTGCCTTCCGCTTCCGCGAAGATCAGCTCGAGCGCGGTCGTGCTGCCGTCCTTCGGCTTCAGCTCCCAATGGTGGTTGTGGTAGCCGAGCGTGATGCCCTCGCCCTGGAAGGTCTTCGCCAGGCCGCCGAGCTCGCGCCCGAGCGCGCGCCAGCCGGCCGCGTCCATGTCGCGCTGCTCCGGGGGCACCGCCGGCATGAAGAGCTGGTCGAAGCCGAGCGTGCGGCAGGCCTTCACGACCGCGTCCGGCCGCTCGCGCAGGGCCGCGAGGCCGACATGGCTCGACGACGCTTTCAGGCCGCGGGCGTCGAGCTTCGCACGCACAGTGTCGGCATCGTCGAGATGCGAGCCGACCGTCTCGACGAAGCGGTAGCCGGCGCCCGCGACCACGTCGAGGACGCGGTCCAGGTTCTCCAGCGAGCGCAGGGTGTAGAGCTGAATCGAGAGGATGTCGGTGACGCTCATGCGGGCCTCGTGGTTCGAATGGGGATGCGGCCCGCGATGCCGGGCCGCGCGGAAGCGTCGGCGGCTCTCAGAGCCGGTCGCCGGTGTCGGCCGCGAAGAGGGAGACCTCCGCGGGATCGACGCCGAGCGCGAGGCGCTCGCCGGGCACGGCCTTGCGGTTGCCGCCCGTGCGGACCTGGATCGTGCTGATGCCGTCGCTGCACCAGATCACCGTGTCGGCCCCCATGGGCTCGACGATGTCGATCGTGAAGCCGGGCCACAGGCCGGTCTCCCCGATGGCGACATGCTCGGGCCGGATGCCGAGCACCGCCTCCCGCCCCGCGATCGGCGGGGCCGCGAAGGGGTAGGCCTGCAGGGGCAGGCGGCGCTCGCCGAAGCGGAATTCCGGCCCGCCCGCGCCGCCCTCGATCCGTCCCTTGACGAAGTTCATCTGCGGCGAGCCGATGAAGCCCGCCACGAACAGGTTCGCGGGCCGGCGGTAGATCTCTTCCGGGCTGCCGATCTGCTGGATCTTCTGCTCCTTCATGACCACGATGCGGTCCGCGAGCGTCATGGCCTCGATCTGGTCGTGGGTCACGTAGACCATCGTGGCGTGGCCGAGGCGCGCGTGCAGGCGCTTGATCTCGACCCGCAGTTCGTTGCGCAGCTTGGCGTCGAGGTTCGAGAGCGGCTCGTCGAAGAGAAAGACGGCCGCGTCGCGCACGAGCGCACGCCCGATCGCCACGCGCTGGCGCTGCCCGCCCGAGAGCTGGTCGGGCCGGCGGTCGAGGAGGTGGGTGATCTGGAGGAGTTCCGCGGCCTGCCCGACGCGCCGCTCGATCTCCGGCCGCGGCGTCTTGGCCATGCGCAGCCCGAACGACATGTTCTCGCGCACGCTCATGCGCGGATAGAGCGCGTAGGACTGGAACACCATGGCGATGCCGCGGTCCTTGGGCTCCTCCCAGGTGACGTTGCGGCCGCCGATCCAGATCTGCCCCGAGGCCACGTCGAGCAGGCCCGCGATGGCGTTGAGGAGCGTGGACTTGCCGCAGCCCGAGGGCCCGAGCAGCACCACGAACTCGCCCTGGTCGATGTCGAGGGAGAGCCCGTCGAACACCCGGACGGTCTCGAAGGCGACCGAGACGTCGCGCACGGAAACGGTAGCCATCGGTCAGACCTTCACAGGGCGGGAGGCAGGGCCGCGGAGGATCCCGTTCGCCAGCGCGGCATCTGCGGCGGGGCCGTGCACGGAGACGGTAGCCATCGGTCAGACCTTCACGATCGTCGCGGGGATGCACCTGTTCGCCGCCATGGCCTATCCCTTCACCGCGCCGGCCGCGATGCCGCGCACGAACCAGCGCCCGGAGACGAAATAGACGACCAGCGGCACGAGGGCGGCCAGCATGGTCGCGGCCATGTCGACGTTGTAGGCGCGCTCGCCCTGCGTCGAGTTGACGATGTTGTTGAGCTGCACCGTCATGGGCAGGTTCTGCCGCCCCGCGAAGGTGAGGCCGAAGATGAAGTCGTTCCAGATGCCGGTGACCTGGAGGATCGTCGCCACCACGAGGATCGGCGTCGACATCGGCAGCATGACGCGGAAGAAGATGGTCCAGAAGCCGCCGCCGTCGATCCGCGCCGCCTTGAAGAGCTCGATCGGGATGCCGGCGTAGTAGTTGCGGAACAGGAGCGTCATCGTGGGCAGGCCGAAGATCACGTGCACGATCACGATGCAGGGGAGCGAGTTGTAGATGCCCGCCGTGGAGAAGATGCGCACCAATGGGTAGAGGAACACCTGATAGGGGATGAAGGCCCCGAGAAGCAGGATGCCGAACATCACGTTGGCGCCGCGCACGCGCCAGAACGAGAGCGCGTAGCCGTTGACCGCGCCGAAGGCGATCGAGAGGATCACGGAGGGCACGAGGATGCGCACCGAGTTCCAGAAGCCGACGCTGATGCCGTTGCAGTTGAGCCCCGTGCAGGCCGAGGACCACGCCTTCGACCAGGCCTCGAAGGTGAGCGTCACGGGCAGCGCCACGATGTTGCCGAGCCGGATCTCCTCCATGGGCTTGAGCGACGTCACGACCATGATCCAGAGCGGCAGCAGGAAGAACAGCGCCGCCGTGATCAGGAAGGCGTAGAGGCCGACGCGGCCGATCGTGAGCCGCTTCGGCCGCCTTCCCTGCGGCTCGGGCCGCGCCGGGGCCTGCGCGGGATTGGCGGGGCGGAGAGCCTCGGCGGTGCTCATGCCTGCCTCCCCTGCGGGCGGACGTATTTGGCGTAGACCCACGGCGCCAGGACCGAGATCACCGCGATCAGCATGATGGTGGCGGCCGCGGTGCCGAGCGCGATGTTGTTGCGCTCGAAGAGGTGGTCCATGACGAACTTCGCGGGCACTTCCGTGGCGATGCCGGGGCCTCCGAGCGTCATGGCGACCACGAGGTCGTAGAGCTTCACGACGCCGGTCGCGAGCAGCACCACCGCGGTCACGACCATGGGCCGCAGCAGCGGCAGCACCACGGAGAGGTAGTAGCGCCAGGGCGGCACGCCGTCGATGCGCGCGGCCTTCCAGAGGTCGGCATCGACGCCGCGCAGGCCCGCGAGCAGGATCGCCATGGTGAGACCGGCGCCGTGCCAGATGCCCGCGATCACGATGGTGTAGATCGCCATCTGCTGGTTCACGAGCCAGTCGAAGGTGAAGCTCGAAAAACCCATGTCGCGCACGAGCTTCTGCAGGCCGAGGCCCGGGTTGAGGAACCATTGCCAGGCGATGCCCGTGACCACGAAGGACATGGCGTAGGGGTAGAGGAAGAGCGTGCGGAACACGCCCTCGCCGCGCACGTCCTGGTCGATGAAGACGGCGAGCAGGAAGCCGAGGATCAGGCAGCCCGCGACGAACAGCACGCCGAAGATCAGGATGTTCTCGGCCGAGGTCAGGAAGCGGTCGTTGTTGAAGAGGCGCCAGTACTGCGCGAAGCCGACCCAGTCGGAGCGCGGCAGGAGGCTCGAGCTCGTGAACGAGAGCCGCACGGTCCAGACCATGCAGCCGACATAGACCACGAGCACCACGAGGGCGGTCGGCAGGAGCGCGAGCGCGGCCGGCAGGCGGGTGCGCGGACGCCGGCGCCCCGGCGGCGGCGCCGCGGCCGCGGCGGGCGGGACCTCGAGCGTGGCGGAGCTCATGGCGGGCGCCGTTCCGTGCGGAAGGGGAAGTCGGCCCGGCCGGCGCGGGGGCGCCGGCCGGGCCGGGGTTTCAGCGGATCAGGCCGCGTCGCGCATGGCGGCCACGACCTTCTCGACGAAGGCGTCCACCGACATGCCGGGGTTGTTCCAGTACTGCGTCACCGCATCCTGCATGGCGCCCGAGAAGCTCGGCGGGCTCAACAGCTCCATGGCCTCGACCTGGTTGGCCGGATCCTTCAGCACCGCGGCGGATTTCTGCGCGCAGACGTCCATGGAGGCGACGTCGACGTCGAGGCGCACCGGGATCGAGCCCTTCTTCTTGTTGAACTCGAGCTGGGTGGTCGGATCGAGCAGCACCTCGACGAGCTTGTCCTGCACGGCGAGCTGCGCCTTGTCCTTGGTGGCCGGGAACACGAACACGTCGCCGCCGATCACCAGCTTGCCGCCGCCTTCGCCGACGAGGGTGCAGCCGTATTCCTTGCCGGGCGACTGGCCGGCGGCGACGAACTCGCCCTTGGCCCAGTCGCCGTTGAAGTGCATGGCGGCCTTGTTGGTGATCACGAGGTTGGCGGCGTCGTTCCAGTTCCGGCCCGGGCTCGCGGGATCGACCAGCGCCCGCAGCTTGCCGAACACGTCGGCGACCTCCTTGAACTTGGCGCTCTTCGCGGTCGCCTGGTCGCGCCCGCCGTAGATCTTGCGGAACAGGTCGGCGCCGCCGTGGCCCACGAGCACGGCGCGGAAGAGGTTGTGCTCCCAGGTCGGCTGGCCGCCGAGCGCCAGCGGGATCACGCCCTTGGCCTTCAGCTTGTCGCCGGCCGCGATGAGCTCGGGGAAGGTCTTCGGCGGCTCGACGCCGGCGTCGGCCAGGAGCTTGGTGTTGTAGAACAGCCAGTTCTGGCCGTGGATGTTCACCGGCACGGCGTAGAACTTGCCGTTGCGGACCGTCGCCTCGACGATCGACTTCGGCATCACGTCGCGCCACTTGCCGGTGCGCGCGAGCGCCTCGACGTCGCGCACGAGGTCGTTGCTCACGAGCTCGTCGAACTGCTTGCCGGTGTTGAACTGGCTCATGGTCGGGGGATTGCCGCCGACCATGCGGTTGATCGCGGCCGCGCGGGCGTTGGCGCCGCCCGCGATGGCGTTGTCGACCCAGGTGCCGCCCGCCTTGGTGAACTGGTCGGCGAACACCTTGACGGCCGCGGACTCGCCCGCGGAGGTCCACCAGTGCAGGACTTCCGCCTTCTGCTGGGCCTGGGCCCCGGAGCCCGACATCAGGGCGAGGGCGAGAGCATAGAGGGAAACGCGTGTGGTCAGGCGCATGGCTTCCTCCCAGAAGCAGTCGAACGACGTTGTGTAATCGATTACATTTTTGCGTCAGCTTGGATTCGGGTCCCGGCGATGTCAAGCGTCAAATGACGTTGCGCGAACCGGCGGGCCGCGCCGGAGCCGGCGCGGCTTCACGCGCCGCGCGGGCCGCCTCGCGCGGGCGAGCGCCCGTGAGCGGGGCGGTGCGCCGGACCGGCCTAGTTCGTCCGGCGGATTGATTGCCGGAGCGTCACCTGTGGCAGTCTGAGATCCGGCGGCACGGTCGTTGCGCCGTGACGAGGCCACGTGATGGCGCCGCGAGGGGCGGAGCCCGCGCCGCGGAAGGGGTCGTTCGTGAACGTTCTTGCTGACGTTTCCGCTGCCGCCGGGCAGGCATGGCAGGATGCCGAGGCGCGCCTGCGGGATTTCCTGCGCCTCGCCCCCGAGAGCTTCTGGGAGCTCGACGCGGATCTGCGCTATGTGAGCCATTCCGGGCGCGGGGCGGCCCTCCCCGCGGAGGAGATCGTCGGCCGCACCCCCTGGGAGGTGTTCGGAGGCGATTCCGGCCAGCCGCCCTGGAGCGGGCACGTGGCGGCCCTGCGCGACCGCCTCCCGTTCCGCGATTTCGAGCACCGGATCCTCGCGCCGGACGGGACGGCGCGCTGGCGCTCCGCGAGCGGCGATCCGGTCTTCGACCGCGGCGGCCGGTTCCGCGGCTACCGCGGCATCACGACCGACATCACCGACCGGAAGCAGGCCGAGGAGCGCCTGCGCGGCATCGCGACCGAGGTCACCGACCGGGTGCGCGCCGAGGAGCGCCTGAGCCTCGCGCTCGACGCCGCCCGCGCGGTGGTGTGGGAGCTCGACCTCGCCACCGGGCGGATCACGCGCTCGGCCAGCGCCTGGTCGGTCTTCGGCGTGTCGCCCGACACCGTGGAGGACTTCCTCGCCCGCATCCACCCCGACGACCGCGCCCGCCACGACGCGCTGTTCGATGCGGCCGTGGCGGCCGCCGGATCGTTCGAGCTGGAGGTCCGCTTCATCCGGCCCGACGGCGCCCTGCGCTGGCTCGGCATCTCGGCCCGCGCGCGGGTCGAGCCCGACGGCTGCCGGCGGGTGTTCGGCGTCACCACGGACATCACCGCCCGCAAGGAGGCCGAGCGCCTCGCCGAGGGAACGGCCGCCACCCTGCGGGCGACCCTGGAGGCCATGGACCAGGGCCTCGTCATGGTGGATGCCGAGGAGACCGTGCAGGTCTACAACGAAAAGGCCCTCGACCTGCTCGACCTGCCGGCATCGCTCATGCAGGGGCACGGATCCTACAAGGCCGTGAAGGAGCATCAGCGCGCCCACGGCGAATTCGCGCACAGCGACCCGGCGCAGCGCCGCTGGCTCGACACCGCGGACTTCCTGTCCAGGCCCGCGCATTACGAGCGCGAGCGCCCGAACGGCACCATCCTGGAGGTGCGCTCGACGCCGATCCCCGGCGGCGGGGCGGTCCGGATCTTCACCGACATCACGGCGCGGCGGCGCGCCGAACTGCATCTCCACGAGAGCGAGCAGCGCTTCCGGGACTACGCGGATCTCGCCGCCGACTGGCTGTGGGAGCTCGACGAGGCCTTGCGCTTCACCCGCCTGTCGGGGCGGCGCTCGGAGGCCTTCGGGCGGCCGACCGCGTCCCTGATCGGCGAATCCGCGGTGGCGCTGCTCTCCCGGAGCGCGGTCGGCCCCGCGCCGCTCCCCATCGTGCGGTCCCTCGAGGCGCACGAGGCCTTCTCGGGCGTGGAGACCCGGATGCGGGGCCCGGACGGCGGGGACCGCTGGCTCTCCTCGAGCGCCCGGCCGATCTTCCACGCCGACGGGCGCTTCGCGGGCTTCCGCGGCGTCTCCACGGACCTCACGGCCCGCAAGGCCGCGGAGATGGAGGCGCAGAAGACGAGCGCTCTCCTCCAGGCCACCCTCGGGAACATGGACGAGGGGCTCATCATGGTGGATGCCGCGGGCATCCTGCAGGTGTGCAACCGGCGCGCCGTCGAGATCCTCGACCTGCCGGCGCACTACACCACCTCCAAGCCGACCTTCGCGGCCTTCGTCGCCCACCAGGTCGGCCTCGGCGAGTTCGCGGGCTATTCGGAGGCGGACACGCCCTGGCTCCGGCCGCACGGCAACCTCGCCGGCGTGCCGCCGCTCTACGAGCGCACCCGGCCGAACGGCACCGTACTCGAGATCCGCACCACCCACGTCGCCGGCGGCGGGGTGGTGCGCACCTACACCGACATCACGGCCCGGCGGAAGGCCGAGATGGAGCTGCGCGAGAGCGAAGCGCGCTTCCGCAATCTCGCCGACAACGCGCCCGTGATGGTGTGGGTCACGGAGCCCGACGGGTCCTGCACCTACCTGTCGCGGTCCTGGTACGCCTTCACCGGGCAGACGCCCGCGACGGCGCTCGGCTTCGGCTGGCTCGATGCGGTCCATCCCGACGACCGGGCCGGGATCGAGCGGACCTTCCGGGAGGCCGTCCGGAAGGGCGAGCGGTACCAGACCGAGTACCGCCTGCGCCACCACGGCGGCGCGTATCGCTGGGCCATCGATGCGGCGGCGCCGCGCTTCGGCCACGACGGCACCTATCTCGGCCATGTGGGCTCGGTGATCGACATCACGCAGCGCAAGCACACCGAGGAGGCCCTGTCGCGCAGCCGCGAGGAGCTGCGCGCGGCGCTCGACGCCAACCGCGTGCTGCTGGAGCATTCCCTCGACGTGATCTGCACCATCGACGAGGCGGGCGCGTTCGTGCGGGTGAGCCCGCACGCCGTGAACGTCTGGGGCTACACGCCGGACGAGCTCGTGGGGCGGCGCTACATCGAGCTCGTGCATCCCGACGACCGCGCGCGGACGAACGCGGTCGCGGCGAGCGTCATGGCGGGCACGCCGACCTCCGCGTTCGAGAACCGCTACGTCCGGCGGGACGGCTCCGTGGTGCCGATCCTCTGGTCGGCGGTGTGGTCGGACGAGCACAGGACCATGTTCTGCGTGGCGCGCGACATCTCGGAGCGCCTGCGCACGGAGGAGCAGCTGCGCCAGTCGCAGAAGATGGAGGCGGTGGGCCAGCTCACGGGCGGCGTCGCGCACGACTTCAACAACCTCCTCACCGTGGTGATCGGCAACACCGAGACCCTGGTGGAGGTGCTCGCCGATCCCGGCCAGAGGGCGCTCGCCCAGATGGCGCTCGACGCGGCCGAGAAGGGCGCGGAGCTGACCCGGCACCTGCTCGCCTTCGGGCGGCGCCAGTCGCTCAAGCCCGAGCCGCTGAGCCTCGGCCGCGTGGTCGCAGGCATGGCGCCGCTGCTGCGGCGGACGCTGGGCGCGCCGATCGAGTTCGAGACCGTGTCGGGCGGCACGGCGGCGCTCGCCTTCGCGGACCGCACCTTCCTCGAGAGCGCGATCCTCAACCTCGCGGTCAACGCCAAGGATGCCATGCCGCACGGGGGCACCCTCACGATCGCGACCGGCGAGCGGGCGGCCTTCCCCGGCGAGGGCGCGCTTCAGGCCGGCCAGGCGGTGGTGTTCCTCACGGTTTCCGACACCGGCACCGGCATGGCGCCCGAGGTGGTGGAGCGGGCCTTCGAGCCGTTCTACACCACCAAGGAGGTCGGCAAGGGCTCGGGGCTCGGCCTCTCCATGGTGTGGGGCTTCGCCCGGCAATCGGGCGGGCACGCCGCGATCGAGAGCCGCCCGGGCGAGGGGACCGCGGTCACGATCGTCCTGCCGGCCTCGCGCGGCCCGGCGGATCGCCCGGCGGCCGACGCCGCGCCGGCGCCTCCGGAGCCGGAGCGGCGCGAGCGCGTGCTCCTCGTCGAGGACGAGCCGCAGGTGCTGCGCTTCGCCTCGGCGCAGCTCGCCGGCCTCGGCTACGAGGTCGTGGCGGTCGCGACCGCGCAGGACGCGCTCGACCGCCTGCGGCAGGATTCCGGCTTCGACCTGCTCTTCACGGACGTGGTGCTGCCGCGGGGCCTGAGCGGCGTCGAGCTTGCCCGCCAGGCCCGCATGCTCCATCCCGGGCTCGGGGTGCTGCTCACCTCGGGCTATGCCGAAGAGGCGTTCGAGCATTACGGCCGGCCCGACGAGGGCACGCTCCTCCTGCGCAAGCCCTACCGCCGGCGCGAACTCGCCGCGGCGCTGCGGGACGCCCTGCGGCCGGCGGGGAACCGGGCATCGGCGCCTCGGGCATGATCCGGGACGGCAGCTAAAGTCCTGGGGTTGGTGTGGACCGTGTGGGGCCTGACCGCACTGGCGGGGCTCGCTCCTCGCGCCATAGTTTTTCTTGTCGAGGACGTCGATGAGCAGCACCGGGACATCCGAAATCGCGTTGCCGGTCCAGAGGCAACTGGAGGCCTACAACGCCCGCGACATCGAGGCCTTCATGGCGTGGTGGGCCGACGATTGCCGGTACTACGCCTTTCCCGCGACGCTCCTGGCGAACGGGGCGGGCGAAATCCGGGAGCGTCACGTCGAACGCTTCAAGGAGCCGAACCTTTTCGGCAAGCTGATCAGCCGGGCCGTGGTCGGCAACGTCGTGGTGGATCACGAGACCGTCACGCGCAGCTTCCCCGAAGGTCCGGGCGAGGTCGACGTGATCGGCATCTACGAGGTCGAAGGCGGCAAGATCGCCAGGGCCTGGTTCAAGATGGGAGAGCCGCGCCTGCACCGATAGCGGCCCCATCGCCAAGGGCCTGTTCGGGACGGGGTGCCGCGGCCGAACCGGCAACGGCAGAAGCGGAGGCCCGGTTCGGGACGGGGGTGCCGCGGCTGAACCGGCAACGGCCGAAGAGACCCGGTTCGGGACGGGGTGTCGCGGCCGAACCGATGAGGGCCGGCGGGGAGTGTCGCGTGAGGGGCGAAGCGGGTCGCTTCGCGCTCTCACGGAAGCCATCCTGCTCCCGCGCCGGCCTCCCGTGCCCGGTCCGGGCCGTCGCCCTCACTCGGGCCGGCCGGCCTCCAGCACGCGGCTGTCGCCGAGGCGGGGTTCGAGCTTGAGCGGCCCCAGGGCGGCGAGGAGCCTGCCCTCGTCGGCCGACCATTGCGTCCCGTCGGCGAGTCGGACGCGGGCCACGTAGGTCACGGTCGTGAGCATTTCCGGGATGAGGTCGCCGAGCGCGTTCCAGCGCGCCTCGCGGCTGTGCGCGCCCGCGCCCCGGTCGGTCACGTCGGTCGCCGCGAGGTTCTCCATGTGCCGGCCGAACACGTCGAAGGCCACGTGCCGGATCGAGACCGCGGCGACGGGCGCGCGCGCGGTGAAGTCGGTCGCGGCGACGAGCGCGAAATTGGACTTCATGAGCTCGAACCGCGTCGCCACCCGGGAGATCTGCACCGGGCTGTCGGGATCGTTCAGGACGATCGCCTCGCGCACGAGGGAGGAGCCCTTGTTGAAGGTCCCGCCGAAGATCGACGGGAAGGCGAACGGCGCGTCGGCCGCGCGGGACACCGCGTAGTCCCCGGCCGCCGCCGGGCCCGCCAAGGCGAGCCCCACGGCCGCCGCCCCAATCCAAGCTCTCATGACACGCTCCCCGCTCGAGCCGCCAACCAACCATGAGAGCGGCACCGGTTCAATGCCGGGAGCCGGCCCGGTCCGCAAGCGTGCCGTGCGGGGCGGCGATGGGCCGGATCGGGCCGGAATGGTCCGCTGGACCAGGGGGGCGATGGGCCGGATCGGGCCGGAATGGTCCGCTGGACCGGGGCCGTGAGCGCGCGAAAGCCGCCCTCTCGGGCGGCTCCCGCCGGGCGGCGCGGCGCGCCGGATCAGCAGCTCCGCACGCGCTTCGTCACGATGCTGCCGTTGCGCTTCTCGCGCTGGGTCACGACGGTGCGGCAGGTGTCGACGCTGCCGGTCACGTAATCGTCGTCCCTGTAGTCCCGGCGCTCGATGTAGCGGCCGTCGTAACGGTCGCGGGAGACCCGGTCGCTGTAATCGTAATCGTACGACCCGCTGCCGTAGCGGCTTTGCGCGAGAGACGGGGAAGCAGCGGCAAGACCAGAGCCGATCAATACCACTGCCAGCCAAGCTGAATTTTTCATCGCAACACCTCGATTGCTCGTTCTCTTCAGGCCAACGCGCAACCTCGACCTGGGTTGCGGCGGCGGCGACGTGAAGGTTGCAGCGGGATCCGGGCCAAGCGGGGCCGTATCCCGCGCGGCGGAGGGGACGGGAGCGGGGCGTGCCGTCCCGGAGCCGGATAAGAATTCATCTCCCGGATGCAACTCGTGAAACTAACCCACGTTAACTGGGCCGGAACGAATTTTTGGGGGACACGCCCATGCGGCTCGACGAACGCGGCTTCGGCCGGATCGATGACCCTTTGTCCGAGAACGAGAATGCCTTCCCGATCGACGATCACGGCATCTTCGTCTACGTGCCCTTGGGCTGGCGCACGGACAGCCGCCCCGCCACCGCGGAGGACCTCTCGCGCCTCTACGTCGAGGACGCCCTGCAGGAGCTCCACGCGCGCTACGCCTCCCTGCCGGTGCCCGACCGGATCCTCGATCTCGTCGGACGCAGCCGCCCTCAGGCGTGAGGCCGGGCTTCAGGGCCCTGCCCCTGACGGGGCCGGTCCATGCCGGCCGCGCGAGGCTCCCGCCTCCGCGGGGCCGCCTAGGCCGGCGGAGGCTCGTTGAGGATCGCCCAGAAGATGCCGAGGTGGCGGATCGCGCTCATGAACTCCTCGGTTCCGAACGGCTTGATCACGTAGGAATTGGCGCCGAGATTGTAGCCCTGGAGCACGTCCCGCTCCTCCTTGGACCCGGTGAGCATCACGACCGGGACCTGCGCCAGGGTCGGGTTCTCCTTGACGGCCTTGAGGACCTCCATGCCGTCGATCTTCGGCATCTTGAGATCGAGGATCACGAGGGCGGGATCGCGCGTGTTCTTGCCCTCGTGGCTGCCGCGGCCGAAGAGGTAGTCCAGCGCCTCGGCGCCGTCGCGCGCCACCACGACCTCGTTGGCGACCCGGGCGTCCTCGAGGGCCGCCAGGGTGAGTTCCACGTCCTTCGGATTGTCCTCGACCAGGAGGATCGGCTTGAGCTCCGGCATCGTCGTCCTTCATGTCGCCCCGGCCCCCTGTGCCAGCAACCCGCCGCCGTGCCAAGGGCCCGGGGCGCATCGGACCTTCCGTTAGGGTAGCTATCCGCGCGGAACCGGATACAATGGCGGCACGGAGGCCCCGGAAGGGGGGCCGGGCGGGACGCGTGCGGCGCTATTACTTTCATCTGCGGAATCATGCGGGCCGGTCGCAGGACGAGGCCGGCCTGCTGCTGCCCGACCGCGAGAGCGCCATTCGGGCCGCCTTCGACGCCGCGCGGTCGATCATGCGCACGCCCACCGACGCCGCGGCGTCCGAGGCCTGGCGCGGCTGGCAGATCGAGGTCGTGGACGACGAGGAGACCCCGGTCCTGGTCCTGCCCTTCCGCAGCGCGCTGCTCCGCTCCGGCGCGCCGTCGGACCGGCCGCCGGCCTGACGCGCGGCGTCACTCGACGGAAAAGCCCTTCGCCCGCACGAAGGCGCCGAAATCGGCCCGGTGCGGCTCGGCGTATTGGCGCGTCTTGTCCTCCGACCAGCCGTAATGCGGAGCCTCGCCCCAGCGCTCCACGGCGCGCTGGCCGGCATAGAGCCCCATCGCGGCGCAGCGCGCGTCGTGCGCCGCGATGCCCTCGGCGAAGGGCTCCTCGGCGTAGCGGTCCTCGTGCAGGGTCAGGGCCAGCGGCAGGCGCGGCGCGATCCGGCCCCCGTCGGCCGGCCAGCCGAGGCACAGGCCCGCGAAGGGGACGACGCGCTCGGGCAGGCCGAGCCATGCGCTGATCGTCTCCGCGTGGTTGCGGACCTCGCTGATCGGGCAGCCCCCCATGCCGATCGCCTCGGCGGCGTAGAGGCAGGCGGTCAGCGCGATCGCGGCGTCGCCGGTGGCGTTGAAGAGCAGGTCGAGGTGGTCGTTGGGAAACGGCCGCCCGCGCTCCTCGGCGAGGCGCACGATCCGCCGCCCGTTGAGGCAGACGACCAGGAAGGCCGGCGCCGTCCCGACCCAGGGCATGTGGGGCAGAAGGTCGGCGATCCGCCGCCTCAGGTCACGATCGCGCACCACCACGATGTCGCGCTGCTGCAGGTCGCTTTTCGACGGCGACGACAGGGCGCAGGCGCAGATGAGCCGCAGCAGGTCCGGCTCCACCGGCCGGTCGGAATAGCGCCGGCAGACCCGGTGCCCGGCGATCCGCGCCAGCCGCTCGGCGCCGTCGAGGTCCGCGGGGACGGGCACCTCCTCGCCGAAGCGCTCGCGCAGGGCGGCCCCGATCGCATCGCTCGCGCTCATCGCGGCGCCCTCCCCTTCCCGGGCTGCTGTGCCGTAGTCCCGGCCTTCCCGGCCACGCAGGCTGCTGCGCCGTGATGCCGGCCCTCTCGACCACGCAGGCTACTGTGCCGTGATGCCGGCCTTCTCGACCACCGGCCCCCATTTGGCGATCTCGGCCTTGATGAAGGCCCCGAACTCCGCGCCCGCGAGCCCGCTCGGCACCGCGCTGATCTTGGCGAGTTGCGCGCGCACCGCCGGATCCCCGCCGATGCCCTTCAGCTCCGCCGTGAGCCGCTCGGCGATCGCGTCGGGGAGCCCCGACGGCGCCACGAAGCCGAACCAGGTCAGGGCCTCGAAGTCGGGGATCGTCTCGGCGATCGCCGGCACGCCGGGGAGATCCTCGAAGCGCTTGAGCGAGCTCACCGCGAGCGGCCGGACGTTGCCGGCGAGCGATTGCGGCACCGCGCTCGCGGCGTTGTCGCAGGCGATCTTCACGTGGCCCGCGATCACGTCCTGGATGACCTGGTTCGACGAGCGGTAGGCCACGTGCGGCAGCTTGGTGCCGGTCTGCGTCATGAAGAGCTCCATGCACAGGTGCAGCGAGGTGCCGACCCCCGAGCTCGCGAAGCTCTCCCGGCCCGGATTGGCCTTGAGATAGGAGACGAGCTCCGGCACGGTCTTGGCCGGCACCGAGGGGTGCACCACGAGCACGTTGGGCTGCGTCGCCATGAGGTAGAGGGGCTTCAGATCCTTGACGGGATCGAAGGGCATCCGCTCCTTGTAGACGTGCGGGTTGATCGCGATCGTCACCGAGGCGACCCCGATCGTGTAGCCGTCCGGCACGGACTTCGCGGTCGCGCCGACGCCGATGTTGCCGCCGCCGCCGGCGCGGTTCTCGATGACGAACTGCTGGCCGAGGCGCTGCGACAGGCGCTCGGCGAAGATGCGCCCGAGCGCGTCCGCGGTGCCGCCGGCCGCGAAGGGCACGATCACGGTCACGGGCCGGGTCGGCCAGTCGGCCGCTCCCGCCGGCGCGGCGAGGCCGACCGCGGCAGCGAGGCCGGCGGCGGCGAGCGTCATCAGGGTCGTAGGCTTCATGGGGTTTCCTCCGGTCTGCAGCCCCGTCTGGCGCGGGGTCTGCGGTGGTTCGGTGTGGCGGCTGCGGTCGCTTATGCGGGAAGCCGCACGACGGGTGCGGCGAGGCGCTGGATCATGACGTTGACGCAGGCCGGCTTGCCGCTAGACAGCGCGCGCTCCAGCGCCGGCGCGAGGTCGGTGGCCCGCTCCACGAACTCGCCGTGGCCGCCGAGCGCCTCCACGGCCCGGTCGTAGCGCGTCGGCAGCAATTCGCAGCTATGCGCCCGCGCGGCGCCGTAGCTGCGGAGCTGGATCTGGTGCTCCGCGTTCCAGGTCGCGTCGTTGCCGACCACCACCACCATGGGCAGGCCGTGGCGGAGCGCCGTGTCGAACTCGGTGAGATGGAAGCCGAAGGCGCCGTCGCCCATGACCGCGATCGCCGGCGCGGACGGATCGACTGCGCGCGCCGCGATCGCGAAGGGCACCGCGGAGCCGATGGAGCCCGCGACGCCGTTGATGACCCGCTGCGGCGAGGACAGGAGGCTCTGCGCCCATTGCCCGATCTCGCCGCCGTCGCAGACGAGGGTGGCGGCCGGGTTGCGGTCGAGGACGGACTGGACCGCCCGGCAGAGCTCGACCGGATGCACCGCCTCCGTTGGGCCGGACGCGAGCGTCGCCCACGCCTCCGGGCGGTGGGCGACGGCGCGTTGCACCTCGCCGGCCCAGGCTCCGGTTTTCGCGCCCGACCGCCCGGCGCGCGCGATCAGGCGCGCGGCCGCCGCAGGCGCATCCGCGAGCGCGCTCAGGATGAGCCGCGGGCCCTGCTCGCGTGCCGCACGCTCGATCATCGCGGCCTCGGGGTCGATCACGACGAAGCGGGCCTCGGGGGCGACGTGCGGCGCCTGCCCGAAGCGGATCGTGAAGTCGTGCGGCTTGCCCAGCAGCACGACGAGGTCGGCGCGCTTGAGCACGTCCGCGAAGGCGCCGAGCGCCGGGTCGTTGATCCCGCGCGGGCTCTCCATGCCGAGAGCCGGAACGCCGGTGGCCTCGCCGAGCCGCGCCATGAGGGGCGCATGCGGCGTATGGCACAGATGCGGCCCGCACAGGATCAGCGGACGCTCAGCATTCGCGAGCGCGGCGAGGACCGCGTCCGCGGCGGCCTCGCTCAGGTCCTGGGCCGGCGCCGAGAACGCCTGCGCCTCCGGCCACAGGTCGGCCGCATCCGCGACGCTCTCGTCGAGGAGATCGACCGGCAGGCTGACATGGACCGGCCCCGGCCGCCCCGAGGTCGCGATGCGCACGGCCTGCGCGATGTCGTGGGCGAGCGTCTCCGCCGACTCGGCCGTCCAGGACGCCTTGGCGACGGGTTCCGCCATGTCCGCCTGGCGCAGCTCCTGGAAGCTGCCGCGCCCGAGTTCGTTCAGGGGCGCATGGCCCGACAGCAGCACGAGCGGCGCCTCGGCGGATTGCGCGGTGCAGAGCGCTGCGACCGCGTTGGTGTGCCCGGCCCCGCCCGTCACCAGCGCGATGCCGCACCGGCCCGTGCGCCGGGCGTAAGCATCCGCCATGTGGACGCAGGCCGCTTCGTGGCGGACATGGATCAGCTTCAGGCCCGTCCCGAGCGCCGCGTCGAAGAGCGGCATGATGTGGTTGCCCGAGAGGGTGAAGATCGTGCGGAAACCCGCACGATCGAGCGCGCGGGCGACGAGGTCTGCGCCCCTGACCTTTTCGTTCATGAAGATGGTTCTCCGGACGGAGCGCCGCGGATCGTGCGGCGCGCCGGCATCCGCGGCGGCGGAAGCTTCGTTATTCGAGCGGGATCCGCGCGGCCTTGACGACCTTGCCCCACTTGTCGATCTGCGACTCGAGCTGGGCGCGCAAGGCTGCCGGGGTCACGTCCTGCGGCGGCACCGGCTCGGTGCCGAGATCGCCGAAGCGCTTCTTCACGGTTTCGCTCCGGAGCGCCACCTTCAGAGCCTCGTTGAGGGCCTGCAGCACCGGCTGCGGCGTGCCCTTCGGGGCATAGAGGCCATGCCAGACGCTGGCCTCGAAGCCGGGGAGCCCCGCCTCGCTGCAGGACGGGACGCCGGGCAGCGCCGGCACGCGGGTCTTGGTGGTGACGCAATAGGCCTGGATCGAGCCCGCCGTGATCTGGCTCGACGTGTTGGTGACCTGGTCGCACATGAGGTCGACCCGGCCGCCGAGCATGTCGTTCATGGCCGGACCGGTGCCCTGGTAGACGACCGCGGTGACAGGCGCCTCGATCGCATTGGTGAAGAGCAATCCGCATTGATGCGAGCCCGAGCCGCGGCCCGCATTGGCGAGGCTCACCTTGTCGCCGTTCGCCTTCACGTGGGCGATCAGCTCCTTGAGGTCGCGGGCGGGAAAGCCCTTCTTGGCCACGAGCGTCTGAGGCACGTCGGTCACGAGCCCGATCGGCTCGAAATCCTTGACGGCGTCGTAGGAGAGCTTCGCGTACAGGACCGGCGCGACCGCGTGGCCGCTGTTGTGCAGGAAGATCGTGTAGCCGTCGGGTTCGGCGCGCGCCGCACGCGCCGCGCCCACCGTGCCGCTCGCCCCGCCGACGTTCTCGATCACGACCTGGGTCTTGAGGTGCTCGCCCATGGCCTGCGCGAGGAGCCGTCCCACCACGTCGGTCGGCCCGCCGGCCGGGTACGGCACGATCATCGTGATCGTCCGCGTCGGGTAGGATTGCGCCTGGGCGGCACAGGCCATCAAGAGGCCGGCCACGCAGGACACGAAACGGAGCTTGGCGCGCATCGGGGTCCCCTCGCACTGAGATCGACCCTCACCGGGATCGACCGTCTGGATCGTCGTTGTTTTGCGCACTATAGGTGGCGGGGAACTTGAGCAAAAGCGAATTTTCCTGAAGGACGAGTTCGGAAATTCGCAATCTGGGAGACGCGCGCCGTGCCGGTCAGCCATGTCGATCCGTGATCTGCGCACCTTCCTCGCGGTCGCCGAGGGCGGGTCCTTCGCGGCCGCCGCCCGCGCCGTGCGGCGCACGCAATCCGCCATCACGGTGCAGATGCGCTCGCTCGAGGAGGAACTCGGCCTCGTCCTCTTCGACCGCTCCCGGCGTCCGCCGACCTTGAGCGAGGCCGGGCGCGCGCTGATCCCGCGCGCCGCGGAGGTCGTGCGCGCCTACGACCGGCTGTTCCAGGAGGCGGGCCGCTCCCCGGTCGAGGGCAATCTCCGCCTCGGCGTGGTGCCGGGCGTGATCACCGGCGTCCTGCCCCGGGCGCTCGTCGCGCTCAGGGCCAAGTACCCCGCCATGCATGTGGAGCTCGCCATGGGGCTCTCGAAGGATCTCGTGGAGCGGGTCTATCGGGACACCGTCGACGCCGCCATCGTGAGCGACCTGCTCGAGGGCGGCTCGGGGCTGCAATGGCAGCCCTTCGCCCGCGAGCCCCTGGTGCTGATCGCGCCCATGGACGCGCCCGGCCGCCGGGCCGAGGATCTGGTGAGCGCCTATCCCTTCATCCGCTATACCCGCCGGGCCTGGGTCGGCCAGATCATCGACCGCTTCCTGAAGGAGCGCGGCTTTCGCGTCAGCGAGGCCATGACCCTCGACACGCTGGAGGCCATCACGGCCATGGTCCATCACGGGCTCGGCGTCTCGGTCGTGCCCCGGCGCGCCGGCGGCGATCCCTTTGCCCTGCCGGTGCGCACGCTCGCCTTTTCGGGCACTCCGGCCTACCGGGTGCTCGGGCTCGTCTACGAGCCGAACCATTCCAAGGCCGCGCTCGCCGAAGCGCTCCTCGGCGAACTGCGGGGCCTGGCGGCGCCGGCGGGCGGCGTCCCGGAGGCCCGCCGGGCCGCGCGGGGTTAGTTCGGGATCGTTGAAGCAAACATTCGCTCTTATTCGATTTTCCTGAAGTCGCCGACCTGCTAAGGAAGCCTGAAAAGAGCGGCTGCGGCCGTGGAGACGCCGCTGCGTTCCGCCCTGCCGGCGGCGCACCGGCCCAGAGCTTGAGGGTTCTTGAATCCGATGTCATCCGAACTGACCGTCTCGCTCTGGCGCGGAAGCGAGAGCGGCGCCTACGAGACCTATGCGGTGCCGGCACGCCAGTCGCAGACCGTGCTCGACGTGGTCACCTACGTGCAGCGCAACCTCGACCCGACGCTGTCGTACCGCTTCGCCTGCCGGGTGGGCATGTGCGGCTCCTGCGCCATGATGGTGAACGGCCGCCCGCGCTGGACCTGCCGCACCCACGTCTCCAAGGTCGCCAAGGACGGCCGGCTGAAGATCGGCCCGCTCGAGAACCTGCCCGTCATCAAGGATCTCGCCACCGACATGCAGCCCTTCTTCGAGAAGTGGCAGGACGCCAAGGGCGTGTTCGAGCCGAGCCTGACGCGTCACGACCCGATCCAGGAGATCCGGCCCGACACGCCGGACCGGGTCGCGGCGGACGCGGCGGTCGAATGCATCAATTGCGGCGTCTGCTATTCGGCCTGCGATACGGTGCGCTGGAACCCGGACTACATGGGCCCGGCGGCGCTGAACCGCGCCTGGTCGCTCGTCAACGACGTGCGCGACGCCGGCCAGACCGAGCGGCTCCAGGCGATTGCCGGCGACGGCGGCTGCCATTCCTGCCACACGCACCAGTCCTGCCAGCAACTCTGCCCGCAGAGCCTCAACCCGACCGCGGCGATCGCCGGCCTGAAGCGGCGCACGGTCCAGGCGTACCTGAAAGGCGAGATCAAGGCATGAACGTCCGGCTCTACCTCTCGCAGCCGCGACTCGAGCACGGGAGCTTGAGATGAACGTCCGGCTCTACCTCTGGCAGCGCCTGACCGCGGCCGCGATGGTGCCGCTCATCGCGGTGCATCTCGCGGTGATCTTCTACGCCACGCGCCAGGACCTCACCGCGGCCGACATCCTCGCCCGCACCCGCGGCAGCATCGCCTGGGCGCTGTTCTACGGGATCTTCGTGGCCGCGGCCGCGATCCATGCCGGCATCGGCCTGCGCAACATCCTCGTGGAATGGTCCCGGCTTCGCGCCCGCACCGCGGGCATCGCCGCGATGGCGTTTGCGGCCGTGCTCGCGGCTTTGGGCGCCCGCGCCATCGCGGCGGTGGTGCTGCCATGACCGCGACGCCCCTCTCCGCTGCTTCGTTGGTGTCCTCGACTCTGCGCTTTCGTGCAGTGGTGCTGCCATGACCGCAATGCTTCTCAGCTATCGCCGCAACGCGCTGTGGATCGCGGCCATCGTCCACCGCCTGTCGGGCCTCGCGCTCGCGGCGTTCCTGCCGGTGCATTTCCTCGCGCTCGGGCTCGCCACGGGCGAGGGCGCGCAGTTCGAGGGCTTCCTGCGCTGGGCCGACGGGCCTTTCGTGAAGGCCTCCGAGACCGCGCTCGTCTTCCTCCTCGTCGTGCACCTGTTGGGGGGCCTGCGCCTCCTGTTCGTCGAGAACTTCTCCTGGCGCGACCGGCAGAGCCACCTTGCCCTGCTGGCGGTGGCGCTCGCCGCGCTCGTGGCCTTCGTGTTCCTGATCCGCGTTCTTTAAAGAGGTGCTGCCATGAATATCGAGCGCGTGCGCACCGATCTCCTCATCCTCGGCTCCGGCGGCGCCGGCCTGTTCGCGGCGCTCCACGCCCACCGCGCCGGGCCCGAGCTCGACATCACGCTCGCGACCAAGGGGCTGCTCGGCAAGTGCGGCTGCACCCGCATGGTGCAGGGCGGCTACAACGTGGCGCTCAATCCGGGCGACTCGATCGAGCGCCACTTCATGGACACGATCGAGGGCGGCAAGTGGCTGCCCCATCAGGAGCTCGCCTGGACGCTCGTCACCAAGGCGGTCGAGCGCGTGCGCGAGCTCGAGAACGAGATCGGCTGCTTCTTCGACCGCAACCCCGACGGCACGCTGCACGGCAAGGCCTTCGCGGGCCAGACCTTCGACCGCACGGTCCACAAGGGCGACCTCACCGGCATCGAGATCATCAACCGGCTCATGGAGCAGGTCTGGAAGCGCTCCGCGATCCGCAAGCTCGAGGAGCACCGCGCGCTCGCCCTGATCCCCGCCCGCGACGGCGGCGGCATCGCCGGCGTGCTCATGGCCGACATCCGCACCGGCGCCTTGCGCTTCATCGAGGCCAAGGCCGTGCTGATGGCGACCGGGGGCGGGCCGACCATGTACCGCTACCACACGCCCTCCGGCGACAAGAGCATGGACGGCATCGCCATGGCGCTGCGCGCCGGGCTCCCCTTGCGCGACATGGAGATGGTGCAGTTCCACCCCACGGGCCTGCTCGCCGGCCCCGACACGCGCATGACCGGCACGGTGCTGGAGGAAGGCCTGCGGGGTGCGGGCGGCTACCTCCTCAACGGTGACATGCACCGCTTCATGGGCGATTACGACCCCAAGCTCGAGCGCGCGACGCGCGACGTGGTGAGCCGCGGCATCTATGCCGAGATGAAGGCCGGCCGCACCACGGACAACGGCGGCGTCTACATCACCATGGCGCATCTCGGCCCCAAGGACGTGGCCAAGAAGTTCAAGGGCATGGTGGACCGCTGCCGCGATTGCGGCTTCGACCTCGCGGGCGGCCTCGTCGAGGTGGTGCCGACGGCCCACTACTTCATGGGCGGCCTCGTCTGCCGCCCCGACACCTCGACCGAGATGCCGGGCCTGTTCGTCGCCGGCGAGGACGCGAGCGGCATGCACGGCGCCAACCGGCTGGGCGGCAACGGCGTCGCGAACTCCACCGTATTCGGCGGCATCGCGGGCGACACGATCCCGGGTTGGATCCGTGCCAATCCGGGCCGGGCTGAGCCCGATGCCGACATCCTCGCCTTCGAGATCGAGCGCGCGGGGCATCCCTTCACCCGCAGGCCCGGCGACGTGAACCGCCTGCGCGAGAAGCTCCTCGACCTCATGTGGGACGAGGTCGGCGTGGTGCGCGACGAGGCCGGCATCGACCGGGGGCTGCGCGGTCTCGACGATCTCGAGGCCGAGCTTCTCGACACCGGTGTCCCCGACGGGAACCGCGCCTTCAACCTCACCTGGCACGACTGGCTCAACCTGCGCTCGCTCTGCGAGACGAGCCGCGTCATCGCGCTCGCGGCGAAGCAGCGCCGCAATTCGCGGGGCGCGCATTTCCGCTCCGATTATCCGGAGCCCGGCGACCTCGAAACCTCCTGGTTCACCGTGGTGCGCCGCGGCGCCGACGGTCTCGCGATAGCTGAGGAGCCCGTGCAGTTCACCCATGTGCGCCCCGGCGAGTCGCTCCTCGATGCCAAGGCGGCCGCCGAATAACCCGCTCCCCTCCTGCGTGCTGCCGTCAGGCGCCGCCCGACAAGACCCGAGGACCCCATGATCCCGATCGCATCCCTGCAACGCACCGCCGAGGCGCTGATGGCCAAGGCCGCCATCGAGATTCCGGACGACTACCTCGCGGGCCTGCGCCGCTGCGCCAACACCGAGAAGGGCGACCTCTCGGCCTTCGTGATCCAGGCCATGCTGGAGAACTACGAGGCCGCGAAAGAGGATCGCCGCGCCATGTGCGGCGACACCGGCGTGCCGCGCTGGTACGTGAAGTACGGCAACGATGCGCGGGTCGAGGGCGGCCCTGTCGCCCTGGAGGCGGCGCTGCGCCGCGCGACCGCCAACGCCACCACGGGCGTTCCCCTGCGCCCCAACCGCGTGCATCCGCTCTGGCGCACGGACCACAACAACAATGTCGGCATCAACGCGCCCGAGATCGAATACGCCTTCCACCCGGACGCCGACTGGGTCGATCTCACCACCGTCCACAAGGGCGGCCTGTTCGGCTCCGACTACCGCATGCTCTTTCCAGGCGACGGCATCGACGGCATCCGGCGCTTCTTCCTCGACACGTTGATCGCCTTCGGCAAGCGCGGGCTCGCCTGCCAGCCCGCGATCATCGGCGTAGGGCTCGGGGGCTCCAAGGATGCCTGCATGGTGCTCGGCAAGCAGGCCTCGTGCCTGCGCGTGGTGGGCTCCCGCAACCCGGATCCGAAGATCGCGGCGCTCGAGGACGAGTTGCACGAGCTCGGCAACAACATCGGCATGGGCGCCATGGGCTTCATGGGCTCCTCCATGGTGGTCGATTGCCAGATCGAGGTCGGCTATTGCCACACCGGCGGCATGCCCATGAGCGTGCACATGTTCTGCCTGTCCTCGCGCCGCGCCACGGCGCGGGTCTACGCCGACGGCCGGGCCGAGTTCCGCACCGATCCCGAATGGTTCACCGACTACTCGCGCCGCGCCACGGTCGAGTGGGACCAGCCTTTCCTCGCGGCGGCGGAGTAGGATCATGTCGGATCTGAAGAAGGTACACCTCAAGCTCCCGGCCTCGACCGAGGATCTGCGCCAGCTCGAGATCGGCTCCGTGGTCTATCTCACCGGCCGGCTCTTCACGGCGCGCGAGGGCGTCTACAAGCACGCCATCGAGGAAGGCGCCGGCATGCCGGGGACGCCGGAGGAGATCGGCACCGCGAACTTCCATTGCTCGCCCGCCGCCGTGGTCGAGCCCGACGGGCGCTTCAACGTCGGCGCCGTGACGGCGACGGCCTCGTTCCGCTTCGCCAAGTGGCTCGACGGCTGGTTCAAGATCTCGGGCTGCAACATCATCATCGGCAAAGGCGGCATGACGTCGGAGACGTACCGCCAGACCTTCGTGCCCAACAACGCGATCTACCTCACCACGGTGGGCTACGGCACCGGTGCCCTGCTCGGGCGCGGCATCAAGGGCGTGCCCGCCGTGCACTGGCGCGAGGAGCTCGGCCTCGCCCAGGCCGCGTGGGTGCTCGACGTGGAGAACTTCGGCCCGTTCCTGGTCGAGAGCGATCTCGCCGGCAACAGCCTGTTCGAGCGCGAGAACGCCAAGATCGCGCCGGGTATCGAGCAGCTCTACGCCGGCACGAAGCCCGCCACCTTGCGCCGCTACGGCGAGACCGACGACAAGACCGAAGAGGTCATCTGACGCGAACTTCGGGGACCGCATGGGCGGTCCTTCGACGTCGCATCCTTGAGCGGGGGCTCCGATGGCCGCAGGTCTGACGCTTCAACTGCTCGGCGTCGTCTGGCTCGGCGCCTTCACGGGCGCGCTCGCGGCCGGCGGCGCGGGCTTCGCCTTCGCGCTGACGGCTTCCGCGATCTGGCTCCACGTGCTCGATCCGCTCCAGACCACCATGCTGGTGGTGGCCTGCGGCACGATCCTCCACCTCACGCTCGTCTGGCCGATGCGGCGCTCGATCGAGCTCGCCCGCTTCTGGCCCTTCGCGGCGGGCGGCCTGATCGGCATCCCGGTCGGCGTCGCGCTCCTCACGCAGGCCGACGTGTCGCGGCTCAAGGCGGCGGTCGGTGCCTTCCTCGTGGTCTACGGCCTCTATGCGTTGCTCGCCCCGCGCCTGCCGCAGGTCCGCGGCGGCGGCCGGGCCGCGGATGCAATGGTCGGATTCTTCGGCGGGGTGCTCGGCGGGCTCGGGGGGCTTTCGGGCGTGCTGCCGACGATCTGGACGCAGTTGCGCGGCTGGCCGAAGGACATGGCCCGGGGCGTGTTCCAGCCCTTCATCCTCATGGCGCATGCCGCGACGCTCGCGATCCTCGGCACGGCGGCACCGGATTCGGGCGGGCTCCTGCTCGTCGCCTGCGCCCTGCCCGCGCTCGGCTTGGGCGCCTGGCTCGGCTGGTCGATCTACGGCCGCCTCGACGAGCGCCGCTTCCGCAGGCTGCTGGCGGGGCTGCTGCTGGTCTCGGGGCTCGCGCTGGTGATCTGACGGGCGGCGGCGGGTCGATCCCGCCGCCTCCCTTGCCGTTTACGCCGAGAGGCCGCCGAGGCAGGTGTACTTGATCGAGAGATAATCCTCGACGCCGTACTTGGAGCCCTCGCGCCCCAGCCCCGATTCCTTCACGCCGCCGAAGGGCGCCACCTCCGTTGTGATCAGCCCCTCGTTGACGCCGACGAGCCCGTATTCCAGCGCCTCCGCGACCCGGAAGGCGCGGCCGAGGTCGCGGGTGTAGAAGTAGCAGGCGAGCCCGTACTCGGTGTCGTTGGCGAGCCGCACCGCCTCCTCCTCCGTGGAGAAGCGGAACAGGGGCGAGAGCGGCCCGAAGGTTTCTTCCCGCGCCACCGCCATGGCGGGCGTCACGCCTGTCAGCACGGTCGGCTCGAAGAACGAGCCGCCGAGCGCGTGGCGCTTGCCGCCGGTGAGCACGGAGGCGCCCTTCGCGAGCGCGTCGCGGATGTGCTCCTCGACCTTCTCGACCGCGTTCATGTCGATGAGCGGCCCCTGCTGGATGCCGTCCTCGAGCCCGTTGCCGATCTTGATGCCCTGCGAGGCTTCGGCGAGGCGCTTCGCGAAGGCGTCGTAGATGCCGTCCTGGACCAGGAAGCGGTTGGTGCACACGCAGGTCTGGCCGGCGTTGCGGTACTTCGCGATCATCGCGCCCTCGACCGCCCGGTCGAGATCGGCGTCGTCGAAGACGATGAAGGGCGCATTGCCGCCCAATTCCATCGAGACCTTCTTCATGGTGCGCGAGGCCTGCTCCATGAGGAGCTTGCCGACCTCGGTCGAGCCCGTGAAGGTGATCTTCTTGACGAGGGGGTTCGAGGTCAGCTCCGCGCCGATCTCGCGCGCCGAGCCCGTCACCACGTTGACGACGCCGGCCGGGATCCCGGCCTGTTCGGCGAGCACGCCCCAGGCGAGCGCCGAATAGGGCGTCTGCGACGCCGGCTTGACCACGGTGGTGCAGCCGGCCGCGAGCGCGGCGCCGAGCTTGCGGGCGAGCATCGAGGACGGGAAGTTCCAGGGCGTGATCGCGGCCACGACCCCGACGGGCTCCTTGGTGACGAGGATGCGCCGGCCGGGCCAGGGCGAGGGGATGACGTCGCCGTAGATCCGGCGCGCCTCTTCGGCGAACCACAGGATGTAGGCGGCGCTCATGCCGACCTCGCCGCGGGCCTCGCTGAGCGGCTTGCCCTGCTCGGAGGTGAGGAGGCGGGCGAGGTCGTCCTGGTGCTGCAAGAGGAGCGCGTGCAGGCGCCGCAGGGCATCCGCCCGCTCGGCCGCGCTCTTGGCGCGCCAGGCGGGGAACGCCTTGGCGGCCGCCTCGATGGCGGCGCGGGTCTCCGCCTTGCCGACGCTCGGGACGCTGCCGAGCAACTGCCCCGTGGCGGGATCCGTGACGTGGATGACCTTCTCGGACGTGATCCACTCCCCGCCGACGAGGTTGGCGGACTTCATGAGGTCCGGGTTCTTCAGGCCGACTTTCATGAGCATGGCGGGTCTCCTGAGGCTGGGGAGCAGGGCGCTTACGAGAAGGACAGCCCGTCGATCGCGACGGCCCGACCTTCACGGATCGAGGTCTCGGCGGCAAGCCCGATCACGACGGCCTTCAGGCCGTCCTCCATCGTGACCTCGACGGGCGCCCCGTCGAGGATGCAGGCGCGGAACTTCCGGTGCTGGAAATAGGTCGAGCCGTGGTGGTCGCCAGCCTTGAGCACCGCCTCGTCGACAGGGACGTGACGCCGCACCGGGCCCTTCGGCTCGCGGGGCGAGATTTCGATCTCGGAATGGCGCTCCGTGCCGCCGGGCCAGAAGCGGGCCGGGCCCGGCACGAAGCACTCGGCCCGTGCCCGGTCGCCCGTGGCCGCGATGATCTCCTGCCAGTAGGAGCCTTCCGCGAACATGCACAGATCCAGCATCGCCCGCACGCCGGAGCGGAAGTCGACGGTCACGAAGGCGTTGTCGACGATGTCGGGCGTCTCGCCGCCGTAGCGCTCGTCGCGGTGGTTCACGTCCATGGCGCCGGACGCATAGACCCGCACGGGCTCGTCGCGGGCGACGAGGCGCATGAGGTCGAAGAAGTGGCAGCACTTCTCGACCAGCGTCCCGCCGGTGCGGCGCGCGAAGCGGTTCCAGTCGCCGACCTTGGGCAAGAAGGGGAAGCGGTGCTCCCGGAGCGAGAGCATCCTGAGCTGTCCGATCGTGCCGCCGTGCACCGCCTGGAGCAGCTCCTGCACGGGCGGCATGTAGCGGTATTCCATCGCGACCCAGACCGGCGCCTTGTGGGACTTCGCCGCCTTCGCCAGCGCGGCGCAATCCTCGGGCCTGGTGCAGACCGGCTTCTCGACGATGACGGGCAGGGCCTTACGCGCCTGGAACACGTCGTCGAGGATGGATTTGTGGGTGTCGTTCGGGCTCGCGATCAGGATCGCGTCGACCTCGCCGCTCTCCAGGAGTCGCCGGTGGTCGTCGAAGACCCTGACGTTCCCGCCGACCGCTTTCGCGCTCTCGGCGCGCGAGCCCTCGTCGGGATCGGAGAGGGCAGTCACCGTGGAGCCCGGGATGAGCGCCAGGTTGCGCACGTGCTCGCGCCCCATCATGCCGGCGCCGATGATGCCGTAGCGGATCGTCTCAGCCATCACCTCATTCCTCGAAAAGGTCCGTCGATGCCGGTGTGGATCGTCTCAGCCATCGTCTTTCATCTTTCGAATTGACCGGGTGGTCAGGCGAGCTCGACCACCTCGAGCCCCATCGCCTGCCCCAGCGCGCGCAACGGACCGCGCACGTCGCCGTAGACGAGCGCGACGTGGTGTTCGAGCGCGATATCCATCATCGCGGCCGCGACCTCCCCGGCCGGGCGGTCGAAGCGGATCACGCCGGACGTGCCCGTGAAGCTCTTCGGTGCCCGGATCATCGTGGCGCCCGCGATCACGAGCTTCGGCGCGTTCCTGGCCTGGCTGATCCGGGCCACGGTGACCCGCCCGGGCTTGAGCGCGAACTCCTGGAGGAGCGGCATGCGCCGGTTCGAATGGATCTGTGCCTGCGGCGGGGTCTCGGGATCCGCCATCGACAAGGGCGCGAGCCCGCAATGCCAGAGCACGCCGGTGTCGGAGGCGGCATCCATGTCGACGATGTCGGCCAGGAACGCGGGCGCGCCGGCGAGTTCCTGGAGCGCCAGCGCGGTGAGCGAGCCGTAGAGGTCGGCCTCGCAGGCGCACGGCACCTGGGCCTGGTTCATCAGCCCCATGGGCCCGCAGGCCGCACAGCCGTAATCGGTGAACATCTCGGGCCAGCAGCGCACGGCCAGCGCCGACAGGCCCTCGTCGCGGGCGAGCCCGTCGAGGGCGTGGAAGACCGACAGGCTGCGGTCGAGCTGGGGCTGGTCGACTTCTGCGAGGCCGGCGATGTCGCGGCCGACCGCTTCCCGGGTGGCGGCAACCTGCTCGGCCGGCACCGCGCGAGCGCGGGCGAAGAGATCGGGCAGCGCCACCCGCTCGACCGCGATGCCGGCGAGGCGCTGCAATTCGCCCTCGTCGAAGCGGCAGGTGTCGAAGCCGGTCGGGTGCTCGCCGACGAGGCCGATCCGCCGGCCCTTGAGCCGCGCGAGCACGGCTTCCGCAAGCGTGCGGTCGGCCTCGGTCGGCCTCCCTCTCCCCGCGCTCTGCCCCCTCTCTCCGTGCAACGGGGAGAGGGCTGGGGTGAGGGGCCGGTCGGGGGAGCGCGATGGATCCGGTGTCTCCCCTCCCCCTTGCGGGGAGGGGCCGGGGGTGGGGGTTGGTGCAGGAGGCACCTGAGCGATAGATCCTGCACCGCCCCCCTCACCCCTCCCCGCAAGGGGGAGGGGAGATGTCCTGAGACCGCTCGCTTCACCGACCGGCCCCTCACCCCAGCCCACTCCCCGCAGGCGGGGAGAGGGAGGCGTGCTGCGGGGAGAGGAGGCAGACGCGAACAGCGTTCCTAGGCTCTCCGCGATCCCCTCCTCGTCCGGCGCGGCGTAGAGCCAGGCGAAGCGCTCGCCCGCCCGGCCGAGCGCATGGGCCGCGAGGTTCACTCCGCAGAATCCGTTGAGGCGAAGCCGCCCGCCGGTGCGCGGCTCCGGGAAGGCCCAGAGCGCGAGCGGCGCGAGACCCGCCTCGGCGATCCGAACCGTCATGGAGGCGTCCGTGAACGTCACCTGGAGCAGGAGCAGCACGTCGAGCGCCTCGCCCGTCAGCGCCGCCATCGCGGCTTCCGCGGCGGCCGCGTCGAACAGGAGCGTGCGGGGGCCGAGGATCGCGTGGCCGGTGCGGTCGAGGGCCGCGAAAGCTTGTCCCGCGTTCTCCTCCGCGAAGGGCACGTCGAAGGTCGGGCGGGCGAGGGGGAGGACGCCGATGCGCATGGCTTCAGAATCCCTTGTAGTGCCGGCGGAAGGCGCCGTCCTGGGCGGGCACGTTCGGCGCGCCGCCATAGACGGGATGCGCGAACCATGGCGTCGCCGCCGCATCCGTGAGCGCGTTGAGCTCGCGCATGTAGGGCACGCTCTGCGAGCGCAGGCCTGCACGGATCGCGTCCCAGTCCGGGAAGGCCTTGAAGGGCTCGGCCCAGATCGCGCGGCCCGCCAAGTAGCCAGACGCCCCGGCCCGGTAGGCGCAGGCCATGATGGATTTGAACTCCGCCATGCCGGCCCCGGCCGAGAGCATCACCCACGGGCGCCCGCACAGGCGACCCATCTCGTCGAAGGTGTCCTGCACCGCGCGGGTCGGATTGTCGCCGACGTCGCGCGCGAGGACGGGGCTCTCGACCTTGAAGAGGTCGACGCCGAATTTCGGATCCGCGAAGACCCGCACGCTGTCGAGCACGAGATCGGCCTTCTTGTCGGCCATCTCGATGTACTGCGTGGTCTGGTTCGCCTCGCCGGGCAGCGGATAGACGAGGAGCTCGAACACGAAGGGGATGTCGTAGCGCGCGCAGGCCTCGCCGATGCGGGCGGTGAAGTCCTGCTGCGCGCGGCACACGCCTTCGTCCGCGTCGGGCCGGTACCAGGCCAGCACCTTCACGGCGTCGCCGCCGACGCGCTTGATCTTCTCGACCGACCACTCGTCGATCTCGGCGGAGAGGCGCCCGCCGTCGGTCTCCTGGAAGATCGAATCCTCCAGCGTGACGATCAGGCCCTTGGCGGGCGAGAGCAGGGTGAGGCCGCCGGGGAGCGCGAAGTGCGGGTCGAGCAGCATCGCGGAGGCGTCGGCCTGCAGTTCCTCGACGAGCATCAGCTTGAAGGCCTCAACGTCGGCGAACGGCGCCTCTTCGGTGCCGCGCTTCTCGCGGATCGGGTTCTTGATCGGCGGGCGCTGGTCGACCGCCACCATCTTGAATCGCCCGCCGGCATCGGCCATGCGGCGCAGCCCCCAGAGCTTCCCGGGCGACAGTTGCATCACGCGCTCCCCTTCGATTGTCCGGTGAGCGCCGCGCCTCCGGTCAAGGCGTCCATCACGCTCGCTCCCTCAAAAACGCTTCGACTTCGTCGCGGCTCGGAGTGCCGGACCGGCCGCCGAAGCGGGTGCACTTGATCGCCGCGACCGCGGAGGCGAAGCGCACGGCGGCGCGCTCGGCCATGCCCTCGGCGAGCCCGAGCGCGAAGGCGCCGTGCCAGGTGTCGCCGGCGCCCAGCGTGTCCACGGTCTCGACCGGAAAGGCCGGCTCGTGCGCGACCGCGCCGTCCTCAAGGAAATGGACGCCGCCTTCGCCGGCCGTGACGGCGAGCCAGCTCCGGGTGCTGCCTGCGAGCGCGCGCAGCCCCCCCGCGGGATCGGCGACGCCGGTGATCTCGGCGAGCCCCTGCTCGCTGAAGGCGATGTGGGTCGCGAGCTCCAAGACGTCCGGACGATCGGGCCGGCGGTCGCCGTCGAGGATCGCGGGCACGCCGGCCCGGCGCGCGAGGCGGAAGAGATGCGCCGAGCCCTCGACCCAGCGCGTGTCGCCGAGGACCGCGCCCACGTCGGCGGGCAGCGCGTCCGGCAGCCAGGACGTGCCGGCGGGGATCGCATTGTCGGAATAGGAGACGATGAGGCGCTCGCCCCGCCCGTCCACCAGGATCGCGGAGGTGGGCGAGCGCCGGCCCGCGAACCGGTGCGCGAGCGCGCAGTCGACGCCCTCGGCCTCGAGCTCCGCCACGATCGCGGCGCCGGTGGGATCGTCCCCGAGCCGGGTCGCGAGGCGCGCGCGGCCGCCGAGCCGCGCCACCGCGACCGCGGCGTTCGCCGCGATGCCGCCGCCCACCACCGCGAGGTCGCGGGCCCGGTACTTCTCGGCGCGCACCGGCATCGTCTCGACCGCGTAGACGTAGTCGAGAACCGCAATGCCGACGCAGAGAACGCTCGTCATGGCACGCTCGTCATGGGGACCGCTCAGGGAGAGCCGCAGGGCCGCGGCGGACCCGCCCGGGGCCGCGGCGACGGGGCGGTTCTAACAGGTCTTGTAAAAGATACAAGACTTGAGCTATGGGTGTTCCACGGGCGAGCCCGAGGGGGTCCGCCCCCGGGGCGCAACGGGCCGGAGCCGCCGGAAGAGCGGCCATCCAGGGAGGAGCGGATGGCGAACATCGCGATCCGACGCGTGCAGAAGATCTTCGGCCGCGTGCCGGTGATCCACGGGATCGACCTCGACGTAGCCGACGGCGAGTTCGTGGTGCTGGTCGGCCCCTCCGGCTGCGGCAAGTCCACGCTGCTGCGCATGATCGCGGGGCTCGAGAGCGTCACGGACGGCGAGATCGCCATCGGCGACCGGGTCGTCAACGATCTGCCGCCGCGGGCGCGGGACATCGCCATGGTGTTCCAGGACTACGCGCTCTATCCGCACAAGACCGTCTACGACAACATGGGTTTCGGCCTGCGCATGCGCGGCTCGCCCAAAGAGGAGATCGCGGCCCGCGTCCGGGAGGCCGCCGACGTGCTGCAGATCGGCCATCTCCTCGACCGCAAGCCCGGCCAGCTCTCGGGCGGCCAGCGCCAGCGCGTCGCCATGGGCCGCGCCATCGTGCGCCGGCCGAAGGTCTTTCTCTTCGACGAGCCGCTCTCCAACCTCGACGCGCAGCTGCGCGGCGAGGTGCGCGTCGAGATCAAGAAGCTGCACCAGCGCTTCGGCACCACCATCGTCTACGTCACGCACGACCAGGTCGAGGCCATGACGCTCGCGGACCGCATCGCGGTCCTGCGCGCCGGGCGCCTTGAGCAGTTCGCGAGCCCGCACGAGATCTACAACCGTCCGGCCTCGCGCTTCGTCGCCGGCTTCATGGGCTCGCCGCCCATGAGCGTGGTGCCCGCGACCGTGGAGGCGGACGGGTCGAGCCTCGCGCTCGCCGACGGCACGCGCCTGCCCGTGCCCGAGAGCCGCCTCGCCACCGCGCGCGCGGCCTCCGGGCGCCCGATCGAGTTCGGCCTGCGGCCGGAGCACGTGCGGCCCGGCGAGGCGCGCGAGCCCGGCGACGTCGCGGTCGATGCGCAGGTGGAGGTGATCGAGCCGCTCGGCTCCGAGACGCTCACCTGGCTCACCGTCGGGGGCCGGAGCATGACGGGCCGCTTCCCGCCCGAGCAGGGCGTGCGGCCCGGCGACCGGGTGCGCGTGACGCTGGCTTTGTCGCGCATGCACCTCTTCGACACCGAGACGGGCGCGTCCATCGCGGCGTGACCGCCTTCACGACCGCCGGGAGCAGCCGCTCCCGGCTCGACGAAAGCGTTCGGATGAAACGCTCAACGGGAGGACCAGGGATGAAACGCAGGACCCTACTCGCGGCCTCGGTCGCGGCACTGACGATGCTCGGCTCGACCGGCATCGCGCTCGCCCAGCAGACGACGCTGCGCATCTTCACGGGCGGCCAGCAGCGCCCCGACGTGATGCGCCAGATCGTCGACGAGTACATGAAGCAGAACCCGGCCGTGAAGATCGAGGTCGAGGTCGGCGGCGCGACCTCCGAGCAGCAGCAGCAGTACCTCAACACGGTGCTGGCCTCGCGCGACGCCTCCCTCGACGTGGTGCTGATCGACGTGATCCGCCCGGCGCAGTGGGCGGCCGCGCAATGGGCCGAGCCGCTCGACACCTATCTCGGGGCCGAAAAGGACGCCGTGATGGCGAAGTACCTGCCGGCCTACCGCGAGGCCAATGTGGTGGGCGGCAAGGTGATCTCGCTGCCCTATTTCGCCGACGCGCAGTTCCTCTACTACCGCAAGGACCTGCTCGAGAAGCACGGCGTGCAGCCGCCCAAGACCTGGGACGAGGTCAAGGCCGCGGCCGAGAAGATCATGAAGGCGGAAGGCAACGCGAACCTGCGCGGCTTCGAGACCGCGGGCGCGCCGATCGAGGGCACGGTCTGCACCTACCTCGTGCCCATGTGGGGCGCGGGCGGCAATCTCACCGACGCCGCCGGCAAGCTCGCGCCCCTGAACTCGGATGCCGCCAAGAAGCCGTTCGAGCTGTGGAGCGCGCTCAAGCAGGCGAACGTCACGCCCGCCAACCTCGCCGAGATCCCGACCGACCGCATCCGCCAGGACTTCCAGGCCGGCAACCTGCTCTTCGGCATGACCTGGGGCTACGTCTGGAACCGGACGCAAGCCGACGCCGACAGCCAGGTGAAGGACAAGGTCGGCGTGGTGCCGCTGCCGGGCTTCACCGCCGACAAGGCCGCGACCTGCATCGGCGGCTGGCAGCTCGCCGTGACCGCGTTCTCGAAGAACAAGGCCGAGGCCGTGAAGCTCGTGCGCTATCTCTCGAGCCCCGAGGTCTCCAAGAAGCAGGCCATCCTCGCCTCGCACCTGCCGGTCTTCGCCGAGGTCTACACCGATCCGGAGGTCCTGAAGGCCAATCCCTGGTTCAAGGACGCGCTCCCGGTGGTGCAGACCGCCCGCTCCCGCCCCGTGACCCCGCGCTACAACGAGGTCTCCGAGGTGATCCGCACCAACATGAACGCCTTCCTGTCCGGCACCAAGAACCAGGACGCGGCGCTCTCCGACATGCAGAACCGGCTGAGCACCATCCTGCGGTGATCTCGCCCTTTCCTCTCCCTCTCCCCGTGAACGGGGAGAGGGAGTGAGCCCCTCGCCCGCGACGATAGGGGGAGCCCCCGATGACCACCGCCGAGACCACCCTCGTCCCCGTGGCGGCCGCCGACGTGCGGGCGCGCCCGCTTCTCTCGCCGCTGGAGCGCGGCGAGCGGCGGCTCGGGATGCTCCTGCTCGCGCCGGCCTTCGTGCTGCTCGCCGCGGTCGTGGTCTATCCGATCGTCGATCTCGTGATCACGAGCTTCCAGTTCAACAACCTCGCCCAGCCCTGGATGGGCACGCCGTTCGTGGGGTTCGAGAACTACGCGCGCGCCATGGGCGACGACCGCTTCTGGGAGGCGACCTGGCACACGGTGACCTACATCGTCGTCACCGTGCCGGGCGCCGTGGTGGTGGGGTTGGGCCTCGCGCTCCTCGCCAACCAGCCCTTCAAGGTCAAGTGGCCGGTGCGGCTCGGGCTGCTGCTCCCCTGGGCGCTGCCGCTCGTGTTCTCCGGCCTGATCTTCCGCTGGTTCTTCGAGTACAGTCAGGGGCTGGTCAACAACGCCCTCATCGCATTCGGCCTCGCCCCGAAATCCTGGCTCACCGACCCGACCCTCGCCTTCATCGCGATCTGCATCGCGATCGTGTGGAAGACGTCGAGCTTCGTAGCGCTCGTGCTCCTCGCCGGCCTGCAGACCATCCCGCGCTCGCTCTACGAGGCCGCCGACATCGACGGCGCGTCCAAGTGGCAGCAGTTCTGGGAGATCACGCTGCCGATGCTGCGGCCCGCGATCGTGGTGGCGCTGATCTTCCGCACCATCACCTCGATCCAGACCTTCGACATCCCCTACGCGATGACGAACGGCGGCCCCGGCCACGCCACCGAGACGCTCGCGATGTACATCCACAAGACCACGATCGACTTCCTCGACCTCGGCTACGGCTCCGCGCTCGCGGTGCTGATGTTCGTGGTCTCGGCCCTCGCGACCGCCGGGTACCTGCGCTACACGCGCCGCGACCCCGGCCAGAAGGCTCATTGAGGCGGCGCGGCACGACGATGTTTATCCCAACCGCCCCCCTCATCCCGAAGTGCCCGCGTCAGCGGGCCGCGAAGGAGGGTTCCAGGACCCGCCAGCGAACTGGAGCCCTCCTTCGAGGCTCGCTCCGCTCGCACCTCGGGATGAGGGGGCGGATGGGATCAAGGCTTTGCAGGCCGACTTCGAAGACGGCATGACGGCGACCCTCCAACCCACCCCCCTCATCCTGAGGTGCCCGCGTCAGCGGGCCTCGAAGGAGGACTCCAGCCTGCTCGCGGGTTCTGGAGCCCTCCTTCGAGGCTCGCTCCGCTCGCGCCTCAGGATGAGGGGTTGGGTGGGATCAAGGCTCTGCAAACCCGATTCCGAGGCGGCGTGACCATGGCTCAATCCTCCACCTGGCGTCTCCCGAAGCCGAAGAACACCGTGTGGCTCGCCGCCCTCATCGTGGCGCTGAACGGCTTCTTCCCGGCCCTGTGGGTGCTGTTCACCTCGTTCAAGACCGAGAGCGAGCTGATGCGGATCCCGATCACGATCTGGCCCGCGGCGCCGACGCTCGAGAACTACGTCCGCGTCTTCGTCGACCAGCCGATCCTGACCTTCCTGTTCAACTCCTTCATGGTGGCGCTGTTCTCGACCCTGCTCTGCGTCACGGTCTCGGCCTGCGCGGCCTATGCGCTCGTGCGCCTGCGCGTGCCGATGCCGAACCTGATCCTCTCCGTGCTGCTCGCGGTCGCGATGTTCCCGCTGATCTCGCTCATGGTGCCCCTGTTCCAGACCATGCGGGCCCTGAGCCTCCTCAACACCTGGCCGGCGCTGATCCTGCCCTACGCAGTGCTCTCCATGCCGGTCTGCACGCTCGTGCTGATCTCGTTCTTCCAGGACATCCCGCGCGACCTCGAGAACGCCGCCATGATCGACGGCTGCACGCGCCTCGGCGCGCTCCGGCACGTGGTGATCCCGCTCACCGCGCCGGGCGTGTTCACGGCCGGCATCCTCGCCTTCGTGAACGCCTGGGACGAGTTCCTGCTGGCGCTCACGTTAAGCCCCCGCGTCGCCAGCCGCACGCTTCCCGTCGGCATCACCCTCTACCAGGGCGAGTTCTCGTTCCCCTGGCCGATCATCTCCGCGGCGCTCATCGTCGCCATCGTGCCGATCTCGATCCTGATCGCGGTGTTCCAGGACCGGGTGGTCGGCGGGCTCACGCAGGGCGGCGTGAAGGGCTAGCGCCCCCTCTCCCCGCAGCCGCACTCCCTCTCCCCGCACGCCGGGAGAGGGAGGCGCGCCCCTACCCGAACCGGTATTCCGTCACCTGCCGATACGTCTCCCCCGGGCGCAGGATCGTGCTCGGGAAATGCGCCAGGTTCGGCGAATCCGGAAAATGCTGCGGCTCCAGGCACAGGCCCGCATTGGGGCCATAAGCTGCGCCGCCGTGGCCCGGCACCGCGAGGGCGACCTTGAAGCCGTCATAGGCCTGCACGCCCGGCTCCGTGGTCCAAGTCTCCATGGCGAGGCCGCTCCGGCGCGACGACAGCGTCGCGGCGTGCGCGAGCGGAAGATGCGCGATGCCGGACGGCTCGAGGCGCTGCCGCCGCAGGACGTAGTTGTGGTCGTAGCGCACGCGCTCGCCGGCGGCGTCCATGAGCCGGATCGGCCGGGCGCTCCGGAAATCGAAGGGTGTACCGGCGACAGCGAGAATCTCGCCGGTCGGGATCCAGTCGGCGTCCGCGGGGGTGTAGAAGTCGGCCGCGAGTTCGAGGTCGTGGTCGAGGATCGTGCTGGAGCCGTCGAGGTTGAAGTAGGAGTGATGGCAGAGATTCACCGGCGTCGGCCGGTCGGCGCTGGCGGAGAGCTCGATCCGCAGCGTCGCGCCGATCAGGCGGTACGTGCAGGCGGTCACGAGCGTTCCGGGATAGCCGGCCTCGCCGTCCGGCCACACATGCGTCAGGGTGACGAAATCGTCGCCGCGCGCGCCCACCTGCCAGACCTGCTTGCCGAGGCCGTTGCCGCCGCCGTGGAGCGAGTGGCGGTTGTCCTGGTTCAGCGGCAGTTGATGGGTCTCGCCGTCGAGGGTGAAGCGGCCGTGGCGGATGCGGTTGGCGAAGCGCCCCGCGATGGCGCCGAAATGCGGCGAATGCGCCGCGTAATCCTCCATCGTGGCGAGGCCCAGCACCACCCGCTGCGGGCCGCTCCTCGCCGGCACCACGAGATCGCGCAGCACGGCGCCGAACGTGATGACGGCGGCTTCCGCGCCGCCGGAGCGCAGGCGGATCTCCTCGACGGGGGTGCCCTGATGGTGACCGAACGTGCTCACGCGCTTCCCTCCTCGAACGGGCCGGCCCGTCAGGCGCCCAAAGCCTCGATGCCCCGGATGACGGCATCGCCGACGCTCAGTCCGTCCCGCGCGGCCGTCGCGCGCAAGCTCCGCCGCCGGCTCCCCGGCAGGCGCGCGCCGGGCTGCGCCTCGATGGCCTGCGCGAGGCGCCCGAAGCGCTGGAGCGCGCCCTCGCCGCCGAACGCCGCCGGATCGAAGGCGAGGACGAGCTGGCCCGTGCCGGGCGGCGGCCCCTCGGCGTCGAGGAAGGACGAGGCGTCCGCGGCGAAGTTCGCCCCCGTGAGCCCGGCCGCGAGCAGTTCCACCATCAGGGCGAGCGCCGTGCCCTTGGCGTCGCCGAGGGGCAGCATGGTGCCCTGGAGCGCGGCATCCGCATCCGTGGTGGGTCGGCCCTCGCGGTCGAGGGCCCAGCCCTCGGGAATCGCCTCGCCGCGCTGCTTGGCGGCCAGGATGTTGCCGCGCGCGACCTTCGAGATCGAGAGGTCCACGACGACCGGGCCGCCCTCGGGGAGCGGGCACGCGAAGGCGATCGGGTTGGTGCCGAACACCCCGACCGAGCCGCCCCAGGGCGCGATCGCGGCAGGCGTATTGGCGAACAGCATGGCGACGAGACCGGCCTCCGCGAGCCGCTCGACGGGCTGGCCGGCGGCGCCCGCATGGTGCGAGCGGCGGATCGCGGCCGCCGCGAGCCCTTGGCTTCGTGCGAGCGCCGGCAGTTCGGCGACTGCGAGGTCGAGGGCGGGATAGGCGAAGCCGTGGGCGGCGTCGATTGCGAGCACGCCAGGCTTCGCCCGCGCGCTCGTCGGCGTCGCGAAGCCGTCGACCTTGCCGGCCTTCGCCTGCGCCGCGTAGGTCGGCACGCGCGAGAGGCCGTGGCCTTTCAGGCCGTCGACCTCGGCGGCGACGAGCGCGCGGGCGACGCTGCGGGCGTTGGCCTCGGAGGTCCGGCAGCGGACGAGGGCGGCGGCGACGAGGCTCTCGGCCTCGGCGATCGAGAGATTCGGCATGGCTCAGGCCCCCGTCAGATGCCTGCGCACGGCCTCGACCGTGACCCAGGAGACGCGCGTGTTGGATTCGACCGCGACGCCGGCGATGTGCGGCGTCAGCACGAGATTCGGGCAGCCCGCGAACAATGCGGCCTTGGCGGCCGAGAGCGGTTCCTCCTCGAACACGTCGAGCGCCGCGCCGCCGAGGCGGCCGCCTTTCAGGGCGTCCGCCAGCGCCGCCTCGTCGACCACGCCGCCGCGCGCGGCGTTGATCAGGATCGCGTCGGCTTTCATGCGCGACAGAGCCTCGCGGCCGAGGAGGTTGCGGGTCTCGTCCGTCAGCGGCACGTGCAGGGACACCACGTCGGACATGGTCAGGAGATCGTCGAGGCCGACGGGCGCGACGGGGCCCCAGGGCTGGTTCCAGGCCGGCGAATCCGCGGCCACGTAGGGGTCGTGCGCGACGACCGTCATGCCGAGCGCGGCGGCGCGCTGTCCGGTCTCGCGCGCGATGCTGCCGAAGCCGACGAGGCCGAGGCGCTTGGCCATGATCTCGCGGCCCATGAGACGGTTGCGCGGCCAGGCGCCGGCGATCACGTCCCCGGTCGCGCCGTAGGCGCCGCGCAGGAGCAGCATCGCGGTCGCGATCACGTATTCGGCGACCGAGACGTCGTTGGCGCCGGTCGCGGGATAGACCGCGATGCCGCGGCCGCGGCAGGCCTCCACGTCGATGTTGTCGAGCCCGACGCCGAGCCGGCCGACCGCCTGCAGCCGCGGCGCCGCGGCGAGCAGGGCGCCGCGCACCTGCGTGCGGTTGCGGACGATGAGCGCGCGGGACTCCGCGAGCGCGCGCGCGAGGTCGTCGGGCCGGTCCACGAGCGCGGGGTCGTAGAGCACGTCGAAGCCGGCCAGGCCCTCGCGGATCGCCGCCTCGTCCATGAACTCGCTGATCACGATGTCGGGCATGCGGGAACTCTCAAGGAACGAAGGGCGCCGCGAGGCGCGGGGGCGTTACGCCAGGACGAGCAGCCCGGCGGTCACCACGCCAAGGATCACGAGGGTGGTGCCGGTGAAGACCGCGATGTGGCGCCAGCCGATCGCGAGGAGCGATTTCAGCGAGGTGCCGAGCCCGAGCGCCGCGATGGCGACGAGGAGCCCCCAGGTCGAGGCCTGCACGAGCGCCGCCTTCACGGGCCCGTAGACCGGCATCAGGCCGGGCGCCAGCGAGAGCGCGCTGTTGACGAGGCACAGGCCCAGGAACGCGAGCGCGAAGACCGGCACCGGCACCTTGGCCTGGCCCGCCGTGCCGGCGTGGCGCAGGAACCACCAGCCGATGAGGAGGACGGCCGGCAGCAGCAGGAAGACGCGGAACAGCTTCACGATCACGGCCGTGTTGCCGACGGGCTCCGAGACCGCGTAAGCAGCGCCCACCACCTGCGCCATGTCGTGGATCGTGGCGCCGAGCATCACGCCGGTGGTCTGCGGGTCGAGCCCGAGCGCGAGGCACAGCGGCGGATAGGCCACCATCACCAGGGTCGAGACCGCGTTCGCGGCCACCACCGTGAAGGTCACGTCGGCGCCCTTCTGGGGATAGTGCGGCACCACGGTCGCGGTCGCGAGCGTCGCGGACGCCCCGCACACGGCGGTGGCCGCGCCCGCGAGCGCGCCGTAGCCTTCGCTCAAATCGAGGAGGCGCGCGAGCCAGAAGCCCGTCGCGACGGTGACCGCCATGGCGGCGATCACGAGGAACGCGGTCGAGACCCCGAGGTCGACGATGTCGGAGAGCGCGATGCGGATGCCGAGCAGCCCGATCGCGACCCGCAGCAGCTTCTTCACGCACCAGGTCATGCCGGGCTCGAAGGCCGGCTTCGCGGCGAGCGGATGGAGCGCGATGCCGACGATCAGCGCGATCACGATCGCGGGCAGCTTGTAGGAAAAGCCCGTCGCGGCCCGGATGGCGCCTGCGATCAGCGGTTCCGCGAGATAGGAGACCAGCGCCACCGCGACCGACAGCGCGATTCCGGGCCCGAGGCGGCGAAGGGTGAGGTTCGCGCGCTCGGCGGAGGTGAGGGTCGGGGCGGCGGGCTGGGGCATGGCGGGTCCGTGAAACCCCTCTCCCCGCCAGCGGGGAGAGGTCGAGTCGCGTGAGCGACCGGGTGAGGGGCTGGGAGAGATCGGGTGCCGGTTCCTGGGGATGGCCCGCTTTTCCGACCGGCCCCTCACCCCAGCCCTCTCCCCGCTTGCGGGGAGAGGGGGACAGGCGCCCTTACGCGCTGCGGTACAGCTTCGTCATCACGAACTCGCGGTGGCCCAGCGCCTCCGCGGCGGTCTGGCGGCCGTTGGCGGTGCGCACGATCATCTCGATGAGCGCGTCGCCGGCTTCCGGGATCGTCATCTCCCGGCGCAGCACCCCCGAGACGTCGACGTCCACGTGCTCCGACATGGTCCGCACGGTCTTCGGGTTGCCGGTGATCTTGATCACCGGGACGATCGGGTTGCCGATGACGTTGCCCTGGCCCGTCGGGAAGGTGTGGACCACGTAGCCGCCGGCCGCCATCAGGGTCACGCACTCGGCCGCGGCCGAGGAGGTGTCCATGAAGTAGAGGCCCGGGCCCTTGGCGGGCGCTTCCGCAGGCTCGAGCGCGTCGATGTAGCGGCAGTCGCGGCCGATCTTCTCGAGGTTGCCGAGCGCCTTCTCCTCGATCGTGGTGAGGCCGCCCGCGATGTTGCCCTTGGTGGGCTGCGAATCCGAAAGGTCGTTGGTCTTGTGGGCCTCGATCACGTCGTCCTGGTAGGACTTCCAGATCCGGTACCACTTCTCGGCCACTTCCGGAGACGCGGCGCGCTCCTTGGCGAGGTGCTCGGCGCCGGTGATCTCGGAGGTCTCGCCGAAGCAGCCGTAGATCCCCTGCGGGATGAGCTTGTCGTACATGTTGCCGACGGTCGGGCAGGAGGAGAGGCCCGTGGTGGTGTCGGACTCGCCGCACTTCGTCGACACCCAGAGCTCGGAGATGTCGCATTCCTCGCGCTGCAGTTCGGACGCCCACTGGACATAGTCCTTGGCGACCCGCGAGGCCTTGGCGATCGTCATGATGTCGCCGGTGCCCTCGATGCCGAAGCCCGTCACGGGCTTGCCGGTCTTGGCGATGCCCTCGACGACCCGGTTCGTCCACTGGTCCTCGATGCCGATCACCACGACCGCGGCGACGTTGGGGTTCGAGCCGGTGCCGATGAGCGTGCGGAAGTGCAGCTCCAGGTCCTCGCCGAACTGCAGGCGCCCGTAGGCGTGCGGCAGGGCCATGGTGCCCTTGATGTTGTTGGCGACCGCCTCGCAGGCCGCGTTGGAGAGATCGTCGAGGGGCAGGATGACGACGTGGTTGCGCACGCCGACCCGGCCGTTCTCGCGGCGATAGCCCCAGAACTTCAGGTTGGATTGTCCGTTGGTGTGTCCGTTCGCTTGAGCCATGAGGCCCTCCTTGGATTGGCGAATGGCGAATGGGGAGTGGCGAATGGAAGTGAGACGGCGTCAGGCGAATGGCAGGGCCACCCTCGGCCCCGCCATTCGCCATTCGCCACTCACCATTCGCCCCTCACCACCGCTTCGTCTTCACATTGTGGACGTGGACGTGCTCGCCCTGTCTGATGTCCGCGACGGCCTTGCCGATGTCCTGGCCGTACTTCCACACGGTGTCGCCCGCCTTGATGTCCGTGAGCGCGACCTTGTGGCCGATCGGGACATCCATCTTGGCCGTGAGATTGAAGGACGAGTTGTCGTGGGTGACGACGCAGAGCATGTCGGTGCCGGCCTTGAGGCCCTCCACGACGACGACGCCCACCGTGTCCTTCTTCTCGTGCACCAAGAGATGCGGGTTCCCCATGGCTGGTCCTCCGGCCTTCCGATTTGATCTGTGGTCTTCTATAAGATACAAGACAAAGCGGTCAATCGCATTTCACGCCGCCGGCCCGGCCGATGGGCCGGCGCGGCGTCCCGGCGGTGCAATCGAGGGGGTTCTTCGTCCGATGGCGAACGGTCGCGCCAGCCTGTCCCGGCCCGCCGACGAGGGCCTCGGCTTCCGGCCGCTCTACCGGCAGGTCCGGGACATCCTCGTGAAGCGCATCGCCGACGGGGTGTGGCAGACCGGGCAGCTGCTGCCGAGCGAGCCCGAGATCGCGCAGGACCTCGGCGTCAGCGCCGGCACCGTGCGCAAGGCCCTCGACGAGATGACGGCCGAGAACCTGGTGGTGCGCCGCCAGGGCCGCGGCACCTTCGTGGCACGGCACGACGACGCCCGCATCCTGTTCCAGTTCTTCAAGCTCAATCCCGATTCGGGCGTGCGCGCGTTTCCGGAGAGCCGGGTGCTCGCCATGGAGGCCGTCGCCGATCCGCAGGCCGCCGCCCTCCTCGACCTGAAGCCCCGCGCGCGGGTGGTGCGCATCGACCGGGCGCGATCCCTGTCGGGCGAGACCTGCGTGGTGGAGCGCATCTTCCTGCCGGCCGCGCTGTTTCCGGGCATCGAGCGGCAGGACCTGCCCAACAATCTCTACGAGCACTACGCCACCGCGTTCGGGGTCACGATCGGGCGGGCGAGCGAGCGCCTGAAGGCGGTGCCGGCCGGCGACGGCGAGGCCGCTCTGCTCGGCGTGCCCGCGGGCCATCCCCTGCTCCAGATCGACCGGATCGCCTTCGCGCTCGACGGCCGCCGCGCGGAGTGGCGCGTGTGGCTGTGCAGGACCGATTCGCTGCATTACCTGTCCGAGCTGCGTTAGCGGTCGAATCCGGACGTTTGGTGCCCGCGCCAGGGGTCTGCTACGGTCCGAAAGCGGACATGGGCTCAGGCTCGTCCGATGAGCGTCGGATCGGGATTGTGCAGCATTCCGCCACGGTCGGAAGGCGGACATGGGCTCAGGCTCTTCCGAAGAGCGCCGGGGAGAGAGTGTGCGGCATGGCGAAGCTCGTCTTCGGAATGAACCAGTCCCTGGACGGCTACGTCGATCACATGGCGTTCGCGCCGGGCCCCACGCTGTTCCGCCACTTCGTCGAGGAGGCGAGGGCGCAGGCGGGCAGCGTGTACGGGCGCCGGATCTACGAGATCATGCGGTACTGGGACGACGATCGACCGGAATGGAATGCGGACGAGCACGCCTTTGCGGCGGCGTGGCGCAACCAGCCGAAGTGGGTCGTGTCGCGCTCGTCGGCTTCGGTCGGGCCCAATGCCAGGCTCGTCGGGGACGATCTCGAGGGCGCGATCCGCGCGCTGAAGGCCGAGCGCGACGGGGAGATCGAAGTGGCCGGCCCGGACCTGGCGCACAGCCTCACCGCCCTCGGCCTGATCGACGAGTATCGCATCTACCTGCACCCCGTCGTGCTGGGTCGCGGCAAGCCCTATTTCGCCGGTCCCCGGCCGCCGCTCCGCCTTGTGGCTCACGACCGGATTGGCGAGGATGTGATCAGGTTGACCTACGTTCCGGCGTGACGGCACGCCGGGTCCCGGGCGTCGGATCTCGGCCGCTCGCGCGGCCGCCGGGGCGGGATCGGGCCCGACGCTTCGACTTCCGGCCCGCGGCGGGCGTTCCTGCCGCCGCCATCAAGAGCAACGACATCGATCAAGGGAGGACCCTATGAAGCACGTGATCCGAGGCCTCGCCGTCGCGGCGATCGCCCTCTCGGCCGGCGCCGCGACGGCGCAGGACTTTCCCACCCGCACGATCACGATGATCGTGCCCTTCGCGGCCGGCGGCCCGAGCGACGCCATCGCCCGGCTCGTCGCCCAATCGATGTCCGGAACGCTCAAGCAGCAGGTCGTGATCGAGAACGTGGCGGGCGCCGGCGGCACCACGGGCGCGGCCCGGCTCGCCAAGGCTGAAGCCGACGGCTACACGCTCCTGATCCACCACGTGGCGCTCGCGGCGAGCGCGTCGCTCTACAAGACCCTGCCCTACGACACGCTCGGCGACATCGAGACGGTCGGCCTCGTGAACTACGGCCCCATGGTGGTGACGGCCAAGAAGGACTACGCGGCCGCCGACGCCAAGGCGCTGTTCGCCAAGCTCAAGGCCGACGGCACGAAGACCACCGCGGCGCATGCGGGCGTCGGCTCGAACTCGCACCTGTGCAACCTGCTGCTCCAGCAGGCGCTCGAGGTGAAGTTCACGGAAGCCGCCTATCGCGGCACCGGGCCCGCCATGAACGACCTCGTGGGCGGGCAGGTCGATCTCCTGTGCGACCAGTCCACGACCGCCGTGCCGCAGATCCAGGGCAACAGCATCAAGGCCTTCGCGGTGACCTCGAAGGAGCGGCTCGGCGTGATCCCCAACGTGCCGACGCTCGCGGAATCGGGCCTGGCCAATTTCGAGTTCGTGATCTGGCACGGCCTCTACGCCCCGAAGGGCACCCCGAAGGCCGTCGTCGAGACGCTCAACCGAGCGCTCCAGGCGGCGCTGGACGACGCGACCGTGAAGACCCGCTTCGCCGATGTGGGCACGCAGCTCTTCCCGGCCGGCGAGCGCAGCCCGCAGGCGCACCGGGCGCGCTTCGAGAAGGAGGTCGCGACCTGGAAGGACGTGATCGCCAAGAGCGGCGTCGGCGCGGTCAACTAAGGCGCCGTTCGCGCCTCCACACCGGGGTGCCGCGGCCGGACGGCCGCGGTGCCCCCCGGATCGACCGGATCCGGCTATCCGTCGGTCTCGTCCCGCGGACGCACGTTGCGGAACATCGCGAGCAGCAGCCCGTCGTAGACGATCTTCAGGGCGCCGCCGATGACGAGCGGCCAGCCGAAGCTCGTCGCCCCGAGGAGGAGCCCGGCGAGGGTCGGGCCGGCCGCGGCCGCGAGGCTGCGGGGCACGGCCGTGACGCTCGCGGCGGCGGCGCGCTCGGCCGGCGTCACCACCGACATCACGTAGGCCGTCCGCGTCGGCACGTCCATCTGGGAGAGCGCGCTGCGCACGAAGAGGAGCCCGAGCGCGACGGGCAGCGTCGGCGCGAACGGGACCATGAGGAGGCAGAGATTGGCGGGCAGGTGGGTGAACACCATGGTGTTGACGAGCCCGATCCGGTCCGCGATCCGCACCGCCGCGAAATAGGACAGGGACGACAGGAGCCCGGTCCAGAAGAACACCGCGCCCGCCGCCGCGAGCGAGAGGTCGAAGCGCTCGTAGAGCCAGAGCGCCAGCAGGGACTGCACCACGAAGCCGCCCGCGAAGGAATCGAGGCTGAAGAGCGCGGCCAGCATCAGCACGATCCGGCGCGACGGCCCGAGCGCCGAGGCCGGGCCTTCGGCGGCGCCGGCGGTCGCACGGGGCAGCCCCGCGTAGAGCACGAGGACGAGCGCGCCGACCGCGGCATAGAGAAGGAAGGCGCCCTGGAGGGCCGCGACCGGCGCGATCCCGGCGGCCCGGCCGACGAGGTCCGGCAGACCGGCGCCGAGCGCGCCCAGCGCCCCCGCGGACGATCCCACGAAGCTGTAGAGCGCGAACAGGCGCGTGCGCTCGCCGCCCGCGGCCTCCTGGGAGAGCTGGGCCTGTTCGAGCGGCAGGAACGCGCTCACGTCGCCGGCCGAAGGGTTGAGGGTGCCCACGAACGCCACGAGGAGGAGCGGCCAGAACGCCTGGAGCCCCGCGAAGCCGAATCCGGTGAGGATCATCAGCGCGCTCGTCGCCATCAGCAGCGCCCGGCCCGACGCCCGGTGGGCGAAGAGGCCGACCGCGAGCGTCAGCCCCGCCGAGCCCGCGAGCGTCGCGGTCGCGATGATCCCGGTCTCGACCGGGCCGTAGCCCAGGGCGAGGAGGTAGGCGGGCAGGATCAGGCTGATGAACCCGTCGGCGACCGCGCGCAGGCCGCGCGCCGCGAGGAGGCGGCGGGCATTCGCGGAGGTCGCGGCCGGCAGGAAGGAGGGTCTCATGCCGGCAGGGTCCCCGATGGCGGGCCGGGAGGCAAGCCGCCGCGCCGGCCGCCGGAGGATGGGGTCCGTCGCCCGTTCGCGGCGCGGCCTCCCGCCGGAACGGCGTCAGTTCACGATCCGGGTCTCGCCGTCGACCGCGCCCGACCGCTGCAGGGCGGCGGCGGCATGGCCTCAGCTCAGCATCTTGGTGTCGCCGTCGACCTGACCAGCACGCCTGCCTCCCCGGCATGCCGCCTGTGACGGACCCTCAGCTCAGCATCTTGGTGTCGCCGTCGACCGCGATCGCCTGGCCCGTGATCGTGCGGGCGCGCGGGCTCGCCAGAAAGACGATCTGGTCCGCGATCTGCTGCGGGGTGACGTAGTCCTTGATCGACGTGAAGGAGAACGCCGTCCGTTCCATCTCGGCAAACGAGACGCCGCGCTGCTGCGCCTTGGCCTCCAGCACCCGCCGCTGCCGGTCGCCCGCCACGATGCCGGGCAGGATCGCGTTGACGCGGATGCCCGCCTCTCCGAGCTCGATCGCGAGCGACTTCGTGAAGCCGATCACGGCCCATTTCGCGGCCGCATAAGGCGAGCGCAGGGCGAAGCCGTGCTTGCCGGCCACCGACGACAGGTTGACGATCGAGGCGTTGGCGCTCGCCCGCAGGTGCGGCACCGCCAGCCGCGCGCAGTTGAACTGCCCGGTGATGCAGACCTCGAGGCAGCGGTCCCAATCCTCCGGGTTGATCTCCTCGACCCGCCCGGTCGGGCCGGCGATGCCGGCGTTGTTGACGAGGACGTCGAGGCCGCCCAGCCCCGCGAGAGCGTCGCGGAACAGGGCCTCGACCTGGGCGCGGTCGGCGACGTCGGTGCGGGACCGGCCGAGCGCCGGGTCGCTCGATTCGAGCGCCGCCAGCGCGGCCCCGTCGACGTCGCAGACATGGACGCGCGCGCCCTCGCGCCGGAAGGCCCGGGCGATTTCGAGCCCGATGCCGGCCGCACCCGCGGTGACGAGCACCCGCAGGCCTTCGAGTCCGAGATCCATGATGTCCTCCCCTTATCCCCCGGCCGGCGCTCGAGCGATCTTGATCCGATCCGGGCGCTTCCTGCTACAACCATAGCGCAGGTCCGCCCCGCTTCAGGGCGGTCTCGACAGGCCGCGCTCGGCGCGAGGGAGGAGACGGCATGCAGAAGGTTGCCATCGTGGGGTCGGGCCTCATCGGACGGGCCTGGGCCACGGTCTTCGCCTCCCATGGCTGGCAGGTGGCGCTCAACGACGTGGCGCCCGGCGCCGCGCAGGCCGCGATCGCCCATATCGGCCAGGCCCTCGACGAGCTCGCCGGCCACGGCCTCGTCGAGGACCCCAAAGGAGCCCTCGCCCGCGTGGCGGCGCCCGCGACGCTCGCCGAGGCGGTCGAAGGCGCGAGCCTCGTGCAGGAGAACGGGCCCGAATCGGTCGAGGCCAAGCGCGCGCTGTTCGCGGAGCTCGACCGGCTCGCTCACGCCGACGCGATTCTCGCCTCCTCGACCTCCTTCATCGTGGCCTCGCGCTTCAGCGAGGATCTGCCGGGGCGCCGCCGCTGCCTCGTCGCGCACCCCGTGAACCCGCCGCACCTCGTGCCGATCGTCGAGCTCTGCCCGGCGCCCTGGACCGACCCGGCCGTGGTCGAGCGGGCGCGGGCGATCTACGAGAGCGCGGGGCAGGTGCCGATCCTCGTGCGCAAGGAGGCGTTCGGCTTCGTGCTCAACCGGCTCCAGGCGGTGCTCATGGCGGAAGCCTTCCGGCTCGTGGGCGAGGGCATCGTCAGCCCGGACGACCTCGACAAGACCATCCGCGACGGCCTGGGCCTGCGCTGGGCCTTCCTGGGCCCGTTCGAGACCATCGAGCTCAACGCCCCCGGCGGCATCCCCGATTACTGCAAGCGCTACGCCCCCTCGCTCGGCGCGCTGGTCGAGGACGCCATCGGCGAGGATCCGTTCGGCGAGCGGAACGCGCAGGCCGTCCTGGACCAGTGGGAGGGCTCGCACGACCCGGAGCGCATCCGTCGCCTCAGCGCGTGGCGCGACGCCCGGCTGGCGGCGCTGAAAGCCCACAAGCGCGCCGCCGCCGCGAAGCCCGACTGACCCGTCCCCACCCCATCCCGCAAGCCGGAGGCCGCCCATGTCCCGCAAAGTCATCATCACCTGCGCCGTCACGGGCGCGATCCACACGCCCTCCATGTCGCCGCACCTGCCGATCACGCCGGAGGAGATCGCCGAAGCCGCGATCGGCGCCGCGGAGGCGGGCGCCGCGATCGTGCACCTGCACGCGCGCAACCCCACGGACGGCAGGCCCGACCAGGACCCGGAGGCCTTCAAGCCTTTCTTAAGCGTCATCAAGCAGCGCTCGGACTGCGTCATCAACATCACCACGGGCGGCGCGCCCACCATGTCGGTCGAGGAGCGCCTGCGCCCGGCCGCGACCTTCAAGCCGGAGGTCGCCTCCCTCAACATGGGCTCGATGAATTTCGGCCTCTACCCGATGCTCGCCCGCTTCAAGGAGTTCAAGCACGAGTGGGAGCGGCCCTACCTCGAGGGCTCGCGCGACCGCATCTTCAAGAACACCTTCGCGGACATCGAGAACATCCTCACGACCTGCGCCGAGAACGGCACCCGCTTCGAGGTCGAGTGCTACGACATCGGCCACCTCTACACCCTGGCGCATTTCGTCGACCGCGGGCTCGTCAAGCCGCCGCTGTTCGTGCAGAGCGTGTTCGGCATCCTGGGCGGCATCGGCCCGCACCCCGAGGACGTGATGCACATGAAGCGCACCGCCGACCGGCTGTTCGGCGACGCCTACCGCTGGTCCGTGCTCGGCGCCGGGCGCAACCAGCTCCCCATCGCGGCCATGGCGGTCGCCATGGGGGGCAACCTGCGCGTGGGCCTCGAGGATTCGCTCTGGATCGGCCCCGGCCAGCTCGCCCGCTCCAACGCCGATCAGGTCCGCATGGCGCGCCAGATCGTCGAGGGCCTCGGCCTCGCGATCGCGACGCCCGACGAGGCGCGCGCGACGCTGGAGCTGAAGGGCGGCGACCGCACGGCGTTCTGAGCGGACCCGCGGAGCCCAGGGCGATCGGGCCGGCGTTCTGAGCGGAACCGGCTCGCGGTCCTCCGGCGATCGGCCCGGGCCCCGAAATACCCGATTGACAGGCCGGGGGCCGGCCAACAAGCTCGCCCGATGGACGATCCGTCGGTCCCGCCTCCCGCAGGCGGGCACCGGACAACCGGACGCCGCTGGGGGCGTGAGAGCGTGCCGGATGCTCCCCGAAGGAGATCCGGGCGCGACGCCGCGATCCGAGGAGAACCCCGTGCCGAGCAAAGCCCTCTTTTCCGCCCTGGTGCTCGCGCTCGGCCTCGCCGGCGCCGGCGAGGCCCGCGCCCAGGCCGCGCCCGGCGCGCCCAAGAAAGTGACGCTCGCGGGCGGGTCGGTCGGCGGCGCCTGGAGCGCCATCGGCTCGGCCATCGGCGAGACGCTCCGGCGCGAATATCCCGGCGTGTCCTTCGCCTACGAGCCCGGCCGCGAGGCCGCCAACATCCAGCTCGTGTCGCAGAACAAGGTCGAGCTCGGCATCGCCCATGCCCAGCTCGCCAAGCGCGCGCAGAGCGGCGAGGAGCCGTTCCGGCAGCCGATCCGCAACGTGCGCGCGCTCGCCCAGCTCGACCCCGAGGCCGCCGTGCAGATCCTGGTGCGCGAGGATTCCGGCATCGAGAGCCTGCGCCAGATCCGCGACGCCAAGAAGCCCGTGCGCGTGGCGCTCAACCAGCGCGGCACCCTCATGGCGGTCGCGGGCGAGGAGGTGTTCCGCGCCACCGGCATCGACCCCAAGGAGATCGAGGGCTGGGGCGGGCGCTTCCACTACGTCGCCTACAACGAAGGACTCGACATGATGAAGGCCGGCCAGGTCGACCTCATCATCAACATGCTGGCCTTCCCGTCCGGCCAGGTCACCAGCGCGACCCGCGAGATGAAGGTGCGCCTGCTGCCGCTCTCCTCCGACGCCATCGCCAAGATGGGCGAGAAGCTCGGCGCGGAGGGAATCACGATTCCGGCGCAGACCTACGCCTTCCAGCCGCAGGCGGTCGAGACCGTGACCGGCAAGGTGGTGCTCTTCGCCCATGCGGACATGAAGGACGAGGAGGCCGAGGCGATCGTCGCCGCGATGCTCCGGCATTTCGACTATCTCAAGAGCGCCCACGCCACGCTCGGCCGCCTCACCCCCGCGAGCCTGGCGAGCGTCGCGCCCCTCGAGCTGCATCCCGGCGCGGCCGCCGCCTACCGCAAGGCGGGGCTGCTGAAATAGCCCCCACGGACGCCGCAGGGGAGCCGCGATGAGCCCGAGCCTTCGCCTCATCGCGCCGGGACGGAGCCGGACGCTCGGGACCCCCGAGCGCTGGCTCCTCGACGGGCTCGCCGTGCTGACGGCGCTGATGCTGCTCGCCATCGCGTTCGGGGTCTACGTGGAGCGCACGGTCGCCCTGTTCGGGTTCCTGGGCGCGGTGCTCGCGATCGCCTTCGTGACCACGACCGGCAACCCGGACCGGCCGCGGACGCGCTCCCCCTGGTCCTGGGCGCTCGCGGCCGCGTCGCTGGCGGCGTGCGCCTATTTCATCGTCATGCAGCCCGTGCACGAGATGCGGCTGCCGATGATCGACGAGCTCACCCCCGCCGACATCGTCGCCGGCATCGCGATCTGCGCCCTCGTGCTCGAAGCGACGCGCCGCTGCATCGGCTTCACCCTCGTGGCGCTCGTCCTGATCTTCCTGGCCTACGGGATCTTCGGCCATGCGCTCGGGGGCTCGTTCTCGCACCGCTCCCTGAGCACGCAGGAGATCCTCGATCACCTCGTGTTCTCCCGCAACGGGCTCCAGGGCCCGCCGCTCGAGGTCGCGGCCTTCCTGGTCTTCGTGTTCGTGCTCTTCGGCGCACTCCTCGACCGCTGGGGCGGCGGCGATTTCTTCCACGACCTCGCGAGCGCGGTCGTCGGCCGCCAGGTCGGCGGGCCCGGCAAGGTCGCGGTGGTGTCGTCCGGCCTCTACGGCTCGATCTCGGGCTCGCCCACCGCCGACGTGGTCACGACCGGCTCGTTCACGATCCCGCTCATGATCCGCACCGGGCTCAAGCCCGCTTATGCGGGCGCGGTCGAGGCCGCGGCCTCCACGGGCGGCGCGATCCTGCCGCCCGTCATGGGAACGGCCGCGTTCCTGATGGTGGATTTCACCGGCATCTCCTACGGCACCATCGTGCTGGCCTCCCTGGTGCCGGCCCTGCTCTACTACCTCGCGGTGTTCCTCTCGGTGCACCTGCGCGCCCATGCGGACGGGCTCAAGCCCATGCGCGAGACCGGCGCGCCCACGCTCGTCGCGGTGCTGCGCCGCGACTGGCTCTTCTTCGTGCCGATCGCGGCTCTGGTCTGGGGCGTGCTCCACCTCGACCGCCCGGCCTATGCGGGCGCCATCGCCTGCCTGACCCTGCTGCCGATCGCGCTCCAGCGCGACCGCGATCCGCGCCGGATCGCCGCCACGCTCGTCATGGGCCTGCGCGAGGGCATGCTGCGGATCATCGGCGTCGGCGTCGCCTGCGCGGTCGCCGGCCTCGTGGTCGGCACGCTCTCGATGACCGACCTCACGGGCAAGATCAGCTCCGGCATGTTCGCGCTCGCGGCCGGCAACCACCTCCTCACCCTCGTGACCGCGACCGTGGTGATCATCCTCCTCGGCATGGGCATGCCGACGCCGGCGGTCTACGCGCTCTCCGCCGTGCTCGCCGCACCGGCGCTCCTCGAGATGGGCATCCCGCTCCTGCCCGCCCACCTCTTCATCGTCTATTTCGCCTCCATGTCGGCCATCACGCCGCCGGTCGCGGTCGCGGCGTTCGCGGCCGCCTCGATCGCCGACGACAACCCGATCCGGGTCGGGCTCATCGCCTGCCGGGTCGCCTTCGTGGCCTTCCTGCTGCCCTTCATCTTCATCTGGAACCCGGCCCTGCTGCTGCAGGGCGACGTGATGTCGGTGGCCTTGCGCATCACGAGCGCGGCCTGCGCGATCGTGGCCTTCTCGGCCGCGCTGGAGCGCTACCTCTTCGGGCCGCTCACCGGTCCCTGGGTTCTCGTCACGGCGGCGCTCGGCGTGCTCCTCATCGTGCCGCAGCCCTGGACCGACGTAGCCGGCCTCGTCCTCTTCGCGGGCCTGATGGCCTGGCGCGTCCGCGGCCGGCGGGTTCCCCTCGCGCGGCGCGACGCCGCGCGAGAATCCGCGCAGGCCCCGTGAGCGCCGATGCTGCAAGTCCTGCGCGTCACCTCGTTCACCCAGCTCCAGGAGGAGCTCTACCGCGGCTCCTGGAACCCGGCGATCGCGCGCTTCCGCTCGCCATGCCTGTTCCGCGGCGTCTCGCGCGCCGACTTCGACATGCGCACCTCGCTCCTGCGCCTCGGCGGCGAGGCCTGGCGGCTCGAGGAGCACCTTCTGCGCAACTTCCGCAAATATGCCCACCGCGAGGTGGTGCCCTTCGACGACGACTGGAACTGGGTGGCGCTCGGCCAGCACCACGGCCTGCCGACGCGGCTCCTCGACTGGACCTATTCGCCTTACGTCGCCATGCATTTCGCGACCGCCGACACCGACGATTTCGACCGGGACGGCGCCATCATCGTGGTCGACTTCGTCAAGGCGCACGAGCTCCTGCCCCAGGCCCTGCAGGACATCCTGCGCGAGCACGGCTCGCAGGTCTTCACCACCGAGCTCCTGCGCCAGTACGCCCGCACCCTGCGCCGGTTCGACGACCGCAACCGCGAGCTCTCGCACGAGGATTTCGTGCTGTTCTTCGAGCCGCCCTCGCTGGACGAGCGAATCACCAACCAGTTCGCGGTGTTCTCGGTGATGTCGAAGCCCCAGCTCACCCTGGTGGATTGGCTCGCCCACAACCCGACGATCTGCCGCAAGCTCGTGATCGACCGCGCGATCAAATGGGAGGTGCGCGACAAGCTCGACCAGGCCAACGTCACCGAGCGCGTGCTGTTCCCCGGCCTCGACGGGCTCAGCCGCTGGCTCGCCCGGCATTACGTCCAGGTCGAGAGCACGGCGGGCCTCGACGACAGGCACGGCGAGGAGGGCACGAGCAGCCTCGCCGCCGGGCCCGGCGCGGGCGACAGGCCCGGCGCGGAGGGCACGCGCGGCCCCGGCGAGGAGGGCTGAGACCGGACCGATTGCGAACCGCCATCCCACCCCGTTGCGGGCGAGACCGAGCCGGCGGTCTCGCGCCCTCGCCCGCGCCCCATCCCTGGAACCGAGCATGTACGATCCCTTCACCGTCGACCGCCTCATCGACCTCTGGCTCACCGAGGACATCGGCTCCGGCGACCTCACCGCCCAGACCATGATCGAGGCCGACGAGCGCGGCCGCTTCGTGATGAACGCCCGCGAGCCGATCGTGATCGCCGGCATCGACGTCGCGGCCCAGGTCTTCCGCCGCTACGATCCCGGGTGCCGCGTCGAGACCCGCGTGCGCGACGGGGCGCGGGTGGAAAAAGGCACGGTGCTGCTCGCGGTCGAGGGGCCTGCGCGCGCGGTGCTGACCTGCGAGCGCACGGCGCTGAACATCCTCCAGCGCCTGTGCTCGATCGCGACCGAGACCGCGCGCTACGTCGCGGCGATCGCGGGCACGGGCGCGCGCCTCATCGACACCCGCAAGACCACGCCCGGCCTGCGCGTGCTCGAGAAGCACGCGGTCGCCTGCGGCGGCGGGCTCAACCATCGGCTCGGCCTCGACGGCGGCGTGATGATCAAGGACAACCACATCGCGGTCTGCGGCAGCATCGCGGCCGCGGTCGAGCGCGCCCGGCGCACCCTCCCCGTCCTGACCAAGCTCGAAGTGGAGTGCGACCGCCTCGACCAGGTGCGCGAGGCGCTCGCGGCCGGCGCCGACGTCATCATGCTCGACAACATGTCCCTCGACGCCATGCGCGAGGCCGTGCGCCTCGTGGACGGGCGCGTGCCGCTCGAGGCCTCCGGGGGCATCCGGATCGACACGATCCGCGCGGTCGCCGAGACCGGCGTCACCTACATCTCGACGAGCAAGATCACCCAGTCGGCGCCTGCGATCGACATCGGGCTCGACGAAGCGGAGTGAGGCACGCTCCCTTCGGCGTCGACCCCGATGAGGCGGAGCGATGCGCTCCATCCGGGGTTGGGCTCGACGAAGCGGAGTAGAGCATCCCCGCCTCGGCCTCGCGCTTCACAGCAGCGGGCTCAGGAGCCGGGCGACGTTCTCGACGATCCTCGCCCGCAGCGGGCGCGCGCGCCAGGCCTCGGCCGACAGGCGCTCGCTGTTCGCAAAGTACTCCTCCTCGACCGCGTGCAGGCGCGCGGTCGCATCGGAATCGAACAGCACCAGGCTGATCTCGGCGTTGAGGGTGAACGAGCGCATGTCGATGTTGCTCGAACCGATGAGCGCGATCTCGCGGTCGATGCTCGCGTGCTTGGCGTGAAGGAGCCGGTCGCGGTAGAGGTGGATCGCGACCCCGGCCTCGAGCAGCTCCGCGTAGTAGGAGCGCTGCGCCAGGTTGACGAGAATCTGGTCCACGGGCTTCGAGAGCACCAGGTGGACCTCGACGCCGCGCAAGGTCGCGGTTTCCATCGCGCGGAGCAGGGCGTCGTCGGGGACGAAATAGGGCGTGGTGAGGACGACCCGCTCGCGCGCGCCGTGGACCAGCGCATCGAGGAGGCGCTCGATGCCGGCGCCCGGATAGTCCGGGCCGCTCGGCAGCACCTGCGCGACGGCGCCGCCGGCGGGAGGCGGCGCCGGGAACAGGGCGGGATCGTCCGGCACCTCCCCGGCCGCCGACGCCCGGGATGATTCGTCCGGCGCCGGCGCCGGGAACAGGGTCGGATCTTCGAGCACCTCCTCGGTCTCCAGGAACCAGTCGGCGACGAAGACGGCCTGGAGCTCGATCACGACCGGGCCCGTCACGCGGGCGACGAGCTCCCGGTTGACCACGCGGGGATTGAAGTCCGCATCGACGACGTTCTGCGAGCCCACGAAGCCGATGCGGCCGTCGATCACGGCGATCTTGCGGTGGTTGCGCAGGTCGGCGCGGGTCGAGTGGCGGCGCATGAGCCCGACCGGCAGGACGAGGCGCACCGCGACGCCCGCCGCCTCGAGCGCCGCCACCGTGCGGGGCGCCCAGGCGCGCGAGCCGAGGGCGTCGATCAGCACCCGGCAGGCGACGCCGCGCCGCACCGCGCGGGCGAGCGCCTCGATGATCGTGCGCCCGCTGCCGTCGTCGGCGAAGATGTAGAACAGGAGATGCACGTGCGAGCGCGCGCCGTCGATGTCGGCGGCGAGGCGCCGGAGCGTGCCGTCATAGTCGGACAGGAGCTCGACCGAATTTCCGCCGAGGCTCGGGAAGTGGCCGAGATTGCGGATCAGCGTCGCGGCCTGGGCGAGGTTCGCGGGCAGGACGGGCGTTCCGGCCGCCTGGGCCTCCAGGACCGGCGCGGCGGTCCTGGCCAGCACCGCGGGCAGGCGGGCGAAGCGCTCCCGGCGCCAGCGCGGATAGGCCGGGCGCCCGATCGCGAGGTAGAGGGCGAGCGCCGGCCAGGGCAGGAAGAAGCCGAACAGGAGCCATCCCTTCGCGGCCTCGGGCGAGCGCCGGAACGGCACCGCCACGAGCATCCCGATCCGGATGATCCACTCGGAGATCAGGTAGAGGCTGGCCCAGGAGATGCTGCTCATCGGGGATCACGCAGGCGTGCCCCGCGGGACGCGGGTCCGCGCGATTGAAGCGCACCCGGCGCGGGCCGTCCATGCAGGGCGGCCGGCCGGGCCCGGAACGGTCCGCCATGGACCGCGTGACACCGAAACGGGCCGGAATGGTCCGCGCGGTCCGCCGTGGCCCGAAACGAGCCGGACCGGGCGGGATGGTCCGAAATGGTCCGGAATGGTCCGGAATGGACCGCCCCGGTTCACGCCCCGATGCGGTGGATGCGGGCCTCGCCCTCGACGGGCCAGACGGTCTTGAGGGAGCGCACGGGGGCGGGCGGCGTCGCCGCGAGCGCCTGGCGCAGCCGGCCGATCTCCTCCCGGGACGCCTGCTGCTCGGCCTGAAGCTCCGCGACCTGCCGGGTCAGTTCCGCGACCTGGAGCGCGAGCCGGTCGGTCACGGCGGCCTCGATCACCCCGGAACCCTCTGCGGCCGCAGGGGAAATCGGCGCGTCGACCCGTCGCAGGCCCGTCTCGGACGGGCGCACGTCGCGGCGGACGATGGCTTCGGCGTGCACGGGCCGAGGCTGCGGGCCCGCCGGATTCGCCTGGGTCCCGGCGCCGGAATCGTCGCGGTGAGCCAGCACGAAGGTCACCGCCGTCAGCACGGCGAGGAATACGATGGCGTAGAGGAACAGGGGGGGCATGGCGTTCTCACAGGCTCCGGACACCGGCGCATGGCGGCGGCGAACGAGGCGGACGGATGGGGTTCAGGCGACCTGCCGGCGGTCCGAGAGGGCGACCACGGTGGCCGCGGATGCGCGCACGCTGCGGCCCGCTCCCGAGACGCGTCCGGCCGAGAAGGACTCGCGGTCCGGTCCCGAGAGCCAGCCGGCGGAGAGGCGTTCGAGGCGCACGAGTTCGCCCTCGCAGCCCGCCAGCACGGCCGGGTTGAGGCCGGAATTCGCGAGCTCCGCGTCGAGCCCGACATAGAAGCGTTCGAGGTGCTCGAGCAGCGCCGCGCCCTTGTCCGAGACCCGCACGTTGATGACGCGCCGGTCCCAGCCCGAGCGCTCCTGCACCACGTAGCCGCTCTCGGTGAGGCGCTTGAGGTTGTAGGAGACGTTGGTGCCCTGGTAGCAGCCCCGCAGGGTCAGCTCGCTCACCGTCATCTGCTCCCGGCCCATCTGCAGCAGGATCATCGCCTGCGTCGCATTCAGGTCGCCGACGCCGCGCTGCGCCAGCTCCGCATCGAGAAGCTCCATGGCCCGGCGGTGCAGGCGCTCCGCCATGGCGATGATCCCCACGTAATGACCGTTCATTGCTTTTCTCCGCTGGTCGTGTCTTGCACGTCGTGTGGCCGGTCCGTTTATCCGGATCGGCCCATGAACCTTCGGCCCAAGCGCTCCCGGCGTCCGTGCGCCGGAGCACGCGGACACCCGGGGCGGGCCGGATGGGGGGTGTCCCAGCGCACCTCTGCGCAGTCAGGACGGCCGCGACCTCGCCCCGCCTCGGGCTTCACCCGGGCGGCGTGACCCTAAGACGGGCCGGGAGGTCGGGAGCGGCGAGGTTGGGGGCGTCTCAGAGCGCCGCCGCGATGGTCATCGCAGCCGTCAGCGCGGCCGTGCACAGGACGAAGCCGAAGCAAGCCTGGCCGAGGGAGCGCGACGTTGCGCCCGGGCTCCCGTCGAGATGCGCATCGGCTCCGCCCAGGGGGACCCCGTGCAGGGCGTCCCGCGGTGACGCGGGTGAAATCCCGGCCGCAGGCCGCAGCACGGCCGAGGCGTCCGCCCGCCGCAGGACCTGGATCTGCCTGGGGCTCTCAGTCGGAAAGGAACCGGAGACCGTCGCCGGAGCGAGGCCGGGAACCGGAATGGCGGGCAGGGAGAGTGGCGGACGTGAGGGCATCGGAGGCTTCCAGAGGCGGTCGAGCGGGCGTTCCGCTCAGGTTGGCCACTGCTTAGCCTGTGATTTAATTGGATGCAATATAATTTTGCGATATTTTTCGCGCCGCCGTCCGATCGCGGGTTGCCGACGCAGCCGGCGCCGTCATCACCAGGATGCCGTGGGGAGATCCGTCGCCCCTCGCAGGCCGTCCCCTGCGCAGCCGACCGGCAACGGTCCGGCCGCCAGGGTGCCTGCGACCGGGCCGCTCAGCCGCGGGTCGGCCTCTTCGCGGCCCGGCGGGAGGCCGCCTTGCGACCGGTTGTCCGGCCCGGTCCGGAGGTCACGAGGCGGAAGCGGGACATCTCGGAGGAGGTCAGGGTGCGCAGGCTCGAATGCGGCACGCCGTGCGCGACGTCGATCAGCGTGGGGCTCACCCCCATGGCGCGGGCATAGGAGCGCAGCATCGGCTCGGAACGCTGAACCAGGAAGCGGTTCGTGGTGTCGTCGAGGCGGTAGCCCTGCCCTCCGGCGACCACCACGACCTGAGGGGAATGAACGCCGACGCGGCTGCCCGGCAGGACCGAGCGGCCGACGCCGGCCATCAGCACCATCACGCAGGCCGAATGGCAGCCGCCCGCCGCAAGCCCGCGCTGTCCGTCGGGTGCCTGCGCGACCGAGCCCACGACCGTCTGCATGCCGAGCCGGCGCAAGGCCTGCCCGAGTTCGAGCGCGCTGTCGAGGTGGCCGCCGGGCGAGGAGATCAGGAGCGTGCGCGGCACGGCGCCCCGCGCCCGGGCGGCCTGCAGGGCAGCGGCGAAGCGCTCGGCCTCGTCCCGTCCGATCTGGCCCTGCGCCACGAGGGCGGCGCTGCCGTCTTCGAAGGGAAGCAGGCCGTAGCTCATCGCACCGGCCTGCGTGCCGGAGACGAGAGCCGAGAGCAGGACGAGGCCGATCAGTCTGCGCATGAGGTCCACCCGATTTGCATCCGCGGGTCGCGAGCCTAGCCAAGTTTCGCCCGGAGCGTCCGGCCACGTCGTCGCAGCCGAAGCCCTGCAGGACGCCGTTGCCGCCGAGTCCCGACAGCCTGTCGGCCCGGCTCTCCCGTCGAGCGCATCGGCCGCGCCGACGCCGACCTCGTCCGGGCCCGCAATCATGCCGGCGAAATCCGATCCCGCGCTTCCCGCCGCCCGATTCTCCCGGAGACGCCGGGCGCATCAATTCGTTCACCCTTCCGGCAAGTCGCCCGGGCACGTCGCCGGGCCGGGGTGTACGAATGGTGCCTCAACGGCCACACGCGTCGTGCAGGAAGGGGAAAGTCCGTGCCGAAGCTCGTGACCCGCGTCGCCTTCCGGGCCGCTGCGCGGCCCGCCATGGCGGCCGTGGCGATCGCCTTCGGGCTGGCTGCAACGCCGGTCCCGGCGCAGGAGGGAAGCGGGTTGCTCGGGCTCCTGTCCCGGCTCGCGCCGCAGCCGGTTGCGCCTCCTCCTCCGCCTGCAGCTCCCCCGCTGCCCCCCATGGCCACGACGGAGCAGCTTCTCGCCATCGCGAGGACGATGCGACCGCCGACCGCGGCCGAAGCGCCGGTCCGCTTCAGGCCGCATCCGTCCGTCGGCCGTCCGGCGCCGGCACGAGCGGGCGCGTTGCGCCGGAACCGCGAGCGACAGGAGGGGGTGTCGCGGCGCGAGCTTCCGCGGCTGCGCGTGAGACCGCAGATCACCCGGGCGCCGCCCCCATCGCTGCCTGCGATGCCGCTCAAGGGGAAAGATCCCAGCCAGGTCGCGAATCCGGTGCCCGGGCTCCTGAGCGACAGAACCCTGCGATCGGGCGATCTCGCGATGTTCCCGGATGCGCTGCGGGTCTTCACCGGCCGGCCCGGTGCCGCTCACGGCCTGGGCGATTTCGCCCCGCTCGCCCGGGCGGGCGCCGCCCTCCCGGCCTCGCTGCGCCGCCTCGCGGCCGGCCTGAAGCCCGGCTGGAACCGGGCCTGGAGCACGACCGGCCTTGGGACCGGCGTCGGAACGAGGACCGCGGTGGCGGCCGGTCCGCGCCCCGAGGACGCGCCCCCCATGTCGGCCGGGGCGCTCTCGCGTCCAACGAGCGCCGCCATTGTGCCGGCTGCCGTCCGCGCGGAGCGGGACATCGCTTCCACCGGGCCGGACGGGGGCCTTCCGGCGCGTCCGGATCCGGCCAGAGCGGGCAGCATGGTCGCAGCGATCGCTCCGCACCTCCCGCTGCCGGAGGCGGCGCCGGATCCGGGCCCGCCACCCGGGGCACCGCCGCGCCTCAGAGGCTGTCCCGGCGGGCTCGGTGCGGGCGAGGCCCCGCAGGTGCAGCAGGCTTTCGCATGCAGGCCGGCTCCTGTCCGCGAGGAAGCGGCAGGACCGGACCGAGCCGTCCCGACCCGGTTCGCGCTGGCGACGGAACCCCTCGCCGACTGACCGCTTTCGAGCCGGATGACCGGGACGGGTCGTCCGCCCGCCGCGTCGGCTGCGACACCTGAGCGGTCGCAGCCCCGGACGGCACGGATCGTGCCGGCAGAGACCGCGCGTCGCGCTCTGGCCCGGCCGGGCGGACGGGTGCTACACCGCCGGTGACGCTCTTATTCCCGGCCGCCGAGAACCCCTATGCTGCACACGCCACGCGCCCGGCGCGGGATGGTCACCTCGCCCCATCACCTCGCCTCGGAGGCCGGCCTGCGGGTGCTGCGCGAAGGCGGCACGGCGATCGAGGCCGCGGTCGCGATCGCGGCATGCCTCGCGGTGGTCTATCCGCACATGACGGGCATCGGCGGCGACGGGTTCTGGCTCGTGTCCGTGCCCGGGCGGGACCCGGTCGCGATCGACGCCTGCGGTGCGGCGGCCGAAGGCGCAACCCTCGCGCTCTATGCCGGCCGCGATGCGATCCCCTGGCGCGGCCCGCTCGCCGCCAACACGGTCGCGGGCACGCTCTCGGGCTGGGACGAGGCGCTGCGGCTCTCCGCCGAGATCGGCGGACGGATGCCGCTCGCGCGCCTCGTCGAGGACGCGGCGTGGTTTGCCGGGAACGGCTTTCCCGTCACGGCGAGCCAGGCGGAGCTCACCGCCGCCAAGCACGCGGAGATCAAAGACGCGCCGGGCTTCGCCGAAACCTTCCTGATCGACGGGCGCCTGCCGCGCGAGGGCGAGCTGATGCGCCTGCCAGCGCTCGGCCGCACGCTGCACCGCCTCGCCGAGGCCGGCATCGACGACTTCTACCGGGGCGGGCTTGCGCGGACGGTCGCGGCGGACCTTGCAGCCGCCGGCGCGCCGGTCACGGCTGCGGACCTCGCCGCCCACCGGGCCGAGCGCCGGCCGCCCCTCAGCGTCCGGATCGCCGGGTCGACCCTGTTCAACTTTCCCCCGCCGACGCAGGGCCTCGCCTCGCTGATGATCCTGGCCCTGTTCGATCGGCTCGGCGTGCGCGAGGCCGAGAGCTTCGCGCACGTGCACGGGCTCGTCGAAGCCACCAAGCAGGCCTTCCTGGTGCGGGACAGGCTCATCGGGCATCCCGGCGCCATGACGGAGGATCCGTCCCGGTTCCTCGGGGCGGAGACGCTCGACCGGATGGCGGCGCGCATCGACCGCGCCCGCGCGCTGCCCTGGCCCGCGCCCCCTTCGGCCGGCGACACCGTCTGGCTCGGCGCCATCGACGGCAACGGTGTCGCGGTCAGCTTCATCCAGAGCATCTTCTTCGAGTTCGGCTCCGGCACCGTGCTGCCGGAGACCGGGATCACCTGGCAGAACCGCGGCGCGAGCTTCCTCCTCGCCGGGTCCGGACCGCGGCGGCTCGCTCCCGGCCACAAGCCCTTCCACACCCTTAACCCGGCGCTCGCCGCCTTCGACGACGGGCGGGTCATGGTCTACGGCACCATGGGGGGCGAGGGGCAGCCCCAGACCCAGGCCGCGCTCTTCACGCGTTATGCCCATTTCGGGCAGGGGCTGCAGGCTGCCGTCACCGCGCCGCGGTGGCTCCTCGGCAAGACCTGGGGCGAGGACAGCGTGACGCTGAAGCTCGAAAGCCGCTTTCCGCCGGACCTCGTCGCGGCGCTTCGCGGGGCCGGGCACGACGTCGAGATCGTCGCCCCCTTCACGGGCACGATGGGCCATGCGGGCGCGATCGTGCGGCACGGCAACGGACTGCTCGAAGGCGCGACCGACCCGCGCAGCGACGGCGCCGCACCGGGGTTCTGAGCGGCGCGCGAGGGCCGCGGGACCGGCGGCCCTGCGGCAGCGCATGACCGGATGCACCGAAGCGCATTGGGTTCCGGCGCGGCCGGTGCTATCGGGGCCGGGGCTGCGAATCGCGGTCCGCACGCCACGGAGACGAGATGATCGGCCACGAGTTTCTTCATTCCCCCGGGCCGACCCATATCCCCGACCGCGTGCTCAACGCCATGCGGCGCCAGCCCCTCGATCTCGTCGACACGCGCCTGAAAGAAACCGCGCGGACCTGCTTCGAGGATCTCAAGGGGGTGTTCCGGACCGACGGCAGCGTCTTCGTCTACGCCGCCAACGGCCATGGCGGCTGGGAGGCGGCGCTCGCCAATATCGGCGTGCCGGGCGACCGCGTCCTGGTGCCTGAGATCGGGCATTTCTCCCATTCCTGGGCGGAGCACGCCCGCGCCCTCGGCTACGAGACCGAGGTGATCACGGGCGACTGGCGCCGGGCGGTGGACCCGCAACAGATCGAGGATCGCCTGCGGCAGGACCGGGAGGGTCGCATCAAGGCGGTGCTCGCGGTCCAGGTCGACACCGGCACCGGAATCGCCACTGACATCCGGGCCATTCGTGCCGCCATCGACGCCGCCGGCCACCCGGCGCTCCTCGTCGCCGACACGATCGCGTCGCTGGCCGCCATGCCGTTCGAGATGGATGCATGGGGTGTCGACGTCGCCATCGCGGCCTCGCAGAAGGCGCTCATGTGCCCGCCCGGGCTCACGATCCTGGCCGCGAACGAGAAGGCGCTCAAGGCCTGCACGGGCCTCGAGCGCCGGCACCGCTACTGGGACTGGGCGGCCCGCCTCGGCGACGAGTACTACACCAAGTTCTGCGGCACGATGCCGGAGCATCTGTTCTTCGCGCTGCGCGAGGCGCTCGACATCATCGCCGAGCAGGGCCTGCCCGCGATCGTCCGCCGCCACCGGCGGATCGCCGGGGCGGTGCACCGGGCGGTCGAGACCTGGAGCGAGGGCGGCGCGCTCTCCTTCAATGCGCTTCTCCCCGAGGAGCGCTCCGTCTCGGTGACGGCGATCCGCACCGCGCCGTCGGTCGATGCGAACCGCCTGCGCACCTATGCGCGCGAGGCTCTGGGCATCTCGGTCGCGGGCGGACTCGGCGCCCTGCAGGGCCACGCGTTCCGGATCGGCCACCTCGGCGACATCAACGAGCCCATGATCCTGGGGTGCCTTGCGGGGCTCGAGCTCGCCTTCATCGAGCTCGGCATCCCGCACGGCACCGGCGGTGTCCGGGCGGCGGTCGAGCATCTCGCCCGGGAACGCGCAACCGCGGCCTGAGCGCCGTCCTGAAGCCGGGAGCGCATGATTTGCGACCGCCCGGCGGCCTGGGACGCCCTGCGCCGCCGACCGGCTTCAGCGGTCGCGCTGGACGATGACGTCGACGCGCCCGTGCGGTGCGATGAACCAGGACGCGAGCCATCCCGTGATGCTGACCACGATGGCTCCCAGCACCGCGGAGCCAAAACCGTCGATCACGAAGCCGCGAAACATCGAGGCCACGAGGCCGAGCATGGCGGCGTTGATCACGAGCAGGAACAGGCCGAGGGTCAGGACCGTGATGGGCAGGGTCAGGACCACGAGCACGGGCCGCACCACCGCATTGACGATCCCGAGCAGGATCGCGGCGCCGAGCAGGGTCCAGACTCCCTCGACGCGGATGCCGGGCACGATTTCGGAGGCAAGCCAGAGCCCCAGCCCCACCACGACCACCCGCGTGAGAAATCCCATCGCCTCACCGCCCGCGCCGACTCGTCCGCGGCGCGACCTTTGCAGCCCGACAGGCCCGACGCAAGCCTGCGCGGGGCAGGATCGTGTCGCGCCGCACCGCAACGCTTAGTGCCTTTCGCGAGTCTCGCCCGCGAAGGAGGCGCCATGGACGGAAGCGAGATCCTCGCGGCGATCGATGTCATCCACCTCGTCGCCCGCGCGCTCCGGGCGGTGGTGCGCGGGGTGCGGACCGTCGTTGCGAGCCTGACACGGACCGCCTGGGCCTACCTGCACGTCTTTTGGCTGCGTCCCAGCCGGTGACGGCGCCTTGCGGGACGGCTGCTCCGGCGCATTGCCGTGCCGAGCGCCGGCGGCGCGTCCGCAGCCAGGATGTCGCGTCACAGGTCGGGTGTCAGGAGGCCGCTGTCCGGGGTGGCTACCGATCGACCAGCGCCTCAAGGCTTCCACGGCCTCGGCCCGGCTCCTGAGCCGCGCCTGCGCCAGGCGGGATGCTTTCCCGGCGCCTCGCCCCGGAGGTAGCGCCCGTACCAGCCGACCCAGGCATTTCCGGACTCGGCGGCGCGCTCGAGCGCAGCCCGGTGGCCGCCGAGCCCGATCCGGCGCAGGAGCCTGGCATATTCGCGGAATTCCCGCGGCATGTAGCCCCGCCCGAGCATGTCGATCACCCGGCGGCGGATGCGGTCCATCTGGCCGTCCGTGAGCCGGCAATGGCGCAGCGCCCGTGCGACCCGGCATTTCGTCGTGCGCCCGAAGGCGAAGCTGCCGTCCTCCTCGATGAACTCGATCCCGATCTCGGCCGCTGCGAGATCGCCCTGCTTCATCCGCTCGGCGAGATGATCCATCACGCCGGCGATCCAGCCGCGCTCCTCCAGCCAGCCCGCCTGCGGCCAGGGCGGCGCCTGCACGTGGTGGGCCCGGCAGTACCGGCGGTAGCGCTCGCGGATGGCATCGTGAGTCCACAGGCCCGTGCCGTCGAGGGGCGGACGGCGGGTTCGGCGAGGCGTGCGCATCAGCCGGCTCCCGCCGGACGCGCCGCCGGTGCCGCCTGACCCTGCGGTTTTGCCGACGGCCATCTCATGGGAGCGCGATCCGCCGCCCGTCGAGCGGGAATCGGCGGCGGCATTCCTCCAGGCCGCCCCGATCGCAGTGACCGCCGTGCAGCCGCACCGTGAGGCGTCGCCCCTCGACCGCATAAGCCAGGATGCGGCCGTCCAGGATGCGCCGGAATCCGCCGCCGGCCCGTGCGAGCAGGATGACGTGGCGGCAGCCGGCCGTGCCGCAGAAGACGGACGCCGCGCCCGCGCAGACAATGTCGCGGTGGTTGATCACCATGTCGGTGCGTCCGTCGCCGTCGAGGTCGCGCCGCTCGATCGCCTCCGGGGCGGCCGCGATCCCTGTGCCGCCCTCCTCCCGGCAGGTCCGGTCGGCGTCCCGGATCACGGCCGCCACGACCCGTCTTTCGACAGGCGGACCGTGCTGTGCGGACGCCGGCGCGGCAAATGCCGCGAGAAGGGCGGCCGCGACGGCGGCGCGAAGGATATCGGGCATGGGCAGCTCACGGGCGCGGGATCCGACGAACCCGTGCCACGATGCGGTGCGTCCGCCCGTGCTGCGGCGCACCGGCCGCCCCCGAGGCCGGCCTCCCGCGAGATGCGCGGAACGGCCCTCCGTCCGCAGCCGATCAGGCCGGGCGCCGGGTTCTCGCGATTCCGGCTCCCAGGAACACCGCGGCGCTCATGCCGGCCACCGCGAGGAACATGGTGGAGAGCGAGGTGGCCTGGGCCAGGAAGCCGAGGAGCGGCGGCGCGGCGAGGAGCCCGCCGTAGCCCAGGGTCGTCACCGTCGCGATCGCCACGTCGCCCCGCGGCCCGGCGCCGGCGGCGCTGATCAGCACCGGCACCACGTTCGAGAGCCCGAGGCCGGCGAGCGCGAACCCCGCGATCGCGCCCGCATCCGAACCGGTCGCAGGGCCGATCAGCAGGCCGAGAACCGCGAGGGCGGCCCCCGCCCGGATGATCGCGGCGGCACCGAAGCGGCTGCGCAGCGCATCCCCGACGAAGCGGCCGGCCGCCATGGCGGCCGAGAAGGCCGCATAGCCGAACCCCGCCCGCTCGGCCGGGGCGCCGAGCTCCGCGCGCAGGAAGAGCGAGCTCCAGTCGAGCACCGAGCCCTCGGCCGCGAAGCAGAGGGCCGCCATCGTGCCGATCGCGAGCGCCAGCGCGTCGGGACGCAGGCTGCCCGCCGCATGCCCTTCGGGTGGCGGAACCCGCGCGAGCAGGCCGTGCTGGCTCACAGCGACGATCCCGGCGGCGAGGACGGCCGCGACGAGCGCCTGCACCGGCCCGGCGAAGACCCCGAGCATGAGGCTGCCGAGGCCCGCGCCGACGAGCCCGCCGACGCTCCACATGCCGTGGAAGGAGGACATGTAGACCCGTCCGACTCGTCGCTCGACCTCCGCGGCATGGGCGTTCATGGCGACGTCCATGGAGCCTCCGGCGGCCCCGAACACGAACATCACGGGGACGGCAACGGCGAGATTCGGAACGATGGCGGCGAGGGGCAGCGTCGCGATGAAGATCGCCGCGCTGAGGCGCGTGAGCGCGGCGCTGCCGAAGCGGCGGATGAGCCAGCCGCTTGCCGCCATGGCGCTGACCGCGCCGGCCCCGAGCACCAGGAGCAGGATGCCGAGCACCGCGGTGTCGAGGCCGAGGCGCTCCCGGACCAGCGGGATCTGCGTCGCCCAGATCCCGAAGGTGGCGCCGTTCGCGAAGAAGATGCCCGCCGTCGGTCCCCAGGGGCGGGCGACGGGGGACGGCGTCTCGTTCAGGGTTCTTGAGGTCATCGAAGGTCCAGGATGGGCGGACGATCCGGCCGGCGCGACGGCAAACCGCCCGACGGCCTCCGGTTCCGCGGGATGAGCCGATGTCAGGAGCCGTCGCGGCGGGCGCCGGCAGCCCGGCCGACGAGCGCCGCGGCCTCGCGCCGGAACAGGTCCGCAAGTGCCTCGGCCACGCGCGCCACGTCGCGCCGGCGCCGGTCCGCCCGATGCAGGATCAGGTACACGTCGTCGGTGAATCCCTCGGGGGGCCCGGGAAGCCGCACGAGATCCGGGTCGGAATCGCCGAGCCAGCACGGCAGGCAGGCCGTGCCGAGTCGGGCCCGGGTCGCCTGGTAGCGCGTCGGCATGTCGCTGATCCGCGCCACGACCGTGCGCCCCTCCGCGAAGGCCACCACCAGCGCGGCCTGGCGCGAGAGGTCGGGATCCTCGGGCGGCGCGATCACGGCATCGGGCGGCGCTTCGCGGTGGGCATAGAGGCCGAAGGCGACGGTGCCGATCCGCCGGGCCACGAGTTCGGGCGCATCCGGAAGCCGTCCCATGCGCAACGCGATGTCGGCTTCGCCCGCCGCGAGGTCGAGCCGCCGCCGCGTCGGCAGGAAGGCGACCTCCGCGGGCGAGGCGGCCCGCGACAGCGCCGGCGCATGCTGCGACAGGAACATCGTCACGGAGGCGGTGGCGGTGATGCGCACGGGCGCGTGCGGATCGGCGCGGTAGGCCGCCGCGGCGCGCGGAACGGCGGAGGCCGCTTCGGCCATCGGAGACGCGGCCTCGAGCACGGCGCGCCCGGCCTCCGTGAGGGCGAGGCGGTTCGGGCCGCGCCGGACCAGCGGCACGCCCAGGGCCTCCTCGAGCGCGCGCAGGCGCCGCGCGATCGTGGGCTGGCTCTGGCGCAGGGCCTTGGCGGCGCCATTCAGCGATCCGTGAGCCACCACGGCCAGGAAGATCCTGAGATCGTCCCAGGACGGGCCGGGGCCTGTCGGGAGACGCGGGGGCTCGTGAGGAGGAGAAGCCATGCCAGGAGCGAAGGGCCCGCCGGAATCCGGGCGCCGCGAGCGGGAGAGGGAGAGGTGTAAGCCATAGGGCCACTCTCCGTCAGCTCCCCGCATGGATCAGCCCGCCAAAACTGCGGGGGTGGTCTTCAGGCGTGAAGAGAGCGGATGGAATGCCCGAAAGCGAGAGCAGTCGGGACTGAGCCTGTCGAATGGCGGACGTCCGGTGGGACGGGACGGGGCGGGCACCGGAGCCGAACGGGGTTGCCCCACCCGTCCGGCTCCGGGTCCCGGAGCGCCGCGCGACCGCTTTCTAGTCGCGCGACGGACCCCGTGCGGCGCTCGCGTCGGTGAGCAGGTAGAACGCATCCACCTTCTCGCCGTCGCTGCGGAATTCGACCTCGACCAGGACCCCACCTTTGGCGTTGCAGGAGATCGCGCGGACGACTTCGCCGGACGCATCCTTCATGGCGACCGTGCAGCGTCCCCTGGCGGAGTAGAGGCGTGTGGGCCTGTCGTTCGACGCGACCTTCACCTGGTCGACATTGAGCCCGAACTCCAGCACCTCGGTCTCGCGCTCGCCGCCTCCCGCCAGCATGACCGTGCTGCGAGGCGTGGCGAACTGGACCGAAACCCGGCCGTCGGGATGGAGGGAATAGATCGCGCCCTTGCAGGGATACTTGTCGGTCCCCACGGTGAGCCGCGTGCAGGTGCCCCCGATGATCACCGTGCCCTGAGCGCCTGCCTGGCGGGAGACCGGACCGGTCGGCCGCCTCCCGGGATCCGGGGCTGCCGGGGCGAGGCCCTTGGCGACGGGCTTGCGGGGCGGGGCTGCGGGCTTGGCCGCTGCGCGGAGCGCAGCCGGCGCTTTCCCGGCCTCGGACGAGGCCCGCGAGGCCGGATTCGGCCGAGTACCGCGGGGCACGGCAGCCGTGCCCTTCCTGGCCGCGGTCTGTGCACCTGCGGCGCCCGGCTTGCGCTGATCGCTCTTCCTGTCGGCTGCGACGGCTCCGGTGGCGAGCGAAAGCGCCATCGCGATCGCCGCCAGCGCCCCTATCGACCGCGTGTAGCTGCCCTGTCCCATGGTCGTTCACGATCCCGCTCAGGATGTCCAGTGGCGGCACCCTAGCGGGATCCGGCGGCCGGCGCCGCAGCAACCGTTCGTTAATCTTAAATCCCTGGTTCGGTTCAACTTTGTTCGAGATTGCAACGAGGATTAACGTCGTCGGCCGAAGCGGCGCCCGAAGTCCTGCCGGGAGCCCCGGTCAGGCATGCAGCAGCTCCGAACAGTTTGCGCGGCTCGGCTGCGGGCGGCGACTCGCCTGCGGACCGGAGGCGAACGGGAACGGCGTGCCGGGAATGCGGCCTCCGCGTGCGCCCGATGGTCCGAAACGGGTTCGCGAAAGCCTTGGGCGCTTAAGGCCAGGATCTAACTCCCGAAGGCCTGGAACAGCCCGCGCAGGCTCAGGATCATGATCACGACGCCGACCAGGATCATGAGCGGCCGGTCGGGGAGCGCCCGCGTCGTGTAGGCCGCGAGCGGTGCCGCCAGGACGCCGCCCAGCACCAGGCCGGTGATGATGGGCCACAATTCGAGGCCGATCGTGAAGACGAACATGGCCGAGATCGTCGTGGTGACGAGGAATTCCGCGGCATTGGTGGAGCCGATCGCGAGCCGGGTCTTCATGCCGCGGCCGACGAGCGTCGAGGCCACCATCGGGCCCCAGCCTCCGCCGCCGATCGCGTCGAGGAAACCGCCCGCGAAGCCGAGGAGCGGCACGTTGCGGGGCGGCCGTCCCTCTCCCCGGTTCTGCCGCAGCGCCTTCCAGAGCACCACACCGCCCATGATGCCGAGATAGGCGCTCACGAAGGGCTGCACCTTGTCCCCGGGGAGTTCGGTGAGGAGATAGGCCCCGACGGCGCCGCCGACCGCTCCGGGAAGGGCAAGACGCCGGAACAACGTCCCGTCGACGTTGCCGAGCCGCCAGTGCGACAGGGCCGAGGCGCCGGTCGTGAACACCTCCGCGGCATGGACGCTCGCGCTCGCCATGGCGGGAGGCACGCCGACGCTGAGCAGGACGGTCGTCGAGGTCAGCCCGTAGGCCATGCCGATGGCGCCATCGACGAGTTGGGCGGCAAAACCGATGGCCAGGAAAGTCAGGAGGTCGGACAACATGGGTGATCTCCCGTCGGGATCGTGGGCCGCGTCGGCAAAGGGCGGCTTGCGTTGGCGGAGCGCATGGAAGGTGGTCAGGCGGAGAGGCGGGTTCCGCCTTTCGGCGCATCGGGCGCGTCGGCTCCGGCGCGATGGACGGCGTCTGCGATCGATGTCGTCTCGAGGGCTGCGAGGGAAGCCTCGTAGGCCTGGGCGAGGCCGGCTCTCACCGCACAGGCCTCCTCGCTTTCGCAGTCCTGGCAGCGTCGATAGGCCGTGCGCGACAGACAGGGCAGCGGCGCCATGGGCCCGTCGATCAGCCGCAGCACCGTCCCGAGCGAGATCTGGGCCGGATCCTTGATGAGTTCGTACCCGCCGCCGCGTCCGCGGCGGGAGGCCAGGAATCCTGCCGCCTTCAGGGTGAGCAGGATCTGCTCCAGGTACTTGCGCGGAATCTGCTCGGAGGCCGCGATGTCGGCGATCTGCAGGGGCCTGTTACGCCCCAGCCGCGCGAATACGGTCAGGGCCTTGAAGGCATAGCGTGCCTTCTGCGAGATCATGCCGACCGCCCTTCGAGCAGCCCGGCCGCCGTCGTGAGAAAGGAGCGCGCCTTCTGCGAGATCATGCGAGAGCCTGGGCGGCAGGACACACGGACACAATCGGCCCCACCCCAGAAGCCGGTCCGGTCGGCTTATCACCCTGCACCCCGCCTGTAAAACCGTGCGATCGAGAAGGGCTCGATCCCGCCTTCGCGTCGTGCGGATGGAGGCACCCTGGTCCGCCATGCCCGGATCAGGGCCCATCACCTGCCATCGGCTGTGACGCCGTACGGTGCTGAACCCGTTGGGCGACCTGTGGCTCAGATGCCACAGAGGCCGGCCGGATGAGTGTCATAGCTTTACAAACTCTGGTTCACAGGTAGAGTTTACAGGCTATCAGGAGAATCAATATGGCAGCGAGCACCTCCCACGACCTGTGGCTCTGCTACCAGCACTGCATGGATCTCCACGTCGGAACCCAGGACACCCACACCAGGAACCTGGCGCGGGCCGACGCGCGCGCCTGTCTCGACCTCTGGTTCGAGGCTGTCGAGCGCGAGCTGCGGGTCGCCTGCGTCGCACCGGCCGGCACCCGCCAGCGGGAGTTCGGTCCGACTTGAGCATCGCTTCGCTCTGAACCCCTCGCGCCCGCCGATGGCGGGCCGTCACGACCCCTCAAGGAGGACATCCCCATGTCAGCCGACCCTTCCGCTCGCCTGCGCCACACCCTCGACATCCTGCTTGCGATCGCAGCCTTCCTGACCCTGTTCGCGATCACGACCTTCGCGCATGCGCAGACGACGCTGCTCAACGTGTCGTACGATCCGACCCGGGAGTTCTACAAAGCCGTCAACGAAGCCTTCGCGGCCGAGTGGAAGGCGAAGACGGGCCAAACCCTCCAGATCCGCATGTCGCACGGCGGGTCCGGCCGCCAGGCCCGGGCGGTGATCGACGGGCTCACGGCCGACGTCGTCACCCTAGCGCTCGCGCAGGACATCGATGAAATTGCCGCCCGCACGGGCAAGATCCCGGCCGACTGGCAGAAGCGCCTCGCGCACAACAGCGCGCCCTACACCTCCACGATCGTGTTCCTGGTCCGCAAGGGCAACCCGCGCGGCGTCAAGGATTGGGGCGACCTCGCCAAGCCGGGCATCGGCGTCATCACCCCGAACCCGAAGACTTCGGGCGGCGCGCGCTGGAACTACCTCGCGGCCTGGGCCTGGGCGATGCGCGCCCATAACGGCGACGAGGCGAAGGTGCGCGAGTATATCGGGGCGCTCTTCCGCAACGTGCCCGTGCTCGACACCGGCGCGCGCGGCTCCACCACGACCTTCGCGCAGCGCGGCCTCGGCGACGTGCTGATCGCCTGGGAGAACGAGGCGTTCCTCGCGCTCGAGGAATTCGGCGCGGACAAATTCGAGATCGTGGTGCCCTCGCTCTCGATCCTGGCCGAGCCCTCCGTGTCGCTCGTGGACGGCAACGCCGCGGCGCGCGGCACCCGCGCGGTCGCCGAGGCCTATCTGAACTTCCTCTACACCCCGAAGGGCCAGGCTCTCGCCGCGCGCCACCACTTCCGCCCCACGGTCGCGGAGCACGCGAACCAGGAAGACCAGGCGAAGTTCCCGAAGCTCGAGCTCGTCACGATCGACGGCGCCTTCGGGGGTTGGGCCAAGGCGCAGGCCACGCATTTCGCGGAAGGCGCCCTTTTCGACCAGCTCTACACCAAGCGCTGAGGGCGCCCGCCCTCGCGATACCCCGGCAGGGCGATCCCGTTCGCGGTCGCCCTGCCCCCTTTCCTCCCCGACGACACGGTACGACCGATGACGGCTCTCGTCCTTCCCCGTTTCCGCCAGCCGAGCGTGCTTCCGGGCTTTTCGCTGGCGCTGGGCTTTGCCGTCACGGCGCTGTCGCTCGTGGTGCTGATCCCGCTCGCCGGGCTCATCCTCAAGGCCGTGCAGGTCGGCCCCGCCGAGTTCCTGCGCATCGCCCTCGACCCGCGCACGCTGGCGGCCCTGCGCCTCTCCTTCGGGGCGGCCTTCGCGGCGGCCGCGATCAACGCGGTGTTCGGCCTTCTCGTGGCCTGGGTGCTGGTGCGCTACCGCTTCCCGGGCCGCCGGCTCCTCGACGCCGCCGTCGACCTGCCCTTCGCCCTTCCGACCGCGGTCGCCGGCATCGCGCTCACCGCGATCTATGCCCCGAACGGTTGGATCGGAGCGCTCCTCGCGCCGCTCGGGATGAAGATCGCCTATACGCCGATCGGCGTCGTCATGGCGCTCGTCTTCGTCGGCCTGCCCTTCGTGGTCCGCACCGTGCAGCCGGTGCTGGCCGAAACCGAGCGCGAGATCGAGGAGGCCTCCGCGCTTCTCGGCGCGAGCCGCCTCCGCACCGTATCCCGGGTGGTTCTGCCCGCCGTGGTCCCTGCCCTGATGACCGGCTTCGCGCTCGCCTTCGCGCGCGGCGTCGGCGAGTACGGCTCGGTGATCTTCATCGCGGGCAACATCCCGTTCGTGTCCGAGATCGCGCCGCTCCTGATCGTGATTCGCCTGGAGGAGTTCGACACGGCAGGCGCCACCGTGGTCGCGACCGTGATGCTCGCGATCTCGTTCTCGCTGCTGCTGTTCATCAACCTCGTTCAGTCGCGTACCCGCCGGAGGCTCGGCCATGCATGAAGCATCGCACCCGAAGACCGTCGGCTGCGCACCCTCCGGAGGCTCGGCCATGCGTGAGCCCCATCCGCTCCATTCAGGGAGGCCATCCCATGGCTGAACTCGCCCTCGCCTTCAGTGTACCGGCGCTCGGACCCGCGATCCGCGTGGCGGACGCGACCGCCGAGACGCCGCTCGTGCGCCGCATCCTGATCGGGGTTGCGGTCTCCTTCCTCGGGCTCGTGATCGTCCTGCCCCTCGTGGCGGTGTTCGTCGAGGCATTGCGGCAGGGCTGGGGCGCCTATGTCGAGGCGCTGATCGAGCCGGACACGCTGGCGGCGGTCCGGCTGACCCTCACGGTCGCCGCGATCGCGGTGCCGATCAACATCGGCTTCGGTCTTGCCGCCGCCTGGGCGATCGCTAAGTTCGAGTTCCGCGGCAAGGACCTGCTCCTCACCCTCGTCGACCTGCCGTTCTCGGTCTCGCCGGTAATCGCGGGGCTGGTCTACGTGCTGCTCTTCGGCACGGGCAGCGCGCTCGGGCGTTGGCTGGCGGGAAACGACGTCGAGATCATCTTCGCGGTGCCCGGCATCGTGCTCGCCACCGTCTTCGTGACCTTCCCCTTCGTGGCGCGCGAGCTGATCCCGCTCATGCAGGCGCAAGGGACGCAGGACGAGGAGGCGGCTCTGTCACTCGGCGCGTCGGGCTGGCGCACGTTCCTCACCATCACGCTGCCTAACGTGAAGTGGGGCCTCCTCTACGGCGCGCTCCTCTGCAATGCCCGCGCCATGGGCGAGTTCGGAGCGGTCTCGGTGGTGTCGGGCCACATTCGCGGCCTCACCAACACGATGCCGCTGCATGTGGAGATCCTCTACAACGAGTACAGCTTCGTGGGCGCCTTTGCGGTCGCCTCGGTCCTCGCCCTGCTCGCGCTCGTGACGCTCGTGCTGAAAAGCCTGCTCGAATGGCGCTACGGCGACGAAATCGCCCACGGCCGCCGCCACTGATCCCCCTGCACCTCTCAGCGACGCTCGTTCGTCCGCATCGACCTCGAAGGAGATCCCTATGTCCGTGTCCGTGACGATCGAGAACGTCGAGAAGGAATTCGGCCGCTATCCGGCACTGCGTGGCGTGTCGCTCGACGTCGCGGATGGCGAGCTCGTAGCGCTGCTCGGCCCCTCCGGCTCCGGCAAGACCACGCTTCTGCGCATCGTGGCGGGCCTGGAGGAGGCCGATCGCGGCCGCGTCATGTTCGGCGATCTCGACGCCACGCGGCTGTCGCTGCGCGAGCGCCGGATCGGCTTCGTGTTCCAGCACTACGCCCTGTTCCGGCACATGACCGTGCTCGACAACGTGGCCTTCGGCTTGCGCGCCCGGCCGCGGCGCGAGCGCCCCACGGAAGGCGACATCCGCCGCCGCTCGCTCGAACTCCTCGACCTCGTGCAGCTCGGCGGGCTGGAGGGGCGCTATCCCGCGCAGCTCTCCGGCGGCCAGCGCCAGCGCGTGGCGCTCGCCCGGGCGCTCGCGATCGAGCCCCGGGTCCTCCTCCTCGACGAGCCCTTCGGGGCTCTCGACGCCAAGGTCCGCAAGGACCTGCGGCGCTGGCTGCGCGGCCTGCACGACCGCACGGGCCACACCACGCTCTTCGTCACCCACGACCAGGACGAGGCGCTGGAGCTCGCCGACCGGGTCGCGATCCTCAACCAAGGCCGGATCGAGCAGGTCGGCACCCCGCGCGAGGTGGTCCGGAACCCTGCCACGCCCTTCATCCGCGACTTCGTGGACGCGGCCGGCGCGGCAGCATCGGCCGCGCCTGTCTGGGGCAGCCCCGTCGGCGAGCGCCCGCGCCTGGCGTTCCAGGCCCCGTGACGGCTGCCGCCGCGGCCCAGGGCGAGCAATCCCATCCCTCCGGCGCGGGGCGAGTTCGAGCCTCGCCCGTTGACGCGGGTGGGGCCGGCGCGAGACTCACGCTCCATGGGGCGGTGGGCTGTCCGGAAGCGGGGGAGTAGCCGTGATGGACTGGGACCCGGACGATCTCGGCACCGTGGCGCTCGTCGTGGCCGTGGGCATCCTGGCCGGCATCCTCAAGGAGGCGCTGCAGGCGTTCCGGGACGACAGGCCCTGGTTCGGCCTCGATCTGAGACGCCTGCGCCGCCGCCCGCCCGAGGACCCAGGTCCCTCGCCTTAAGGCCTGCCCGGCCCCGCGTGCGTCCCGCCGCGGCGGGGGCGGCCGCTCAGGCTCGGCTTCGGGCGGGCTCGCGGGGTCCGGCGGCGCCCCGCTCGATCGCCTCGAACCAGGCGCTTGCGGTGAGCCCCGACTCCTTCAGCGCCTGCCGCAGGATCTTCTCGGTCGCGATCGCGTCCTCGAGCGCATCGTGGTGGCGGAGCGGGATGCCGAAATGGCGGGCGAGGTTGTCGAGGGCATAGCCCTTGCGGGCGAAGGCCGGCCAGGTGCGGCGGACGATCCTCTGGTTGTCGAGCCAGCGCACGGCCGGCGCTTGGAGGCCGTAGCGCGTACAGGCGCGCTGGATCGCGGTGCGGTCGAAGGGCCCGTGCGTGACTACGAGGCTCCCTTCGAGCAGTGCCGCCAACTCGCCGAACAGCGCCGGCCAGCTCGGTCGGCCGCGGACGTGCCTGGGCTCGATCCCGTGGATGCGGATGTTCCACGGGTCGAAGTCGCATTCCGGATCGATCAGCCAATCGTGCGTGCTCGCGACCTCGCCCTCCACGACCGCCACGATCCCGATCTGGCAGATGGTGGCGCAGTCCGGGCTCGCGGTCTCGAGGTCGAGGACGAGGTAGTTCATGGATCAAGGCCGGAGGGATCGCCTGACGGGATCAGCAGGCTCGGGACGGGGTCGTTCATGAACAGGAGCCTCGGGGACCGACTATGGGATCAGCAGGATCTTGCCGAAATGCCGGTTCGCCCGCATGTGCGCGACCGCGTCGGCGGCGGCATCGAGGGGGAAGGAGCTGTCGAGCGGGAGCTGCAGCTCGCCCGCCGCAACCGCCCCGTCGAGATCGGCGCGCATGCGGCGGTTGATCTCGCGGACCTCTGCAATCGAGCGCGTCCGGAAGGTGACGCCGATATAGCTGATGCGCTTGAGGGCATGGAGATCGAAGTCGAACTCGGCCTTCGCGCCGCCGAGCCGTCCCACATTGACGATGCGCCCGAGCACCGCGGCGGCCTGCATGTTGGCGTTTGCCATGGAGCCCGACACCTGATCGATGATGACGTTCACGCCCTTGCCCCCGGTGGCCTCGCGCGCCTGTTCGGGCCAGGCGGGATCGGAGGTGTCGAGGGCGAGCGTGGCGCCGAACGCGGTGAGGCGCGCCCGCCGCTCCGGGTTGGTCGAGGTCCCGATCACGACCGCGGCGCCGAGGCGCCGTCCGATCTGCAGCCCCATCAGGCCGACGCCGGAACTCGCGCCCTGGATCAGGAGGCTCTCGCCGGGCTGGAGCCGCGCCTGCGTGACGATCGCGTCGTGCATGGTCCGGAGCGCCAGCGGCAGGGTCGTGGCGGTCTCGAAGGACATGCCGTCCGGGATCGGCGTGGCGCTCCCCCCATCCGTCACCGCGTATTCCGCATAACCGCCGGAGCCCGCGCACATCACCCGGTCGCCGGGGCTGAAGGCTTCGACCTCGGCGCCGGCCTCGACGACCTCGCCCGCCCATTCGAGTCCCGGGATCGCGCCGGGACCGCCGATCGAGCCGTGCCGGTGGCCGGCCACGACGCCGAGATCGGCGCGGTTGAGGGCGGCGGCGCGGACCCGCACCAGCACCTCGTTGGGCTTCGGCCGCGGCACCGGAACCTCCCGGATCGCGAGCCCGCCCTCCGTCACCACCGCGGCCTTCATCATGTCGGCGCCCTCCCAGTCCCTGTTCGTGGACCCGGTCTGCCCCGGCGGACCGGTCTCCGCAAGAGGCCGGCGGCCGGTGCGGCGATGACGACCTGCGCCTGCGGGCGACCGGGCATGCCTCCCTTGCCATTGCGGAGCGAGGCATTAGGGTCGGCGCAAGCGCCGCAGGACGGCGCCGGGAACGCCCTCAAGGCCATGCTCCAGACTTCGCCGGCCGCGCCCGCGGTCGCCCTGCAGAACATCGCCATCGCGTTCGCGCTGAAGGGCGGACAGCGCTACACGGCGGTCGAGGCGATCGACCTCGCGGTGGCGCCGGGCGAGTTCGTCGCGATCGTCGGGCCGACGGGGTGCGGCAAGTCCACCCTCCTCAACGCCGCCGCCGGGCTGCTCAAGCCCTCCTCGGGGCAGGTCGGGATCTTCGGCACGGGGCTTTCGGGCCTCAACGGCCGTGCGGGCTACCTCTTCCAGCAGGACGCCCTGATGCCTTGGAAGACCGCACTCCAGAACGTCTCCGTGGCGCTGGAGCCCGCCGGCGTCGCAAAGGCCGAGGCCGAGGCCAGGGCCCGCGACTGGCTGCGGCGGGTGGGGCTCAGTGCCTTCGTGGACCGCTACCCCCACATGCTCTCGGGCGGCCAGCGCAAGCGCGTGGCGCTCGCCCAGATGCTCATTCGGGATCCCGAGATCCTGCTCATGGACGAGCCCTTCGGACCCCTCGACGCGCAGACGCGCCAGATCATGGGCAACCTCCTCCTCGACCTCTGGGCCGCGAACCGCAAAGCCGTGCTGTTCGTGACCCACGACCTCGAGGAGGCGATCGCTCTCTCCGACCGCGTGGTCGTGATGTCGGCCGGGCCGGCGGCGCGCATCATCGGCGACTTTCCCGTCGCCCTGCCGCGCCCCCGCGACATCGCGGAGGTGCGCCTGGAGCCCGCCTTCCACGCGATCTTCAAGGAGATCTGGGGGAGCCTCAGGGACGAGGTCCGCAAGGCCTACGGTCTGGGCGAGGGAGCGGGCACATGAGCGCAGGCGCAGCGCTCCTCTCCTCTGGAAGGAGAGGAGCTCCCGATCCGTGACGAGGACCCCATCATGAACCGCGCCCGCCTTCTCACCCTCCAGGTCCTCGTCGGCCTCGGGATGCTCGCGGTCTGGCACGTGCTCACCGTGTACCCGATCATCGGCCAGCCGAAGCAGATCCAGTTCTTCTTCTCGACGCCGCTGGACGTGCTGGCGCGGTGCTGGAAGCTGTTCGCCACCGGCGAGATCTGGCGGCATCTCGGCATCACGCTCCTGGAGACGATCCTGGCCTTCGTGACCGGCGCGCTCGGGGGCATCCTGTTCGGCTTCCTGTTCGCCCGGCGCGAATTGCTCGCGGCCGTGTTCGACCCCTACATCAAGGCCGCGAACGCCCTGCCCCGCGTGGTGCTGGCGCCGATCTTCGCGCTCTGGTTCGGTCTCGGGATCTGGTCGAAGGTGGCGCTCGGCTTCACGCTCGTGTTCTTCATCGTGTTCTTCAACGTCTACCAGGGGGTCCGCGAAGTCCCGCAGGTGGTGCTCGCCAACGCCCGCATGCTCGGCATGAACGAGCGCCAGCTCCTGCGCCACGTCTACTGGCCGGCGGCGCTGACCTGGATGTTCTCGTCCCTCCACACATCGGTGGGATTTGCGCTCGTCGGAGCGGTGGTGGGCGAGTATCTCGGCTCGTCCGCGGGCCTCGGCTACAAGATCCACGAGGCCGAGAGCGTGTTCGACGTGACCGGCGTGTTCGCGGGCATGCTGATCCTCGCCGTGTTCGTGATCGTGATCGACTTCGCCGTGACCCTGATCGAGAACCGCCTGCTGGTGTGGCGGCCCGGGCCGCAGACCACGGCGCAGGGCTGAGGTCCGCCCCCACCGGAGCCCATCGACAACCACGCCGGGCTGCGCAATTCTACCGAAAACTCAGGGAGGACCCACCATGGAACGCCGCACATTTCTCATCGGAGCCGGCGTCGCCGGCCTTGGCGCCGCCGTCGGGCACCGCGCCTTCGCGCAAGGGGCGCCCGAGAAGCCGAAAGTGACGCTGGGCGTCGGCGGCAAGGCGCTGCTCTACTACCTGCCGCTCACGGTCGCCGAGCGCAAAGGCTACTTCAAGGAGGAAGGGCTCGAAGTCGAGATCAACGATTTCGGCGGCGGCGCCCGTTCGCTCCAGGCGCTCATCGGCGGTTCGGTCGACGTGGTCACGGGCGCGTACGAGCACACGATCCGCATGCAGGCCAAGGGCCAGGACGTGCGCGCGCTCACCGAGCTCGGCCGCTTCCCCGCGATCGTGATCGCGGTCAAGAAGGACAAGGCCGGCCAGGTGAAATCGGCCGCGGATTTCAAGGGGTTGAAGATCGGCGTCACGGCGCCGGGCTCTTCGACGGCGCTCACGGCGCAATACGCGATGGTGAAGGCCGGCCTCAAGGCCGCCGACGCCGCCATCATCGGGGTCGGGGCGGGCGCGAGCGCGGTCGCCGCGGTCAAGAAGGGGGAGATCGACCTGATCTCCCACCTCGATCCGGTGATCGCGAAGCTCGAATCGGACGGCGACGTTCAGGTCCTGATCGACACCCGCACGGAGGCCGGCACCCGCGCGCTCTTCGGGGGATCGAACCCGGCCGCGACGCTCTATTCCAAGAAGGACTTCATCGACCGCAACCCGGTCACGACCCAGCGCCTCGTGAACGCCTTCGTGAAGTCGCTGAAATGGCTCCAGACCGCGAAGCCCGAGGACGTGGCCGACCTCGTGCCGGCGGAGTACCACCTCGGCGACAAGCCGCTCTACATCAAGGCGGTGCAGAACTCGCTCGAGAGCTATTCCCGCACCGGCATCGTGCCGCCGGAGGGCATGGCGAGCGTGATGGACATGCTGAAACAGCTCGATCCCGAGCTGAAGGACGCCAAGGTCGACCTCGCCGCCACCTTCGACGACCGCTTCGTGCGCAAGGCCGGGAGTTGAGGCGAGCCGTCAGGCATCGCCGAGGAGGCCGCGCGAGCGGTGCCAGTCTTCGAGCGACTGCGGCGGATAGGAATCGTGGTGCGCCTCGTTCTCCCGGGCGTCGAGGCGCACCCAATTCGCCTTTGAATTCAGCATCATGTGCTCGGCCTCGGGCGCCTCGGGGAGCGGCGTGTCGATCGCGCCGGCAAACGGGTGGACGAGGTCCGGCCAGCGCGGGTCGAAAACCCAGAGCGCCGAGCCGCAGCGGGCGCAGAAGCGGCGCTCCGCCGGGCTCAGGCTCCCGTCGATGCGGGCCCGGTAGACCGAAATATGCTCGGTACCCTCGATACTTAGGCTCCCGGCCCGGGCCCCGAGATTGATTGCGAAGCCGCCGCCGCCGGCGGTCTTGCGGCAGATCGAGCAGTAGCAGCGCAGATACGGGCTTGGTGCATAAGACTCGCAGGAGAAGCACACGGCGCCGCAATGGCAGGATCCCTGAAGATGCATGGACGTTCTCCCTGGCCGGCGGGCGCATCCGGGCGGGTGGACCGGCCGGTCCATTCCGGACCATTCCGGTCCATCCGGACCGGAACGGGCCACGACGCTGCCACACGGGCCGCGCACGGGAAAGAAGCATGATCGCGAACGCCGCACCCCTCGCTTTGATGGCCGCCGCGGCGGCCTGCCTGACGCTGGCGCCGCCCGCCTTCGCGGAGGAGGTGTGCGCCCCCCGCCGCGTCGAGGGCGCCGCCTACACGGTCTGCACCATCGACCTGCGGCGCCACGAGATCCGGCTGTTCTGGAAGGGGCCGGACGGGGAGGTCATCGGCAGCTTCGACCGCCTGCGCGCCACGAAGGACGGCGCGCGGCTCGTCTTCGCCATGAATGCGGGCATGTACCACGAGGACCGCTCGCCGGTGGGGCTCTATGTCGAGGAGGGACGCGAGCTGAAGCGCGCCAACACGGCCGCGGGCCCGGGCAACTTCCACCTCAAGCCGAACGGGGTCTTCTACGTCGCCGGCCGCTCGGCGGGCGTGATGGAGACCGGGCGCTATCTGAAGGCGCGCGTGAAGGCCGATTACGCCACGCAATCCGGCCCCATGCTGGTGATCGACGGGCGTATCCATCCGAAGATTTCCGAGGACGGCCCCTCGCGCAAGATCCGCAACGGCGTCGGCCTGCGCGACCGCACCACGGTCGTGTTCGCGATCGCCGAGGAGCCCGTCACCTTCGGGGCCTTCGCGCGGCTGTTCAAGGACGAGCTCGGGACCTCCAACGCCCTCTTCCTCGACGGCAGCGTGTCGAGCCTCTACGCCCCCGCGCTCGGCCGCAACGACGGGCTCCTGCCCATGGGCCCGATCGTCGGCGCGCTGCCGCGCTGACGGGCGAGGGACGCGGCATGGCGGGCTCCCGCATCGCGGCTCTCCTCGTGGCGCTCGTGCTCCTCGCGCCGTCGGCGGCGGTCGCACAGGCCGCGTCTCCGGGCGCCATCGAGGCGCCGTTCCGGGACTGGCTCGCCGGCACCGTCTGGCCCGAGGCCGTGAAGGCCGGCGTGTCGCGCGCGACCTTCGACCGGGCCTTCGCCGGCGTCACCCCCGACCGCACCCTGCCCGACCTGCAGGCGCCGGGCTCGACCGCGCCGCCGCGGGTCCAGCACCAGGCAGAGTTCCAGGCGCCCGGGCGCTACTTCGTCGAGGCGCAGCTCGCAACCCTGGGCACGGAAGGGCGCAATCTCCTGAACCGCTTCGCGCCCCTGCTCGACCGCATCGAGGCCCATTACGGCGTGCCGCGCGAGATCGTGGTCGCGGTCTGGGGCCGCGAATCGGGCTTCGGCCGGGTGAGCCCCGACCGCCCTGCGATCCGCGTGCTCGCCACGCAGGCCTTCATGGGGCGGCGGCGCGAGCTCTACGGTCCGGAGCTCGTCGCGGCGCTGCAGATCCTGGAGCAGGGCCTTGCGCCGCCGGGCGGCCTTGTCTCGACCTGGGCGGGCGCCATGGGGCAGCCGCAATTCCTGCCGTCGAAAGTGCTGCGCTTCGCGGCCGACGGGGACGGCGACGGCCGCCGCGACATCTGGCGCTCCGCGCCCGACAGCCTCGCCTCGATCGCGAACTACCTCGCCGGGCACGGCTGGCAGCGCGGCCGCGCCTGGGGCGCGGAGGTGCGCGTGCCCGACGCCGTCTCCTGCGCCCTCGAGGGCCCGCGCCAGGGCCGGCCGATGCGCGAGTGGATCCGGCTCGGCCTCGCGCGGGCGGACGGGGGAGCGCCGGACCCGGGCGGCGATGGACCGGTCTATCTGCTGATGCCCGCCGGCCGCCTCGGGCCGGCCTTCCTGGTGTCGGACAATTTCTACGTGCTGAAGGCCTACAACGAATCCGACCTCTACGCGCTCTTCGTCGGCCATGTGGCCGACCGCATGCGCGGAGCGCGCGCCTTCGCGGCGCGATGGCAGCCCACCGATCCCATGACCCGCGGCGGCATCCTGGGCTTGCAGCACCGCCTTCAGGCGGAGGGCTACGACGTCGGCCGCGCCGACGGCCTCATCGGCTTCGCGACCCGCACCGCCATCGGGCAATGGCAGGCGCGAAGCGGCCGGGCGGAAACCTGCTTTCCCGACGCCGCGCTGATCCGGGAGCTGCGCGGGTGAATCGTTGTGGAAGCTGACGGAATCCGTGGCTTTTCGGAAAGCCGTGCTATGGAGTGGGAATCGCGCGAATCTTGCAGCGGGCGCTTGAAGATTTCGGCGGCGGAGCGGGGCATGCAGCAGGTCGAGGAGCGGACGGGCGCGGCGTTCGAGTTCGCCGGGCGGCTCACCGTCGCGGGCCGGACGCTCCGGGCCGGCGATCCCGACTTCCCCCTGGAGCGCTTCGAGGGCGCCATGCGCCGGGTGCGGCTCCAGGATGGCGCCGGCACGGCCCGGCGCCTCGACGCAGCCGCTTCCCTCGGCACTCCGGTCCGCCGGGACGCCTTGCGGGCCAACGGGCCTGACGGTTTGACGGTCTGCACGGCCGGCATGGGCCTTCCCTTTGCGCCAGGACGCCGGAATGCGGCCGAGGGGGTTGGACATCCTGCGCTCCCGGCCCATAAAGGCGAGGCGTTCGGGCGCGACGGCGGCATGCTCCTCGAGGAATCGCGCCTGTGGCCGCAGGCCGTCTTCGTGATCGACCGCGCGGACCGGATCGCTTATGCGGAATCCGTGCCGGAGCAGAGGCCGATGCAGGAACCGATGCAGGAGCCGGACGACGTTGCGGCCGCTGCGGCGGCGCGAAGGGCCGCTCAGGCCTGACCGGAAACACGAAACCCCCACTGGAGCGAGGATAGGCGATGAACAAGAACGAACTGGTCGAACGTCTCGCGGAGGAGCACGAGCTCACGAAGAGCTTCGCGCGCGAGCTCGTGGACAGCGTCTTCGGCATGATCACGAGCACCGCGCAGAAGGGCGAGGAAGTGTCCCTCTTCGGCTTCGGCCGCTTCAAGGTCGCCGAGCGTGCGGCGCGCAAGGGCCGCAACCCGCGCACCGGCGAGGCCGTGAAGATCGCGGCGTCCAAGAACCTCAAGTTCACGCCCGCGCGCTCGCTCAAGACCAGCCTCAACGCCAAGCGCCGGTCCTCCAAGAAGGCGAAGTAGCCCGACCTCACGGGCCGAGCGGCGGGCGGCCGCCTTCGCCGCGATCCGCCATCCGGGGGTGGCCGTCGGGCCGGCCCGTCGCCGCGCCCGATTCACGCCTCGGGAGACGATCGCGGGCAAGCCCGTCGCCGCGCCCCGATCCGCCATCGAAGGAGACCGTCATGGACCTCGGCATCCGGGGAAGGACCGCGCTCGTGTGCGCGGCCAGCAAGGGGCTCGGCAAGGGCTGCGCCACGGCGCTGGCGCGCGAGGGCGTGAACGTCGTGATCACGGCGCGCACGGCCTCGGAACTCGAAGCCACGGCCGCGGAGATCCGGCACCTCGCCCCCGACGTCACCGTCACGGCGGTCGCGGGCGACATCGCCACGGCTGAAGGCCGGCGCGCCGCGCTCGCGGCCTGCCCGCAACCCGACATCCTGATCAACAACGCCGGCGGCCCGCCGCCGGGCGACTTCCGCGACTGGTCGCGCGAGGACTGGATCAAGGCGCTGGACGCCAACATGCTCACCCCGATCGAGCTCATCAAGGCCACGGTGGACGGCATGATGGAGCGCGGCTTCGGCCGGGTCGTGAACATCACGTCGAGCGCGGTCAAAGCCCCGATCGACATCCTCGGCCTTTCGAACGGCGCGCGCTCCGGGCTCACCGGCTTCATCGCCGGCGTGTCGCGCACGACGGTCGCGCGCGGCGTCACGATCAACAACCTGCTGCCCGGCCCGTTCGAGACCGACCGCCTGCGCGGCAACGCGGCGACGCGGGCCAAGCGCAGCGGCAAGCCGATGGAAGAGGAACTCGCCGCCATGGCGGCCGCGAACCCCGCGGGACGCCTCGGCCAGCCGGACGAGTTCGGTGCCGCCTGCGCCTTCCTGTGCAGCGTCCATGCCGGCTTCATCACGGGCCAGAACTGGCTCCTCGACGGCGGGGCCTATCCGGGCACGTTCTGAGCTGGTCGATGCGGCGCCTCGACGGCGGGGCCTGTCCGGGCACGTTCCGAGCCGGCCGATGCGGCGCCGCGACCGGGGGCCCGTCCGGGCATGTTCTGGAGCGGGCTCCCATCGGGCTGCATCATAGCTTGCGACGGCGGAGCAGTTGGCGCACTCAGTGGGCGTGGACGCATCCACAGGGCGGCCAAGGGCGGTCCGGTGCCCCTCGACCGTGCGCTCTGCCGCCTTGCGCAGGAGCGCCTCGAACTCCGAGAAGGCGGTCTCGATAGGCGCGAAGATCAACCGACGAGGCTCTCAACCTACCTGCCGGTCTCCCGACCCTGGCGGCAAGTTTGAATCAGCCAAGAACCGCTTTGGGAAGACCAGCCAAGATGCCCGGCGTGGCCGTTCAGGATGTCGATCCTGCAAGGACGGCCGTATGATACGGCCTCACCTCGACACGATCCCAAATGCCGTGGCGCATGTAGGGGACGTCCTGAAGCCAAGCGTCCAACGCGGTCCGCTCCGGGAAGGATACCACCGTCATCGATCCGACCATCTCACCGGCGTCGTTGAGGATGGCACCTCCGATGAGCATTGTTCCGGCTTCGATGGACCGCCGCGCCGCTTCCAGATGCTGCTCTCGAACGGCCTTCCGGCGGTGCAAAGCCTGATCGTCATTCTTGTCGTAGGCGATGACGAGGAACTGCATGCTTCACTCCTCTCTGGACGGCTGGCTCGAAGTCGATTCGAGCGCTATGGATGTTGTAGCAGGTTGCGCTATAAAAACAGAAGCAGCAAGCCTGAGGCTCCGATGACCAGAGGTCCTATTCCGGGGAAGGCCGTTCGTGGCTCGACCCGTGGCGTTCCGATCATGGCCGCGTTCGACCTGCTCGGACGCCGCTGGACGATGCGTATCCTTTGGGAGCTTGGACGTGGGCCTTGCACATTCCGGGAACTGCAAGCGCGATGCGGTCAGGTCTCTCCTGCGACCCTCAATGGCCGTCTGAAGGAGCTTCGAGCCGATCACATCGTGATCACCGAAGACAAGGTCGGCTATCGCCTGACCGCGCTCGGAGAGGAGCTCAATACTTCGTTGAACCCTTTGCGCAAGTGGGCTCAGCGATGGGCAGAGCGCATGGCCGAGGAAGATGGGGGGCAGTGATTCAACCCGACTCACTACCGACCCAGAAGGCAACTTGAATCAGCCCGACGCCAGCCGGGCAGGACGGTGCGATTCAATCAGGTCGGGTACCGCTCCAGAGCCTGAACGGTCGAAGCCACTCATCGACGGCGGCGCCGATCCGGGCACGTCCCGAGGCCGGGAGTTCAAGGCGGGAGAACGGTCGAAGCGGCCCCTCGCCTGCCTCCTGCGCCTCAGTCTGCGATCTCGATCAGCACCGGCTGGTGATCCGACACCTTGGTAGCTGTGTCGTAATGGATCCGCTCGATCCGGGACACCAGATCGTCTGTCGCGAAGACGTAGTCGCAGCAATGGATCGGGCCGTGGGTTTGGTCGAACAGGCAGAAGGACGGCGGGTGCGGCGCGCCCGGGTGCTTCGTGGTCCACACGTCGAGCAGCGCCGGGGTCCCGTCCTCGAAGGGCTCGGAGATCCGACGTTTGAGCGGATCGTCCGGCTTCATGTTGAAGTCCCCGGTGAGGATCGCGGAGCGCGAGCCCGGCACGCGCCCATACGTCCCCGGTCCGTCCTCCCGCGGCGTCGCCTCGCGGTCGCAGGCCGTGCGGTGCGCCTCGCGGATCCCCTGCACCTGCGCGGCGCGCAGCTTCGCGGACGAATATTCGAGATGCGTGGTCATCACGCGGATCGGCCCGAAGGGCGCAAGCACCACGGCTTCGATCAGGAGGCGCGGCATGTTGCGGGTGACGTCCGCCTCCCAGGGCAGGGTGTAGCGCAAGGTCTGCGCCACGGGATAGCGCGAGAGCAGCATGTTGCCGAAGCGCTTGCGCCGCCCGTCGGCGCCCCGGATGTCGAGCGCCACCCCGTCCATCGCGGTGTAGCCGGGCAGGAGATCCGCGAAGGCCGCGAACTGGTCTGCGCCGTCGTTGGCCTGGAGCTCGGGGAAGTTGTCCGAGACTTCCTGGAGGCACAGCACGTCGAAATCCGCCATGTCCCGCGCATGCCGCACCACACGGGCGGGATCCATGATCCCGTCCATGCCCAGCGCCCATTGGATGTTCCAGGTGATGAGCTTCATCGGAGAAATCCTGTCGATGCGCGGGGTCTCTAGCGAATCCCTGCGCGCATAAAGCTTTGGACGAACTGGCGCTGGAACAGGAGGAAGCCGATCAGGAGCGGCGCGGAGGTCATGAGCGTCGCGGCGCAGATCACCGCCCAGTCGACGCCCTGGTCGGAGGACGAGAACACCTGGAGGCCGACGGTCAGCGGGCGGGCCTCGACCGAGTTCGTCACGATGAGAGGCCAGAGGAAGTTGTTCCAGTGGTAGCTCACGGAGACGAGCCCGTAGGCGACGTAGATCGGGCGTGCGAGCGGCACGTAGACCTTCATGAGGATCTGCAGCCCGCTCGCGCCCTCGACCCGCGCGGCGTCGTCGAGTTCCTTGGGCACGGTCTTGAAGGTCTGGCGCAGGAGGAAGATCCCGAACGCGGAGGCGATGTAAGGGAGCGCGATCGCGGGAATCGTGTCGACGAGCCCCAGCGCCGTCATGGTGCGGTAGTTCTCGACGATGAGCACGTCCGGCATGATCATGAGCTGCGCCAGCACCAGCGCGAAGGCGAGGTTGCGGCCCCAGAACTCGTAGCGCGCGAAGGCATAGGCCGCGAGCGTGCCGAGCACGAGCTGGCAGGAGAGGATCAGCGTCACGAGCACGAAGGTGTTGAGGAAATAGCGCGCGAACGGCGCCGCCGCCCAGGCGCGGGCGAAGTTCTCCAGGGTCAGCGGGGCGAAGAGGTGGAAGCGGGTCGTGAACTCGCTCGGATGGATCGCGGCCCAGACCGCGTAGGCGAGCGGCAGGATCCAGAGCACCGCCAGCAATCCGGCGCCGACGCTCTCGAGCGCGAGCCACATGCCGGTCGGCGCATAAGGATCCGGGCGGGCGGGCTCCACGGCGCGGCCGGGGGGCAGCCAACGCGACCGGAGCGAACGCCGGCCGGGCGCGGCGGGGACGGCTTCAACAGCACTCATCGGTAGTGGATCCGCCGTTCGAGCCAGCCGTACTGGATCATCGCGACGGCCGCGAGCATGGCGAGCAGCACCACGGTGAGCGCGGCCGCATAGGCCGTGTCCCAGAAATTGAAGCCGACCTGGTAGATGTAGAACAGGAGCAGCGTGGTCGCGTTGTCGGGGCCGCCGCGGGTCAGCACGATGATGTGGTCGACCATGCGGAAGGCGTTGATGACCGCATTGATGAGCACGAACAGGGTCGTGGGCATCAGGAGCGGGAACTGCACCCGGCGGAAATAGGTCCAGCGCGAGGCGCCCTCCAGCGCCGCGGCCTCGGCCAGCGTCGGCGAGATGGTCTGGAGCGCCGCGAGGTAGAAGATCATGAAGAAGCCCGCCTCCTTCCAGACCGCGACGAGGATCACGGCGAAGAGCGCGGTGTCCTTGGAGCCGAGCCAGTTCTGCGCGGGGAAGCCGAACAGGCCGCTGACCTGTTCGAGCAGGCCGTATTGCGGCGTGAAGAAGAAGAGCCAGATGTTGGCGACCGCGATCATCGGCAGCACGGTCGGGGTGAAGTAGGCCATGCGCACGAGGGTGCGGCCGCGGATGCGGTCGTTGACCCAGACCGCCATCAGGAGCGAGAGCGCGATCGAGAGCGGAATCGTGCCGAGAGCGAACCAGAGATTGTTCTTGAGCGACTGCCAGAAGATCGGGTCTTCGAGCATGAGCGCGAAATTGTCGAGCCCGACGAAGCGCGCCGGCCGGCGCGGGCGCGGCGTCGAGTAGACGCTCTCGACGATGCTGGCGATCGCGGGCCAGTGCGTGAACAAAGCCAGGCACGCCATGGCGGGCAGGAGCAGGAGCCAGCCGTGGATCGTCGCGGTGAGGCGGTTGTTCATCGCATGCTCGCATTCGGCCGGGGCGGGGAATCGCCCCGGCCGATGGGGGATCAGCGGTAGGGACGCAGGATGCGCTCGGCCTCGGCCTGCGCGTCGTCGAGCGCCTGCTTGGGCGGCTTCGTGCCCGTGAGCGCCGCCTGGAGCCCGTCGTTGAGGGCCTTGGTGACACGCTGGTTCTCGTGGGTCGAGAGCTCCGCGACCGCGAATTCGAGCTGGTCGCGGGCCACCGCGGCCGGCGGGAACTCGGCGGCGTATTTCTCCATCGCGGGCGTCTTGTAGGCGTCGGGCCGCACCGCGACGTAGCCGGTGTCGATGCTCCACTGCGCGGCGCGCTCGGGGCTGGTGATCCACTTGATGAACTCGAACGCCGCCTGCTGCTGCGCCGGCGTCGCCTTCTTGGAGATGTAGAAGTTGCCGCCGCCCGTGGGGCTGCCGGGCCTCTTGCCCGCCGGCAGCATGCCGACCCCGAACGGGAATTTGGCGTTGGTGCGCACGTTCGTGAGGTTGCCGGTCGTGGTCCACATCATCGCGACCTTGCGCTCGAAGAAGTCGCGCGGGGTGGTGCCCCATTCGACGATGCCGGGCGGCTGCACCTTGTGCTTCGCCGAGAGGTCGACCCAGTATTGCAGCGCCTCGACGACCTCGGGGGCGTTGTAGTTGGTCTTCGTGCCCTCCGGGTTCATGAGCAGCGCGCCGGCCTGCGTGGTCAGGCCCTGGAACAGCCAGTAGGGGAAGCCCGAGGAGGGGATCTGGATGCCCCATTGCGTGACGTTGCCGGACGCGTCGCGCTTGGTGAGCTTCTGGGCGAACTCCACCTGCTCCTGCCAGTTTTTCGGCGGCTTCTCGGGGTCGAGCCCGGCCTCCTTGAAGAGGTCCTTGTTCCAGTAGAGCACGATGGTGGAGCGCTGGAACGGCACGCCCCAGGTCTTGCCGCCGGTCTGGCTGTTGGCCATGAAGCCGGGGAAGAAGCTGGCGAGCCACTTCCTGTCGTCCTCGGTCTTCACGAAGTCGTCGATCGGGACGATGGCATCCTCGTCGATGAGGGTGAACATGTCGGTGGAGAGCAGCACCGAGGTCACCGGCGGCGTGCCGCTCTTGTGGGCGGTGAGCGCCTTGACGATCGTCTCCTGGTAGGTGCCGGCATAGATCGGGTTGACCTTGATGCCGGGCTTCTCCTTCTGGAAGTCGGCCGCGAAGGTGTCGATCAGCTTGGTGATCGGCCCGCCGACCGCCACGGGATAGAAGAACGAGATCTCCGCGGCGCCCTGCGCGAGCGCCGGCATCGGCAGCGCGCCCGCGGCGAGCAGCGCCGCTCCCGTCATGAATTGCCGTCTGTCCATGTGCATCCTCCCTCTTGGCGGAACCGTGCCGGCTCACGCCTTGTGTTAGCCGGCTTCCCAGCGCCGCTATATTACGTCGATCCGACGATCCGATGACAAGTCGGACCCGCCGGCGATTCGCTCCCTAGGCCGGATCGATCCGGCGCTCCGACGACAGGTCGAACCAGTGCGCCTGCGCCGGATCCCACGTGAGCCCGATGGTCTCTCCCGCCCCCGCGGTGACGCGCCCCGGGCGGCGCACGATGAAGGGATGGCCGTCGATCCTGGTTTCGATCAGCGTGTCGGCGCCGAGGAACTCCGCCGCCGCGACGCGGGCCGGCACGCCTCCGTCCTCGATCCGCACCAGCTCGGGCCGGATCCCGACCGCGAGCCGCTCGGGCGCGTAGCCGCCGGGCGCGCGGGCGAGGTGGGGATGCGAGCCGACCGAAGCGAGCGGGATCACGTTCATGGGCGGGGTGCCGATGAAGCGGGCCACGAACGGCGTCGCCGGGCGCTCGTAGAGCTCGGCCGGGGCCGCGTCCTGCTCGACCTTCCCGGCGCGCATCAGCACCACCTGATCGGCCATGGTCATGGCCTCGACTTGGTCGTGGGTGACGTAGAGCATGGTGATGCCGAGGCGGCGCTGCAGATCGCGGATCTCGCGGCGCATCTCGACCCGCAACTGCGCGTCGAGGTTCGAGAGCGGCTCGTCCATGAGGCAGACGGGGGTTCGCGCCACGATGGCGCGCCCGAGCGCCACCCGCTGCTGCTGGCCGCCGGAGAGCTGCGAGGGCTTGCGGTCGAGGAGTTGTTCCAGCCCGAGGATGCCGGCCGCTTCCTTCAGGCGCGCGTCGCGCTCCGCGCGCGGCACGTCGCGGACCCTCAGTCCGAAGACGATGTTCTCCGCGACCGAGAGATGCGGAAACAGGGCGTAGCTCTGGAACACCATCGAGATGCCGCGCCGGGCCGGCGGCAGGCCGGTGACGTCGCGGCCCGCGATGACGATGCGCCCGGAACTCGCGCTCTCGAGCCCGGCGACGAGCCGCAGCGTCGTGGACTTGCCGCAGCCCGAAGGGCCGAGGATCGCGACGAGGTGGCCCTTGGCGACCGAGAAGCTGACGTCGTCGACCGCGGGCGTGGCGCCCCAGGCCTTGGTGATTCCGGAGAGTTCCACGTCCGCCATGCGGTCAGCGCCCCGCCGCCGCCGCGGCCCGGCGGTCCGTTCCCTGGCCCGTCCCTTGCCGTGGATCGCTCATCCCGTCCCCTCGCGGCGCGTCGATTGGTTCAGAAGCCGGCTCGACAAGGCCGCGCTTGCCTGCGCTCGGGCCGATCATTCCTGCAGGCCGCCGCCCCTGTCCAGGGGAATCGGCCCGTTCTCGACAGGGCGGCCGGCAGCGACGAAAGTCGCAAGCGGGGCCGCCGACAATATTCGCGGGGCCGCCTCCCCCGTCCCTTGTAGAAGAACGGCGCCCATCACACCTGACATTTGCGTGTTTTCACGCGCCCGGCCTCGCACAGGAAAGGCTTGCGAACCCATCATGAAGCGCCTCTTCGGTGCGGCTACGCTTGCAGCCGCGATCGTTGCTTCACCTCATGTGCGGGCCGAGGAGAACCCCTCCTTCTGGAACCTGAAACCGGCGGATCTGCGCACCCTCGTGGCCGCGCCGCAGGTGATGGTGACCCGCACGGCCTCCGGGATCGACGCCTATTGCCGCTGCCCGGTCGTGCTCAAGCCGCACGAGATCCCCGAGGTGATGAAGAAGGCCATCATCGCGGTCGAGGACAAGCGCTACCTCGACCACGGCGGCGTCGACCTCATCGCGCTCGCGGCGATCCTGCGCGGGGGCTTCAGCCGCGGCGGCAGCACCATCCCGATGCAGCTCCTCAAGAACCTCGTCCTGCACGACCTGCAGGGGCGCGACTTCATCAGCAAGATCGAGCGCAAGGGCTCCGAGGTCTGGCACGCCGGCTCCTTCGACGGCGCCGTCGGCAAGCAGGAGCTGCTCGCGGCCTATCTCAACCAGATCGAGTTCGGCGGCCGCGAGATCGTCGGCCTCTACCGGGCGTCCCGGCACTATTTCCGGAAGGAACCGCGCGACCTCAACCTCTACGAGGCGGCGCTCCTCGCCGGCATGGTGCAGGCGCCGGCGCGCCTCAATCCCCTCAAGGAAACCACGCGGGAGCGGGCGCATGCCCGCGCCAGGCTCGTGCTCGGCCTCATGGTCGAGCAGGGGCTGATCAAGGAGGCGGAGAAGAAACGCGCGGAAAGCACCGGCATCCGTCCCGGCCTGCTGGCCCCGTTCAAGATCCAGGCCCAGGCCTTCACGGAATGGGTGGTGCAGTCCTTTGCGGCCGAGCACGTGAAGGACGGCGAGACGATCCGCTTCTTCGTCACCCTCGAGCCGCGCCACCAGCGCCTCGCCGAGACGCATCTCGCCGGGCTCGTCCGCGAGGGCGCGGTCCCGGACGCCTACGAGGCCGGCGCCGTGATGATGACGCCCGAGGGCCGCGTGCAGGCGATGGTGGGCTCCGTGGACTGGTCGAAGCGCCAGTTCAACAACGCCGTCAAGGCCAAGGTGCAGCCGGGCTCGACCGCCAAGCTCCCGCTTCTGGTGGCGGCCTGCGAGGCCGGGCTCTCGACCGAGAGCCGGATCACCGACGAGCCCGTCACCGGGTCCTGGCCCTCGAACGGGGCGCTGGGCTATGCCGGCACGACCACGCTCCGGGAGGCTTTCGCGAGCTCGCGCAACGCCGCCGCGGTGCGCTTGGCGCAGTCGCTCGGCCCCCGCAAGGTCGCGGAGGCGAGCCGCCGGCTCGGGGTCGATCCGGGGCCGGACCCGGACGCCGGCTTCGTGCTGGGCTCGTACACGACCACCGTGACCGCGATGACCGCGGCCTACGCGGCGGTCGCGAACGGCGGCTTTCGCGTCGAGCCCACGGCCGTGCTCGCGGTCGTCGACGGGCGCGGCGTGGTGCGGGCGAATTTCCTCGAGACGGCGCGCACGCGGGCGATCCCGCAGCGCTGCGTCGAGCCCGTGCGCAGCGTGCTCGGCGACGTCGTGCGCAGCGGCACCGGCCAGGGCGCGGCCCTGAAGGGCTGGAAGGCCTACGGCAAGACCGGCACCACCACGGGCAACGCGGACGCCTGGTTCGTGGGCTGGAGCGAGGGCCGGGTGCTCGGCGTCTGGATGGGCCGGCGCCGCGACGCGGCCGGCGAGGCCGTCGCGGGCCGCGGCGCGCCCGCGGAATATTTCCGCCGCGTGGCGACGAGCACCAACGCGATGGCGGAATACCGCGTCGCCCAGGAGCGCAGCGGCGGCCGCGCGCCGACCGCCACGGCGAGCGCGCGCCGGCCGGCGGAGGAGGCCGCGCCGCAGCGCGCCGAGCGCCGGGCGCCGGCCGCGACCGCGGAGAGCCGCACGAGGCCGAACCCCGCGCCGCAGGCGGAGCGCCGGCCGGCGCCCTCGCGCGAGGCCGCGCGGCGCCTGACCGATTGGGATCTCTGGCCCGACCTGGCCCCGCCGCGGGCGGCGGAGAGGGAGTTCCGGCGCGAGGCGCCCCCGCCGCGCGTCACCGAGCGGCGCCGCCCCGCCCCGCCCCCGCGCGACGCCTGGGGCTACGACCCCTGGCTCGACGAGGCCTGGGAGGAGGACTTCGTCGAGGAGTTCGACCGGCTCTGGTAGACCCCTGGCCTCCGGCCGCGGCCGGAGGCCGCGAGCGCTCCCGCGGGCCGCGCGGAAACGCGCCGGTGCCCCGGCTCGCCCGCATCGGCGGTTCCCAGGAGGGGCAAACCGCATTAGGCGTGGGGCGTCCCGCTCCTGGATGGCCCGCATGCTCCGCTCCCCGCCGTCCGACCCCGAGCCTGCCGACCCGATGCCGGCCGGACCTCCCCGGCCGTTCGAGCGGCCGGTGCGCCTGCGCGAGGTGCGGCTCGTCAGCGGGCTCGTGCTCGCGGCGTTCCTCCTCACCCATTTCGCCAACCATGCCCTCGGGCTCGTCTCCCTCGAGGCCATGGAGGCGGGACGAGGCTGGTTCAACCGCGTGTGGCGCAACCCCGCCGGGACCGTGCTCCTCTACGGCGCGGCGCTGACCCATTTCGTCCTGGCGCTCGCGGCGATCTACCGCCGCCGCACCCTGCGCATGCCGGCGCGGGAGGCCGCGCAGCTCGCCTTCGGGATCGCGCTGCCCTTCCTGCTGATCCCGCACGTGGCCGGCACGCGCATCGAGTACGCGCTCACCGGGCAGGACACCGGCTACCCCGAGATGGTGCACGGCCTCTGGATCGCCGCGCCCGAGAACGGCCTGCGCCAGACCGTGGCGCTCGTGCTGGCCTGGCTGCACGGGTGCCTGGGCCTGTATTTCTGGCTGCGGCCGAAGCCCTGGTTCGGGCGCTGGTCGCTCGTGCTCTACACGGCCGCGCTCCTCGTCCCCCTGCTGGCGCTGCTCGGCTTCGCGGAAGCCGGCGAGGAGATGGCGCGCTTAGGATCACCGCCCGAGCCCGAGGCCCCGCCCCCGATCCTCGCCGACATCCGCACCGCGCTCTATCTCGGCGCCGCCGGCCTCGTCGCGGCGGCCTTCGCGGCGCGGGCGCTCCGGGTGTCCTGGAACTGGTCGACGCGCCTGCGGGTCACGTACCCCGGCGGGCGGGTCGTGACGGTGCCGCGCGGCTTCAGCGTGCTGGAAGCCAGCCGCAGCGCCGGCATCCCGCACAACGCCATCTGCGGCGGGCGCGGGCGCTGCTCGACCTGCCGGGTGCGCGTCACGGAAGGCCTGGAGCGCCAGCCGCCGCCCTCCGCGCAGGAGCGCGCCACGCTCCAGCGCATCAAGGCGGGGCCGAACGTGCGCCTCGCCTGCCAGTTCCGGCCCGTGCAGGACCTCGCCGTCGTGCCGGTGCTGTCGCGCAGCCTCGACCGGCCCCTCGCGGGCGAGCGGGCGATCCGCGGCCAGGAGCGCGAGATTGCGGTGCTGTTCTGCGACCTGCGCGGCTTCACGAGCCTGTCCGAGAAGCGCCTGCCCTTCGACACCGTGTTCATCCTCAACCGCTACTTCGAGGCGGTCGGCGAGGCCGTCGAGGAGGCCAGCGGCCACATGGACAAGTTCATCGGCGACGGGGCGCTCGCCCTGTTCGGGCTCGCCGCCGACCCGCGCACGGCCGCGCGCCAGGCGGTCGACGCGGCCCTGCGCATCCGCGCCGGCGTCGACCAGCTCAACGCCACCTATGCCAGCGAGCTCGACCGCCCGCTCCAGATCGCGATCAGCCTGCATGCCGGCCCCGCGGTGGTGGGCGAGATGGGCTACGGCGCGGCCATGAGCCTGACGGCGGTCGGCGACACCATCAACACCGCGAGCCGCCTGGAGGGCCTCGCCAAGGATCTCGACGCCGAACTCGTGGTGTCCGAGGATCTCGCCCGCCTCGCCGGGCTCGACCTCGCGGGTCTCGACCGGCAGACGCTCGCCGTGCGCGGACGCTCCGAGCCGGTCGGCGCATGGGTCTTTCCCGAGGTCCGGGCGCTGGCGGCCCGCCTGGGGGCCGAGGCGTCCTGAGCGGCGAGCGAAGCCTCGCCCTGCGCCTCAGCGCGCCGTGACGGCGCCCTCGCTCACGAAGGCCTCGATCTCGTCGGGCGCGAAGCCGACCTCCGCCAGGATCGCCCGCGTATGCTCGCCGTAGAGCGGCGCGCCGGTGCGGACCTTGCCGGGCGTCTGCGAGAACTTCACGGGCAGGCCCAGCGTCTTCACGGCCCCGAGCGTGGTGTGCTCGACCTCGACCACCATCTCGCGGGCGAGAGTCTGCGGATCGGACAGCGCCTGGAGCATGTCGTTGACGGGGCCGCAGGGCACGCCCTTCTCCTCGAGCACGTCGAGCCAGTGCTGCGCGGGCTTCAGGCGCAGGCGCCGGGCGAACTCCTCGTCGAGCTCGGCGAGATGCGCCATGCGGTCCGGGTTGTCGCGGAAGCGCGGGTCGTCGGCGAGCTCGGTCGCGCCGATGGCCTCGAGGGTCCTGAGCCAGTTGCGCTGGTTGGCGCCGCCGATCACGATCCAGCCGTCCTGCGCCTCGAAGGCCTGGTAGGGCGCGTTGAGCGGATGGGCCGAGCCCATGGCGCGCGGCGCCTCGCCGGTCGCGAGCGCGATCGCCGACTGCCAGTAGGTCTGCACGAGCGCGGCCTCGAAGAGGGAGGTCTCGACCCACTGGCCCTCGCCGGTCTTGAGGCGGTGCGCATAGGCCGCCAGGATCCCCATGGCGGCGAGCAGGCCCGCGGTGATGTCGGAGAGCGGGGGGCCGCATTTCGCGGGCGGGCCGCCGGCTTCGCCCGTGAAGCTCATGATGCCGCTCATGGCCTGGGCCACGAGGTCGAAGCCGCGGCGGTGGCTGTAGGGGCCGGTGCGCCCGAAGCCGGAGAGCGAGCAGTAGATCAGGCCGGGATTCTCGGCCTTGAGGCTGTCGTAGCCGAAGCCGAGGCGCTCCATGACGCCGGGGCCGAAATTCTCGACCAGCACGTCGGCCCGAAGCGCGAGGCGGCGCAGGATCTCGGCGCCGCCCTTCGTCTTGAGGTCGAGCGCGATGCCGCGCTTGTTGCGGTTCATCATCAGGAACGAGGCCGCCTGGTCGCCGACGCTCGGCGGGATCGAGCGGCGGGTGTCGTCGCCGTCCGGCTGCTTCTCGACCTTGACGACCTCGGCGCCCATGTCGGCGAGCATCAGGGTGCAGGTCGGCCCCGCCATCACGTGGGTGAGGTCCAGAACCTTCAAGCCTTGCAGCGGGCCCATCGTGTCCTCTTTTCTGGTATTGGGCCGCAGGAGCGGACGGACTGATCTCGTCCCGGATTCCGCCCGCGGCGCGTGCCCCGACGAAAGGAGCCCGCTCAGGTGCCCGTGAAATTCGGCGCGCGCTTGTTGAGGAACGCGTCCATGCCCTCGCGGAAATCCTGGCTCATGTAGCACATGAGGATCAGGTCATCGCCCTCGCCGCGCGGGATCGTCGGCCGCAGGCGCCGCAGGGCCTGCTTGGCGGCCTGGAGGGTGAGCGGCGCGTGGCCCGCGATCTGGCGCGCCAGCGCCTCGGCACGGGCGAGCACGGCGTCGAAATCGTCCACGACCTCGTTGACGAGGCCGATAGACAGCGCCTCCGGGGCCTCGATGAGGCGCGCCGTGAAGATGATCTCCTTGAGCCGCGCCGAGCCGATGAGGTCGGCGAAGCGCGCGAAGTTCGACATCGACAGGCAGTTGCCGAGGGTGCGCGCGATGGGCAGGCCGAAGCGGGCGTTCGCGGCCGCGATCCGCAGGTCGCAGCAGCCCGCGATGCCCGCGCCCCCGCCCGTGCAGGCGCCCGAGATCGCCGCGATCGTGGGCACGCGGCATTGCTCCAGGGCGCCGAGCACCCGGTCGATGCGGGATTCGTAGCCGAGCGCGTCCTCGGGCGTATCGAAGGCACGGAACTGCGAGATGTCGGTGCCGGCAGCAAAAGCCTTGCCGCCCGCGCCCGAGACCACCATGGCGCGGATCGAGCGGTCGGCGTCGACCTGGCTGCACAGCTCCGCCATGCGCTCGTACATCGCGAAGGTGAAGGCGTTGCGGGCCTGCGGCCGGTTGAAGGTCATGAACGCGATCCCGTCGCGGACCTCGAACAGGATGTCGGCTCCGGCCTCTGCTGCGTCGCTCACGGTGGTCTCCCTGTTTGCTCGTTCCCCGGCTCCGGGCCGCCCGGGGCGCCGTGTCCCCAGATGGGCTGGAGGCGCGCCCCGTCCAGGCCCCGCAGGCACGTCGCGGCGTGTATGCACGACCTTTGGCGGCAAAGCGGCGACGGCTCAAGTGTTTTCTGCCGCGGCCGCCGGGTGCGCCCTGTCCGTTGCATACACATCCGTCCGCCGCAGCCGATCGTGCGGGCCTGCGGCAAACCCTGTATAGGCCGGCGGCGGCCAGCCGGAGGATCCCCGCCCGATGTTCAGCCTCGTCCTCTCGGTGGTCGCGCCGATCCTGATCACCGTGGCGCTCGGCTTCGCCTGGACGCGGCTCGGCCACCGGCTCGACTCGAAGGAGCTCACCACCCTCGTCGCCGACGTGGCGACGCCCTGCCTGATCGTCGGCACCTTCCAGTCGACCCGGCTCTCCTTCGACGCCTTCCTCGCGATCGCGGCCGCGGCCGGCACCGCGATCCTCCTCTTCGCAGGCTTAGGCGCGCTGGCGCTCGCGCTGTTCGGATTGCGGATCCGGACCTTCCTGCCCTCGATCGCCTTCCCGAACGCCGGCAATCTCGGCCTGCCGCTCGCCCTCTACGCCTTCGGGGCGGAGGGCCTCGGCTACGCGATCGCGTTCTTCTCCATGTCGTCGGTCGCGAACTTCACGATCGGCCAGGCGATCGCCGCGGGGCGCGCGAACTGGCGCGGGCTCGCCCGGGTGCCGATCCTCTACGCGGCCGCGATCGGGGTCGGCCTGTCCTTCGCCGGGATCGAGCTGCCGGCCTGGCTGCGCGCCACGATCGATCTCGTCGGCCACCTCACGGTGCCGCTCATGCTGCTGATGCTGGGCTCCTCGCTGAGCCTCCTCAAGGTTTCGGCCTTCGGGCGCGCGGCGCTCGTCTCCGCGATCCGGATCGGGCTCGGGGCGGGGGTTGGGATCGGGGTCGCGGCCCTGTTCGGGCTCACCGGGCCGATGCGGGCGGTGCTGATCCTGCAATGCGCCAACCCGGTCGCGGTCTACAACTATCTCTTCGCCCAGCGCTGGAACAACCAGCCCGAGGAGGTCGCGGGCGTGGTGGTGCTCTCGACGCTCCTGTCGATCCTCACCATACCCCTGCTGCTGACGTGGCTCCTCGCGACGGGCTGAAGCCGGCGATCTCGCTCATGGAGACGCGCAGAAGCCGGGCGATCCCGCTGCTGCCGACGTAGCTCCCGGCAAACCCTTGAGGTGCCGGGCTAGCCTTCGGCCAAGCGGCGGCGCAGCTCGTCCATCAGGGAATCGGCCTCGTCGCTCCTGAGGCAGCACTCCACCACCATGTTGCCGATATAGACCGTGTAGAGGCCGTCTTCGTTCGGGCGCTTGCAGACGTCGAGCATCGCGGCACCTCCTTCATCGAGGCAACGCGGGGCGCATCGGCGAAGTTTCGGCCGGCCTCCCTGAGCGGCCTACTTGCGCGGTCCCTTGCCGGCGCCGCCCTTGCCCTCGGCGGCGCGCCGCAGCGCGTCCGCGAGCGCGCCGCTCCCGGTCCGGGGCTGCGCCGGTTTCGGCGGGCCGCCGCGGTCGCGCGATGCAGCCGGCGCCCCTTGCGGCCGCGCCTCCTTGCCCGCGGGCGCCTCGTCCATGCGCATCGAGAGACTGATGCGCTTGCGCGGCACGTCCAGGTCCACGACCTTCACCTTGACGATGTCGCCCGGCTTCACGACGGCGCGCGGGTCCTTCACGAAGCCGTTCGACAGCACCGAGACGTGGACGAGCCCGTCCTGGTGCACGCCGATGTCCACGAAGGCCCCGAAGGCGGCGACGTTGGTGACGACGCCCTCCAGCACCATGCCGCGCCTGAGGTCCTTGATGGTCTCGACGCCCTCCTTGAAGGTCGCGGTGCGGAACTCGGGCCGCGGGTCGCGGCCGGGCTTCTCGAGCTCCTTGAGGATGTCGGTCACGGTCGGCAGGCCGAAGCTCTCGTCCGTGAAGGCCTGGGGCTTCAGCGACTTCAGGAGCGGGGCGTTGCCGATCACGACCTTGATGTCGCTTCTCAATGCCTCGAGGATGCGCCGCACCACCGGATAGGCCTCCGGGTGCACGCCCGACGCATCGAGCGGATCGTCGCCGCCGGGGATGCGCAGGAACCCGGCCGAGAGCTCGAAGGTCTTCGGCCCTAAGCCCGACACCTGCTTGAGGGTCTTGCGGGTCCGGAACGGCCCGTTGGCGTCCCGGTGCGCCACGATGTTCTGCGCCACCCATTCGCCCAACCCCGACACGCGGGCCAGCAGCGGGGCGGAGGCCGTGTTGACGTCGACCCCGACCGCGTTGACGCAATCCTCCACCACCGCGTCGAGGGAGCGCGAGAGCTTGTGCTCGGCGAGATCGTGCTGGTACTGCCCGACGCCGATCGATTTCGGGTCGATCTTCACGAGTTCGGCGAGCGGGTCCTGCAGGCGCCGCGCGATCGAGACCGCGCCGCGCAAGGACACGTCGAGCTGGGGCAGCTCGCGGCTGGCGTATTCCGACGCCGAATAGACCGAGGCGCCGGCCTCCGAGACCATGACCTTGGTGAGGCCGAGGTCCGGGTTCTGCGCCACGAGCTCGGCCGCGAGTTTGTCGGTCTCGCGCGAGGCGGTGCCGTTGCCGATGGCGACGAGCTCGACCCGGTGCGCGCGGGCGAGGCGCGCGAGGACCGCGAGGGATTCGTCCCACTGGCGCTTGGGCTCGTGCGGATAGATCGTGTCGGTCGCGACCACCTTGCCGGTGGCGTCCACCACCGCGACCTTGACGCCGGTGCGGTAGCCCGGATCGAGCCCGAGCGTCGCCCGCGTGCCGGCGGGCGCGGCGAGCAGGAGGTCGCGCAGGTTGCCGGCGAAGATCCGCACGGCCTCGTCCTCGGCGAGCTGCCACAGGCGCATGCGCAGGTCGAGCTCGATCGACGGGCGCAGCTTGGTGCGCCAGGCGAAGCGCGCCGTCTCGAGGAGCCAGGAATCGCCCGGCCGGCCGCGATCCTCGATCGCGAAGGTGAGCGCGATGCGGCCCGGATAGGTGCTGACGTAATCGGCTTCGGCCGCCGCCTTGTCCTCCTGGAACTCGAGCGAGAGCACCTCCTCCTTCTCGCCGCGAAACAGGGCGAGGATGCGGTGCGAGGGCAGCTTCGTCAGGGCGCCGGCGTAGTCGAAGTAATCCGCGAACTTCGCCCCTTCGGTCTTCTTGCCCCGGCGCACGGTGGAGACGAGGCGCCCGCGGTTCCAGTAATCCTCGCGGAGCGTCCCGACGAGCTCGGCGTGCTCCGCGAAGCGCTCGGTCAGGATCGCGCGCGCGCCCTCCAGGGCGGCCTCCGCGGTCGCGACGCCCTTGGCATCGTCGACGTAAGCGGCGGCGGCCGCTCTCGGATCGTGGCGCGGGTCGGCGATGAGCGCGTCGGCGAGCGGCTCGAGCCCGGCCTCGCGGGCGATCTGGGCCTTGGTGCGGCGCTTCGGCTTGTAGGGCAGGTAGAGGTCCTCGAGCCGCGCCTTGGTGTCGGCGGCCTGGATCTGGGCCAGGAGCGCGTCGGTGAGCTTGCCCTGCTCGCGGATGCTCTCGGTCACGGCCTTGCGGCGCTCCTCCAGCTCGCGGAGATACCGCAGGCGCTCGTCGAGGGCGCGCAGTTGCACGTCGTCGAGGGTGCCGGTCGCCTCCTTGCGATAGCGCGCCACGAACGGCACCGTGGCGCCGCCGTCGAGGAGGTCGACTGCGGCCTTGACCTGCCATTCCTCGACGGCGAGCTCGCTCGCGATGGTCTGCGTGATCGACGGCATGCTCCCCCTCCCCTGCCTGGCTGCCCCGGGTCCGGGCGATTCCGGAGCGCCCCCTCCCGCCGATGCGGGGCGCGCTGTCTACTGTGGGGGAGGATCGGGGGTCAATGCGGGGAATTGACGGCCCGCACGGCTCTGCGCCGGGTCTGCGCCGGGCGCTCCGTCCCGGCATGAGGCTGGCGGGCCCTGCGTCCGCGTGCGGCGGGGCGCCCGGCCCTCGTCCCCGCGGCGGCCCGTCCCTCCTGTGGAGACCGGCCGCTGCGGCGCAACTAATCCCGCGGCCCGTCCGTTGAATCCGACGGTAGAGTTTGCGTGCCGTCGGATGCCGGAATCGGAGACGGCGCCGCGGAGCGTGAGGTGCGTCGCATGAAGGCATTCCTGCGGAACAACGGGCTGTCGCTGACCCTGCTCGCCCTGTTCGCCGTCTCGCTCGTCGGCCAGGCCCTCACGGGATGGCGGGCCCACGCCGAGGAGCTCCGGATCCACAACCTGCCGGAGATCGGCCTGTCGGCCTATCTCGCCAGCGGCCATTTCATCTCCGCGGTGTTCGAGAACTGGGAGAGCGAGTTCCTCCAGATGGGAGCCTACGTGGTCCTCACCGTGTTCCTGGTCCAGAAGGGCTCCTCCGAATCCAAGAAGCCGGACGAGGACAATCCGGAGGACGAGCCCCCGCACGTCCGCCGCGGCGATCCGGACGCGCCCTGGCCGGTGCATCGGGGCGGGCTCGTCCTGAAGCTCTACTCCCATTCCCTGAGCATCGCGCTCTTCGGCCTGTTCGCGGTCTCGTTCTGGCTCCATCTCGCGGGCAGCACCCGGCGCATGAACGAGGAGGCCGCCCGCCACGGGCAGCCGCTCGCCACGATGGCCGAGACGCTGGGCGATCCGGAGTTCTGGTACGAGAGCTTCCAGAACTGGCAGAGCGAGTTCCTGTCGATCGCGGTGCTGATCCTGCTCGGCATCGTCCTGCGCGAGCGCGGCTCGCCGGAATCGAAGCCCGTCGCGGCGCCGCACGCCATGACGGGGCATTGAGCGCCGTCCGCAACGATCCGTTGCCGCGGAGCGCGGAGACCCGATCGCGATCGGGTCTCGGGGTGGTCAGGCCGCCGTGTGCGGCCGTCCTCCCCGGCGCGACCACAGCAGCATCAGCAGGGGCAGGACCCAGACCAGGATCGTCGCGGCCCCGAGCACGCCCGCGATCGGGCGCTCGAAGAAGCCCGCGAAGCTGCCGTTCGACTTGATCATCGAGGTCACGAAATTCTCCTCGACCATCCGCCCGAGCACGATGCCGAGGATGCAGGGGGCGACCGGGATGTCGTTCTCCTCCATGACGAAGCCGAGGATGCCGAAGACCAGCATCACGGTGATCCCGAACACCGAATTGTTGATCGCGAAGGCGCCCACGATGCAGAACATCAGGATGCACGGCATCAGGATCCGGCGCGGGATGCGCAGGACGTAGCCGGCGCCCTTCATGGCGGCCCAGCCCAAGGGCAGCATGACGAGGTTCGCGAGGATGAAGATGATGAAGACCGCGTAGATGTATTGCGGATTGTTGAGGAAGATCGTCGGCCCGGGATTCATGTTCTTGAGGTAGAGCACGCCGATCACGATCGCCGTGATGCTGTCGCCGGGAATGCCGAACACCAGCGCGGGCACCCAGGCCCCCGCCAGAGCCGCATTGTTGGCCGAGGTGCTCTCGATGATGCCCTCGACGTGGCCCGTCCCGAATTTTTCCGGCGTGCGCGACAGCTTCTTGCTCATCGCGTAGCTCACCCAGGCCGCAATGTCGGCGCCCGCGCCCGGCAGGATGCCGATGGCGGTTCCGACCACGTTGCCGCGCACCTGCTGGCGCCAGTACTGCACCATCATGCGGCCCCAGCCGCGCAGGAGGCTGCCCGTGACGGCCTTGGGCGCCGACAGGCTCCCGGGCGCGATCACGAAGCGGAACACCTCCGAGACCGCGAAAAGGCCGATCATCGCCGCGATGAAGTCGATGCCGCCGATGAGTTCGGTGTTGCCGAAGGTGAAGCGCGGCACGCCGGCCGGGTTGTTGAGGCCGATGGTCGAGACGAGAAGGCCGAGGAACAGGCTGACGAGCCCCTTCACCCGCGACGACGATCCGATGAACACCGCGCAGGTGAGCCCGAGCAGGGCGAGCCAGAAATACTCGAACGAGCTGAATTGCAGCGCCACCTCGGCCAGCGCCGGCGCCAGGAGGATCAGCACGGCGGTGCCGAACAATCCCCCGATCGCCGAGAACAGGAGGTTGGCGCCGAGCGCGACCTCCCCCTGGCCGTTGCGGGTCATCGCATAGGCCTCGTCGGTATAGGCCGCCGAGGCCGGGGTGCCGGGGATGCGCAGCAGCGTGCCCGGGATGTCGCCCGCGAAGATCGCCATGGCCGAGCACGTCACCATGGCGCCCACCGCCGGGACCGGGTCCATGAAGAAGGTGACGGGCACGAGCAGCGCGATCGCCATGGTGGCGGTCAGGCCCGGAATCGCGCCGACGATGAGCCCGAACACGGCCGAGAAGAGGATCGTGATCAGCACGGAGGGCTGGAACACAAGTCCGAGGGCTGTCTGGATCGCGCTCATGGCACCGCAGGTTCGGGAGGGTCGAAAGGGGAGGCCTCGTCGGAGGGCCGGTCGGATGGCGCTCAGGTCACCGGATCAGGGCCCGAGAAGGCCCGGCGGAAGCGGCACCCGCAGGAGCGCCGAGAAGGTCTGATGGATGAGCAGGGTCGCGGCGACGGCCACCAGAGCGGCGACCCACCAGCGCACCCCCATCATGGCGAGGAAGATCAGGAGGATCAGGATCGACAGCGGGATGAAGCCGATCGTCTCCGAAAGGAGGATGTAGGCAAGGACCAGGGCGACCACGACGGCGAGCTTCGACCAGACGTGGTGGGTCCGGGCCCAGTCGTTCCAGACGACCGCGCCGTTCCAGTGCCGGATTCCCGCGGCCACGAGGGCGACCCCGCACCCGCCGAGGCCGAAGGCGATCAGCACCGGGAACACGGCGGCGCCGTATTCCTGCCCGGGGATCGCGGGCAGCGTCCTCGCGTAGAGATAGACCGCGACCGCGAGGACGAGAAGGACGCAGCCGATGAGGGCGTCGTTGATGCGCATCGACGATGAACCCGCTCTTTCTGATCGATACCGTTTGCGAAAAAGCCCCGAGCGACCCCGCAAGGCGCCAGGCCGCGCGCCGGAGACCGCAGCGTCCGGGCGCGGCGAGCAAGGTCTCGCCCTCCGTAGGCCGCAAGGAAGCCCGTGGGTGGGCCCGGGCGGCGTCGCCCGCGGCAGAAGCCAGCCGGCGTCCGGCGGTTCGGACGTTGCCGCGCACCGGCCCGGGGGCGAGGGGCTCCGGGCCGGTGCGCGTGCGCTTTAGGCCTTGGCGAGGCCCGCGGCCTTCATGGCCGTGCCCATCTGGGCGTCGCTCGCGTCCATGAACTCGGCGAAGCCCTTCTGGTCCGCCCATTTCACGCCGAAGCCGCGGCTCGACATGAAGTCGCGGAATTCCTTGGCCTCGTTGATCTTCTTGAGCGAGGCCTCGAGCTTCGCCTGGATCTCGGCCGGCAGGTTCTTGGGCGCCGCGAAGCCGCGCCAGGCGCCGGTGGAGTAGTTGAGCCCCATCTCCTCCTTGAGGGTCGGCACGTTCGGGAAGGAGGGGTTGCGCTCCGGCGCCATGATGGCGAGGCTGCGGGCCTTGCCGGCCTCGATCATGGCGCGGCCTTCCGGCACCGAGCAGGTCACGATGTCGATGCCGCCGGCGGCGAGGTCCTGCATGGCGGGCGCGGCGCCGTTCGAGGGCACCCAGGCGACGTGGTCGGGCTTGAGCCCCATGGCCTGGAGCCAGCCCACGAGCGCGAGATGCCAGATGCCGCCCTGGCCGGTGCCCGAGGCCTTGAGCTTGCCGGGAGGCGCCGCCTTGATGGCGTCCGCGAGTTCCTTGACGGTCTTGTAGGGGCTCGTGCCCGAGACCTGGATGCCCGGCGGGTCCTCGTTCATGAGCGCGAGCGTCGTGTAGCTGCGCGGGGTCAGGTCGGTGAGGCCCTGCCAGTGCATCATGGCGATCTCGACCGTGATGATGCCGAGCGTGTAGCCGTCGGGCTGGGCCGAGGCGATGGCCTGGTGGCCGACGACGCCGGAGCCGCCGGTGCGGTTCACCACGTTCACGGGCTGGCCGAGGTCGCGCTCGAGGAGCGAAGCGACGATGCGGGCGGTCGCATCCGTGCCGCCGCCGGCGCCCCAGGGGCAGATCATGGTGATGGGGCGGTTGGGATAGGCGGCCTGGGCGGAGGCCGAGCCGGCTTTCAGGCCGGCGCCTGCGGCCGCGGCGGCCGTGGACGCGATGAAGCTCCGTCTCGTGAATTGCATCAGTTTCCTCCTCTGCGGTCGGGTCGCATGCCCGTCTCGCGGCCACGCTAGCAGGTCGCCCGAGGGGCCACAATTGCACAGCCGTCATTGCCCGCGCGCAACCGCGGACCGTCCCTCCGTGTCGTCGAGAGGCTTTCCGCGCTCGCGCTGGCATTGCCCGCGCGCAGCCGCGGACCGTCCCGCCCGGAGCCGGGCCCGCCGGGGCGGGGCGGTCCGCCGGCACGGGCGACGTCGAACGGCCTAGGTCATGCGGCCGTGTCGCCAGCGGCTCGGCGCGGCGGCTACGCTCGCGGGGCGTGAACGAGGTGATCCGATGCTGTTCCTGGCGGCCTTCCACGGGATCTGCCTTCTGGCAGTCCTCGTCCTGATCCTGACCGCCCCCATGGGCGATTCGGGCGACCGGTAGCGCCGCCGTCGGGCGGCGTCGCGAGGCGGCCGGATCTCCGGACGCAAACCTCGGTCCCGCTTCGGTCCGTCTCCTCCTCTGACCCTGAGGCTCCTTCGCCCCGCTCCGGCGGGGCGCTTCTTTTCCCGCCGGCGACCGCGGCATCCCTGCGCCGACCTGCCTCAGCGGCGCGGCGGCCGGCCGCCTTCTCGCCGCCGTCTCCCGCGGCTAGCGTTTCGAAAAACGGGAGGAACCCATGAGCGTGCTCAAGAGGCGCTCCGCCGGCGCATGGCACGATTCCATCGCCTCGGCCGGGCTCGCCGCGAGGCGCCCGGCCCGAGCGCCGGCGAACGACAACCGCGCCGCCGGCGCGCCCCGGCGCGGGTCGGTGCTGAAGGCGGCCGGACTCATCGGGCTCGGTCTTGCCGGCGCTCTGGCAACCGCGCTCGCGTTCGCCTGGTAGGAGGCGAAGCGCTCACGGTGCCGGGGCGGCGCCGACGCCGTGGATCAGGAGGTCGATGATCTGGTCGGCGAGCTCGGCGGGCGAGAGCGGGCCACGGGGATCGTACCAGCGCGCGATCCAGCTCAGGGCGCCCGCCGCCGCGAAGGCCGCGAGCTTCGGGTCGCAGGGGCGGATCGAGCCGTCCGCGATGCCCTCCTGGACGATCGAACGGAAGCGCTTGTCGATGCGCCCCTTCAAGGCGCGCAGGTCCTTTCTCGCCTCCTTGGGCAGCGGATCCTCGCCGACCAGAATGAGGCAGCGGCCGAAATCCTCCGTGACGATCTGGGCATAGACGCGCCACAGGGCCGTGAGCTTGGCGAGCCCGGTCTGGTCCGAGCCCGCGACGGCCGCGGAGGCCTCCTCGACCATGGCGAGCCCGATGCGCACGCATTCGAACAGGATCTCGTCCTTGTTCTTCACGTAGTAGTAGATCGTGGGCTTGGAGACGTTGAGGCGCTCGGCCACGTCGTCGAGGGAGGTCTTGTGGAAGCCGTTCTCGTTGAAGGCCTGCGCGGCCGCGCGCAGCACCGCCTCGCGCTTGATCTCGCGCTCCTTCTGCCGGTCGGCCGGGCTCTTCCAGGGGGATGCGGTCATCGTGGGGATCGGCTCACGCGCGCTCGATCGCGAGCGCGATGCCCTGGCCGCCGCCGATGCACATGGTGACGAGGCCGTAGCGACCGTTCACGCGCCTGAGCTCGTAGGCGGCCTTGACGGTGAGAATCGTGCCGGTGGCGCCGACGGGATGGCCGAGCGCGATGGCGCCGCCGTTCGGGTTCACGCGGGCGGGATCGAAGCCGAGTTCGCGCGCCACCGCGCAGGCCTGCGCCGCGAAGGCCTCGTTCGATTCGATCACGTCGAAATCCTCTATCCTGAGGCCGGTCTTCTTCAGCAGGCGGCGCACCGCCGGCACGGGGCCGATGCCCATCTCGGAGGGCTCGACGCCCGCATGCGCATAGCCCACGATGCGGGCCAGCACGTCGCGGCCCTCGCGCGCCGCGCGCCCCTCCTCGACGAGCACCACGGCCGCGGCGCCGTCGTTGATGCCGGACGCGTTGCCGGCCGTCACCGAGCCGTCCTTCCGGAAGGCCGGACGCAAGGTGCCGAGGCTCTCCCGCGTGGTGCCGGCTTTCGGGTGCTCGTCGGTGTCGAAGGAGACCGTCTCGCGCCCGCGCCGGGCCTCCACGGGCAGGATCTGGTCCCGGAAACGCCCGGCCGCGATCGCGGCCTCGGCGCGGCTCTGGCTTTCGACTGCGTAAGCATCCTGCTCGTCGCGGGTGATCTGCCATTTCGCCGCGACGTTCTCGGCCGTGATCCCCATGATGCCGTTGCCGAAGGGATCGGTGAGCACGCCGATGAGGTGATCCACGAGGGTGGTGTCGCCCATCTTCTGGCCCGAGCGGCCGGTGTGGAGGAGGTGCGGCGCGCGGCTCATCACCTCGGCGCCGCCCGCGACCGCGACCTCCGCGTCGCCCAGCATGATGGATTGCGCCGCCGAGACGATCGCCTGCACGCCGGAGCCGCACAGGCGGTTGACGGTCAGCGCCGGCACCTCGATCGGCACGCCGCCCTCGACCGCCGCCACGCGGGCGAGATAGGCGTCCTTGGGCTCGGTCACGAGCACGTTGCCGAACACCACGTGGTCGACCTCCGCGCCCGCGCGGCCGGCGCGCCGCAGGGCCTCGGCGACGCAGAGCGCACCCAGCCCCGTCGGCGAGTGGCCCGAGAGCGTGCCCCCGAAGGCCCCGATGGCGGTGCGCACGCCCGAGGCGATCACGACATTGCGGGTCATTGCAGAACTCCTGAAAGCGATGTGTTCACTCGGCCGCGACGGCCGGCGCGTTGCCGTAGAGCGCCTCGATCTCGGCGGCGTATTTGCGGGCGATGGTGGCGCGCCGCACCTTCATGGTCGCGGTGACCTCGTCGTCGTCGTGGTCGAGCTCCTTGGTGAGCAGATGGAAACGCTTGATCTGCGCCACCGGCGCGAGTCCGGCATTGGCGCGCTCGACCTCCCCCTGGATCAGCTCGCGCACGCGCGGGTGCTCGGCGAGGCTGCGGAAGTTCGTGAACGCGAGCCGGCGCTCCTCGGCCCATTTCCCGACCGTCTCGGCATCGATCTGGATCAGGGCCGCGGGGTAGCGCCGCCCTTCCGCGATCACGATGCATTCCTTGACGAAGGCGCTGCCCTTGACGGTGTTCTCGATCTCCGAGGGGCTCAGGTTCTTGCCGCCCGCCGTGATCATGATGTCCTTCAGGCGATCGACGATGCGGACCTGGCCGGCCTCGAAGGCGGCGACGTCGCCGGTATGGAGCCAGCCGTCGCGGATCGCGGATCGCGTCGCCTCCTCGTTGCGGTAATAGCCCTCGAACACCATGTCGCCGCGCACCAGCAATTCGCCGTCCGGCCCCAGGCGCACCTCCGCGCCCGCGACCGCGGGACCGACGGCGCCGGGAAGCAGGGCGTCGGGCCGCTGGCCCGTGACCATGCCGGAGGTCTCGGTCAGGCCGTAGACCTCGACCAGCGGCACCCCGATGGTGCGGAAGAAGCGCACGATGGACGGCGGGATCGGCGCCGCGCCGGTGAGCGCCACCTGCGCGCGCCGCAGGCCGATGAAGTTCTGCAACGCGCGGAACACCGCGAGGTAGCAGAGCGCGTAGGTCAGGCGCTCCCTGAGCGTCATTGCGGAACGAGGCTTTTCGGCGAAGGGCTCGCAGGCGCGCAAGGCCCGCTCGAACAGGCGCTGGCGCACGCCCTTGGCCTCGATGGTCTTGATGTGGATCGACGAATGCAGCTTCTCCCAGATGCGCGGCACGCCGAGAAAGAGGGTCGGTGCGACTTCGCGCAGGTCCTCCTGCACGGTGCGGATCGATTCGCCGAAGCTCACGCAGGAGCCCGCATGCAGCGGCGCCATCACGGTGAGCATCTGCTCGGCCACGTGGCAGAGCGGCAGGTAGGAAAGGTTCGTGGTGTCCTGCGTGTACCCTAAGCGCTCGATCACGCCCGCGGCTTGCGCCCGCATGTTGCGGTAGCTCAGCATGGCGCCCTTGGGCTTGCCCGTGGAGCCCGAGGTGTAGACCATGAGCCCGATGTCGGCGATCGACTGCGCGTCGAGGCAATCGTCGGCGAGGCGCGGGTGCTCGGCCTCGTAAGCGGCGCCGCGCTCCAGCACCTCCGCGAAGGTGACGAGCCGCTCGTCCGCGTAATGCCGCAGGCCCTTCGCGTCGATCACGACGATGCGCTTGAGCCGCGGCAGCTCGGCCAGGCGCTCCAGCACCTTGTCGGTCTGCTCCTGGTCCTCGCAGACCACGATCTCGGCCTCGCTGTGGCCGAGCACGTAGGCGACCTCGTTGGACGGGCTCGTCGGATAGACCCCGATCGTGACGGCGCCGACGATCCCGGCGCCGAGCTGGGCCACCACCCACTCGACGCGATTCTCGGAGAGCACCGCGACGTGCCCGCCCGCCGGCAGGCCGAGCGCACGGAGCCCCAAGCCGAAGCGGCGCGCGCGCTCGTAGTAACCCGCCCAGGTCACGGGCTGCCAGATGCCGAAATCCTTCTGGCGGAGCGCGATCCGCTCCGGCATCCGGCGCGCGTTTTCGCGCAGGAGCTGGGGCAGGGTGAGAGCGTCGCGGTCCGACAGGGGTGCGCCGGTCACGGGAGCCACCACATGCGGCGCATCGAGGCCGGGATACGTTTCATCGCGATCCTCACGAGAGCCACCGCTTGCGGCGCTTGTAATGCTTCACGTCGCGGTAGCTTCGGTGCGCGCCGCCTCCGCCCAGGCCGAGATAGAACTCCTGCACGTCCTGATCGCGCACGAGGCGTTCCACAGGGCCGTCGATCACGACCTTGCCGGTCTCCAGGATGTAGCCGTAGCTCGCGACCGAGAAGGCGACGGCCGCGTTCTGCTCCACGAGCAGCATGGAGACGCCCTGCTCGGCGTTGATGCGCGCGATGATGGAAAAGATCTCCTCCACGAGCATCGGCGACAGGCCGAGCGACGGCTCGTCGAGGAGCATCAGCTTCGGCTTGGCGATGAGCGCGCGGCCGATGGCGAGCATCTGCTGCTCCCCGCCCGAGAGATAGCCCGCGAGGCCTTTGCGGCGCTCGGACAGGCGCGGGAAATAGGAATAGACGAGGTCGAACGGCGTCGGCGGCAGGCCGCGCCCGGAGAGCGCGAAGGTCGCGGCGGTGAGGTTCTCCTCGACGGTGAGGTCCTCGAAGATCCGCCGCCCCTCCATGACGTGGAAGAGCCCGCGCCGCACGAGGCCGTGCGGCGAGGAGGCGGCGACGTCCTCGCCGTCGAACAGGATGCGTCCCGCTGTCACCGCGCCGTCCTCGAGCGCGAGCAGGTTGGAGACCGCCTTCAGGGTCGTCGACTTGCCGGCGCCGTTGGAGCCGAGGAGCGCGACGATCGCGCCCTTAGGCACGCGCAAGGACAGGCCGCGGAGCACCTGGATCGTCCGGTTGTAGACGACCTCGATGTTGTTGACGTCGAGGAGGGTGTCCGCGGCCATGACGCATTATGCTCCGAGGCGGATCGCGTGGGCTCCGGTGCCGTCGAGGGGCGCCGGAGCCTGTGGCTTCAGGGATCAGGCGCCGAGACGGATCCAGTCGGAGGCCGGCACCATCTGCTTCTGCTTGCCGTCGTAGCGGTAGATGCGCCCGACCGGAACCGAGTTGCCCGGGATCGAGATCGGAACCCCGAAGATGCCGCCGGTGTCGAAGTCCTTGATGGTGTTGAGCGAGGCCTTGAGGTTGGCGCCGTTGAGCTCCTTGCCGGCATCCAACGTGCGCTTCACAGCCTCCGTCATCAGCATCGCGGTCACGAAGCCCTGGATGTAGGCGGTGGACTGGTACTCGGGCCGCATCTGCCGGATCTTCTCCAGCATCGGGGCCTTCTCGGTGTCGTAGTAGTAGCGGTAGGGCATCACGCCCATGAAGCCTTCCGCGTTCTCGCCGAGCCGCTGCACCATCGAGTTGTCCATGGACCAGAAGGTGCCCATGAACTGGCTCTTCATGCCCATCTGCTTGGCCTGCTGGATGAACTCCGGGATCGGGGCCAGCACGTAGCCGTGGAAGATGGTGAAGTCGGGGTTGGCGCGGCGCAGCTTCAGGACCTCGGTCGAGACGTCGACGCTGCCCGGGGGCGTGACGATCTTCTCGACGACCTTGAGCCCGAGATCGGTCGCGAGCTTCTCGCCCGGCCCGATCGGGTCGCGCCCGAACTCGGTGTCGGAATAGACGAGCGCGATGCGCGAGCCCGGCTTCTCCTTGGCGATGTAGCGCATCAGGATGCCGACCATCTCGGTGTAGTCGGGCCCCGCCATGAACTGGAGCGGAAACTTCTTGGGATCGTTGAGCTCGGACGCGAAGGAGGCGCCCGCCATCAGCATGGAGCCGCGGCGGTCCAGCTCCGGGTTGATGGTCTTCGCGAAGCCCGTGGAATCGCCGTAGTAGAGCGAGACCTTCTCCTGCCCTGTGATCTTGTTGAAGGCCGCGACCGAGGCGTCGACCTTGTAGGCGGTGTCCTCGGCCACGTACTTGATCTTGCGGCCCTTGATGCCGCCGCCGTCGTTGACGATCTTGAGGTAGTCCTGGATGCCCGCATGGATGCCGACGCCCGCGAAGGCGAAGACGCCGGTGAGCGGGATCGAGCCGCCGAGCACGATGTCCTCGTTGCTCTGGGCGCCGGCCTCGATCGCGCCGAGCGCGAGGCCGGCGGCAATGATGCCGGCGAGCCCTCTCCTGGTCCAGGTGTGCGTCATGTGTTCCTCCCGAGTTTCGTTCCGGTTGCGGTGATCGGCGTCGCGGATCCTGTGGCGGATCTCTTCATGTTCTGAAGGCGGCAGTCGGATGGGGCCCTCTCATGTCCTGAAGGGCCAGAGATGGAAGAAGCGGCGGATGCGGCGCCAGATCTCGGCGAGGCCTTGCGGCTCGAAGATCAGGAAACCGACGATGAGGAGGCCGAACACGATCGTGCGGATCGGCGCCAGCAGGCTCAAGGCATCGGACACGAACGGCGCGACGAGGCCGACGAAGAGCTTCAGGACCTCCGGCACGAGCGTCATGAAGGCGGCGCCGAGGATGCCCCCTAAGATCGTGCCCATGCCGCCCACGATGATGGCGGCGAGATAGAAGATCGAGGTGATGAGCGGAAAGCTCTCCGGCGTTACGACGCGGAAGAAATAGGCCCACAATCCCCCCGCGATTCCGGCGTAGAACGAGGAGAGCGCGAAGCTCGTGAGCTTCGTGCGCAGCAGCGGGATGCCGAGCACCTCGGCGGAGATGTCGCGGTCGCGGATCGCGATGAAGGCGCGGCCCACGCGGGTGCGGAAGAGGTTGGCGGCGCCGAGCACGAGGAGGGCGGTGACGGGCACGATCACCCAGTAGAGCTCGCGCGGCTCGTCGAGGGCGCGGCCGAAGATCGTGGCGGGCGGCAGCGAGAGGCCGCGCGTCTCGCCGGTGAGCGACCAGTGCGCGAAGACGAAGTGCAGGATCATCGAGGCCGCGATGGTCGCGATCGCGAGGTAGAGCCCCTTCACGCGCAGGCTCGGGATGCCGACGATCACGCCGACCAGAGCCGTGACGATGCCGCCTGCGAGAAGGTTGAGCGCGAAAGGCGTGCCGAGGCGGATCTCGAGCACCGCGACCGTGTAGGCCCCGACGCCCATGAAGGCCGCCTGGCCGAGGCTGACGAGGCCGGTATAGCCCGTGAGGATGTTGAGTCCGGTGGCGCTCGCCACGTTGATGGCGACGAGGCAGGCGAGGTAGACCCAATAGGGCCCGGCCACGAAGGGCAGCAGCACCAGCGCGGCTGCGAGCGCCGCGAGCCAGAGCCATTGCACGGGCGTGTCGAGCAGCGCCTCGTCGGCCGCATAGGAGAGCTTGAGGGTGCCGATGCGCATCTACAGCCGCTCGACACTGCGAGGTTGGACGATCATCACAGCCTCTCGATCTCGTGCGTGCCGAAGAGGCCGTAGGGACGCACCATCAGGATGAGCACCAGGAGCCCGAAGGTGGCGAGGAGCTTGAACTCGCCGCCGAGGAACGCGCCCGCGAGCGCCTCGATCAGCCCGATCAGGAGCCCGCCGACGAGCGCGCCCGCGACTGAATCGAGCCCGCCCACGATCACGACCACGAGCACGGAGAGGCCGAACACCCCCATGGTGGGCGAGATGCCGCCGATGGCGCCGACCACGATGCCGGCGCCGGCCGCGGTCGCGCAGGCCGCGACCCAGGCGAGCGAGAACACGCGGCCGACGTCGATCCCGACCGAGTAGGCCGCGCCCTGGTCGCCCGCGGTGGCGCGCAGGGCCACGCCCGCGCGGGAGAAACGCAGGGCCGCAAGGGCGATCGCGATGAGGACGGAGGCGGCCGCGAAGCCGTAGGCGACCTTGGGGGCGAGATAGGCTTCGCCGAGGAAGATCGGGTCGTTGGGGAGGAACTCCGGCAGCCGCAGGGGGTCGGCCCCGAAGCCGAGCTCGACGAGGCCGACGAGGATCGAGCCGAGCCCGACCGTCACCATGAAGACCGAGATCGGGCTCTCGCCGAGCATGGGCCGGATCAGCGCCCGCTCGATCACGGCGCCCGCGAGCGCGCCGACCAGGATCGTGAGCGGGATCGCGGCCCAGACGGGCAGGCCCGCGCCGGCCGCGAAGCCGAAGAAGGCGTATCCGCCGAGCATCAGGATCTCGCCGATCGCGAGGTTCACGACGCGCGTCGCCTTGTAGATCAGCACGAAGGCGACGCCCGTCAGTGCGTAGAGCGCCCCGGCCCCGAGCCCGGCGAGCGAGACCTCCGCGAGGAAGAGCCAGTCCATCACGGGGCCTCCCCGCAGAACGCGCCGTCGGTCGTGCTCCAGCGCATCATCACGCGGCCTCCGCGTTCCGGGCACGCTGCGCGAGGTCGCCGGAGCCGAGATAGGCGCCGATCACCGCCGGGTCGCGCTGCACCTCGTGGGGCTGTCCGCGGGCGATCACCTGGCCGAAGTTCAGCACCACCACGTGGTCGGAGATGTCCATCACCATGCCCATGTCGTGCTCGACCATCAGGATCGTGACGCCCCATTCCTCCTTCACGTCGAGGATGAAGCGGGCCATGTCCTCGGTCTCCTCCCGGTTCATGCCCGCGACGGGCTCGTCGAGCATGAGGAGGCGCGGGCGCATGGCCAGCGCGCGGGCGAGCTCGACCCGCTTCTGGAGGCCGTAGGGGAGCGCGCTCACGGGCGCGTGGCGGATGTGCTGGATCTCGAGGAAGTCGATGATGCGCTCTTCGACCTCGGCGCGCAGCTCCATCTCCTCGCGCCGCGCCCGGCCCCAGTAGACGAGGGCGTCGAGCACGCCGGTCTTCAGGTGCGCGTGGCGGCCGAGCTTGATGTTGTCGAGCACGGTCATGCCGCGGAAGAGCGCGATGTTCTGGAAGGTGCGCGCGAGCCCGCGCTTGGCGCGCGCGGGCGGGCGCTCCCCGGTGATGTCCTCGCCCGCGAAGCGGATGCGCCCTGCGCCAGGGCGGTAGAAACCCGAGACCGCGTTGAAGAGCGAGGTCTTGCCGGCGCCGTTCGGGCCGATCACCGCGGTGATCGAGCCCTCCGCGACCCCGAAGGAGACGTCCGAGAGCGCGCGCACGCCCCCGAAGGCCAGCGACAGGCCTTCGACCGCGAGGAGCGGCGCCGAGGCCTCGGCCACGTCAGCGCCCCTCGAAGCGGGGCGCGCGCTTCTCCAGGAAGGCCGCGACGCCCTCGCCGAAATCGGCGGTGCGCGCGCTTGCCTTGAAGGCCTGCCGCTCGGCTTCGAGCTGGGCCTCGAGATCGCGGGTGAAGGATTGGGCCAGGAGGGCGCGGGTCCGGCCGTAGGCCGCGGTCGGGCCGGCGGCGAGGCGGCGGGCGAGGCTCATCGCCTCGGCTTCGAGATCCGCGGCCGGGACCACCCGGTTGACGATGCCGAGGCGCAGGGCCTCCGCGGCGTCGATGGTCTCGGCGAGGAGCGCGAGCTCCGCGGCCTTGCGCAGGCCCACGATCCGCGGCAGCCGGAAGGTCGAGGACCCGTCCGGGCTCGTGCCGATGCGGGTATAGGCGAGGGTGAACTTCGCGCTGTCGGCCGCGACCGCGAGGTCGCAGGCGAGCGCCAGGCTGAAGCCCGCGCCCGCGACCGCGCCCTGCACGGCCGCGACGGAGGGCTGGGGCATCTCGCTCAGAAGCTGGAGCGCGGCATGGAGGGGGCGGATGATGGCGTCGACCGTCTCGTCCGGCTCGCCTGCGGTGAAGCGGCTCACGTCGCCGCCGGCGCAGAAGGCGCGGCCCTCGCCCGCGAGCAGGATGGCGCGCACGTCGCCCCGGCTGGCGATCTCGCGGACGACCGCGAGGAGCGCCTCCGCGGCCTCGGCGTCGAGGGCGTTGAGCACGGCAGGCCGGTTGAGCCGCACGACCGCGACCCCTTCGGTCACGGACAGCACGATCGGTCGGGTGGTCTCCACCGCGTCGTCTCCTCCCCGGGCCCGGCGCTCGTTGATCGGCGTCGGGTCCCGTCCCGGCGATCCCCGAGGACCGCCTACTCGCAAATCGTAAGCCTACCGGCGAGTAGAAGTCAACGAACGGTCGCGTGGGTGCCGGCGCGGCCCGGCCCGCGCCGGGATGGGGACGCGGCGGTCGGGCACCGGGAGGCGGAGCGGGCGACGGTCGGGGGGTCACGGGGGTCAGGAGGGAGCCGGCGGCACGGCGGTCCGGGCGTCCGGCGCATGGCATTGCGGTGCAGACGCGGCCGTGGGGCTGCCGTTCGCCCCCCCGAACGGCAAAGAGCCCCGGCCGTGGCCGGGGCTCTCCGTTTCGTCGGGTAGGGTCAGGCGTCAGTTGTTGCCGTTGCTGTTGCCACCGCCGTTGCCGCCGCCATTGCCGTTGCCGCCGGCGTTGCTGTTGCCGCTGTTGCCGGCGCCGCCCGAATTGCCGGGACCGCTGCCGCCGGCGCTGCTGCCGCCGCCATTGCCGTTGCCGCCGGCATTGCTGCCACCGCCGCCGGCGCTGCTGCCGCCGTTGCCGTTGCCATTGCCGCCGGCATTGCTGCCACCGCCACCGGCGTTGCTGCTGCCGCCGCCATTACCGTTGCCGCCGGCATTGCTGCTGCCGCCACCGGCGTTGCTGCTGCCGCCGCCGACACCAGACCCGCCGCCGGTCGCGCCACCGGTGGAGCCGGTGCCGCTCGTGGAGCCGGTGCTGCCGGTCGTCGTGCCGCCGTCGCTACGGCCCTTGGTGCCAGTCCCGCCTTCGGAGGGAGCCGCGAAGCCCTGGCCTTCCTTCTCGCCGGCGCGGCCGACCGACTTCGCGTTGCCGGGATTGCCGAGGCCGGACGGCGAGGTCTTCTTGCCGGGGGCGGTGACCACCGGCTTCTTCAGGGGATCGTCGATGCTGCCGGTCGTGGTGCGGCCGTCGCTGCGGCCCTTGGTGCCGGTTCCGCCTTCGGAGGGAGCCGCGAAGCCCTGGCCGGGCTTCTCGCCGGCGCGGCCGACCGGCTTCGCATTGCCGGGATTGCCGAGAACCGGGCCCGTGGGAGCGGTCGGCGCGACGCCCGGGGCGACGGGGGTCGTGGGTGCGACCGGAGCCGGGGGGGCCACGCCGACGACCGTGCCGCCGCCGCCGGTGCCCGCGCCGCCCGGGACGGCGCCGCCGCCGGACGTGCCGCCACCGGCCGTGCCGCCGCCGCGGCCGCCGCGGCCGTCATTGTTGCCGCCGGTGCGGCCGGGTCCGGCATCACCCCGCGGGGACGTGCCGCCGACCAGGTCGCCGCGCTCGTCGTCGTTCAGGATCCGGGTGTCGCGCAGCGACCGCGGCGAGACGGCGCAGCGGCAGACCTCCTGGCCCCGCACGATGTGCAGGCGGCAGTTCTGGTACATCTGCGCGTTGGCCACGGCCGGGACGCATTGCTCTCCGCGCATCTGCGCGAAGGCCGAGGTGGAGGAGACGAGAAGAACGGCCAAACCGGCCAAAGCAATACCGTGTGAACGCGACATGGTTCACTCCACTGAATGTCAGGAGTTGAAGGGCGAGGGCCGCGTTCAGAGCTGAAACGGCCCAGACTGACAAAATTACGTGGAATGAAGAACAATGTTCCGGGCAGCGATGAAAAAATGTTCAGGCAACCCGGTTCAAGGAATTGACAAGGTTAATATCTTTCGATCCGCGAATCACTGCGCGCGAGCTTGGCTGCGGCCGGCGCGGACGCTCCGGCACCCGCGATTGGACCGGGTCGCTCTGCCGACGGCGGGGCGCCCCTGCCCTGTTCGCCGGGGCATCGGAGGATGGGGAATCGGGGCGGATCCGGCGTCGGCGGCGATGGCGCCGCGCCCCTCCCGGCGGGCGGCAGCCGAGGACCGGCCCGGGTCCGGAGCCGCGGCGTCGCCCGGTTGCCGGGCGGCCCGGCTCCGCAGGCGCAGGGGCGGCCCGCGGCGCGGGTCCGATCTCGAACATGTGAAGCGGCGGCCGGACCGGCTCGGCCCCGGCCAGCCGGGTCAGCCCCGGACCGGCAGGGCCACCTCGGTCTCGATCGGCACTGAGCCCTAAACCAGCCGGATCGGCCCGATCTCGGCCGTCGTTCAGGCCCGGACCAGCAGGATCGCCTCGATCTCCACCGTCATGCGGTTGGGGAGCGAGCCCATGCCGACCGCCGAGCGGGCATGGCGCCCCGCCTCGCCCAGCACCTCGACGAGAAGGTCGGAGCAGCCGTTGATGACCTTGGGGTGGTCGGCGAAATCGGGCTCGGCATTGACCATGCCGAGGAGCTTCACGACCGCCTCGATCCGGCTCAGGCTCCCGAGCGCCTGCCGGGCGACCGCGAGCAGGTTGAGCCCGGTGAGGCGGGCGTCCTGGTAGGCCTCCTCGATCGTCGCGTCGCGCCCGAGCCGCCCCGGCCGGTAGGTGCCGTCGGCCCGCTTCGGCCCCTGGCCCGACAGGTAGAGCAGGTTGCCTGCGAAACGGTAGGGCACATAGTTCGCGACCGGCACCGGCGCCTGCGGCAGCACGAGGCCGAGGGCGGCGATCTTCTCTTCCGGGGTCATGGGGATCTCCTTGTGGGACAGGTGCGGATCGTCTTGCGGGTCCGACTCAGGCCTGGTGCCAGACCTTGCCGCCGATCACGACGCCCCGGGCCGCGACGCGGGTGTGGCCGGCCAGTCGCTCGCCCGTCGAATCGACGTAATCGAACGCGCCTGCGTCGAGGTCGAGGATCGAGGCGTCGCCGGCGCTGCCGGGCTTGAGGGTGCCGAGGTCCGGCCGCTGCAGGGCCTTCGCCGGGCTCTCGGTCGCGGCGCGCACCACCTCGGTCAGGTCCATGTCGAGGGAGAGGAACTTCGACATGGTGGTCGCCAGATCGAAGGCCGGGCCGTCGATGCAGAGCGCATGCACGTCGCTCGAGATGCAGTCCGGCCTGAAGCCGTTCGCGAGCATGGTGCGCGCGGTCTTGAACGAGAACGAGCCCATGCCGTGGCCGATGTCGAAGATCACGCCGCGCTCGCGCGCCTCCAGCACCGCCGGGAGGATGCGCCCGTCCGCGGTCGCGGGCGAGTTCGGGAACGGGCGGAAGCAATGGGTGAGCACGTCGCCCCGGCGCATGAGCGCGAGCACGTCGGTGAGCGTCGGGGGCGGGATGTCGATATGCACCATCATGGGCATGTCGACCTCGTCGGCGACCTGGCGCGCGATCTGGAGCGGCACGAGGCCGGAATTGCCGGAGGCGTTCATGCCGACCCGGACCTTGATGCCCGCGAGCGTGTCCCGGTTGGCGGAGGCGACCTCGACGGCGTCCACGGGCGCCATCAGGCGCAGGTCCCCGCTCTCGCCCACCATCACGCGCTTCGAGAAGCCGTAGATGCCGGCGAACGACACGTTGAGATAGGCGATGATGCGCACCGGCGAGGGCTTGATGACGTGCTCGAGGAAGCCCGGATAGTTGCCGGGTCCCGCGCTGCCGGTATCGACGAGGGTGGTGCAGCCGCCGCGCGCAAGCCGCAGGGGATCGACGCCGAGCGAGGTTCCGCCCCAGTAGACGTGGGTGTGGAGGTCGATGAGGCCGGGGGTGACGATCTTCCCCGCGACGTCGAGCACCTCCGCGTTGCCGGGCGCGAGGTCGTCGCCGACGGCCGCCACCCGGCCCTCCGCAAAGGCCACGTCGGCGACGCGGTCGAGCCCCTGGGACGGGTCGATCACGCGGCCGCCGCGCAGAATGAGATCATAAGCCATCGGAACGGAGCTCCTCCCTGGACCGGCGCCGGCGTGACCGGAATTTAATTACATTCCACAGCACGCCCGAACCCGTGCCGGCGACCCGTTGCGGGTCCGTTTATGTAAATCTTCCAAAAACGCCCGGTCAAGGCGATTGACAGTTGCGCCGCCATATTAATAAAGTTTCATTCTGGGCCGAGGAGACAGCCAAGGGGCTCCGACGGCACCGGCACGAATCGGGAGGGTTGGATGACGAGCGTTCAGGGTCTCAAGGGCGCGTTCACGCGCCGCACGCTGGCGGCGGGCGGGTTGGCCGCGGCCGCATGGTTCACGCCGGGCCTCGCCTGGGCGCAAGGCGCGACGAGCGCCAACCTGGCGATGATCGGCGAGCCGCAGGCGCTCGACCCGATGGCCTCCACGGCCGATCTCGTCACCATCATCTCGCAGCACTTCTACGAGACGCTCTACACCTTCGACGCCAACTGGGCCGTGCAGCCCATGCTGGCGGTCGGGATGCCGACGGTCTCGGCGGACGGCAAGACCTACACGATCGAGCTGCGCAAGGGCGTGAAGTTCCACAACGGGCGCGAGCTCGACGCCGAGGACGTGGTGGCCTCCCTCAAGCGCTGGACCGACATGACCCCGCGCGGCAAGGCGCTTTCGAAGAGCATCAGTTCGGTCACCGCCAAGGGCCCGACCACCGTCGAGATCGCGCTCAACGACGTGCAGCCCGCGCTGCTCGCGCACCTCGCGCTGCCCTCAGGGTTCGCCGCCATCATGGCGAAGGAGTCGATCGCCAACCCGCTGACCGAGTACGTCGGCACCGGCCCCTACAAGTTCCGCGAGCGCCGGCCCGACCAGTACGTGGTGCTCGTGAAGCACGACGCCTATGCGTCGCGCAGCGAGGCGCCGAGCGGCTACGCGGGCAAGCGCGAGGCCAAGATCGAGGAGCTGCGGTTCATCCCGGTCCCCAACGCCAACACCCGCGTCGAGGGCGTGATCGCGGGCCAGTACCATTTCGCCGACCAGTTGCCCGTGGAGAGCAGCAAGAAGGTCTCGTCGGCCGCGGGCGTCACGCCCGTCCTGACGATCCCCTACGGCTTCCCCTACATGCCGACCAACACCAAGCAGGGCCCGATGGCGGACGTGAAGATCCGCCAGGCCTTCCAGATGGCGATCAACGCCGAGGAGCTCCTGATGGCGGGCTTCGGCGATCCGAAGTTCTACACCGTCGTGGGCGAGCATTCGCCGAAGGGCTCGCCGTTCTACTCCACGGCCGGCGTCGACAAGTACAACAAGGGCGATGCCGCGGGCGCCAAGAAGCTCCTCGCGGAGGCCAAGTACGACGGCACGCCGATCCGCATCCTCAACTCCAAGCAATACGACTTCCACAACCGCATGGCGCTCGTCCTGGCCGAGCAGCTGAAGGAGGCCGGCTTCAAGGTCTCTCTCGACGTGGTCGACTGGGCGACCCTGATCCAGCGCCGCGGCGACCCGGCGCTGTGGGACGTCTACATCACCCACTCGGCCTTCTTCCCCGAGCCGATGCTCTCGCCGCCGCAGCTCGGCGACGGCGCGCCGGGCTGGTGGAAGACGCCCGCCAAGGATGCGGCGCTCACGGCCTTCAACGCGGAGCCGGATCCGGCCAAGCGCGCCGCGCTCTGGGGCAAGGTCCAGCAGGTGATCTTCGACGAGGTGCCCTACATCCGCGTCGGCAACTTCGCGGCGCTCAGCGGCATGTCGGCCAAGATGAAGGGCTACGCCCCGATGCCGTGGCCGGCGTTCTGGAACGTCGAGCTCGCCAAGTAGGCTTCATCCCCTGACAGCACCGGCGGAGGCGCCTCGCCTCCGCCGCTCTCCCCCTGGCCCAACCTGGAGCCGGATCCATGTGGCTTGCGCTCGGCCGACGCCTCGGCGGCCTCGTCATCGTGATGTTCCTGGTCGCCACCATGGTGTTCTTCCTGACGCGCCTCGCGCCGGGGGACCCGGCGGCCTTGATGCTGGGCGACCAGGCGACCGCCGAGGACATCGCGCGCCTGCGCCAGACCTACGGCCTCGACCGGCCGCTCCTGGTGCAGTTCGGCCTGTGGCTGAAGGAGGTCGCGAGCGGCAATCTCGGCCAGTCGATCTTCCTGCAGCGCCCCGTCACGCAGGCGATCGCCGAGCGCGCGGAGCCGACCTTCTTCCTCGCGCTGTTCTCGGTCTCGATCGCCGCGCTCGTCGGCATCCCGGCCGGCATCGTCTCGGCGGTGTGGCGCGGGCGGCCCGTCGACCAGGTCGTGAGCGGGCTCGCCATGCTCTCGGCCAACATCCCGAGCTTCTGGCTAGGTCTCATCTTCATCCAGTTCTTCGCGGTGCGCCTCGGCTGGTTCCCGGTCGCAGGCTACGGCCCGCCCGGCGCTTCGTTCCTCGAGCGCGTCTCGCACCTCGCGCTGCCCGCCACCGTGCTCGGCATCGTCAACTCCGCGCTCATCACCCGCTTCACCCGCGCGAGCATGCTCGACGTGCTCAGCGACGACTACATCCGCACCGCGCGCTCCAAGGGCGTGTCGGAGGTCCGCGTGGTGCTGCGCCACGCCTTCGGCAACGCGCTCGTGCCGATCATCACGGTGGTGGGCCTCACGGCCGCCCTCCTCGTCGGCGGTGCCATCGTGACCGAGACCGTGTTCGGCCTGCCCGGCATCGGCAACCTCGTGGTCTCCGCGGTGCTGCGGCGCGACTATCCCGTGATCCAGGGCGCGCTCATCGTGGTCGCGGGCATCTACGTGCTCATCAACCTCGTGGTCGACGTGATCTACACCCTCGTCGACCCGCGCGTGAGGGCTTGAGCCCATGAGCCCGACTCTGCTGTTCTTCCGCCGCCTGTTCCGCCGCAAGCTCGTCCTCGTGGCCTTCATCGTCATCTTGGTGATCGCGCTCGCCGCGATCCTGGCGCCGTGGATCTCGCCTTACGAGCCGACCGCGATTCGGGTGATCCGGCGTCTCAGGCCGCCGAGCGAGGCCCACTGGCTCGGCACCGACGAGTTCGGCCGCGACATCCTCTCCCGCATCATATACGGCGCCCGCGCCTCGCTGGGGATCGGCTTCGCGGTGGTGCTGATCTCGATGACGGTCGGGACCCTGTTCGGCCTGCTCGCGGGCTATTTCCGCCCCCTCGACGGGATCGTCATGCGGATCGTCGACGCGCTCATGGCGCTGCCCGACATCCTGCTCGCGATCTTCCTCGTCGCGGTGCTCGGCGCCTCGGCCTTCAACGTGGTGCTGGCGCTGTCCATCGTCTACACGCCCCGCGTGGTGCGCGTGGTGCGCGCCTCCACATTGGTGGTGCGCGAGCTGCCCTTCATCGAGGCCGCGCGCGCGCTCGGCGTCTCGACGCGGCGGATCCTCTCGGTCCACATCCTCCTCAACGTGGCCTCGCCCGTGCTCGTGCAGGCGACCTTCATCTTCGCCTACGCGGTGCTCGCCGAGGCGGGGCTCTCGTTCTTAGGGGCCGGCGTGCCGCCGGAGCTGCCGACCTGGGGCACCATGATCGCGTCCGGCCAGCAATACGCCGACGACGCGCTCTGGACCGTGCTGTTTCCGGGGCTCGCCATCGTGCTCGCGGCGCTCTCGCTCCAGATCGTCGGCGACGGCCTGCGCGACATGCTCGATCCGAAGCTCAGGAAGGCGCTGTGACGATGGATGCGCTTCTCTCCATCGAGGATCTGGAAGTTCGCTTCCGCACGGAAGAGGGCGAGATCACGCCCGTGCGCGGGGTGACGCTCTCCGTGAAGGCCGGGGAGACCATGGCGCTCGTCGGCGAATCGGGCTCGGGCAAGTCGGTCACGAGCCTCGCCACCATGGGCCTCCTGCCGCGCCCGGCGGGGCGCGTCTCGGGCGGGCGGATCCTCTTCCGCCGACGCTCCGGCGACACCGTCGATCTCGCGCAACTGCCCCCGGCCGCCATGCGGGAGCTTCGCGGCGCCGAGATCGCGATGATCTTCCAGGAGCCCATGACCTCGCTCAACCCGGTGCTCACCGTCGGCGAGCAGATCGCGGAATCGGTGCGGCTCCACATGCGCCTCGGGCACGGCGCGGCCCTCAGGCGCGCCGAGGAGATGCTGGACCTCGTCGAGATCCCGGACGCACGCCGGCGCGTGCACGAATACCCGCACCAGATGTCGGGCGGCATGCGCCAGCGCGTGATGATCGCGCTCGCGATGGCCTGCAACCCCTCGCTCCTCATCGCGGACGAGCCGACGACCGCGCTCGACGTGACGATCCAGGCCCAGATCCTCGCACTCATCGAGCGCCTGCGCCGCGAGACCGGGATGGGCGTCCTGTTCATCACCCACAATCTCGGCGTCGTGGCCGAGGTCGCGGACCGGGTCACCGTGATGTATGCAGGCCAGGTGGTCGAGAGCGCCGCCGTGCGGCCGCTCTTCCGCGCGCCCCTCCATCCCTACACCCGCGCCCTCCTCGACTGCCTGCCCGCGCGGGCGAAGCGTGGGGCGGACGGGCGGCGGATCGTGCAGTCGATCCCGGGCACGCTCGGCAAGGTCGGCGAGGGCTGCGCCTTCGCGCCCCGCTGCGGGTACGCCACTGATGCGTGCCGCACCGGCGCGCTCGCGCTCGACGCGGAGGCGGACGCGAGCGTGCGCTGCGGCCGCTGGAGGGAGATCGCCGCATGAGCGTCCACCCGCCTCACGAGCCCGGCACGCCTGCGATCACCGGAGATCGCCGCACGGGCGCAACCCCGCTTCTCGCCGTCGAAGGCCTCACCAAGCATTTCGGCCGGGCGCCGCATCTCGTGCGCGCCGTCGAGGACGTGAGCTTCCACGTGGCGCCGGGCGAGGTGCTCGGGTTGGTGGGCGAATCAGGCTCCGGCAAGAGCACCATCGGGCGCCTCGTGCTGCGGCTGCTCGCGCCGACGGCGGGTGCGATCCGCTTCGAGGGCGAGGACATCGCCGCCCATCCCGAGCGCCGGCTGAAGGCCTTCCGCCGCCGGGCCCAGATGGTGTTCCAGGATCCCTACGCCAGCCTCAACCCGCGGCTGAAGGTGCGCGACATCATCGGCGAGGCGATCGACGCGCACGGGCTCGCAAAAGGCGCGCGCCGCACCGAGCGCATCGGCGAGCTTCTCGAGACCGTAGGCCTCCCGGCCGCGCACATGACGCGCTTTCCCCACGAGTTCTCCGGCGGCCAGCGCCAGCGCATCGGCATCGCCCGGGCGCTCGCGGTCGAGCCCGACCTCATCGTCGCGGACGAGCCGGTCTCGGCCCTCGACGTCTCGGTGCAGGCGCAGGTCCTCAATCTCATGCAGGACCTGCGGGCGCGCTTCCACCTCGCCATGCTGTTCATCTCGCACGACCTCGACGTGGTCGAGCTCATGTGCGACCGCATCGCGGTCCTCTATCTCGGCCGCATCATGGAGATCGGCAGCGCGGAAGCGGTCTCGACCCGCCCGCGCCACCCCTACACCCGCGCGCTTCTCGCGGCCTCGCCCAAGGCCGATCCCGACGCCCCGAAGCTGCAGCGGACCCTCAAGGGCGACATCCCCTCGCCGATGGCGCCGCCCTCGGGCTGCGTCTTCCGCACCCGCTGCCCCTATGCGACGGCGGAATGCGCCAGGATCGTGCCGCCCCTGCGCGAGGCCGGCGCCGACCAGGCCTTCGCCTGCCTCTACGACATCGCCGAGCCGAGGCCCGCGGCCGCATGAGCGACGCACGACCCCTCGCGGAGCCGGGGCCGCGATCCCCCACGGCAGAGCGGACGCGGAGGGCCGCATGAGCGAGCTTGCGACCCTGGCAGGCCCGGCGTCCGAGTCCGGCCCCGACATCCTGCGCACCATCGGGACGCAGCTCGACACCCTCTCGGCCGGGCAGCAGCGCATCGCCGCGATGATCCTGCAGGATCCGCGCTGGGCCATGCAGGCGAACGTCGAGGATCTGGCGGCCCGCGCCGAGGTCAGCGCGCCCACCATCGTGCGCTTCGCCCGGGTCGTGGGCTGCGACGGCCTGCGCGATCTCAAGCTCAAGCTCGCGGCGGCGCTGGCAGTCGGGGCCCCCTACCTCCACCGCAGCGTCTCGGGCGACGACAGCGCCGCCGACGTGGTCCGCAACGTGGTCGGCAGCGTGACCTCCGTGCTCAGTGAATGGCAGCGCCAGCTCGTGCCTGCCGACATCGAGCGCGCCGCGGAGGCCATGCACCGCGCCCGCCGGGTCGATTGCTTCGGCACCGGCGCGACCTCGCATTTCCTCGCCCAGGACATGCAGGCGCGCCTGTTCCGCCTCGGCATCACCACCAACGCCTTCTCGGACGCCCATCTCCAGCTCGTCGCCGCCGCGACGCAGACCAAGGCCGACGTGCTGTTCGCGATCTCCTTCGTGGGCCGCATGCCGGCGCTGCTGGAATCCGTCGCGGTCGCCAAGCAGCACGGCGCGACGGTCATCGCGCTCACCCGCACCCACACCCCGCTCGCCGCGCTCGCCGACATCGTGCTCGGCATCGACGTGCCCCGCGACGCCACCATGCGGGTCGGCACCGACGCCTACGTGGTCCAGCTCCTGATGATCGAGATCCTGATGGTGATCATCGGCCTCAAGCGCGGCGCCTCCACGATCACGCGCCTGAGCGAGATTCACCAGATCCTCCAGACGCACGGTGTGGATAGCGACGATCCCTCGCTGCTGCACTGGGGTTGGCGGGGCGTGCTGCACGGCGAAGGCGAGGGCTGACGGAACGCAGCGCGGGGCAGCGGACCGGACGGCCGCGGGCGGCGCGGCGCTCCGCACGAAGGAGCCGGAAGGGCCGGGCCGGCGGGGCGTGCTGCACGGCGAAGGCGAGGGCCGAGGCCCTCCGCAGTCCGTGCAGGATCCATCCCGCCCGTATCGAGTTGTCCTCGGTCGAGCTTGACCGAAGGACTCCGCCATGGCCGATCCGGCTGCGCCCCCACTCCCCGCGCCTGCGCCGCCGCCCGCCGGCTCCTCGCTCCTCACCGCCGGCGGCATCGTGCTCGCGATCGGCGGGCTCTATTTCGGGCGCGACATCTTCATCCCCTTCGCGCTGTCGATCCTGCTCGCCTTCGCGCTGACCCCGTTCGTGAACTGGTTCCGGCGCCTGCGCCTGCCGCGCATCGCCGCCGTGCTCGTCGCCGTGACGCTCGCCTTCGTGCTCATCGGCGGGATCGCCTACGTGGTCGGGCGGCAGGTCGTGCAGCTCGCCGGCAACCTTCCGAGCTACCAGACCACGATCACCCAGAAGATCCGGACCCTGCAATCGTCCGCCCCCGGCGGCGGCGTGGTCGACAAGGTCACGACCACGATCCAGGACCTCAGCAAGGAGATCTCCGGCCCCGACAAGCCCGCCGCACCTGCTCCCGCGGGTTCGGGCCTCGGCGGTACGACCGCGTCGCAGGAGCCCGTCACGGTGCGGCTCGAACGCCCGGAGGCGCGGCCCCTCGACGTCATCCGGTCCGTCGTCGGGCCTCTGCTCGCGCCGCTGGCGACCGCCGGCCTCGTGATCGTGTTCGTGATCTTCATCCTCCTCGAACAGGAGGACCTGCGCGACCGCTTCATCAAGCTTGCGGGCGCCGGCGACCTGCAGAAGAGCACGCAGGCCCTCAACGACGCCGCCGCCCGCGTGAGCCGCTACCTCCTGATGCAGCTCGTCGTGAACCTCACCTACGGGGTGCCGATCGGGCTCGCGCTCTACCTCATCGGCGTGCCGAACGCGGTGCTCTGGGGCCTGCTCGCGGCGGTCCTGCGCTTCGTGCCCTATCTCGGGCCGTTCCTCGCCGCGCTGTTCCCGATCGCGCTTTCGGTCGCGGTCGATCCCGGCTGGTCGATGCTGCTCTGGGTCGTCGGCCTGTTCCTGCTCGCCGAACTCATCAGCAACAACGTGGTCGAGCCCTGGCTCTACGGCTCCAGCACCGGCCTGTCGTCTCTCGCCATCATCATGGCGGCGATCTTCTGGACCACCCTCTGGGGCCCGGTCGGGCTCTTCCTCGCCACCCCGCTGACCGTCTGCCTCGTGGTGATCGGGCGCTACGTGCCCCAGCTCGAGTTCCTCGGCGTGCTCCTCGGCAGCGATCCCGTGCTGGCTCCCGAGGAGCGGCTCTATCAGCGGCTCCTCGCCGGCAACCTCGAAGAGGCCGTCGAGATGGCCGAGGATTACGTCGACGAGAACTCCTCGCGCGCCTTCTACGACCATGTCGGGATCCCCGCCCTGCGCCTCGCCGAGAACGACCGCCAGCGCAGCACCACCGACACCAACTACCGCCGCCAGGTCGCCCAGACCGCCACTTGCGTGGTGCGGGAGATCGCGGACCATGTGGGGGAGAAGGCCGCCCACGCGGCCAAGAAGGCGGGCGCCGACCAGCCCGAGGCGACGCCGGAGGTCCGGGTCCTGTGCATCGCGGGCCGCACCGAGCTCGACGGCGCCGCGGCCGAGATGGTCGCGCAGGTGCTGGGCGAGCGCGGCATCGGCACCCGCGTCCTGCCGCCGATCTCCGTCAGCGAAGGCGCGCTCGGCCAGCTCGACCTCGCCGGGATCGAAGTGGTGTGCCTGTCCTACCTGCATCCGCAGCCGCAGGTCTTCGCCCGCTACATCTGCCGCCGCCTGCGGCGCCGCGCGCCGCACCTGAAGCTCGTGGTGTGCGCTTGGAACGCGCCGCCGCACGGCAGCCAGACCGAGGACATGGCGCGGCAGATGCTGGCGGACGCGGCCTTCCTCTCGGTCGAGGCCTGCGCCGCGCAGGTGGAGGCCTGGAGCGCGCAAGCCCCCTCCGGCGCCGGTCCCGCGCCGGTCGCGCCCGACACCGAGCACGAGCGGCTCGAGGCGCTGCGCCGGCTCGACCTCGGCAAACGGAAGAAGGAGCTCGACGAGGCGGCGCAGCAGGCGGCGCAAGCCTTCGCGGTGCCGATCGGCCTCGTCTCGCTCATCGACGAGGAGCACCAGGTGATGCCCGGCGCCGCCGGCCTGCCGCCGGACCTCGACGCCGCCCGGCGGATGCCGCGCGAGACCTCGATCTGCGGCCAGGTGGTGGCCCACGAGGAGGTGCTGGTCGCCGAGGACGTCACGGAGGATCCGCGCTTCGCCGACAACCCGCTCGTGCTGGAAAAGGGCATCCGCTTCTACGCGGGCGCTCCTTTACGCAATGCGGCCGGCCTCGTGCTGGGCTCGCTCTGCATCGTCGACACGAAGCCCCGCCCCTTCGCCGAGGAGGACAGCCGCCGCCTCCAGGAGATGGCGGACGCCCTGATGGCCCGGATCGAGCAGGGGACGGCAACCGAGGGCGCGAGGTGAAGCCCGGGCGCGCCCCTTGTGCCGTGCTCCGGTCCCCGATGCGCTCGCGAGCCCCCGGCCCGCCTCCTGGGCGGTGATCCGGTCCTTGGCGCGTTCGTGAGCCCCGGACCCGTTTACTGGGCGGTGATCTGGTCCTGGATGCGTTCGTGAGCCCCCGACCCGTTTATTGGGCGGTGATCTGGTCCCTGATGCGCTCGAAGGCGGCGCGGTTGAGCACGCGCTTCGTCACGAGGTCCTCGGGCGAGGCGTAGGGCCGCGCGCGGATGATCGCCCGCCCGATGAGCCCGGCGCCGGGGATCGCGTTGAGCTCCTCCAGGCTCGCCGAGTTGAGGTCGATCCGGCCCGCAGCCGAAGCGGTCCTCTGCGGCGCCGGCTCGGGCGGAGCGTAAGCCGCCGCTCCTTGAGGCGCCGCGGGCGCCGGATCGGCCGGGATCGCCCTCTGAGGCGGCGGCACGGGCTCGGACGGGGCCGTCGGCGCAGCCGGCACAGGGGCCGGTGCCGCGGCGACAATCGGCGCAGGGGCCGGCGCAGGGCCGCGGGGCGGTTCGGCCGCCGGAGCCGGGCGCGGGGGAAGGGAGGCGCTGCTCGTCACGAGGGGGCCGGGATACACCACGCGGGGGGCCGCGGGCGCCGGGTTGCCGGCGGCCGGCTCGCTGCGGGCACCGGCCGGGGCCGGCGCAGCCGCCGCGCGCCGGGCCGGCGCGTCCGCGGAGCCGGCGGACCGGCTCGCGGCCCCGGCCGGGGTCGAGGCCGCCGTGGCGGCCCGTCCCGAGGGCTCGGACGTAAGGGCGAAGGGCAGGACCTGCCATGCGGCCAGGAGCGCGGCGCCGATGGCGGCGAGGGACAGCACGCGGACGAGGCGGCCGGAATGGCCGCCCGACGGACGGCCAACGCGGGAGAGATTGCCGATTCGCATCGGGGATCCGGAGGGCATGAGCGACGCACACGAGGGTTGAACTGCAGCCGCCCTAGGGGCCGGATGTGGCGCTGACGTGGCGGGCGCGCCGGTTCCGTCCGGTTCGAGAGCCCGCGGGCCTTCGCCCTTCGTCGGGGGCGGGGCGCTGCCGCAAGAGTCGGGGACAAGGCGGGGACAAGCCAGGCGCCGCGGGGCGGCCCGGAACCTGGGCTATTTCCATCGCGCCGATCCGGGATTATCCTTGCGGTTCCGGGAGGATAGGCGATGCGTGTCCTGGCAGGCCTCGGGTTCGGACTGATGGCAGGGGTCCTGGCGGCCTCCGCGCAGGAGCCGGCCGGCCAGCCCATGCCGGAGCCGGCCGCCCAGGAGCCGGGCACGCGGCAGACCTCCGCCCGCATGCCCTCCGTCCCGGAGCCGGCGATCTGGCGCGACCCGATCCATGGCTGCGCCTATCTGCTGCCGCCGCAGGGCGGGATCTCCTTGCGCTACCGCCCGGACGGGCGGCCCGACTGCACCGGCCTGGAGATCGATCCGACCGCGACGGGCTCCGTCGCCCCGGAAGAGGCCGCCGAGGCCTCGGCGCGCGATGCCGGCTGCCTCCTCTTCTCGGCGAGCTGCGTGACCCGGGACGCGGCGCTCGGCGCCTCGGGGGGCCTCGAACCCGCTGGAACCTCGCTGCGGGGATCGACCCCTTGAAGGGGAGCGAAGGACACGCCGGAACCTCGCTGCGGGGATCTACACCTTAGAAAGGGTGCGCCGCGCCTCCCTCAGGCCGCCGCTTCGCCGCCGGCTCCGTCGTCGTCCTGGAGGATCTGGGCGAGCGCATCGAGGACGGCGCCCTGCGCCTCCGCGATCTGGCGCCAACGCGCCTCCAGCACGGTCTCGAAGTAGCGCCGGTTCACGGGCTCGGTCCAGGTGCGGGCATAGGCGTCGAGATCCGCGTTGTGGAGCGCGACCCGGGCGTAGAGGTCGATCACGGGACGGCGCAGGCCGTCGGGCAGCAGCGCCACGTTGTCGATGAAGTTCACCCCCTGCGGCATCTCGGGCAGGAGCAGCAGGGCGGGCGCCGTGTCCTTGAAGGCCGCCTGCCCGTCCGGTCCGCGCTTGAGGTGCCGGTCCGACAGGTGCCCGATCTGCTGCATGTGCGGGATCAGGAAGGCCGCGAAGGCGCGTCCGCGCGCGGCCTGCGCCTCCTCGCGGGCGATCTCGGCCTCCTCCCGCGCCGCCTCGGCCTGCCGCGCCAGGGCCAGGGCGGCGCCGGTCTGCCGCCGGGCCGCGCCGGTCGCCCACAGGATCGCGAGCACGGTGCCGAGCGCCTGGACCCACAGGGGCGCCGTGCCGGGGGGCAGCGCGGCGGCCGCCCCGGCGAGGCCCGTGGACACCTGCTCCCAGGCCGGGGCGAGCAGGGTGCGAAGATCGTCGATCATGGGCGGAGCCCTACGCCACCGGGTGCGGCCCGTGCAAGCCGGCCGGCCCGCACCCGCGAAGACCGGCGGTCCGCCCGGACCGGAACAGACCATTTCGGACCACGACGGGTTCACATCCGCGGGAGCGGACCGATCCGCGGCTCCGCGCTCTTGCGGCCCGGCGGCGCGAGCGCCACAAGGGGCGCCGCGCGGCCCGGACCGACGGGCCTCGTCCCGACGGGGCTTTGCCCGGGACAAAGGCCGCCCGGCCTTTGACTCCGCACCGCCATCTCGGACAGTCTCGGGTTCATGAGGCGAACGCCGCCGCACACGAGAGGGGATCCCCATGGCCACACGTCGCGACGTCCTGAAAGCCACCGGCGGGCTCGCCGCCGCAGCGCTCACGGCCCTGCCGGCCCGCGCCCAAGCCGCGAAATTCACCGCCAAGGTCGCCCATCTCGAGAGCCCGACCCAGCCGCGCCACCGGGCGCTCGAGAAGGTCGCCGCCCTCGTGAAGGAGCGCACCAAGGGCGAGGTCGAGTTCAAGCTCTACCCGTCCTCCCAGCTCGGCCAGGCGCGCCAGCAGATCGAGGGCACCCAGTTCGGCGCCATCGAATGCACCGTCATGCCGGCCGCGTTCCTCGGCGGCTTCAACCCGGTGGTGTCGGTGTTCGACATCCCGTTCCTGCTGCCCGAGGACCGCGCCAAGGCCATGGAGCTGCGCACGGGCGCCTTCGGCCAGTACATCCTCGACAGCTTCAAGTCGCGCGGCCTCGTCGCGGTCGCGCTGTGGCCGAACGGGCGCAAGAGCCTGACCACCAACAAGCCGCTCGCCGGGGTCGAGGGCTTCCAGGGCCAGAAGTTCCGGGTGATGGATTCCAAGATCCTGATCGACCAGTTCGGCGCCGTCGGTGCCAGCGCCCTCGCGATCCCCTTCGGCGAGCTCTACACCGCGCTCCAGACCGGGGTCGTGGACGGGCAGGAGAACCCGCTCGATACGATCACGACCATGAAGTACCACGAGGTCCAGAAGAGCCTCGTGGTCTCGAACCACGGCGCCATGGAGGACCTCGTCCTGTTCAGCCCGGCCTTCTGGGCGACCCTGCCCGAGGGGCACCGCAAGACCATCACCGACGCCTTCGTGGAGATGCGCCCCGAGGTCGACGCCATGAAGGAGGAGGCGATGGGCAAGGCCCTCGAGACCGCCAAGGCCTCGGGCAAGATCGAGATCCGCACGCTCTCGGATGCCGAGCGCGCCGCCTGGCGGGCCAAGATGGTGCCGGCCGCGGAAGCCGCCTACCTCCAGCGCGCCGGCGCCGAGGGCAGGAAGGCGGTCGAGCTCTACCAGGCCGAGATGAAGCGCATCGGCGCCTGACCGCCCGCCCCCTGCGGGCGCGCCGGTCCGGACGCGCCCGAACCCTCCGAAAGCGCCGCAACCGATGCTCGAACGCGTGATGAACGGGATCCGGCTCGCCGAGCGCGCCCTGCTCGTGGTCGTCATGCTGGCGATGTCGGCGCTCTACGGCCTCAACGTGGCGGTGCGCGAGCTCGCGCCCGGCCTCGCCTCGTCCTTCGCCTGGATCGAGGAGGCGACCCTGTTCGCGCTCGCCTGGCTCGTGTTCGTGGGCTTGGGGATCGCGCTCGAACGGCGGCGCCACATCGCCATGACGGCGCTCCTCGACCGGTTCCCGCGGGGCGCCGCCCGCGCGGTCGAGGCCGCGATCAACCTCACGGGCCTCGTGGTCTCGGGCTTCCTCGCCAAGATCAGCTTCGACCTCGCGCTCTTCATCTCCAACAGCGGCCAGATCAGCCCGACGCTCGGGGTCTCGATGCTCGGGCTCTACGCGCCGCTGCCCGTGGGCTTCGCGCTCCTGACCCTGCGCTACGCGCTCGAGCTGGTCCGGGTCCAGGACCGGTTCCTGATCCGCGACGTGATCTCGGAGCATTGATGCGGGACGAGACTTTCCTCCAGGGGCTGCCGTGACCGTCGTCCTGCTCTGCGCTCTCGCCGCGATCCTGCTCGCGCTCGGCTTCGAGATGTTCCTCGTCATGGGGGTGCCGAGCATCCTGGCCTGGCTGCTGTTCTATCCCGGCATCCCGCCGATCGTGATCGCCCAGAAGCTTCTCGGCGGCGTCAACGTCTCGACCCTGCTCGCCATCCCGTTCTTCGTCTTCGCGGCCGACATCATGGCCCGCGGGACCATCGCGCGCCGGCTCACCGACCTCGTGAAGACCAATCTCGGGCATCTGCGCGGCGGCATCGGCCACACCACGGTGGCGTCCTGCATGGCCTTCGGAGCCGTGTGCGGCTCGGCGCCCGCCACCGTCGCGGCGCTCGGGCGGCTCCTCCACCCGGAACTCGTGCGGGCGCGCTATTCGGAAAAGTTCGCGCTCGGGCTGATCGCGTCGAGCGCCGAATGCGCCCTCCTGATCCCGCCCAGCATCACCCTCATCATCTACGGCTGGCTCACCGGCACCTCGATCGCGGATCTCTTCGCGGCGGGCCTCGTGGTCGGGATCGTGCTCGGGCTCGCCTTCATGGTGCTGGTCCAGATCGTCACGATCCGCACCGGCGCCGGCGCCTCGCCCAAGGCCAGCCCGAGGGAGCGGCTCCTCGCGCTCCGCGACGGCCTCGTGGCGCTGGGCCTGCCGGCGATCATTCTCGGCGGCATCTACAGCGGCGCCTTCACGGCGACCGAAGCCGCCGCGATCGCGGTGATCTACGCGCTCCTCGTCGAGGTCGTGATCTACCGCTCCTTCGGGGTGAAGGCCCTGTTCGAGGTCGCCGAGAGCTCGGCCGTGACCGTCGTGGTGATCTTCGTGCTCCTCGCGATGGGCTCGCTCCTGTCCTACTTCATCACGCTTGCCCAGGTCCCGGCCTTCTTCACCGACCTCTTCCGGGAGTGGCAGGTGAACTGGATCACCTTCCTCCTCATCGTGAACGTGGTCCTGTTCGTGGCCGGCATGTTCATCGACCCGAACTCGATCCTCCTCGTGCTGGTCCCGACCTTCTTCCCCGTCGCGGCCGCGCTCGGCATCGATCCGGTGCATTTCGGGCTCGTGGTCTGCCTCAACATCTGCATCGGCATGATCACGCCGCCCTTCGGGCTCGACCTGTTCGTGGCCTCCTCGACCCTGCAGCGCCCGGTCGAGACCGTGATCGCGGGCATCTGGCCCTTCGTGGCCACCAACGTGATCGTGCTGATGCTCATCACCTACGTGCCCCAGGTCTCGACCGCGATCCTGACCCTGATCCGCTGAACCGTCACGGGCCCTGGCGGCGCTCGACCGCGATCCTGACCCTGATCCGCTGATCCGGCGCAGGACGCGGCAGCGGCATTCGACCGCGATCCTGACCTTGATCCGCTGAGCCGTCACGGCCTTGGCGGCGCTCGACCGCGATCGTGCCCCTGATCCGCTGAGGCGGGCCGCGGGTCCCGACCGCAATCCTCACCCGCGTTCAGCCGAGCCGGCGCGGGACTCGGCAGCGGGAGCCGGATCGGTTAAGCGGGGTCGAAGGAGGCCCCGACATGCGCACCCTGACGATCCGCCGCCCCGACGACTGGCACGTGCATTTCCGCGACGGCGCCATGCTCAGCACGGTCGTGCCCTACACCGCGCGGGCCTTCGGCCGGGCGATCGTGATGCCGAACCTCACGCCCCCGGTGACCACGGCCGCGATGGCGGCCGCCTACCGCGAGCGCATCCTGGCCGCCGTGCCCGACGGCGTGCGCTTCACGCCGCTCATGACCTGCTACCTCACCGACGGCACCGACCCCAGCGACCTCGTCGCCGGCCACCGCGACGGGATCTTCACGGCCGCCAAGCTCTATCCCGCGCACGCGACCACCAACTCCGACCACGGCGTCACCACGATCGAGCGGATCACCCCCGTCCTCGAAGCCATGGCGGAGCACGGCATCCCGCTGCTCGCCCACGGCGAGATCACCCGGGGCGAGGTCGACATCTTCGACCGGGAGAAGGGCTTCGTCGACGAGGTGCTCCTGCCGACGCTCGAGCGCATCCCGGGCCTGCGGGTCGTGCTCGAGCACGTCACCACCGCGGAGGGCGTCGCGGCCGTGCGCGCCCACAGGGACCGTATGGGCGGGACGATCACGCCGCAGCACCTGCTCTACAACCGCAACGCCCTGTTCCAGGGCGGCCTGCGCCCGCACATGTACTGCCTGCCGGTGCTCAAGCGCGAGCGCCACCGCCTCGCCCTGCGCGAAGCCGCCACGGGCGGCGAGCCGAACTTCTTCCTCGGCACCGACACCGCCCCGCACCTGCGCCACCTCAAGGAGGCGGCGTGCGGCTGCGCCGGGGTGTTCTCGGCGCCCGTGGCGATCCAGGCCTACCTCCGGGTCTTCGCCGAGGAGGGGGCGCTCGACCGCTTCGAGGCCTTCGCGTCGCTCAACGGCCCGGCCTTCTACGGCCTGCCCGCGAACGAGGAGCGGGTGACCTTCTCCGAGGCCGCCGCCTTCACGGCCGAGCGCGTCGCGGTCGCGGGCGACGGGGAACTGGTGCCGCTCTTCGACGGCGAGCCCGTGGCCTGGGGCGCCGCCGGGGCCTGATCGGCGCCCCGGGGCCGGGCCCCGAGCGACGGCGGCTTCCGGAGGTGCCGGGAGCGGTTGACCCCGGGCCGGCGGCGGGGCCATAAGCGTTCGGTCGCGCACACCTTCGAACATCCGCCGCCGCCGGGACCGCTTCCGGCGGCGTTTTTGCGCGAGAGGCGCCTCTGGAGGACAGACGATGAGCAGCTTGCCCTTTTCCGCCGACAAGCGGACCATCGCCCGGCAGACGGCGCGCATGATGCTCGAGATCCAGGCGATCCACTTCAACGCCGCCGAGCCCTATACCTTCACGTCGGGCTGGAAGAGCCCGGTCTACGTGGATTGCCGCAAGATCATCTCCTATCCGCGCCTGCGCTCGGGGCTGATGGACTTCGCGGCCGCCACCATCCTGTCCGAGATCGGCTACGAGTCGATCGACATCGTGGCGGGCGGCGAGACGGCCGGCATCCCCTTCGCGGCCTGGATCGCCGACCGGCTGTCGCTGCCCATGCAGTACATCCGCAAGAAGCCGAAGGGCTTCGGCCGCAACGCCCAGATCGAGGGCGACGTGGTCGCGGACGCCCGCACGCTGCTCGTCGAGGACCTCGCCACCGACGGGCGTTCCAAGGTGAATTTCTGCGAGGCGCTGCGCAATGCGGGCGCCAAGGTCGATCACTGCTTCGTGGTGTTCTACTACGACATCTTCCCCCAGAGCCGGGAGGTCATGGCCGGGCTCGGGGTCGAGCTCCACCACCTCGCGACCTGGTGGGACGTGCTGGAGGCCGCGAAGGAGAGCCGCCACTTCGACCCCGGCGTACTCGCCGAGGTGGAGCGCTTCCTCAACGACCCCGCCCCCTGGTCGGCCGCGCACGGCGGCATCTCGTCCTTCGGCAGCAAGGGCGACTGAGACCCCGCAAGCCCCATCCTCACCTTCCGCCGCGAGGGCGACTGAGACCCGCAAGCCTCACCCTCTCCCTCCGCCGCAGGGTCGCGGATCCGACGGCGGCATCCCGTCCTTCCAGGGACAGGGGCCCGAGACGGGCGGAGAAGGCCCCGGCGGCGCCTCCGCCTTTGGGATGAGGCGTGCGGCGGGGGCGGAGCGCACGCCTCCGGGGTGCGGCACCCGGCCCTCCCTGCGCCGCCTTGCCTTCCCGTCGCGGAATGGAGAATGCTCCCCGGAACGGGCCGCGATCGGACAATCCGGGCGACGCGGGAGGGGGCCATCAGGAAACTCGCGTTCTTCGTGCCGGTCGCGGCATGCCTGGCCTATGCGGCCTGGATGTTCGCGCCCTATGCGCGCTCGGTGATCGTCCGGGACGCCGCGGTCACGACCTGGGTCCATGTGGCGACCTCGCCGATCCGGGGCGTCGTCGACGAGAACCTGCCGGTGATCGGCAGCCGGGTCGGCGCCGGCGGCCGGGTGTTCCAGGTGCAGAACCCCCGCACCGACGTGACCGAGCTCCACAAGGCGGAGCTCGAACTCGCCAACGCGACCACCGCGGTCCAGGATCTTCTGGCCTACCGCCAGGAAATCCGCGAACTCCAGGACGAGCGGCGCGGCGCGAAGGCGCAATACGCGGACCTGTTCCGGGCCGATCTCGACGCCGAGATCGCCGGGCTCGAGCGCCGCATCGCGGTCATGCAGACCCGCCTCGCCCTGATCCGCTCGATCGAGACCCGCAAGCTGACGCTGCTGCGCTCGGGCATGTCCTCGCAGGCGGATGCCGACGAGACGGCCCTGCGGGTCTCGGCGCTGGAGCTCGACCTCGCCGAGAAGCAGGCCTCCCTGGCGCTCGCCCGCGTGCGCCGCCAGGCGGCCGAGACCGGTCTCTTCCTCGACAGCGACCGCAGCGAGCCCAACTGGACCCGGGCCGACCGCACCGAGCTCAAGATCGAGGTGGACCGCACGCGGCTCCAGCTCCGCGAGGCCGAGCACCGCAGGGAGCGGGCGCGCCGGTATCTCGAGGACGTCCGCACGGCCTACGAGCAGCAGCGCTCCGCGACCGTGTCGGTGCCGGAAGGCGCGATGCTGTGGAGCATGGCGGTCGGGGCGGGCGCGGCGGTGGAGAGCGGCACCCCGGTCTTCACCTGGATCGACTGCCGCGACCTTTTGGTCGACATGCCGATCTCGGACGCCGAGGTCGCCCTGATCCGCAACGGCATGAAGGCCGAGATCATCCTGGAGGGCGAGCGCGCGAAGCGGACCGGAACCGTGTTCCTGACCCGCGGCTCCGCCTCGACCATCGGCGGCACCGACATCGCCGCCATCGCCAAGGGGCGCGAGCGCGGGGTCGCGCAGGCGCTGCTGCGGCTCGAAACCCTGCCCGAGGACCGGGAGGAGTGCCGGGTCGGCCGCGCCGCCTACGTGTGGTTCCCCGAGTTCGGCCTCCTCGACGTCCTCCGGGCGCGGCTGCGCCTGTGACGGCCGGCGTCGCAGCGATGGACGGGCCGCCGGCGCCCGCGGGCCTCTCACCCCTCGCCGCGACCGGCGGGGCCTCGGGGACCTCGCGCCAGCCGACGGCCGAGGAGCGGGCCCGCGAGAGCATCATCCTCAAGGCCTTCGCGGCCGACATGGTGCTGTGCGTCGTGATCCTGGTGAACAGCTTGGTCTCGGGGTCCCTGACCCTGTTCGCGGAGTTCATCCGCGGCACCCTGATGACCCTCCTCGACCTCGTCACCTACGTGATCCTGCGGCGCATCCACCGCGGCCGGTTCACGGGCTACGATTACGGCACCGGAAAGCTGGAGCAGCTCTTCGGGGCGCTCATCGCCGCCAGCCTGGTGCTCGCCGGCATGTGGATCTTCACGGGCGCGGTCGAGAGCTTCTTCACCTATACGGTCCACTCGCCCTGGGGCTTGGCGCTCGCCGCGATCACCAACGCGCTCAACCTGACCCTCAACTTCGTGGCCTGGTTCGCGATGCGCCTGACCGCGGGCGAGGGCGCCTCGCCGGTCTTCGCGGCGCAGCTTCACGCCCGCTTCGTGAAGCTCCTCGCCTCCGCCTCGATCCAGGTCACCCTGACCCTCTCGGCGCTGGCCCTCGACAACGTGGTGGCGAGCTGGCTCGACGCGATCGGCGCGATCTTCGTGGCCTTCGTGACCATCCGGGCAGGGGCCGGGATGCTGCAGCAGATCATGCCGGACCTCCTCGACAAGGCCGCCCCGGTCGACGTCGCGGAGGCGCTCCGCCGGGCGCTCGCGGAGGCCGGGATCCCGGCGGAGGACATCGGCGGCACCCGCAGCCGCACCTCCGGAGGCCGCCTGTTCCTGGAGCTCGCGGTGGCGCCGGGCTGCCGCGTCCCCGACCGGCTGCCCCGCCTCGGGGTGCTCCTCGAAGGCGCGCTCCCGCGCACCACGGTGGTGTTCTGCTTCGCGCCGCGGTGAGACCGCGGCGGGGCCGGCGCCCCCGGACCGGTCCGGCAGGCGCTTGCGGCGGCCGGCCTCGCGATTCTGCAAGCTTTGCCGGAGCCCGAGGCGGGCCCGGGCTCCGGATTTCGGGTTGACGCAAGATCACGGGCAAGAAGTCCCGAAGGTAAACTTGGCCATCTGCAAGCAGTGATAGGCTGCCGGGCTCCCGTTTTCCCGCCCGCCGAAGCGATCGGGCGGCCCGGAACGGGCTTCCGAGAGTCCAGGACCCTCCCGGATTGGCTCGCGCAGGGGGTGTGCGGCCTAGCTGCGGAATGGCTACAATTTTATTTAAAGATGTGGCGTAATTAAAATTTCCTATTGCTAAGACACATCGAAAATTTTAGGTTAACCCCATCGAAAGACGGCATGCCGTCCGGGAGCGCTGGCGCGCAGAGGTGTTGCCCCCACCCCTGCGCCCGAGCGGCCTGGGACCTTTGTCCCAAGCAGCCTTCTCCCGACGGCACGCGTCGATCGCAGTTGCTCCGACTGCCATAGCAATCTCGGAAAGGCGGGGCGGGACCAGGTAACGAGTGGAGGTTTCGAGATGGCTAAGCTGAAGAAAAAAGGCAACCAGACGACCGGCGACGACAATATCGTCCGCAAGGGCAACTTCAAGTTCAACGTTGACGGCCGTGAAGGCAACGACCGCATCGTCGTCACGAGCGACCACGACAACACCGTCTATGGCGGCGACGGCAACGGCGCCGACAGCATCACGGTCAACGGCGACGGCAACAATCTCATCATGGGCGGCGGCGGCGACGACGTCATCAACATGAACGGGATCAGCACCGGCATCCTCGGCAACCGGATCTCGGGCGGCGACGGCGCCGACAAGATCAACGGCGGCAACGGCAAGGACAGGATCAGCGGTGGCGCCGGGGACGACGTCATCAACGCCAACGAGGGCGAGAACATCGTTTGGGGCGGGACCGGCAACGACCGCATCAACGGCGGCAACCAGAAAGATGAAATCCAGGGTGGTGACGACAACGACACCATCAACGCCAATGAGGGCGTGAATACGGTCGATGGCGGCAATGGTGACGACGTCATCACCGCCGGGAACAGCACCGACTATCTCCAGGGCGGCAACGGCAGCGACCGAATCGTCGGCAACGAGGGCCACAACTACATCTTCGATAGCGACACCGTAGGTGGTTGGAACAACACCATCACGAGCGGCAATCAGGGCAGCACGATCGTCGTCAACGCCGGCAACGATAAGATCGTGACGGGCGACGGTGTCGATACGGTCTACCTTGAGGGAACCTACGACTATAATACTGGAGCTGGAACCGGCGGCAACGACGACGTCATACTGAATAACGGCAACGACGTTGTTTACTTTAGCTTGACTGGCTACAAGGGCAACGAGAAGGTCGTCGTCGACGGCGGAACCGGCACCGACACGTTCAACTTCTCCCTTAATTTCGAGCACATGGATAACCCGGGTGCTGGCGCCGGCGTCGCGATAAATGCCATCAACGATTGGGCCGACGACCTCGTCAAAGACACGGCTTCGTTCGACAAGCTCCGTGCCGTGTTCGATGATGCCACGATCGACGCGATCGAGGACGCCTATACGGTCCTTCGTAGCGACCTGAGCGAATATGAGTTCGGAGGTTCCACCGACGCGACCTTCGTGCACATCAAGAATTTCGAGGACGTCGGGGTGAAGTGGCAGCCCACGCAGGGTACGTATACGCCATTCACGACCCTGTCCCCCTTGACGGCAGTTCCCGCGGACAACTTCCTCTGATGCCCACGCGCTAAGGGCGAAGCGATCGCGTACCGGCTGCTCCAAGAAGCAACCTGAAGAGAGCCCCCGCACTTGCGGGGGCTCTTTTTTGTCCTAGAGCATGATCCTTTCCGAAGGTCTGCAACTTTTCGGGAGCACGCTGCAGCGTCCCAAGCCCAGATGCCTCGCTCTCCGAACGCCGCAGCCACAGCGCGCCGGCGCACGTTAACGCTCCCTTAACCCTTTCCCTGCACGTTCCGTTTACCTTTCGAGCCATCGCGAGTCGAAACCATGGAACGAACCACGAACCGGGCACAGCCGCCGCGGATGGACCGGCGGATCCGGAGCCATCTCGGTGCCGAACTGCGGGGCCTGCTCGCCGGCATCGCGGGCGAGCCGCTGCCGAGCGAGCACGTCTATCTCCTGCTCGCCCTGCGGCAGCGGGAGCGCGAGCTGCGCCGGCCCTCGCCCTGAGAGCGCCGCGGGTTCGTCGGGCGCACGCTCGCACGCCCCTCGCCGCGTCTGCTCCGCGCAGGGCGGGAACGGCTCGCCCGGCGCCTCGAAGGGCGCCGGCCCGAGGCCACCCGGCCCGAGACGGCGGCGCGGGCGATCCGCCGCGCCGGGCTCAGGGCGGTCCGGGTTGATGTTCCGACCCCGGCCCTCTAGGACGGACCCGGCCCGCGCCGGGCCCGAGGAGAGGTTCCGGAGTGACCACAGCGCACGACATCCCCCGCCTGCGCGAGGCCTTCGCCCGCATGGCGCTCGCGGCCGGCCGCGCCATCATGACGGTGTACGAGGGGCAGATCGCGGTCGCGGACAAGAGCGACGGCAGCCCCACCACCGCGGCCGACGCCGCCGCCGAGGCGATCATCCTGGCCGAGCTCGCCCGCGAGCTGCCGGGCGTGCCCGTGCTCGCCGAGGAGAGCGCGTCCGCGGGCCTGCCCGACCTCGCCGACGTGTTCGTGGCGGTCGATCCCCTCGACGGCACCCGCGAGTTCATCAACCGCAACGGCGAGTTCACGGTCAACATCGCGCTCATCGAGCGCGGCACGCCGATCGCGGGCGTCGTCTATGCGCCCGCCCTCGGGCGCCTGTGGCTCGGCGGCGCGGGCGAGGCCTTCACGCTCGCCGTGCCCGCCCTCGATGCCGCCTTCGATCCGGCGGCGCTGAAACCCATCCGGACCCGGCCCGCGCCGGAGGCCGGCCTCGTCGCGGTCGCGAGCCGCTCGCACCTCGACGAGAACACCGCCGCCTTCCTGGAGCGCCTGCCGATCGCGTCGCGGCGCTCGATCGGCTCCTCGCTCAAGTTCTGCCTCGTCGCGGAAGGCGAGGCCGACGTCTATCCCCGCTTCGGCCCCACCATGGAATGGGACACGGCGGCCGGCCACGCGGTCGTGAGCGCCGCCGGCGGCCGGGTCGTGACCCCGGAGGGCGAGCCCTTCGTCTACGGCAAGGCGGGCACCGGCTACCGCAACGGCAGCTTCGTGGTCTGGGGGCGGTAAGCGCTCCAGGACCTGCAACCCGGGCGAATGAAAAAGCCCGCGCGACTTGCGTCGCGCGGGCTTTTTCGTGAGCATCGGACGAGCGCCGCGGGTCCGCCCCGCGGCGCCTGGCGCGGGTCAGTCGATGATGCCGCGCCGCTGCAGGTCCTGAACGATCCGGTCGGCGAGCTCCTCGGGCGAGGCCTCGGTGGTGCGCAGATGGATCTCCGCCGCCTCCGGGGGCTCGTAGGGGCTGTCGACGCCGGTGAAGTTCTTGATCTGGCCGGCCTCGGCCTTGGCGTAGAGGCCCTTCGGGTCGCGCTCGCGGCAGACCTCGATCGGCGTGTCGACGAACACCTCGATGAACTCCTCGCCCGTCACGAGGTCGCGCGCCATGCGGCGCTCGGCCCGGAACGGCGAGATGAACGACACGATCACGATGAGGCCCGCATCGACGAAGAGCCGCGCGGTCTCGGCGACGCGCCGGATGTTCTCGACCCGGTCGGCGTCGGTGAAGCCGAGGTCGCGGTTGAGGCCGTGGCGGACGTTGTCGCCGTCGAGGATGTAGGTGTGGCGGCCGGCCGAGTGCAGCCGGCGCTCCACGAGGTTGGCGATCGTCGACTTGCCCGAGCCGGAGAGCCCCGTGAACCACAGGATCGTCGGCTTCTGGCCCTTGAGGGCCGAGCGCGCCGCCTTGTCGACGTCGATCGCCTGCCAGTGGATGTTGGAGGCGCGGCGCAGGCCGAACGAGATCATCCCGGCCCCGACGGTCGCGTTCGACTGCCGGTCGATCAGGATGAAGGCGCCGGTGTCGCGGTTGACCTCGTAGGGGTCGAAGGCGATCGGCGCCGACAGGCTCAGGTTCGCGAAGCCGATCTCGTTGAGATGCAGCTCCTTGGCGGCCAGGTGATCGAAGTTGTTGATGTCGATCTTGTGCTTGATCTCGGTCACGGTCGCCGTGACGGTCTTGGCGCCGATCTTGAGGAGGTAGGGCCGCCCGGGGAAGAGCGGCACGTCGTTCATCCACACCACGTGCGCGGCGAGCTGGTCCGTGACCTCCGGCCGGTCGCCGGCGGCGGCGATCACGTCGCCGCGCGAGATGTCGATCTCGTCCGCGAGCGTGAGCGTCACGGCATCGCCCGGCCCGGCTTCCGCGAGGTCGCCGTCCATGGTCACGATGCGGGTGACCGTGGAGGTGCGGCCCGAGGTCGCCGACACGATGGTGTCGCCCGGGCGCACCGAGCCGCTCACCACCGTGCCCGAGAAGCCGCGGAAGTTGAGGTTCGGGCGGTTGACCCATTGCACCGGCATGCGGAAGGGCCGGTCCTCGCTCTTCTCCTCGATCTCGACCGTCTCGAGGTGCTCGATCAGCGTCGGGCCCTCGTACCAGGGCATCTGCTCGGAGCGGCGAAGCACGTTGTCGCCGTAGCGCGCCGACATCGGGATCGCGACCAGCGTCTCGAACTTGAGGTTCCGGGCGAACTCCTGGAAGCCGGCCTGGATCTCCTCGAAGCGGGCGCGGTCGAAGCCGACGAGGTCGATCTTGTTGACCGCGAGCACCACGTGGCGGATGCCGAGCAGCGAGGCGATGAAGGCGTGGCGGCGCGTCTGCACCGCGATGCCGTTGCGGGCGTCGACGAGGAGCACCGCGACGTCCGCGGTCGAGGCGCCGGTCGCCATGTTGCGGGTGTACTGCTCGTGGCCGGGGGTGTCGGCGACGATGAACTTGCGCTTCTCGGTGGTGAAGAAGCGGTAGGCGACGTCGATCGTGATGCCCTGCTCGCGCTCGGCCTCGAGGCCGTCGACGAGGAGCGCGAGATCGATGTCCTCGCCCGTGGTGCCGTGCTTGCGGCTGTCGCGCTCGAGCGCGAGGAGCTGGTCCTCGAAGATCAGCTTGGTGTCGTAGAGCAGGCGGCCGATGAGGGTCGACTTGCCGTCGTCCACGCTGCCGCAGGTGAGGAAGCGCAGGAGACCCTTGCGCTCCTGCTGCGACAGGTAGTCGATGAAGTTGTCGGACTGATAGGCGATCGCGGGCTCGGCCATCAGAAATACCCCTCTCTCTTCTTCTTCTCCATCGACGCGGACTCGTCATGGTCGATGAGGCGGCCGGAACGCTCGGACGTGCGCGCGATCAGCATCTCGCGCACGATCTCCGGCAAGGTGGTGGCGTCGGACTCGATCGCCCCGGTGAGGGGGTAGCAGCCGAGCGTGCGGAAGCGGACGAGCCGGTCGCGGATCGCCTCGCCGGGCTTCAGCGCCAGGCGGTCGTCGTCCTTCATGATCAGCATGCCGTCGCGCTCCACCACGGGGCGGCGGGCGGCGTAGTAGAGCGGCACGATCGGGATGTTCTCGGCCAGGATGTACTGCCAGATGTCGAGCTCGGTCCAGTTCGACAGCGGGAAGACGCGGATCGATTCGCCCTTGGCGATGCGGGCGTTGTAGAGGTTCCACAGCTCCGGCCGCTGGTTCTTGGGATCCCAGCCGTGGTTCGCGGTGCGGAAGGAGAACACGCGCTCCTTGGCGCGGGACTTCTCCTCGTCGCGCCGCGCGCCCCCGAAGGCCGCGTCGAAGCCGTACTTGGTGAGGGCCGTCTTCAGCGCCTCCGTCTTCATCACGTGCGTGTAGTAGGACGAGCCGTGATCGAACGGGTTGATGTTCTGCGCCTTGCCGTCGGCATTGGTGAAGGTGATGAGCTCGAGGCCGAGCCGCCGGCAGGTCTCGTCTCGGAAGGTGATCATCTCGCGGAACTTCCAGGTCGTGTCGACATGGAGGAGCGGGAAGGGCGGCTTCGACGGGTAGAACGCCTTCATCGCGAGATGAAGCATCACCGACGAGTCCTTGCCGATCGAATACAGCATGACCGGGTTGCGGAACTCGGCCGCGACCTCGCGCATGATGTGGATGCTCTCGTCCTCGAGCCGCTTCAGATGGGATTGCCGGTCAATCGACACGTGGTGAACCTCTCGATCGGATCGCGCCGCAGGCGGGTTATTTCCGGCGGGCGCCTTGCAGGCGTACAGATGGCTGCAGCCTTGAACCAGGGAATTGGGCGAATTGGTGTCCTTCGGTCCGCCGAGGGCGCGCCTGGCGGCATTTCTCGGGCGGCGTGTCGCGTTTGCGCATCAGGGCCCGCGGCGGGGGCGCATCCGGGGCTTCGGCCGGTCTAGCTCCGGCCGGTCTCGGAGGCGAGCGGGTACGGGGCCGCGGGCTCCGGCCGGACCGTGCCGGCACGGCCCCAGGATATCCGGTTCCAGGCCCGCTCGTGCAGGTAGAACAGGGCGATCTTGGTCACGACCTCGGTGAAGGCGATCGAGCTCGCGAGCTTCACGCTCTTCGTGAACAGGAAGCTCAGCAGGAAGGTGTCGATCGTCCCGGTGACGCGCCAGGTCGCGGCCTTCACGAGCGAACGCAGATGCCCGTCGCTGGCGGACTTCGCCGGACCTGCAGGCTTGGACGGGCCTGTCGGCGCGCGCAGGTGCCCGTCGCTCGCAGGCACCGCCGTGCCCGTGGGCGAGCGCAGATGCCCGTCGCTGACGGGCTTGGACGCGCCCGCGGAGGAAGAATCCGATGTCATGTCAGCTCTCGACTTGCGTGACGTTCCCGTGGGCGACGAAGCGCAGACGCGAACTCGATTCCCGTTCGGCTCAGGGCGCAGCCCGATCTTCGAACGGCCCCGCGCCGCAGCGCTCGATCCCATGATCCAGGTCCGGGAGGCCCGCTTCTTCTGACGGGAGCGCTTTGCCGCGCCGTGAATAGGTCGGTTTCCGAAACGGGTCAACCGCGCCCCCGGCTCAGGCGCCGCCGCCCCGACGCAGAGGCAGGGGGCTCCGGCCCGGGCCCTCCAAGGGCGCGGGCGGGCCCCGGCGCGCGCCGGCCGGTCCTGATTGTCGCACCCTGCCCGGCCGCCCCCGCCGTCGCCGCACCCTGCGGGGGCCGCGGGCCGAGCCTCGTCGGCCCCAGCTACATGCCGATGTAGTTCGGCCCGCCGCCGCCCTCGGGCGTGGTCCAGACGATGTTCTGGTTCGGGTCCTTGATATCGCAGGTCTTGCAGTGGACGCAGTTCTGCGCGTTGATCTGGAAGCGCGGCCCCGCGGGCTCCTCGATCCATTCGTAGACGCCGGCCGGGCAGTAGCGCTGAGAGGGGCCGGCATAGACGTCGTGCTCCGAGCGGCGCTGGAGCTCCGGGTCCTTGACCTTGAGGTGGGCGGGCTGGTCCTCCTCGTGGTTGGTGTTCGACAGGAACACCGAGGAGAGCCGGTCGAAGGTCAGCACGCCGTCGGGCTTGCCGTACGCGATGGGCTTCACGGCCGCGAGGGGCTTGAGGCACGCATGGTCGGGCTTGCCGTGGCTTAAGGTCCCGAAAGGCGACCAGCCGAAGAGCTCGGTCGTCCACATGTCGAGGCCGCCGAGCGCGATGCCCGTGAAGGTGCCGTATTTCGACCAGAGCGGCTTGACGTTGCGCACCCGCTTGAGGTCGTAGCCGATCTCGGAGGCGCGCCAGGAACCGTCGTAAGCGTCGACCGCATCGTGGGCCCGCCCCTCCTGGAGCGCCGCGAACAGGTGCTCGGCGCACAGGATCCCGGACAGGACCGCGTTGTGGGAGCCCTTGATGCGCGGCACGTTCACGAAGCCGGCCGCGTCGCCCACGAGGCAGCCGCCCGGGAAGGCGAGCCGGGGCACCGATTGCCAGCCGCCCTCCACGATCGCCCGCGCGCCGTAGCCGATGCGCTTCCCGCCCTCGAACACCTCGCGGATCATCGGGTGGGTCTTGAAGCGCTGGAACTCGTCGAAGGGCGAGAGGGTCGGGTTCTCGTAGTTGAGATGCACCACGAAGCCGACCGAGACGAGGTTCTCCTCGAAATGGTAGAGCCAGGAGCCGCCGCCGGCATGGTTCGGCAGCGGCCAGCCCATGGAATGCTGCACGAGGCCGGGCGCGTGGTTCTCAGGGGAGACCTGCCAGAGCTCCTTGATCCCGAGGCCGTATTTCTGGTGGTCGCGACCCTCGTTCAGCCCGAAGCGGGCGATCACCTGCTTGGTGAGGTTGCCCCGCGCGCCTTCCGCGAAGATCGTGTAGCGGCCACGCAGCTCCATGCCGCGGGTGTAGGCCGCGTTGGGCTCGCCGTTCCGCCCGATGCCCATGTCGCCGGTCGCGATGCCGACCACCTTGCCGTCCTCGACCAGCACCTCGGCGGCCGCGAAGCCCGGATAGATCTCGACGCCGAGCTCCTCCGCCTTGCGCCCGAGCCAGCGCGTCACGTTGCCGAGCGAGCCGATGAAGTTGCCGTGGTTGTTCATGAGCCGGGGCATGAACAGGTTCGGCAGGCGCACCCCGCTGGCTTCCGTAAGGTACATGAACTCGTCGCGGTTCACTTCCGTCTTGAGCGGCCGCTCCGGGTCGGCGCGCCAGCCGGGGAGGAGCCGGTCGAGGCCGATCGGGTCGATCACGGCGCCCGAGAGGATGTGGGCCCCGACCTCGGAGCCCTTCTCGACCACCACGACCGAGACCTCGGCGCCGGCTTCCGCCGCGACCTGCTTGAGGCGGATCGCCGTCGCGAGGCCGGCCGGTCCGGCGCCCACGACCACCACGTCGAAGTCCATCGATTCGCGGGCGGGCAGATCCATGGAGTCCTCCATCGGGGCATCTCGGGACGCAGGTGGGACGGCAAGGGCGGGCGCGGTCGTTTCCATATGAACGATCCACCCCCGGCCCTCAAGCGCGCGGTCCCGCCGCTCTCCCCGAAAAGCGGCGGCGTGACAAGCGCTTTCGCCCCCGTTCGGGTTCCGTCCACAAGGGCCGCGGGCGTTGTTGGCTGGCTCCGGAATGCCTATCTAGAGGCATGTCCGATCCTCGCGATCACGCGGCCCTGCAGGCGCTCCTCGACTTCCACGCCGAGGCCGGGGTCGATTGCGCCCTCGACGAGGCGCCGCACGACCGTTTCGCGGAAGCCGAGGCCGCGCGCCCCGCCGCCCGTGCCCCTGCGCCCGCCCCTGCGCCCGCCCCTGCGTCCGCCCCCGCGGCCCCTGCGCCCGCCAAGGCGCCGGCGCCCTCCCCCCGCGCGCTCCCGAAGGCCGCCGCGGGCGCGCCCGAGGACGCGGCCGTCGCGGCGCGCGACCTCGTGCGCCAGGCCGGCTCGCTCGCGGAGCTCGAGGCCCTGCTCGCCACCTTCGACGGCTGCGCGCTCAAGTTCAGCGCCAAGAACCTCGCCTTTGCGGACGGCAATCCGGAGGGCCGGGTGATGCTCGTGGGCGAGGCGCCCGGCGCCGACGAGGACCGGATCGGCAAGCCCTTCATGGGCCGCTCCGGCCAGCTCCTCGACCGGATGCTCAAAGCCATCGGCCTCGACCGCTCCCACGTCTACATCGCCAACGTGGTGCCCTGGCGCCCGCCGGGGAACCGCACCCCGACCCCGCAGGAGATCGCGATCTGCAAGCCGTTCATCGCGCGGCAGATCGAACTCGCCGACCCGGAGTTCCTGGTCTGCCTCGGGGGGCCGGCGGCCCAGAACCTCCTCAACGTGAAGGACGGCATCCTCAAGACCCGCGGGCGCTGGTTCACCTACCGGACCGAAGACGGGCGCGAGATCCGGGCGCTGCCGACGCTCCACCCGGCCTATCTCCTGCGCCAGCCCCTGCAGAAGCGCCTCGGCTGGCGCGATTTCCAGTCCTTGCGCCGGGCGCTCGACGGGCGCGCGTGACGGCCCCGCGGCGAATGCAGTCCCACCGGCTTGGCCGCAATCCCGCCCCGAAGCTTGACCATACGGTCCGCTCGTCTATGGCTCGCGGCGCGCGGGTCCGTCCCGGAACCACCGGCGCGGTCCCCGCTTTGACGTGAGTGGACCGGCGCGCCGGCGCCGCAGGTGAGGATGATCCATGCGCTGGGAAGACTTTCGAGCCTCCACCAACATCGTCGACCGCCGCGGCGGCGGAATGGGCATTCCCGGCGGCGGCGGCGGCCTCGGCATCGGCGCCGTCATCGTCCTCACGCTCGTGGGCTGGGTGTTCGGCATCGACCCCCGCGTCCTGATCGGCGGCGTCGAGCAGATGACGGGCGGCGGATCCGGCTACGAGCGGGTGGAGCGCGGACCGCAGCCGGGAGGCCCGCAGCCCGGCGCCTCGCGCGGCGCGCCCCAGGACGAGGCCGGGCGCTTCGCCGCCGCGATCCTGGGCAACACCGAGGACGTCTGGAACGAGGTCCTGCCCGCCCAGGTCAACAAGCCCTACCGGGCGCCCCAGATGGTGCTGTTCTCCGGCGCCACGCGCTCGGGCTGCGGCAACGCGCAATCCGCCATGGGTCCGTTCTACTGCCCGGCCGACCGCAAGGTCTATATCGACCTCTCGTTCTTCCAGGAGATGCAGCGGCGCTTCCGGGCCGGCGGCGATTTCGCCTATGCCTACGTGATCGCCCACGAGGTCGGCCACCACATCGAGAACGAGCTCGGCATCCTCGCGCGCGTGCAGCAGCGTCAGCAGGAGGTCGGCCGTACGGAGGCGAACCAGCTCTCGGTGCGCGTCGAGCTGATGGCCGACTGCCTCGCCGGCGTCTGGGCCCACCATTCCGAGCAGCGCTGGCGCTCCCTGCAGGAGGGCGACATCGAGGAGGGCATCCGCGCCGCCGAGGCCATCGGCGACGACCGCCTGCAGCAGCAATCGGGAGGCCGCGTGGTGCCGGATTCCTTCACCCACGGCTCGTCCGAACAGCGCAAGCGCTGGCTCATGCAGGGCCTGAAGACCGGCCAGGTGCAGAGCTGCGACACCTTCCGGGCGAGCCGGCTCTAGAGCCCGATCCCGGAAAGTCGCAGACTTTTCGGACAAGATCGTGCGGCATGATCGAGAGCCCGATCCCGAAACGTCGCAGACTTTTCGGGCAAGCTCGTGCGGCACGACAACGACCGAGCGGGCACGATCGCTTCAAGCCGAAGGGATCACGCCCTGAGCGGGCCGCGCCGCCCGGCCCTCCCCGCCTCGGCCGTTCCCACGCGAAGGCCCCCTCCTGCCGCCCGTCCCGGGGCGCGGAACCCGTCAGGCCGCGCGGGCCCGCTCGCGACAGGCGGTGTAGAGGCCGCTCGCCGCGATGATGGCGGCGCCCGCGATCGTGACGGCGTCGGGCAGAGTTCCGAACACGAGGAAGCCGAGCACGCCGGCCCAGATGAGCTGGGCGTAGCCGTAAGGGGCGATGAGCGAGGCGCTGGCGTGGCGGTAGGCCAGGACCACGAGCCAGTGCCCGAGGGTGGAGAGCGCCCCGAAGGCGAGCCCGAGCGCGATCTGCGGCCCGGTCGGCACCACGAAATCGAAGGCGAGCATCGCGGTGGTCGCGGCGAGGCCCACGAGGGCGGAATAGCCCATGGTGGTGATCGGCCGGTCGGTGCCGCTCGTCTTGCGGGTCACGATCGAGGCCGCGGCCCAGCAGGTCGCGCCGGCGAGCGGGAACAGGGACGCCATCTCGAAGGCGCTGGTGCCGGGGCGGATCACGACGAGCACGCCGAGGAGGCCGACGAGCGCGGCCGCCCAGCGGCGCCAGCCCACCGTCTCGCCGAGGAACGGGATCGAAAGCGCGGTGATCAGGATCGGCGAGACGAAATAGATCGCGGTCGAATCGGCGACGGGCAGGTAGCGCAGGCCCGCGGTGAAGAAGAGGGCCGAGCCCACCATGCCGAGCCCGCGCAGGATCTGGAGGCTGGGGCGCCGGGCGCTCAGCCCCGGCCCGCCCCGCACGAAGAGGAGCGGCACCACGATCAGCGCGAAGGTGAGGTAGCGCAGCCACGCCACCTCGGCCGGCGGCAGGGTCGCGGTCAGCGCCTTCGCGATCACGTCCGCGCCGGAGAAGAACAGGGTCGAGCCCACGATGAGGGCGATGCCGCGCATGGCCCCGTGACCCGCCGCCGGCGACGCGGCTTCGACCGGGGCAGCCCGCCCCTCCCGGCGCAGCGCCGGTGCGGCCGCCTCGCGGCGCCTCGGCGGAGCCGCAGGCCGCGCGGCCGGCACGGCATGGTCGAAGGAGGCGAAGCCCGCTTTCATCGTCGATCCCGAAACAAGCCGCCGGCACGGCGGCATCCGGGCCGTTATGGCGGCTCGGGCGCACCGGCAGTAGCGCCGAACCGGAAGGGACGTCATGCGTTGGTAGCATATGTTTACCGGAAATTTACGATTTCCTTGATTGCACCGCATGGCTTTGGCGCCATGCCGCACCGGAAGCGGGCACCGGACGGGTGTGCGCCTCCGGCGCCCGGCTTCGGGCCCGGTGCCGCGGCGCGGTTGCCAGGCTGCCCGATCCGGAAGCAGTATGGCGGCCGATCGATCGACGACCGGAAAGGCATTCCTCATCGTGCAGCGTCCGCTTCCGCCGGGGGCCGAACCCGACCAGCCGACCGAGGCCGTCGGCGGGGCCTTTCACGACCGGCCCGCCGAGACCACCCCCGGCCGCTCCGGCGAGGCGCTTCGGGATCAGCCGGCCGCCCCCGGTGAGGGCGGCGCAGCGGTTCGCGATCAGGGGACCGGCGCTGGCGTTGCTGCACCTGGCGGTCCGGGGGCCGGCGCTCCTACCAGCGACGGCGGCGAGACGGTTCGCGACCGGCCCACGGAGGACATCCTCGACGGGATCGGCGAGGCCTTCTTCGGCCTCGGCCGGGACTGGCGGATCGTCTACTTCAACCGGGCCTGCGAGGCGTTCTTCGGCGTCGCCCGCGAGCGGGCGCTCGGGGAGGTGCTGTGGTCGCTCTTCCCCGCCATGGTCGGGACCGAGTTCGAGCGGCAGTACCGCCGGGCGATGGCGGAGCACGTCCCGGTCGCGTTCGAGACCGCATCGGTGGTGCGGCCGGGCCATTGGCTCGAGGTCCGCGCCTTCCCGACCCGGCAGGGGCTCGGGGTCGGCTTCCGCGACGTCACCGAGCGCCGCCGCTCCGACACGGAGATGCGCTACCAGCTCGACCTCATGCAGGCCATCACGGACCACACCGCGGAGGCCCTGTTCCTCATGGACGCGGGCGGGCGGGTCAGCTTCATGAACCCGGCCGCGGAACGCATGTTCGGCTTCACCGCCGCCGAGATGACGGGCCGCGTCCTGCACGACATGATCCATCACCATCACCCGGACGGGCGGCCCTTCCCGATCGGCGAATGCCCGCTCGGGGCGGTGTTCCGGGTCGGCACCGGGGTCAAGCTGCACGACGACATCTTCTTCGCCAAGGACGGCACCCCGGTCGCGGTCTCCTGCTCCAACACCCCGATCCTCAAGGACGGACGCGTCGCGGGCGCCGCACTCGTGGCCCGCGACGTCACGGGGCAGAAGCGGCGCGAGGCGGCCCTGAAGGAGAGCGAGGCGCGCTTCCGCCACATGGCGGATTCCGCCCCCGCCCTGATCTGGATGACCGACGCGGACGGGCGCTACACCTTCGCGAACATGCACCACGACTTCCTGTTCGGCCGCCCGGCGCGCGACATGCTGGGCGACGGCTGGAAGAGCGTGATCCACCCCGAGGACGTCGCGGCCTACGAGGCCGCGTTCCGGGCCGCCTTCCGGGAGCGGCGCCCGTTCAGCGCCGAGGTCCGGGTCCTCGACCACGCCCGCGACGTGCGCTGGCTGCGCTGCGAGGGCGTGCCCCGGCTCGACGACCACCAGACCTTCCTCGGCTATACCGGCTGCAACATCGACGTCACCGACGCCAAGACCCACGAGGCGGCGCTCCGCGAGAGCCAGGAGCAGTTCGCCGCCATGTTCAACCAGGCGAGCGTCGGCCTCGCCGAGGGCGACCTCAAGGGCCGGCTCATCCGGGCCAACAGCCGGTTCTGCGCCATCGCGGGCCGCCCGCTCGAGGAGCTCCTGTCCCTGCGGGTGCAGGACGTCACCCACCCGGACGACATCCCGCGCCACGTCGCCCTGTTCCGGCGCTCCGTCGAGACGGGCGAGCCGTTCGAGATCGAGAAGCGCTACATCCGGCCGACCGGCGAGATCGTCTGGGTCCATTCGAGCCTCACCATCGTGCGCGACGCGAGCGGGCGCCGCCGCACCGTGCTGGCGGCCGTGCTCGACATCACCGAGCGCAAGCGCCTGGAGGAGCACCGCACGCTCCTCATCAACGAGCTGAACCACCGGGTGAAGAACACCCTGGCGACCGTGCAGTCGATCGCGAGCCAGACCCTGCGCAACGCGCTCTCGCCCCACCAGGCCCGGGACGACCTGGAGGGCCGGCTCATCGCCCTCTCGCGCGCCCACGACGTGCTCACCCGCGAGAGCTGGGAGGGCGCCAACCTCGACGAGATCATCGCCGGCGCGGTCGAGCCCTACCGCCACCGCGGCGAGAGCCGGTTCCGGATCAAGGGCCCGGAGGCGCGCCTGCAGCCCCGCACGGCGCTCGCGATCGCCATGGCGCTGCAGGAGCTCGTCACCAACGCGGTCAAGTACGGAGCCTTGTCGAACGAGGCCGGCGAGGTCCGCATCACCTGGTCGGTGGACCGCTCCCAGGCCCCGGCCCGGCTCCTGCTGCGCTGGCAGGAGATGCGCGGCCCGCCCGTGCAGCCGCCGAGCCGCCGCGGCTTCGGATCCCGTCTGATCGAGCGCAGCCTCGCCCAGGACCTCGGCGGCGCGGTCCGGATCGATTTCGCGCCGACCGGCGTGGTCTGCACCCTCGATGCGCCCCTGGAAGGCTCCTGATGTGACGCCGACCGGTAGGGTCTGCACCCTCGCTGCTCCCCTGGAGGGACCCTGATCGGCGGCGCCGACCGGTGGGGTCTGCACCCGTGACGCTCCCCCGGAGGGACCGTGATCGGCGGCGCCGACCGGCGCGGTTTGACCCGCGGCGCTCCCCTGTGGGATCGTCACGCGAATATGTTCGAGCCGGATTCACGCAGGTGATTGCAGGCCGCATTCCTTCCCGTACGGCATGGATCACCCGGCCGGTTCCGGCTATGGTGGCGCCTTGCGGGGCCCCGTCTCCCGTTGAGGATGGATCGTATCGATGCCCGTTGAACGCCGTTTCCTGATCGCTTCCGCCTTCGCCCGCCTGATCCAGCGGGAGAGCCCGGGCCTGAGCCGCATCGTCGAGGGACATTTTCCGGCCCATCCCGACCGGACCCAGTTCGTGCGGGTCGAGCGGGAGCGCGCCACCCTGATCCTGGTGACCCGCGACGAGGACGGAAACCTCGCCGAGGAGCAGGCCGAGGTGCCCCGCACCCATGCCGAGGCCCTGATCGACGTGGCGGCCGGCACGGTCGCCTTCGACCGCATCCCGGTCTCGCTCGGAGGCGAGCGCCGCGGCCTCCTCGACCGCTTCATCCTGCCGAACGGGGTCAACATCCTGACCACCGTGACCGAGAGCGAGGCCGAGGGGTTCGAGGTGCCGGACTGGTTCGGGCCCGAGATCACGGCCCGGACCGAGTTCGAGCGCAGCAGCCTCGCGCTCCAGGGCGCGCCGCTCGCCGACGAGGTCGGGGTCACCAATGCGGGCCTCGAGGCGCTCCTCGACACCCTCGAGGGCCGCATCCCCTACCGCTACCGGCCGCGCACACAGCGCGAGCGCGCCGCCGCGCCGGGCTTCGCCCGCCTGCAGGACGGCCCGGCCCGGCTCGAGCCCGTCCCCGCGGACGATCCGGCCCCGGCCGCGATGCAGGCCGAACCGGAGCCCGAGCCCCCCGCCTTCGAGCCCGCCCCCGCGGAAGCCGAGGCGCCGGCCGCCGAGGAGACCCACGCGGCCGAGCCGGGCCAGCGCCGCGCGCCGTCCCTGCGCGGCCACATCGTCGAGCTCGACGACGGCATCGCGCGGCTGGCGCGTTCGCTCGCCCCGCGCGGATCGTCGCGCAATCCCTGAGGACCCGGCGGGGAACGGCGCCCGCATCCGGTCCCGCGCACGAAAAAACGCCCGCACGGACCAGGCCGTGCGGGCGTTCGAGCGTTCAGCCGCCGCCGCCTACTCGGCGGCGGTGCGATGCGGCGAAGGCTCCTCCGGGCGGCCGTCCGTGTAGGTGGCCTTTTCGCGGGCCTTGTGCGGGGCGGGCTTGCCGGGCAGCGGGCCCAGGGCCAGCGCCTTCTGGAGGTCGATCCCGGCGCCTTCCGCGACCCGGCGGCCGTAATCCTCGTCGCAGTGCCAGAAGTGCCAGACCATCCGGAGCGCGATGTGCTCCGGGCAGGCCTTCATGTCGGCCACGAGATTGCCGATGAGGTCCTCGCGCTCCCAGTCCTCGAAGGTGCGGTAGCGCTCGCCCGCCTGCTTGTAGTCGTCCTGCGTGCGGGAGGTCTGGTAGCGGCCCAGATGCCCCTCGACCCACTGGTGGTAGTCCCGCGCCGGCTTCGGGGCTTCCCGCAGGCCGCCCATGGAGCTCGGCTCGTAGTTCACGTGCGGGTTCTCGCCGGTGCCGTCGACGTAATAGGCCATTTGCCCGTCGCGCTGGTTGGTGCGGGCGCGAAGCCCCTCGCGCGGCGCGTTGATGGGAAGCTGCAGGTAGTTCGGGCCGACGCGGTAGCGCTGGGTGTCCGAGTACGACAGCGTCCGGCCCTGGAGCATCTTGTCGTCCGAGAAGTCGATGCCGTCCACGAGGACGCCCGTGCCGAAGGCGGATTGCTCGACCTCGGCGAAGAAGTTCGACGGGTTGCGGTCGAGCACCACGCGCCCGACGGGGAGCAGCGGGAACTGGTCTTCCGGCCAGCGCTTGGTGTCGTCGAGCGGATCGAAGTCGAGTTCTGGATGATCGTCGTCCGACATGATCTGGACGCACATCTCCCACTCGGGGAACTCGCCGCGCTCGATGGCGTCGTAGAGGTCCGCCGTCGCGTGGCCGACGTCGCGGCCCTGGATCACGGCCGCCTGCTGGGAGGTCAGGTTCTTCACCCCCTGCTTCGGCTCGAACGAGAACTTCACCAGCACGGCCTCGCCCCGGTCGTTGACGAGCTTGTAGGTGTTGACGCTCGAGCCCTGCATGTGCCGGTAGGTCGCCGGGATGCCCCAGGGGCTCTTCAGCCACGTCACCATGTGGAGCGCTTCCGGATGGTGCATCACGAAATCGAAGAAGCGCCAGGCCTCCTGCCGGTTCGAGATCGGGTCCGGCTTGAAGGCGTGGATCATGTCCGGGAACTTGATCGCGTCGCGGATGAAGAAGACCTTGAGGTTGTTGCCGACGAGATCCCAGTTGCCGTCGACGGTCTTGAACTTGATCGCGAAGCCGCGGGGATCGCGCGCCGTCTCGGGCGATTCCTTGGCGCCCGCCACGGTCGAGAAGCGGATGAAGACCGGGGTCTTCACGCCGGCCTGCGTGAGCACCTTGGCGCGGGTGTACTTGGAGGCCGGCTCGCCCCCGATGGTGCCGTAGGCCTCGAAGTAGCCGTGCGCGCCGGCGCCGCGGGCGTGGACCACGCGCTCGGGAATGCGCTCGCGGTCGAAATGGGTGATCTTCTCGATGAACTGGTAGTTCTCGAGCGTCGCCGGCCCGCGCTCGCCGACCGAGCGGAGCGACTGGTTGTCCGAGACCGGATGGCCCTGGCGGGTCGTGAGAACGCGGTTGTCGTCGCTCATGCGGTTCCTCCTGTGGCGCTTTCACGGAAAGCGGCTCGGTTTGCTTCTGGATCAGGCGCGACGTAAAGACCAATGCATCGTTCCGAAGCGATCGATAGACGGTCCTTATGAATGTCGCCGGCCTGTCCCTGAGGGATCTCGAATACGCGGTCGCTGTGGCCGAAGAGCGGCATTTCGGCCGGGCGGCCGAGCGCTGCAACGTGAGCCAGCCCGCGCTCAGCGCTCAAGTTCGCAAGCTCGAGGAGGGCTTGGGCGTGGTGCTGTTCGAGCGCACGAGCCGGCGCGTGCTGCCGACCGAGCGCGGCCAGGCGATCGTGCGCCAGGCCCGGCACGTGCTCGCCGAAGCGCAGCAGCTTCTCGTCCTGGCGCGGGAGGGCGGGGAGGCGCCGCTCTCCGGCCCCTTCGCGCTCGGCGCCATCCAGACGCTCGGGCCCTATTTCTTCCCCCTCGTGCTGCGGCCCCTGCGGGCCCAGTACCCGCGGCTCGCGCTCCAGCTCAGCGAGGGCCGCACGGCCGAGCTGGTCGCGGACCTGCGCGAAGGCCGCATCGACGCGGCGCTGCTGTCGCCGCCCTTCGACGAGACGGGCCTCACCGTCGCGCCGCTGTTCCGCGAGCCGCTCCTCGTCGCGATGCCGGCGAACCACCCCCTGAGCCGGGCGCCCGCGATCCGCGCCGACGCGCTTGCGGGGCCGGACCTGCTGCTGCTCGACGGCGGCAACTGCCTGCGCGACCAGACCATCGCGGCCTGCGGCGCCGGCTCGGGCGCGGGCCGCCATGCGACGAGCCTCGAGACCCTGCGCTCCATGGTGGCGGCGGGGAGCGGCTATACGCTGCTGCCGTTCCTGTCGCTTCGCCCGGACCCCGACGGGCTCATCGTGACCCGCACGCTCGCGCCCGAGAGCCCGGAGCGGGGGATCGCCCTCGCCTGGCGCGCGAGCGACCCGCGCGCCGAGAGCCTGCGGCTCCTCGTCGAGTTCTTCCGCCGGCACGCGCCGGCGGGGACGCGGGCGGAAGGTTGAGGATCGCAGCGGGAACGGTCTGGCGGCCCGCCCGGCCCCGAAGATGCCGATCCGCGCTCACACGAGAAACGGATTGGTGGCCCGCTCGGCCCCGACCGTGCTCGCCGGCCCGTGGCCGCAGATGAAGGTGACGTCGTCGCCGAGGGGCAGGATCTTGTCCCGGATCGAGCGCATCAGGGCCGCAGGGTCGCCGCCCGGCAGGTCGGTGCGGCCGACGGAGCCGCGGAAGATCACGTCGCCCACGACCGCGAAACGCAGCTCCGCCTGCACGAACGCCACGCTGCCGGGCGAATGGCCGGGGCAGTGCAGCACCCCGAGGCTCGCGTTGCCGATTGTGACGGCATCGCCCTCGTCGAGCCAGCGATCGGGCGTCACCGCGCGGGCGCCCGCGATCCCGAAGGAGCGGCCGGTCTCGGGCAGGCGCTCGAGGAGGAACAGGTCGGCCCGGTGCGGGCCCTCGATCGGGACGCCGAGGCGTTCCTTCAGCTCGGCGGCGCCGCCCGCATGGTCGATGTGCCCGTGGGTGAGGAGGATCCGCTCCACCGCGACCCCGGCCTTGGCGACCGCCTCCTGGATCCGCAGCAGGTCGCCGCCGGGGTCGATCACGGCCGCCTTGAGGGTCTCCTCGCACCACAGGAGGGTGCAGTTCTGCTGCAGGGGCGTGACCGGGATGATGGCGGCGCGGAGCGAAGGCAAAGGGGATCCTCGTCGGGTCGGGGCGATTCTCCGCTGGAATCCGGGCGGATCCGATCCGCGGGAATTCTCCGGAGCGTGGAGCGTTCCTATATGGGGCTCCCCGGCGAACCAAGCCCTGCCCTGCCCCCGGAGTTTCCCCATGTTCGCGCTCAAGGACGCCCCGACGGACCTGCCCAAGCCCGAAGCCTACCGGGACCTCGCCGCCCAGCTCGACGCGCTGCTCGCGGGCGAGCGGGACTTCGTCGCCAATGCCGCCAACATGGCGGCGCTGCTCTACCACGCCCTGCCCGACCTCAACTGGGCCGGGTTCTACCTGATGCGCGGGGGCGAGCTCGTGCTCGGGCCGTTCCAGGGCAAGCCCGCCTGCGTGCGCATCCCGGTCGGGCGCGGCGTGTGCGGCGCGGCGGTGGCCGAGCGCCGCTCGCTCGTAGTCCCGGACGTGCATGCCTTCCCGGGCCACATCGCCTGCGACAGCGCCTCGCGCTCGGAGCTCGTGGTGCCGCTCCATCGCGACGGGGCGATCCTGGGCGTGCTCGACCTCGACAGCCCGCGCCCGAACCGCTTCGACGAGGAGGACCGGGGGGGCTGCGAGGCTCTGGCCGCGATTCTGGTCGGGGCCTCGGATCCGTTCTGAGGCGTCAGCCCGCGAACAGCTCCGGGTGGCGCAGGCGCAGGGCCTGGACGAGCGCGAGCGTCTTGAGGTCCCGGATCCCGCCGCCGTCCGCGAGGCCCGCGAGTTCGGTCAAAGGCATCTCGACCACCTCGATATCCTCGTTCTCGTCCGCGAGCCCGCCGCCCGCCGAGATCCGGTCTCCGCCCGCGAACGGGGCGAGGTAGAGGTCCATGCGCTCGGTCGAGACGCCGGGGCAGGGCCACACGGTGGCGACGTGCTCCAGGCCCGACAGCCGCAGGCCCACCTCCTCCTCGGCCTCGCGCCGGGCGCAGGCCGCGGGATCGTCCTCGTCGAGCATGCCGGCCGGGGCTTCGAGGAGCGCGTCCGGGCCGCCGGCATGCACCACGGGCGCCCGGAACTGTCGGGCCAGCACCGCGACGCGGCGCTCGGGATCGTAGGGCAGCACCGCGACCGCGGCGCCATGGTCCTCGACCTCGCGCGTGAAGGTGCTGCCGTCCGGGTTGCGCAGGGTGAGCTTGAGGAGATCGATCCAGCCCTCGTAGAGCGTCGCGACGTCGGTGATGGTGGGAGCGGCCACGGGAAACCTCGTTGGGGACCGCCGCTGTCTATCCGCAGGCGGAGGGCCGCCGCAAGGGAGGGCGGGCCGAGGATCCCGCCCTGCTCATGGCGAGCCTGCCCTCGGGCTCCGACCCGAGGGGTGCTCCGCAGGGCCGGGCGGTATGGACGCGCGATGGTCCCCGGGTTCTACCCTCCCCCTTGCGGGGAGGGTGCCCGAAGGGCGGGTGGGGGTTGGTCCAGGAGGCACCTCTGAGCTCGATCCTGCGCCAACCCCCACCCCCGGCCCCTCCCCGCAAGGGGGAGGGGAGCAAACCGGAGACCGCTTGTTTCACCGACCGGCCCCTCACCCCAACCCTCTCCCCGCGGGCGGGGAAAAGGGATCCAGGCGCCCCCGAGCGGAGCCATTTCCGGGCCTTCCGCGTTGAGGTGCCGGCCCGATGCTCGGCCGGAGGCCCTGTCTTGATCGAGGATCTCGTCACCGCCATCCGCAACCGCCAGGCGATCCTGTTCGCGGGCGCCGGGGTCTCCATGACGGTCGGCCTGCCGTCCTGGCGCACGCTGATCGACCACATCGCGGCGGAACTCGGTCTCGATCCCGGAACCGTGTCGGGCGCCGACATGAACTATCTCACGCTCGCCGAATACTACCGCATCCGCATGGGGAGCATCGGCCCGCTGCGGAGCTGGATGGACCGGAGCTGGACCATTCCCGACGAGACGCTGCGGACCTCGAAGGTGCACGCGCTCATCGGGCGGCTGGACTTCCCGATCGTCTACACCACCAATTTCGACCGCAACCTCGAGACCGCGTTCCAGCTCCAGGGCCGCGACTTCGTCAAGATCGTCAGCGCCAAGGACATCGCGCGGGTGCGCGACGGCGTCACCCAGATCGTGAAGTTCCACGGCGATTTCGACGACGACCAGTCGATCGTGATCGCCGAAACCGACTACCTCGACCGACTCTCCTTCGAGTCGCCGCTCGACATCAAGTTCCGCTCGGACGCCCTCGGCAAGACGATCCTGTTCGTGGGCTATTCGCTCTCCGACCTCAACATCCGCTTCCTGCTCCACCGCCTGTGGAAGACCTGGCAGGCCTCCGGCTACGAGCGCGACCGGCCGCGCTCCTACGTCTTCATGATGCGCCCGAACGCCATCGAGGAGGCCGTGCTCGACCAATGGGGCATCCGCGTCATCACGGGCGACGCGCACCGGACCGGCACGGCGCTGGAGGACTTCCTGAGCGAGCTGGTCGAGGCCGTGGAGGCGCCGGACGGGACCGAGACGCGGCCCGCCAGGGCGAAGCCGCGCGGGCGCCGTTCGAAGCGCGGGTGATCGGCCCCTGACGGGCACCACGTCGTCCCGGGCCCACGTTGTCATCCCCGGCCGGAGCCCTCTCCGGCCGGGGATGACAACGTGGGGTGGCCCTCAGCCTTGGGGCCGGCCATGGCGCGCGCCCGCGGGATCGCTTAAGACGCAGGGCGTTCCTCCGGCCCGCCGATGTCCCGCAAAGTCACGATTCTCCTCCTCCTCAACGGCCTGGTGCTCGCCACCCACACCCTCCTGGCCCGCCAGGCGAGCCTCTCGGGCGTGGCGCCGCTGGTCTATGCGCTGGTGAGCGCCGCCGGCGCGGCGGTTTTCCTCGGTCTCTACCGCGCGGCCCGCCCCGCGGGCGCCGGAGGGATCACCCGCACGATCGCGCTCTACGGGCTCGTCGCGGGCTTCGTCTCCATCGCCCTGCCGCAGGCGCTGATCTACAGCGCCTCGGCCTATGTGAGCGCCGGCATCGCCTCGCTGGCCTACGCCTTCCCGACGCCGCTCACCTACGTGCTCGCCGCGCTCTTCGGCATCGAGCGCGCCTCGAAGGGGCGCACGCTCGGAGTCGGGATCGCGTTCGCGGGGGCGGTCGGTCTCGCGGTCTCGCGCTCGGCCGCGGTGTCGGGCGACGCGCTCTGGATCGGGCTCGCCATGCTGGCCCCCGTGGCGATCGCCTTCGGGAACATCTACCGCCAGCGCTTCTGGCCCCCGGGGAGCCAGCCCCTCGACCTCGCCTTCGCGATGTCGAGCGCGGCCTCCCTCTGGCTCGGGCTCGCGCTCCTCGCCACGGTCGCGGCCGGGACGCCGCCGCCCGCGATCCTGCCCGCGGGCTACGGCTATCTCGCCGCCGCGGCCGCGGTCGCGGCCGTCGGCAACGTGATCTATTTCGAGCTGCAGCGCTCGGGCGGCATCGTGTCGTTCAGCCAGATCGGCTATGTCGGCGCGGTGCTGGGCCTCCTCGGCGGCGCCGTCCTGCTCGGCGAGCGCTACGCGGCCTCGACCTGGATCGCGGCCCTCGTGATCGCGGCCGGGGTCGCGGTGTCGGAGATCCTCAAGCGGCGGGGCGCCGCGGCCCGCCCCTGAGGGGGCGGCCCCACGGCTTCCGCCCGCGGAGCCTGCGCCGCGAGGGCTCGCCCAAGCTGCCTCATCTGTGCCAGGGTCGCGGCGGATAGCCCCGCGACCCAGAGAACGAAGGGAAAGCCGTGGCCGCGACCAAGCCCAGCCCGCCCAAGCCCCGCCTCACCTTGCGCGACGTCCTCACGGATCCGCGCATCGGGATCATGATGCTCCTCGGGTTCTCCTCGGGGCTGCCGATCCTGCTCGTGTTCGGCACGCTCTCGGCCTGGCTCAGGACCGCGGGCGTGTCCCGCACCAGCATCGGCCTGTTGAGCTACGTCGCGCTCGCCTATTCGTTCAAGTTCCTCTGGGCCCCGATCATCGACCGCTACGACGTGCCGGTTCTGAGCCGCCTGCTCGGCCGGCGCCGCGCCTGGATGGCCCTGTCCCAGATCGTGACCGCGCTCGGGCTTCTCGGCATCGCGGCGGGCGATCCCGCCACGAGCCTCACCACCGTGGTGATGGCGGCGCTCCTCGTCGCCTTCGCGGCCGCGACCCAGGACGTGGTGGTGGACGGCTGGCGCATCGACGCGGCCCCGACCGCACGCCAGGGCATGATGGCCGCGGCCTACCAGCTCGCCTATCGCCTGGCGCTCATCTGCGCCGGCGCGGGCGCCCTCTACATCGCCGATTTCGTGAGCTGGCGCGCCGCCTACACCGCCATGGCGGCGCTCATGGGCGTCGGGCTCGTCGGCACGCTGCTCTCGCCGCGCATCGACGACAACACGGTGCGCGGGCGGATGTCGCTGGCGAGCGCGGTCACCGAGCCGCTCGCCGATCTCTTCCGCCGCAAGGGCACGCTGCTGATCCCGATCCTGGCCCTCGTGGCCCTGTTCCGCCTGCCCGATTTCGTCGCCGGCGTGATGGCGAACCCGCTCTACATCGATCTCAAGTTCTCGCTCTCCGACATCGCCAACGTGACCAAGATCTACGGGGTCTGGATCGGCATCCTCGGTGCCTTCGCGGGCGGCCTGGCCCTGACCCGACTCGGGGTCTGGTGGACGCTCCTGATCGGCGCCGTCATCGCGGCGGCCTCGAACCTGATGTTCGCCTGGCTCGCGATGGTCGGGCACGACCTGTCCCTGCTCACGCTCTCGATCAGCATCGACAATTTCGCGGGCGGATTCGCGGGCTCGGCACTGATCGCCTACATGTCCAGCCTCACGGCGCCGGGCTTCGCGGCGACGCAATACGCCCTTCTGAGCTCGCTCTACGCGCTGCCCGGCAAGCTCGTCGGCGGCGTCTCGGGCGCGGTCGTGGACACGTGGGGCTACCCCGTCCTGTTCACCGCCACGGCGGCGATCGGCATCCCGCTCGTGATCCTCTGCCTCGTAGTCCGGCGCGACACCGCCCGGGTCGAGGACGAGGCGCAGTCCGACGCCGTCGGAGCGGCCCCCGCGCCCGCGCGCTCGTAGGGGACTTTCGCCCGGGTCGGCGATTCGTTACCGGGGGACCCGTCTCCCGGCTTGTGCCGACCGGAGGAGCGGCTAGCATCCCGCGCCAAGCCCGCGCCGATTCATGAGCGCGGGCGTCGGACGAGGAGATCCCATGACGCGCAAGATCGAACGCTCGCTGGAAGAACTCTACGCCAACGATCCCGAGCGGGCCGATGCCGAGGTGTTCGGGCGCCGCACCGGCGTCGACCGCCGCGGCTTCCTCGGCGGCGCCGGGCTCGCCGCCATGGGCGCGGCGGTGGGCGCCGCGATCCCCTTCGCGTCATCGATGCCCGCGGGCCTGATCCCCGCCGCGCTCGCGCAAGGGACGCCCCCGGCCGGCGGGGCTGCTCCGGCCGGGCCGCAGCCGTTCAATTTCCCGGGCAAGAACCCGAACCTCGCGCTCCTCGGCGACCGGCCGCTCGTGGCCGAGACTCCCGAGCACCTCCTCGACGACGAGACCACGCCGACCGAGAAGTTCTTCATCCGCAACAACGGCCAGATCCCGGAGGCGGCCGCCAACCCGGACGCCTGGAAGCTCGTGGTCGAGGGCGAGGTCAACCAGCGGCTCGAACTCACCTTGGGCGAGCTCAAGAGCCGCTTCCAGCCGAAGACCTACCGCATGGTGCTCGAATGCGGCGGCAACGGCCGCTCCTTCTTCCAGCCGCAGGCGCGCGGCAACCCCTGGACCAACGGCGGCGCCGGCTGCGCGGAATGGACCGGCGTGCCGCTCGCAGACGTCCTCAAGGCCGCGGGGCTGAAGTCCTCCGCGGTCTACACCGCCCATTACGGCGCCGATCCGCATCTCTCCGGCGACACCACCAAGGAATCGATCTCCCGCGGCATGCCGGTCGCCAAGGCCATGGACGAGATGAACCTCATCGTCTTCGCCATGAACGGCCAGCCGCTGCCCAACATCCACGGCGGGCCGGCGCGGCTCGTCGTCCCGGGCTGGCCCGGCTCGCTCAGCCACAAATGGCTCACCCGCATCGCCATGCGCGACCGCGAGCACGACGGCCAGGGCATGACCGGCACCTCCTACCGGGTCCCCAACAAGCCGATGGTCCCGGGGGGCAAGGCCGACGAGAAGGACTTCCGGATCCTGGAATCCATGCCGGTGCGGTCGATCATCTCGAACCCCGCCAACGGCACGCGGCTTCCCGCCGGCACCCGCGAGGTGGCGTTGCGCGGCGCCGCCTGGGCCGGGGACCTCTCGGTCGCCCGCGTCGACGTCTCGACCGATTTCGGCCAGACCTGGAGCGAGGCCAGACTCGCGCCGCCCCGCAACCGCTACGACTGGAACCGCTGGACCGCCGCCGTGAAGCTGCCCTCCGACGGCTATTTCGAGATCTGGGCGCGGGCGACCGATTCCAACGGGCGCATGCAGCCCCCCGTCGCCGGGAGCTGGAACCCGCAGGGCTATGGCGGCAACGCCATGCACCGGGTCGCGATCCTGGTCGGCTGAAGCCCATGGCGGTCGTTCACGGAACCCGGGCGCTCCTCGCGCTCTGGATCTTCGCCGTCGCTTACGGGACCCGGGCGCTCCTCGCGCTCGGGATCATTGCCTTCGCGTCGCCGGCGCCCGCCCAGGCGCCGGCCTTCGCGCCGCGGGACGAGCAGGTCGAGAGCCTGCCCGAGGGGCCCGGCCGCGAGGAGACCTTCGGGCTGTGCAGCGCCTGCCACGCCTACCGGGTGGTCTCGAACCAGGGCCTGACCCGGGAGCGCTGGGACGAGACCATGGCCTGGATGACCCAGCGCCACGGCATGCCGGACATCCAGGGCGCCGACCGCGACCTGATCCTCGACTACCTCGCCACGCACCACCCGCCGCGCGCCCCGGCCCGCGGCGGCGGCTTCCGCAACCCCTTCGCGCCGCAATAGACCGGTGAGGATCAGTCCGCGGCGGCGCTCCATCGCGCCGCCATCAGCCGGCAGAGGGAACGGCCCAAGGCGCCTTCCGCCGCCCCTTCGCGCCGCAATAGGGCGCGATCGCTCAGCCTGAAGCCGACTCCCATCGCGCCAGCGCGCAGGCGCCGGTGCGCCAGGCCTCCGCCCGGGCGAAGAGCGCGGTCAGGGCCGGGTCCTCGCGCCCGCCGGCGAGCACGAGCCCGTCGATCAGGCAGGCCAGATGGCTCCCTTCGACCGAAAGGCGCTGCGAGCCGCAGAGCCAGCCGTGCAGGCGGAAGGCGAGATCCGGATGGCGGAAGCGGACGGCCAGGCAGGCGAGCCCGCCCAGCGTCGCGGGCGCGGCTTCCGCGATCCCGAACTTGGTCGCGAGAGGGGCCGGGGGCGCGCTGCGCTCCACGGGCAGGCCGGCTTCCGCGGCCCGGCGCACGAGCGCGACGTAGAAGCTCGACCCCGCCCCTTCGGCAACGCCGCGGGTCACGCTGAGGCGGAACTGCAACGGCGCCCCGGGGCCGCCGAGCGCCAGCGTATCCTCCCGCCCGCCGCCTGCATGCTCCCGCGCGGCCTGCGCCTGTGGCCCGATTCCCGCGGGCGCCTCGAGGGCGTAGAGCGGCAGGGCCTGGGGCAGCGGCTGCCAGGACGGCGGTGCGGCCCGCTCGGCCTGAGGGCGATCCGCCGCCGGCGCCGTCGCGGCCGGGCCGTCCTCCTCGCGTCCGGCCAGGGCGACGACCCCGGCCATGGCTGCGGCGGCGGCGAGGCCCAGGGGCAGAAGGAGCGGAGACCGGCGGCGCAGCCGGGCCGGGAGCGGGCGGACGGGGACCGCCTCCCGCCGCAGCCGGACGCGGTCGGCAGACGGGCCGAACGCGGCCTCGTCGCGCCGCAGCCAGACGAGCTCGGCAGGCGGGCCGGACGCAGCCGCGTCCCGCAAGGACCCGAAGGAGCGGTCGAACGGGCCGGGCGCGGAGGAGACGGACGCGGGGGCGGGCATGGCGCCATCGCGCGCCCGATCTGGTCAACCGGGCGTTACCGGAGCGCGGCTTTCGCGGGTTAAGGTTAAGCCGGACAGCCGCCCGGGCGAACCGGAACCGGGCCGGGCGCGTTGACGGCCAGGCGGAATCCCTTGACGACGTCCGGTCTTTGGTGTGTTGCTGCGCCTGACCGGACCCGAAAGGGCTCCGGCCGAGGACCGGCAGGCCGCGATCGTCGCCCTGCCTCGAGGTTGTGACGTGATGCCTGCGCTCTCCACCCCGTGCCGCGATGCGGCCCGCCTGTCCGGCGGGCGCCGCGACCGCGTGTCGACGCGCGAGACCAAAACCGTCACCACGGCCCGCCGCCCCCTCCGCGGGCTGACGCGCAAAACGAAAACCGTCACGACGGCCGAAACGGCCGATTGAGCCTCGTCGTCCCCGGTCCTCTCTCCCGTCGGGGCGAGAGGCGGCACCCGATCCGGGTGCACCGCGTTTCCCGGGAGAGGCGACCGGCTGGGGCTTCAGCCAAGGAGATTCACCATGGGTTACAAGGTCGCCGTCGTCGGCGCGACGGGCAATGTGGGCCGGGAGATGCTCGACATCCTAGCCGAGCGCGCTTTCCCCGCGGACGAGGTGGTGGCGCTCGCCTCCCGCCGCAGCCAGGGCTCCGAAATCTCCTTCGGCGACCGGACCCTCAAGGCCAAGACGCTCGACACCTACGACTTCTCCGACGTCGACCTGTGCCTGATGTCGGCCGGCGGCGAGGTCTCGAAGGAGTGGTCGCCCAAGATCGCCGCGCAAGGGGCGATCGTGATCGATAACTCCTCGGCCTGGCGCTACGACCAGGACGTGCCGCTCGTCGTTCCCGAGGTGAACGCGGAGGCGGTGCGCGACGTCAAGAAGAAGGGCATCATCGCCAACCCCAACTGCTCCACGGCCCAGCTCGTCGTGGCCTTGAAGCCCCTGCACGACCGCGCCCGCATCAAGCGCGTCGTGGTCGCGACCTACCAGTCGGTCTCGGGCGCCGGCAAGGACGGCATGGACGAGCTCGACCGGCAGACCAAGGCGCTCTACTCGCTCCAGGAGGTCCAGGAGAAGAAGTTCCCGAAGCGCATCGCCTTCAACGTCATCCCTCACATCGACGTCTTCATGGAGGACGGATACACCAAGGAAGAGTGGAAGATGATGGTGGAGACCAAGAAGATCCTCGACCCGAAGATCAAGCTCACCGCCACCTGCGTGCGCGTGCCGGTCTTCATCGGCCACTCGGAGGCCGTGAACGTGGAGTTCGAGGAGCCGCTCTCCGCGGAAGAGGCGACGCAGATCCTGCGCTCGGCCCCAGGCGTGCTCGTGATCGACAAGCGCGAGCCCGGCGGCTACGTCACGCCCCACGAGGCGGCCGGCGAGGACGCCACCTACGTCTCCCGCATCCGCGAGGACATCACGGTCGAGAACGGCCTCTCGTTCTGGTGCGTCTCCGACAACTTGCGCAAGGGCGCGGCGCTCAACGCGATCCAGATCGCCGAGGCGCTGGTCAACCGCGGCCTGCTCCAGGCCAAGCGCCGGGCCGCGTAAGGGCGGCGTCTCGCTCTCCTCGCCACACGCCAGCCCTCTCCCCGCAGGCGCGGGGAGAGGGGATTCGACGAGGGCTGCCCGCTATCCCCCCTGCATGGCATTGTCGATGATCGGTGCCTCGTAGACCGGGTCGGGCTGCCAGAAGGCGGCGCGGATCATCGGCAGCATGGCGAGCGCGTTGCTCGTGCCCCAGAGCGTGTTGGCGATCATGGCCCCGAGGGTGTAGCCCGGCCGCCCCGACGCATAGGCGCTCCAGCCCCAGATCAGGCCCGCGGCGGTGAACACCACCAGCGCGATCTGCCAGGTCACGAGGCGCGGGAAACTGCCGACCTGGCGGTCCTTCGGGGTCACGGGGAAGGAGATCTTCTTGCCCCGCAGCACGGTCCAGAGCGCCTTGAGGTTCAGGGGGAAGGAGGCAAGGTACCAGGCCCGTCCCTTCGAGGTGGAGTTGCCCCACAGCGCGATCATCTGGCTCAGCTCGTTCATGAGCAGGAACGGCGAGATGTGGATGAAGAAGTCGAGCGAGTAGCCCGCGAGCGGCGGCACGCCCGAGAACAGGAACACGATCGGCGAGACCAGGAAGATGACGTTCCAGAGCGGCGACAGGTAGGAGTAGAACGTCGCCGCGTACATGAGCTTCTGCGACAGCTTCAGCCCGCGCCGGAACAGCGGGTTGTCATGGAAGAAGATGTCGAGGGTGCCGCCGGCATACTTGAAGCGCTGGATCGTCCAGCTCAGGAGGTCGTTGGGCGAGAGCATCCGGGCCTGCACGACAGGGTGCAGCACCGATTTCCAGCCCCTCTCCTTGTCGCTGTGCAGCACGATCGAGGTGTAGAAGTCCTCCGAGACGTGGAACTTGTAGGGCGTCAGTTCCTCCTCGAGCGCCGATTGGGTGCGCACCGAGTTCATCACCATGTCGACGAGCATCGCCTCGCCGGTGAGCCGGCGCACGTCGCGCTCGTTCTTCGCGCTCGCGGCCACCACCTTGTCGGACCATTGCCGGAGCGCGGCCTCCATCACGGCCTCGCGGCGGTGGATCGAGCCCGCGCCGCAGCAGAAGCTCGCATTGGCCCAGTTCCGCCGCCGCTCGATCACGTCGAAGAAGAGCTGCGGGTCGTTGGCGAAGGGATCGGCCCCGACCCGCACCGGGCCGTAGAACCGCTCGATGCCGCGCCCGATCAGGCGCCCGAAGCCGCCGAGCCAGCGGTCGAGCACCGCGGGCAGCGGCACGCCGGGCGGGATGTCATGGAACCAGTGCGGCGTCTGCACCCAGGCGACCTTCGGATCGGTGAAGTAGCCGAGCGTCTGCTCGAGGAAGGTCGGGAACGGCCGCATGTCGGCGTCGCAGATCATGATGAAGTCGCCGGACGTGCTCTCCATGGCGTTGCGCAGGTTGCCGGCCTTGAACCCGATGTTGCTGCTTCGGGTCAGATAATTGACGCCCTCCTCGCGCGAGACCGCCTCCATGGCGGGGCGCTTGCCGTCGTCGAGGACGTGGATCCGGACCTCGATCGGATGCGGATAGGTGAAGGCCTTGGCGTCCCTCAGCCCGTGCCGGACGAGCTCCGGATCCTCGCTGTAGGTCGCGAAATACACGTCCACGATGACGGGCCGGTCCGGCGTGTCGGGATCCTCCGCGCAGTCGCGGATGCTCGCCGGCAGCGGCCCGGGCTTCGGCGAGCGCGCGGTCCACAGGTTCACCGTGAAGAGGACGAGGCCGAGGAACGCCCCGGTCTCGGCCAGGAGCAGCGGGATCGAGAACCACAGCGCCTCGAAGTTCACCGAGGCGACCCAGCGCCAGCCGATGTACCACGCCCCGAAGACGAGGCTCGACGACGCGAGGAACTGCCAGAGCGCTTCGTGCCAGGGCGAGTAGGGCAGCGGCGTCCAGGGCGTCTGCGTCTCGAACCGCGAGGCATAGGGCGCCATCATCGTCCTCCGGTCGGGCGCCGGTCCGTCCGGCGCCGCGATCGAGGTGAGTCTAGCGGAGCGCCGCGGCGCGACCAGACGGGGGCGCCGCGGCTTGGCTTCGGCTCCGCGGCGGCCTTGCAGGAGGACTGCCTGGGGTGGCGCCAGGCGTGGACAGGGCTCAGCCCCGGGGCGGGATGTCGAGGCCGCGCTGGACGGCGGGGCGGGCGAGGCCGCGCTCGAGCCAGGCCGGCACCGCCTTCAGGCTCGCGTAGTCGACGAGCTCGCTCGCCTCGTAGAAGCCGATCAGGTTGCGCACCCAGCCGAGCATCGAGACGTCCGCGATGGTGTAGTCCTCGCCCATGATCCAGGAGCGTCCGGCCAGCCGCGTCTCCAGCACGCCGAGGAGGCGCTTCGACTCGGCCCGGTAGCGCTCCAGCGGGCGCTTGTCCTCGATCTCGCGGCCCGCGAATTTGTGGAAGAAGCCGAGCTGGCCGAACATGGGCCCGAGCGCCGCCATCTGGAAGAACACCCACTGGATCGTCTCGTAGCGCGCGGCCGGGTCGGTCGGGACGAGCCGGCCCGTCTTGTCGGCGAGGTAGAGCAGGATCGCGCCCGATTCGAACAGGGCGAGCGGGCGCCCGCCGGGGCCGTCGGGATCGAGGATCGCCGGGATCTTGCCGTTCGGGTTGAGCGACAGGAATTCCGGCCCCCAGGTCTCGTTCTTGCCGATGTTGACCGCATGGGCCTCGTAAGGAAGGCCGATCTCCTCCAGCATGATCGAGACCTTCACGCCGTTCGGCGTCGGCCAGGAATAGAGCTGGAGCCGGTCGGGGTGGCGCGCCGGCCAGCGGGCGGCGATCGGAAAGGCGGAGAGGTCGGGCATGGGGGCTCCTTGATGAGATGAGGCAGCTTGGCCCGTCCGGCCTGCGCCGGGAAGCGGCGAGATTGCAAGGGGCCTCTTGCGCGTGATCGCGGGGCGCTCGCCGGGAAGCGGCGAGATGGCAAGGTGTCGCTTGCGGGCGGCTCAGGGCATGGTCCCGCGCCGCAGCTTGGCGGCGCGCTTCAACGCCCGGTCGCGCCGCAGCCGCGACAGCCGCTCGAGCCAGAAGATCCCGTCGAGCTGGTCGATCTCGTGCAGGAGGCAGGCGGCCGCGAAGCCCTGCGCCTCCTCCTCGCGCTCGGCGCCTTCGAGGTCGCGGTAGCGCACCCGCACCCGCGCAGGGCGCTCGACGGTCTCGGTCACTCCCGGCATCGAGACGCTGCCCTCCACATGGGAGGCGCGCTCGTCCGAGGCCCAGGCGACCTCGGGGTTGACGAAGACACGCGGCCCCGCCGCGGGATCGAGGCGCAGGACCACCACGCGCCGGAGGACGCCGATATGGGCCGCGGTCAGCCCGATGGCGGAGACCGCGCCCATGGTATCGACGATGTCCTGCGCGAGCGTCCGCAAACCGTCGTCCCATACGGTCACGGGCTCCGCCGTCAGGCCGAGGCGCGGGTCCGGGTAGAGGACGACGGGACGGGGGGCCAGGGGAATTCTCCTTCGCGCACGATGCGGCCTCTCCGCGTCGGACACCGCCGCCGGCGCGTCAAGAGGAGGGCCGCGCCGGCTCAGGCCCCGCCGTCGTGCGGTTTCGGCAGCGCCTCGGGGGTATAGGCGCAGCGATCGGGCTTGAGGTCGATCAGCGGCGTGCCGTCGAGGCAGTCGAGGCCGCGCACCAGCAGGACCGGGCCCTCGACGGCCAGCAGCCGCACGCGCGCCGTGCCGATCGGGTTCGGCCGCACGGGCGTGCGCAGCGCGAATGCGCCCCGCGTGGTGCCGTCCCGCTGCGGGCTTTGGCGCACGAGGTCGCGGCGGGAGAGGTGCAGCCAGTAGAGCACCTCGATCTCGCGATAGGCCTCGATCCCTTCGAGGGCCGCGACCCAGGGCTCGAACACCTCGACCCGGCAGATCGGGCCGTCGGCGCGGCCCTGGCGCGGGCACTCCGCCCGCTCGCTCCAGGGCGTGTGGATGCGCCCGATGAAGACGAGGCCGGCATCCGTAGCGGGCGGGCCTTCGACGGCGACCTCCCCGGGACGGATCTCGTTCAGGACAGCGCTCATGCTTCGCCCCCTCCTCCGCGGGACACCATTCGATCCGATTTTCTGCGCCGGCGTCGGCCGTGCGCCTCAGGAGCGCCCCGCCAGAGCGTTCGGGAAAAAGAGCGGCTCGCCGCCGATCCTGTGGCCCGCGATGGTCCTCTGACCCTCCGGCGAGACGAGCCAGTCGATGAAGGCCCGGCCGTCGGCCGCCTTCACGTGCGGGTGCCGCGCGGGGTTCACGAGCATGACGCCGTAGGGGTTGAACAGGCGCCGGTCGCCCTCGACCAGGACCGCGAGCTCGCCCCGGTTCCTGAACGAGAGCCAGGTGCCGCGGTCGGCGAGCACGTAGGCGTTCTGCGCCGAGGCCGTGTTGAGGGCGGGACCCATGCCCTGGCCGATCTCGCGGTACCACGCGCCGCGAACGGCGCCGAGGTCGATGCCGGCCTCCTGCCAGGTGCGCAGCTCCGCGGCATGCGTGCCCGACCGGTCGCCGCGCGACACGAAGGGGGCACGGGCGGCGGCGATCCGGCGGAAGGCCTCGGCCCCGTCGCGGCCGGCGGCTCCGGCGGGGTCCGCCTGCGGGCCCACGAGAACGTAGTCGTTCTCCATCACGTCCCGGCGCTCCGCGGCGAAGCCCTCGGCCACGAACCTGTCCTCCGCGGCCCGGTCGTGGACGAGCACCACGTCGGCGTCGCCGCGGCGGCCGATGTCGAGGGCCTGTCCGGTGCCGACCGCCACCACCTTCACGGCGATCCCGGTCGCCTTGGTGAAGGCCGGCAGGAGATGGCCGAAGAGGCCCGACTGCTCGGTCGAGGTCGTCGAGGCAAGCGTGATGGAGCGCTCCTGCGCCCGCAACGGCGCCGCCGCGACGGCGGCGAGGAGCAGCGCGATCAGGCGTCGGCGAAGAAGGACCATGGTGTCTCCCGGGTCGACCGCCCACCTATGCCCTGTCGGCATCGGTGAGATCAATATGCACTCGCTTGCATATGGTTCGACGGCTCGACCGGCCCGTCGAGAATCGTCCGGGTGAATGGCGTCCGGGGTCCGCGGGATCCGAATCGAGGCCCGCGGGCCCATGCAAACCGTGCAGGATGTCCCTTGGGAATTTCGCGCGAGCCATGTTGACACCGCGCGACCCGGGAAGCCCTAATGCCCCGCCGCCGGACCCGGGCGAAAGACTCGGGTTCCGGTGCGCCGCTCGACGACGCCGCGAGCGAATTCAGAACACAACGATCGTTAGGTGAGGACTTTCCATGATCAGCAGCAGACGGGCATTGATGGTAGCCATGGCCGGCCTGGTGGCCGGGGCGCTCGTGCCCCAGGCCGCCTTCGCGCAGGCCAAGAAGACGCTGGCCTTCGTGGTCAACGTGCCGGCCGATTTCTGGCAGATCGCGCGGCGCGGGACCGAGAAGGCCCAGAAGGAGCTGCCGAACTACAACATCGAGTTCTACATCCCCGGCGAGATGTCGGCCGCCGCGCAGAAGCGCATCCTCGAGGACCTCCTCGCCAAGGGCGTCGCGGGCGTCTCGATCAGCCCGGTCAACCCCGACAACTCCACCGACATCCTGAACCAGGTCGCCGCCAAGGCCGCCCTGTTCACGCAGGACGCCGACGCGCCGAAGTCGAACCGCGCCATGTATATCGGCACCGACAACGTCGCGGCCGGGCGTCAGGCCGGCGAGTTGATGAAGAAGTCGCTGCCCAACGGCGGCAAGGCGATGCTGTTCGTGGGCACCATGGACGCCGCGAACGCCCGCGAGCGCACCCAGGGCATCAAGGAGGCGATCGCCGGCACCAAGATCGAGATCATCGACATCCGCACCGACGGCGGCGACCAGACCAAGGCCAAGGCCAACGTCGAGGACACGCTCGCGAAGTACCCGAACATCGACCTGCTGGTCGGCCTGTGGGCCTACAACACGCCGCAGATCTACAACGCCGTGAAGGCGGCCGGCAAAGAGGGCAAGGTCAAGATCGTCGGCTTCGACGAGGACCAGCAGACCCTGAAGGGCATCCAGGAAGGCGCGATCGACGGCACCGTCGTGCAGCAGCCCTTCGAGTTCGGCTACCAGTCGATGATCTACCTCGCCAAGTACCTCGAGGGCGACAAGTCGTTCATCCCCGAGAACAAGCTCCGGATCGTGCCGACCAAGATCGTCGACAAGTCGAACGTCGCCGAGTTCAGCACCCAGATCCGCGACCTTCTGCGCAAGTAAGGGCGCGAGCCCCGCGAGGTCCGGCGCCGCGGCGCCGGACCTCGTCCCCGTTCCATGCCGGTCCCGGCGGCGCGCCCGCGCGGCCCGCGAGAGCGTTCGTCCCGAATGTCCGAGATCCTTCTGGAACTGCGCGCGATCACCAAGACCTATCCCGGCGTGACCGCGCTCAACGGCGTCAGCCTCGGCGTCCGCAAGGGCGAGGTCGTCGGGCTGATCGGCGAGAACGGCGCCGGCAAGTCGACCTTGATGAAGATCCTCGGCGGCGTGGTCTCGCCCACCTCGGGCTCGATCGTGATCGACGGCGTGCCGCACGCCGCGATGTCGGTCAGACAGGCCGCCCAGGCCGGCATCGCCTTCGTGCACCAGGAACTGAACCTGTTCGAAAACCTCGACGTCGCCGCCAACGTCTATATCGGCCGCGAGCCGCGGACCGGGGGCTTCCTCAACCTCGTCGACAACGCGGCGCTGCACCGGCAGGTGAAGCCGCTGCTCCAGCGCCTCGGCGTCGACTTCGCCCCTGGCGACCTCGTCGAGAACCTGTCGATCGCGCAGCGCCAGATGGTCGAGATCGCCAAGGCGCTCTCCATGGACGCGCGCGTCATCATCATGGACGAGCCGACCTCGAGCCTCACCCTCACCGAGACCGACAAGCTGCTCCAGGTGATCGCCGACCTGAAGGCCGCGGGCGTCAGCGTGATCTACATCTCCCACCGCCTCGGCGAGGTGAAGGCCTGCGCCGACCGCGTCGTGGTGCTCCGCGACGGGCGGCACGTGGGCGACCTCGCCAAGGGTGAGATCGCCCACGCCGCCATGGTGCGGCTGATGATCGGGCGCGACCTGAAATCGATCTACATCCCCCCGAAGGCCGGGCCGCGCGAGGGCGGCGTCGCGATCGAGGGCCTCGTGACGGCGGCCTTTCCGGAGCAGCGCGTCTCGCTCCACGTCCGGCGCGGCGAGATCCTGGGGCTTGCCGGCCTCATCGGCTCGGGGCGCACCACGCTCGCCCAGGCGCTGTTCGGCATCGTGCCCGCGCTCTCGGGGCGCATCGCCCTCGACGGCCGGCCGCTCGCGATCCGCTCGCCGCAGGACGCGATCCGCGAGGGGCTCTACCTGATCCCGGAGGACCGCAAGCGCTCGGGGCTCCTCCTCGACATGCCGATCGCGCAGAACATCACGCTCGCGGACCTGAGGCGCTGCGCGCCCGCGATGCTCGTCGACACGGGCCGCGAGGGCGAGATCGCGGAAGCGCAGCGCCGGTCCCTCAACATCAAGGCGCCCTCGGTCGCGACCGACGCCGTCACGCTCTCGGGCGGCAACCAGCAGAAGGTGGTGCTCGCCAAGTGGCTCTCCATGCGCCCGAAGCTCATCGTCTTCGACGAGCCGACGCGCGGCATCGACGTCGGCGCCAAGAGCGAGATCTACACCCTGATGCGCGATCTTGCCGATAACGGCGTCGCGATTCTGATGATCTCCAGCGACATGGAGGAGGTGATCGGGGTGAGCGACCGGATCGCCGTGATGCACGAGGGCCGCGTCAGCGGCTTCCTCGAGCGGCCCGACTTTTCCGAGCACAACGTCCTGACGCTCGCCGTCGGCCATGCCGCCCGAGAGGAAGCGGCCGCCCATGCGTGAGACGACCATCGCCAGCGCGGCCTGAAGAGGAATCGATCGCCCATGCTGAAGAAAGAGCTCGGCCTTCTGCTGCTGATCCTCGCGGTGGGCGCGATCACGGGCGCCATCAACCCGCAGTTCCTCTCGCAGGTGAACCTCATGAACCTCGCCAATCAGATCGGGCTGTTCGGCCTGATCTCGATCGGCGTCGGGCTCGTGATCATCACGGGCGGGATCGAGCTCTCGGTCGGCTCGATGTTCGCCCTTCTCGGCATCGTCTTCCTCGACCTCCTCATCAACCACGAGATCGCCTGGCCGATCGCGCTCGGCCTCACGGTCCTCGGCGGCACCGCACTCGGCACGGTGCACGGCCTCCTCGTGACGAAGCTCAAGATGCAGCCCTTCGTCGTGACCCTGTGCGGCCTCCTGCTCTACCGCGGCATCGCGCGCTGGTACACGGCCGACTCGACGCAAGGGTTCGGCTACGGCGGCGGCTACGAGACCCTCGAATGGCTGATGTCGGGGCGCACCTACGGGGTGCCCCACACCTTCATGTTCCTGGTCCTCGTCGCGGTTCTGATGGGGGTCGTGCTGCACCGCTCGGTCTACGGGCGCTACCTCTTCGCGGTCGGCAAGAACGAGGAGGCGGCGCGCTATTCCGGCATCCCCACCAAGGCGGTGATCACGGCCGCCTACATGATCGCGGGCACGCTCGCGGGCCTGTCCTCGGTGTTCTTCGTGTTCTACACCCAGTCGGTCTCGCCCTCCGCGCACGGCAATTTCTACGAGCTCTACGCCATCGCAGCCGCGGTGCTCGGCGGCTGCTCCCTGCGCGGCGGCGAGGGCTCGATCGTCGGGATCGTGCTCGGCACGGTGCTGCTGCAGGTGCTCCAGAACCTCGTCAACATGCTGGGCATCCCGAGCTCGCTCAACTTCGCGGTCATGGGGGCCGTGATCCTGCTCGGCGTGCTCGCGGACCAGCAGCTCCAGCGCCGGCGCCAGCTCAAGCTGGCGCGGGCGGGCGCCGAGGCGCGCAGCCTCGCGCGCGCCGAATCGGCGGGAGCGGCCGCGTGAGGCTGCGCGGTCCTGCGCCGGGCGCATCCGCGCCGCGCGCCGGCCAAGGGTTCAGGTCCGGGCGGGTGCCGGGATAGGCTGCGTCCCGGCGGTCTTGCGCTATATGGGGCTTGCTCAGATTCACGGGAGCCGGACCGCGCCCTTGCGGGCATTCCCGCTCCCGACGGGTTCATACGGGCCGTGCGGGGCCTCGCGCCCCGCACCCCGCTCAGAGTGGAGATCGAGATGAATACGGCGAAGTTCGGTGTCGGCCAGCCCCTGCGGCGCGTCGAGGACAGGCGCCTCCTCACGGGCGGCGGCCGCTACACCGACGATTACGCACCCGAGGGCACCCTGCGCGCCGTGCTGCTGCGCAGCCCCCACGCCCATGCGCGGTTCACGGTCACGGACCTGGACGCGGCGCGGTCGATGCCGGGGGTCCACCTCGTGCTCACGGCCGCCGACGTGACGCATCTCGGCGACGTGCCCTGCCTCGCCCCCATGCCCAACAGCGACGGCACCCAGGGCCACATCGCGCATATCCCGGTGCTCGCCCGCGACACCGTCCGGCACGTGGGCGACGCGATCGCCTTCGTGGTCGCCGACACCGTGGCCGAGGGCCGCGACGCCGCCGAGGCGATCGGGATCGAGTTCGAGCCCCTGCCCGCGGTCGCGGAGATCGAGGACGCGCTCCGGCCGGGCGCGGCGCAGGTCTGGGCCGAGGCGCCCGGCAACCTCGCCTACGACGCCGCCATGGGCGACGAGGCCGCCGTGGCCGAGGCCTTCGCCAAGGCCGCGAAGACCGTCCGGATCCGGATCGAGAACAACCGCCTCGTCACGAACTTCATGGAGACCCGCGGCGTCGTGGCCGAGTACGATCCCGCGACCGAAGGCTTCACCATCACCCTGTCGAGCCAGGGCGTGCACGGCCTGCGCGACACCCTCGCGAACGAGATCCTCAAAGTGGCGCCCGACAAGGTCCGCGTCGTCACCGGCGACGTGGGCGGCGGCTTCGGGACCAAGACCTTCGCATACCGCGAGTATCCGCTCGCCGCGGAAGCCGCGCGGCGCCTGAAGCGGCCCGTGAAATGGACCGCCGACCGCGGCGAGCACTTCCAGTCCGACGCGCAGGGGCGCGACAACGTGGCCTTCGGCGAGGCGGCCCTCGACGCGGAGGGGCGCTTCCTCGCCATGCGCTTCGACATCCTCGGCAATCTCGGCGCGTATCTCTCGCAGTTCGGCCCCTACATCCCCTATCTCGGCGCCACCATGATGACGGGCGTCTACCGCACGCCGCTGCTCCACGTGCGCGTGCGCGGCGTCTACACCCACACGGTGCCCGTCGACGCCTATCGCGGCGCGGGGCGGCCGGAGGCCGCCTATCTGCTCGAGCGCCTCGTCGACCGGGTCGCGCGCGAGACCGGCTCGACGCCCGAGGCCGTGCGCCGCCGCAACTTCATCGCGCCCGAGCAGATGCCCTACACCACGCCGATCGGCGACCGGACCTACGACACCGGCGATTTCGACGGCCACATGAGCCGCGCCATGGAGGTGGCGGGCTGGGCCGATTTCGAGAGCCGCCTGGCGGCCTCGCGCCAGGCCGGGCGCGTCCGCGGCATCGGGCTTGCGACCTACATCGAGTGCACGGCCTGGGGCGAGGGCGAGGACACGGTGGTGCGCCTCGAACCGGACGGCACCGCGACGGTCTATTCGGGCACGCAGTCGAACGGGCAGGGCCACGCCACGGCCTACGCCCAGTTCGCCTCGCAGCACCTCGACCTGCCCCTCGACAAGATCCGCGTCGTGCAGGGCGACACCGCGCGGGTGGCGACGGGGGCCGGGACCGGCGGCTCGCGCTCGATTCCGGTCGGCGGCGTCTCCGTCTTCGCGGCCTCGCGCGACCTCGCCGGGAAGCTGAAGGAACTCGCGGCCGAGCATCTGGAGGCCGGAACCGCGGATCTGGAGATCGCGGACGGCGGCGTGCAGGTCGCGGGGACGGACCGGCGCATCACCTTCGCGGATCTCGCGAAGCTGCCGCAGGCCACGGAAGCGGCGCTGACCGGCAACGGCGACTTCACGCCCCCGAACGCCACCTATCCGAACGGCACCCACGTGGCCGAGGTCGAGATCGACCCCGACACCGGGACGATCCGGGTCGAGCGCTACACGATCTGCGACGATTTCGGCACCACCGTGAACCCGCTGCTCCTCGCCGGCCAGGTCCATGGCGGCGTGGTGCAGGGGATCGGGCAGGCGCTCCACGAGCGCACGATCTACGACGAGGACGGGCAGCTCGTGACCGCGACCCTGATGGATTACTGCCTGCCGCGCGCCGAGGACGTGCCCTACTTCCACTTCGAGACCCGGAACGTGCCCTCGACCACCAACCCGCTCGGCATCAAGGGCGCGGGCGAGGCGGGCTCGATCGGCTCCTGCCCGGCGGTCATGAACGCGGTCGTGGACGCCCTCGACCGGGCCTACGGGGTGCGCGACATCGACATGCCGGCGACGCCCGCCCGGGTCTTCGCCGCGATCCGGGACGCCCAGGGCCGCCGGGCCGCCTGAGCGTCGCGACCCGCGCCCGGGCGACCGCCCGAGCCCGCCGGCGCATTTTTTCGGGATTAAGGGCCCGGCCTCGTCCGTATACCGGTCGTGGAGCTCTCCGGACCGGCCCTTTGCCGGGCCCGGGGCCGCTCCGCCGCCGGCCCGCGCCGCTGCGCCTCCGCTCCCCCCGGCGGGTGGTGCGCGGCAGGGCCGCGCGTTCGGACAACTCACCCGATTGCCACCAGGGAAGAACGCTTCGATGCAGCATCCGTCCACCGGCCTCTCCCGCGCCAAGGCGGCGTCCCGCGCCCGCCGGGGCCAGGCCCTCGTCGCGCTTACGGGCGCGCTCCTCCTCGTGATGACCAGCGTCGCGGACGCCCGCAGCCGCGGCAGCATGGGCTCGCGCGGGTCGCGCACCAACGACGCGCCGGCCGCGACCCAGACCGCGCCCTCCACGGCCCAGCCGATGCAGCGCACCCAGACCACCCCGGCGCAGACGCAGGCCCGCCCCGGCACGCCGGGCGCCCCGGCCGCCGCGCAGCCGGCGCGCAGCCGCTTCGGCGGCGGCTTCTTCGCCGGGCTCCTCGGCGCGGGCCTCCTCGGCGCGCTCTTCGGCGCCGGCCTCTTCGGCGGGCTCGGCTCGCTCGCCGCGATCTTCGGCGTGCTCGTGCAGGCGCTGCTCATCGGCGGCCTGATCTTCCTGGCGATCCGCTTCTTCCGCCGCCGGCAGCAGCCCTCGCTGGCGGGTGCCGGCGCCCAGCGCTCGGCCCTCGGCGGGCTCGGCGCGCCTCAAGGCGGCGCGCCGATGGGCGGCGCTCCCATGGGGGGTGCTCCCATGGGGGGTGCTCCGATGGGTGGGGCTCCCATGGGCGGCCTCGGCGGCGGCCTCGGCGCCGCGGCGCAGCCGCAGGCCATGGCCCATCCGCGCGGCGAGGAGATCGCGATCGCGGACGAGGACTTCAACACCTTCGAGCGCCTGCTCGGCGACGTGCAGACCGCCTACGGCCGCGAGGACGTGGCCCGGATCTGGGAACTCGCCACGCCCGAGATGGCCGGCTACTACCAGGAAGAGCTCAACGAGAACGCCCGCCGCGGCGTGCGCGGCACCATCGCCGACGTGCGGCTCCTCCAGGGCGACCTCTCGGAGGCTTGGCGCGAGGGTCCGACCGAATACGCCACGGTCGCGATGCGCTACGCCCTCACCGAGCAGGTGGTCGACCGCACCACCGGCCAGCCGGTCCCGGGCGAGCCCAACGGCGCGAGCGAGGCCACCGAGGTCTGGACGTTCCGCCGCGACCATGGCGGCCCCTGGAAGGTCTCCGCGGTCCAGCAGGTCGCGTAACCGCGCCCCGCGCCTGCGGAGGGCCTGCCCAAGGCTCTCCGCAGCGACGGCGGGATCCGAAAGCCCGAAGACCCCGCATGAGCGAGTCCAAACGACCCGACGTCGTCGCCCTGATCGAGCCCCTGCGGCGCTACGCCCGCGCGCTCACCCGCGACGAGGGCCGCGCCGAGGATCTCGTGCAGGACACGCTGGTGCGGGCCTACGAGCGGCACGGGACCTTCCGGTCGGGCGGCAACCTGCGCGCCTGGCTGCTGTCGATCCTGCACAACGTCTTCGTGGACGAGCGCCGCCGCCACCGCGCGGAGGCGCGGCGGGTCGAGGAAGCCGCCCGGGACGCGGAGCTGACCGGCCCCGCGGCGCCCTCCGACCCGGAGAGCCGGGTGCGGCTGGCGCAGATCCAGGAGGCGTTCCTGGCCCTGCCCGAGGAGCAGCGCGCCGCCCTGCATCTCGTGGCGGTCGAGGGCCTGTCCTACCAGGAGGCCGCGGCGGCGCTCGGGGTCCCGGTCGGCACCCTGATGTCCCGCCTCGGCCGCGGCCGCGCCTCCTTGCGGGCCTTCGAGGAGGGACGGGGCCGGGACGCGGCCGGCAAGCCCCGTCCGTCCCTGCGCATCGTCGGAGGCGCGGATGAGTGAACCGATCCGCTACGCGCCCGCCATCCGGGAGGCGCGGACGAGCGACACGCCCCTGAGCCCCGCGCTCGCGTCGCCGAAGCGGGGGGCGCGGATGAGCGACCTGATCCGCAGCCCGGCGCCGGGCTGCGCCGTGCAGCCTGATCGCACCATCGGGAGGATCCCATGACCGATCCGATCACCGAGGCCGACCTTCTCGGCTATGTCGACGACCAGCTCGACATGACGCGCCGCATCGAGGTCGAGGAGCACCTCTCGCGCCACCCGGAGGCGGCTGCGCGGGTGATGGCGGATCTCGGCATGCGCGATGCGCTTCGCCTCGCGAGCGCCGGGCCGAAGCGCCCTGTCCCGCTGCCCGTGCGCGAGGCGGCGCTTCGCCTCGAGCGCGCCCTCGTCTGGCGCGGGGCGGCCTCCCGGCTGAAGCGGGCCGCGGCGGTCGCGCTGCTCGTCGGCGCCGGCTGGTTCGCCCATGCGCAGGTCGGGCTCGGGATCACGGACAGCGAGGCCTCGCCGAAGCCGCCGGCCTTCGTCGAGGACGCGCTGCATTCCCACCGCACCGCGCTCCTGCGCGCCCGCATGGCCTCGCAGCCCGAGACCACCGATTACGACCCGGCCGAGATCGCGCGCGAGACCGGCATCCGCCTGCCCGACCTTCCGCGCGACTGGCGCGTGCTCGACGCCCAGGTCTTCCCCTCGCGGGAGGGGCACAGCGTCGAGGTCGAGATCGAGGCCGCCGACCTCGGCCGCGCCTCGCTCTTCGCCGCGCACGTGCCCGCCTTCGACGTGATCGCGCCGACGCTGGCGCGCTTCGACGGCGCCCGGACGATCTACTGGCAGAGCGGCCAGCTCGCCTACGCGCTCACCGCCACGGGCAGCGAACGCTCGATCGAGCGCGCCGCCACCCGCCTGTCGAGCCTGTCGCCCTGAGGGGCATGCGCAGCACGCCTGCGGCGGCCCTTCGACCATCCCCGAACCCTTCGTCAAGGAGCCTTCGATGAACACGCCTTATGCCTGGCAGACCACCACGACCCGCGCGGGCAGCGCCATCTTCGACGAGGGCCTGCGGCAGCACATGCTGCGGGTCTACAACTTCATGGGCCTCGGCCTCGTGGTCACGGGCCTCGTCGCCTACCTCGTAGCCTCGACGCCCGCCCTCTACGTGCCGATCTTCCAGACGCCGCTGAAATGGGCGGTGATGCTCGCGCCGCTGGCCTTCGTGTTCTTCCTGTCCTTCCGGGCGCACGCGATCTCGGCCGCGACCGCGCAGATCCTGTTCTGGACCTTCTGCGCCGTGATGGGCCTGTCGCTCGCCTCCGTGTTCCTGGTGTTCACGGGCACCAGCATCGCGCGCACATTCTTCATCACGGCCGCGATGTTCGGCGCCACGAGCCTCTACGGCTACACCACGAAGCGCGACCTCTCGCGCTTCGGCTCGTTCCTGGTCATGGGCCTGATCGGCATCGTAATCGCCTCGCTCGTGAACCTGTTCATCGGCTCGAGCGCGCTGCAATTCGCGATCTCGATCATCGGCGTGCTCGTGTTCACGGGCCTCACGGCCTACGACACGCAGTCGATCAAGGAGCAGTACGCGGAGAGCTTCGGGCAGGAGGCCAACACCAAGCTCGCGGTGTTCGGCGCGCTCTCGCTCTATCTCAACTTCATCAACCTGTTCCAGCTCCTGCTCAGCCTCACAGGCCAGCGCGAGGAATAGGCGTCCGCCACCTGAGCCGGCGCCGGGCCCCCTCCCCTCGGGGCGCCCGGCCCGGACGGCGACAGGGCGCACCCTGTCGGCCCTTGCGCGGTGCGGGACGCGGCCCATCTCAACGGGCCGACGCGCGAGGCCCGAGATGTCCCGTTTTTCCGCTGCCGCCGTGATGCCCCGCGACGCCCGCATCCGGGCGATCGGCGCCGACCGGCGCCCGCCGGTTCGCACGCTCGCGGTGCTGCTCCAGGGCCGCTACCGCGACCTCCCCGTGGTGCGGGTGCCCCAGGAGGCCCTCGTCTACCGGGTCGACAACGGACGCCTCGCAGCCGCGCTCGAGGAGCAGGCCGCGCGGGAGCGCACGGCGCTCGGGGCGTTGCGCGCGCGGGCCGAGACGCCGGAGGTCCAGGGGCTCCTGCACGACCTCCTCCTCGCCCGGGCCCGCGACCCGCAGGGGCCGATCTTCGCCGAGCTGGAACGCGCCGCCACCCAGACCGAGCCGCTCCTGATCGGGTTCGACGGCGTCGTGATCAACGGCAACCGGCGCCTGTCCGCCATGCGCGCCCTCCTGGCGCGGGACTCCGCCCGCTACGCCGGCTTCGCCGAGGTGCTCGCGGCGGTGCTCCCGCCCGAGACCACGCCGGCCGACGTCGAGTACGTCGAGGCCGCGCTCCAGATGGCGCCGGAGACGAAGCTCGGCTACGGCTGGATCGACCGCCGGCTCACGCTGCGCAAGCAGCGGGACGCGCTCGGCCTGCCGATCCGAGACATTCTCGCGGCCTACCGGATCGACGATCCGGCCCAGGTCGACCGGGAACTCGCCCAGCTCGCCCTCGCGGAGCGCTACCTCGACGGCTATTGCGGCGAGCCCGGCCGCTATTCCCGGGTCGCTGAGGACGAGGTGCTGTTCGCAGGCCTCCAGGCGCAGCTCGCGCGTCTCGACCCTGCGCTGCGGCCGCTCTGGGAAGCCGCCGGCTTCGCGATGATCCACGGCCGCCCGGCCGAGGAGAAGCCCGAGCGCCATGCCCGCCATTTCCCGTTCTCGCCCCCGGTCCCGGCCGACCTGCCCGCCGCTGCGCCGCGGCGGCTCGCAGGGCGGTTCGGGATCCCGGACGCGGGCGCGGCCGCCGAGCACGGGCTCCTCGCGGCCTTCCGCGACCGCAGCGCCAGCGCCGCCACGACCCGCCTGATCGCCGACACCCTCGACGAGATGCGGCTTGAGGCGATGGAGCGGCTGGTGCCGGAGCGGCTCCTGCGCAAGGTGCGCCAGGCCGGGCGGCTCATCGCCCGGATCGAGCCCGGCCGGCTCACGCCCGAGCAGCGCCGGACCCTGCGCGGCGATCTCGCGGCCCTCCAGGCGCAGGCCGCCCATGTGCTCGGCGAAATCGACGGCCGGCCCGCGGAGCCGGCGCCGCGCGCCCGCGCCAGGCCGCTCCTGCGCAAGCCCTACGGTGCGATCCCCGGCCGCCTCTTCCGGCGCATCGGCCTCTCGCGCCGGCCGAGCCCGTAGCCCAAGACATCGGCGGCGCGTCCCGTCACAGGATGCCGTGGCGCGCGAAGACCTCGGCGAGGGTGTCGCCCCGTTCCAGTTCCGCCCGGGTGCGGTCCTCGCCCTCGACCTTGGCGAAGGCGCGCGCGAGCACCTGATCCTCCACGGCGCGCGGGACCACGATCACCCCATCGGCGTCGCCGACCACGAGGTCGCCCGACTCCACGCGCACGCCCGCGCATTCGACGGGTCCGTCGATCTCCACGACCTTGCCGCGCCCCTTGGAATCGAGCGGGCCGATGCCGCCGTGGAACACGGGGAAGCCCATGCGTCGGATCGCCTTGATGTCGCGCACGAGCCCGTCGGTGAGGCAGCCCACGGCACCGCGGGCGCGGGAGGCGGTGGAGAGGAGTTCGCCCCAGGGCGCAATGCGCCCGGAAGCCCCGCAGGCCAGCACCGCGATCTCGCCGGGCTCTAGGCTGTCGATGAGCGCGATCTCGAGCTCGTAGGGGTTCTCGCCCGGCGCCACGTGATAGACGTCGCGGTAGAGCCCGGTGCGCGCGAAGCCCGCCATCACGAGCGCTTCGTCGAGGGGGCGGATGCGCGGCGGCAGGGCCTGGTCGGGGTAGCCGACCTCGTCGAGGACGTCGGACAGGACGGCGACGTAGAGCGTGTCGCGGATGCGGGCGAGGAAGTCCGGATCGGTTCGTGCGGGCATGGTCCCGTCTGTGCGTTGGCGGGCCGCGTCGGCGCGGCGAAGCTCGACCGTACCGACCCGCCCCGGCCCGTCAAGGCGAGGAGCGTCCGGCGCGTTGCGAGCGCCGCTCACGACGTCCCGAGGAGCATCACGCCGCCGATCAGCACCGCGCAGCCGGCGAGCCGCCAGGTCCCGACGGGCTCGCGCAGGACCACCATCCCGAGCAGCGCGCCGACCATCATGGACATCTCGCGCGTCGGGGCGACCACGCTCAGCGGGGCGCCCCAATCGAGGGCGGTGAGCACCAGGATGTAGGACAGGGGCGAGAGGACGCCGACGAGCACGGCGAGGAGCCAGTGCCCCCGCATCCGGTCCCGCGCCCGCGTGGGATCCGCCAGGACCACCGGGGCGAGCAGGACGAGGCGCAGGAGATTGGAGAACCAGTCCAGGACGACCGCATGGATGCCGAGCGTCTTGACTCCGTAGGCGTCGACCACCGTGTATCCGGCGATCAGGGAGCCCGTCGTCAGGCCCCAGCGCATCCCCGCCTGGCCGCCGGGCCTGCGGAAGGCGGACAGGTCCCCCTGCGTCGCGATGAGGCCGATCCCCGCCACGACGGCGGCGAGCCCGAGCAGGCCCTGGCCAGTGGGAGCCTCGCCGAGCAGGAAGAACGCCCCCAGGGAGGAGAGCATCGGTCCGCTGCCGCGCGCGATCGGATAGACGACCGAAAGGTCCGCGACCTGATATCCGCGCTGCAGGCACAGGCTGTAGGCGAGATGAATCACGGCGCTGAGGAGGATGCAGGCCAGTGCAGGCCAGCTCCAGGGGAGCGCGCCGTGCGCCACGAGCCATGCGGTCCAGGGCAGGTACGCGAGGCACCCGACGAGGCCGGAGGCGACCACGAAGGCCGGCCCCGCCGCGGCAGCGCGCTTGGTCAGCAGGTTCCAGGTGGCGTGGATGAAGGCCGCAAGAACGACGAGGGCGAGCGAGGCGAACGACATGAGACCTCCGGGCCGTCAGGCGCAAGGTGGGTCTCGACGTCTCCGCCTCTGGGCTTTTGTCCCTCGGGTGCAGCCGCGGCATCGCCGCGGTGTCCGCAACGCTCGGACCAGCGACGGCCGCGAAGGCCGTCCGGAACCCTAGTTGCCACTCAGTCGATCGCGCTCATTGAGCGCCGCCGTTCCGGCCCCTGTCAAGCGGGCGCGGCGCCCGTGCGGGGACCGAAGCGGCGCGCGGTCTCCGCCGACGGAGACCGCTACGGTGAGCGGCCGCCCATCTCGGAGGCCATCTCGGAGGCCACTTCGGCGAAGACCGGGAGGCTGCGTTCGACCATGGCCTCGGACGCGGTGAGACAGATGCGGAAGTAGTCCGGCACCTCCATGACGCCGCCGGGCATGACGTACACGTCCCGGTCCGCGAGCCGGTTCCAGAACCGCTCCGGATCGGCGCCCGGAAGGCGCGCGAACAGGTAGAAGGTGCCCTCCGGCGGGACCACGTCGTACCCCGCCTGCTCGAGGGTGCCGATCATCCGCGCGCGCTTCTCCGCGATGGCCCGCATGTCGATGCTCAGCCCCTCGAGATCGGGCAGGGCGTACTGCATCACCGCATTGGGGAAGCACCAGCCGAGCGCCATCTGGGCCGCGAACATGCCGTCCTGCAGGTCCCTCCTCTCTCCTTTCGGCATCAGCGGCGACAGGGCGAGGTAGCCCAGCCTCTGTCCAGGCGCGAGCAGCACCTTGCCGTAGCTGTAGGCAATCACGGTCCAGGGATAGACCGCCGCCGGACTGACGAAGCCGCGCCCGTCGAAGCGGATCCGGCGGTAGGGTTCGTCCGAGAGCAGAAAGATGCGCCGCCCGATGCGCTCCGACGCCCGGTCGAGAACGGCGGCGAGCGCCTCAAGGGCCTCCCGGCCGTAGATGCGGCCGGTCGGATTGTGCGGCGAGTTGACGATGACGAGCCGGGTCCGGGGCGTGATCGCGGCCTCGATGGCGTCGAGGTCCAGGTCGAAGGAGCCCTCCTTGAGCCTGACCTTGCGGGGAACGGCGTCCGCCGCCAGCAGCAGCGGCTCGTAGCAGAACCAGCCCGGCACGGAAAAGATCGCCTCGTCGCCGGCGTCGAGGAGGAGGCGGGCCGCGACGCTGATGGCCGCGAAGCCGCCCGTCGTCAGGGCGATGTCGGCGGGCTCGAAGGGAATCGCGAGTTCCGCGCCGAGCCGCTCCGCCACGTAGGCCTGCGGCTCCGGCTCGCTGGTCTTGTAGGCGAACCAGTCCTTGTGGTGCGGCACCGCATGGGTCCGGATGGCCTCGACGAGGCCGGCGAGCGGCATCTCGTGCGGGTTGCCGAACGTGAAGTCGGAGATGCCCGGCTCGAAGCGCCGCTCGGCATAGCGGGAGACGAAATAGAAGCGCTGGACCGGATCGAAGCTCCTGGCCGCCGCCCTGACGCGGGCGGACACCGCGGATCCGCGATCCCCGCTCCGGGAGGCGGCTTCCTCGACCCCTGCGCGGCCTGTCCCCATCGCACGCCCCCTCTCCGTAACCGCCCGACAGCCCGCCGCCGCGCGCTCTAGATGAAGCCGAAATCCGCCCGGCTCAACGCCGCCCCGTTCTCGAAGACGGCGAGGACGACCGGGGCTCCCGCTCCGGACCCGTCGGCGTCCCACGACAGCGTATGCGTCGCGGAGTCGTAGACGAGGGCCGCCTTGCTCCGCGTCGCGGGTCCGTCGGTCACGAACGCGACGCCGGCGGCCGCGAGATCGCCCTCGCCGACGCCGAAACCCGAGGCATCGATGAGGATCGCGTCGCCGGCGAGCCCGGGATCGGCCTTCACGGCTTTGGCGGAGGCGAAGTCCACGATCCGGTCGCCGCGCGCGCCGCCTTCGGACGGGAGCGAGAACACGAAGCTGTCGTGGCCCCGGCCGCCGGCGAGGGTGTCGCTCCCGCCGACGCCGCGCAGCAGGTTGTCGTCCCGGCTGCCCGTCAGCGTGTCGTCGAAGGCGGAGCCGATGACCTTCTCGATGCTGATCAGGGTATCGGCGCCCTCGCTCCGGCCGGTGCCCGTCGCCCGCGCGAGATCGACGACCACGAATGCGGTGGCGTCGCGGTAGTCGATGTAGTCGAGCCCGCCGCCGCCATGGATCTCGTCGTCGCCGCCGAGGCCGCGGAACCGGTTCTCGACCCCGGTGCCGAAGAGGACGTCGTCGTGGTGCGAGCCGCGCACGTTCTCGATGTTCAGCAGGGTGTCGGTGCCCTCGCTCGCGCCCGTGGCGATCGATCGGGCCAGGTCGACGGTGACGGCGGCTTCGGCTTCGATGTAGTCGACGTAGTCGAACCCGGTGCGGCCGTCGATGAGGTCGTCGCCCGCGCGCCCGCGCAGCGAGTTGTCGGACTCGTCGCCCAGCAGGGTGTCGCCGAAGGCGGAGCCCCGGATGCTCTCGATGCCCGCCAGTGTGTCGCTGCCCGCGGCGCCGGTGGCGATGCCGGCGTCGATGTCCACCGTCACGGGACCAGGGGCGTTGCCGTAATCGGCCCAGTCCAGCCCGCCGCCGCCGTCGAGCGCGTCGCTCCCGCCGCCGCCGCGGAGAACATTGTCGCCGTCGTTGCCGACGAGCCGGTTGGCGCCCGCGTTCCCGCGGATCTGGGCCGCGCCCCCTCCCGCGAGGGTGAGGTCGGCGTCGCCGAGAGCGGGGGCGAGCCGGATCCGAAGGTCCGGAACCGCGACGTTCAGGCTGATCGTGAGGTCGTCCGTGCCGACCTCGACGCGGGTTTCCGCCCCCGCGTAGCCGGGGCCGACCACGATGGTGTCGCCCTCCGCTGCAGCCGCAATGGCTTTCGCGAGGGTCCTGTAATCCCCGGGAACCCGCCGATCCGCCATGATGACCCCGCCGACACCGAGACGGATCATCTGCACAAAGGTCCGGCCGTGTCCATTTCTACCTGCGTCCGCCGCGACGGACCGAACCGGCGCGGTTCGAAGCGCGAAGGTTTCGGCCCCGACCCGGCCTCGCCCGTGTCGAGCCTCACGGAGCCGGAGTTTCAGCCCTCATTCGGCGTCGCCCATGTCGAGCATGACGGAGCCGAAAGCGGGGGCGGTGTAGGAGGCGGAGGCCTTGGAGGAGAGCGCCTGGACGGCCGCGAAGGCCAGCACCGCGAAGGCGGCCGCGATCAGCGTCTGGGCGATCAGGCTG
>DATAGO010000028.1:0-12744 GCA_036263675.1 Microvirga sp. | reverse complement strand
CCCGTCCGTTGACGTGATCACGGGCACCATCAAGGCGAACTTCCCCACCCGCATCTCCTTCCAGGTCACATCCAAGATCGACAGCCGCACCATCCTCGGCGAGATGGGCGCCGAGCAGCTCCTCGGACAGGGCGACATGCTCTACATGGCCGGCGGCGGGCGCATCACCCGCGTGCACGGGCCGTTCTGCTCGGACGAAGAGGTCGAGAAGGTCGTCGCCCACATCAAGCGCCAGGGCCGCCCGCAATATCTCGACGCCGTCACGGCCTCCGAGGACGAGGAGGCAGCCGCCGCCGGGGGCGGCGACGGCCCGGTCTTCGACAAGGGGGCGTTCGGCGAGGAGGGCGCGGACCTCTACGACCAGGCGGTCGCGGTGGTGCTGCGGGACAAGAAGGCGTCGACGTCGTACATCCAGCGCCGCCTGCAGATCGGCTACAACCGCGCCGCCTCGCTCATGGAGCGGATGGAGAAGGAGGGCATCGTCGGGCCCGCCAACCACGCCGGGAAACGCGAGATCCTGCTCGAGGGGGCCGAGGAGGACTAGCCCGGTCGCGACCGTCATCGATTCGCCACAGCGGCCGGTGAAGAGGCCGGAGAGATCACGAGGACACCCGCGGGAGGTCCGGCACGGCGCGTTCCGCGCCGCCGGCCCGCCGGAGACGAAGAGGCAGCGATGCGCAGGGGCCTTCCGGCCGGCCGGGTGACGGCCGGGCTCAACACTCTGATGCTGGGAGCGGCGCTCTGTGCGCTTGCGGCCTCGCCGGCGTCCGCGCAATCCTTCCTGGAGACCGTCGAGAAGCTGTTCCGCTTCGGATCCTCCCCGGAGGCGCCCGCGGCGCCCGCCCCGGCGGCGCCGGACGCAGCCCCGGCCGGATCCGCGGCACCGGGCGGATGGCCCGCCCGCATCGCGGTGATCCCGCCGAAGCGGCCTGCCGAAGCCGCCGCGCTGCCGGCCGCACCCGCCGCCCAGGTCGCGGCTGCGGTGCCGTCCACTGTCGTGCCGTCCGCGGTTCCGATCGCATCGGCGCCCCGGGCCCAGGCCCCCGCTCCGGCACCCGCCGTGGCGCCGCCTCCCGCCGCGGCTCCTGCGGCCCCGGCTCTGCGGGCTCCGGCTGCAACGGCTCCGTCCGCGCCCCCGAAGCCGGTCGTCACCGCCGCGGCCCCGTCCGTTCCGATGGTGCCGCAGGAGCCCCTGAGCCAGCAGGCCGCGATCGAGCGCGCCAACGCCTATTTCTCGAACCTCGGCACCCTGGTGGCGGATTTCACCCAGATCGGCGCGGACGGGCGTCGGCAGGGCGGCACCCTGTACCTGCAGCGTCCGGGCAAGCTGCGCTTCGACTACGAGGCGCCCGCGACGCTCCAGATCGTCGCCGACGGCTCCTCGGTCGCGGTGCGCGACCGCCGGCTCGCGACCCAGGACCTCTACTCGATCAACCAGACGCCGCTGAAGTTCCTGCTGCGCGAGCGCGTCAATCTCGGCCAGGACATCCGCATCACGAGCGTCGCCAACGACGGCAGCGGCGTGCGCATCGACCTCGAGGACCGCTCCACCCTCGGCGGCACCTCGAAGATCATGCTCTATTTCGACCCCCGCGTCGAAACCCTGCAGCAATGGCGCATCGTCGACGCGCAGGGCTTCCAGACCACGGTGATGCTCAACAAGACCGAGCGCGCCGTGCGTCTCGACCAGCAGATGTTCACCATCGACTACACGCCGGTCATCGGCAACAGCAACAACCGCTAGCCTCCGGCCGTCGTGCCGTCCGGCGCCTTTGCCCGCCGCCGGATGGGCCCTGGCGGTGGGCGGCCCGCCTCCGCCCCGCCGGACCGCCCGCGCCGGCCGCGGCCGGACCGTTTCGATCCCGCCCCGCAGGACCGCCCGTGCAGCTCACCGTCACGACCTGGAACATCAATTCCGTCCGCCTGCGCCTCGACCAGGTCGGCCGCTTCCTCGGCCAGCGCCGGCCCGACATCCTGTGCCTGCAGGAGACCAAGTGCCCGGACGACCGCTTCCCTCTCAAGGACCTCCAGGGCTTCGGCTATCCCTTCGTCGCGAAGTTCGGGCAGAAGGGATACAACGGCGTCGCGATCCTCTCGCGCTATCCCTTCGCGGCCACGCAGGTCATGCCGTTCTGCGGCCGCACGGATGCCCGCCACATCGCGGTGACGCTCGCCCAGGCCAAGGCCGCGACGGGCCTCACGGTGCACAACTTCTATGTCCCGGCGGGCGGCGACATCCCGGACCCGGACGTCAACGAGAAGTTCCGCCACAAGCTTCAGTTCCTGGCCGAGATGCGGGAATGGGGCGGGCGCGAGCGCCCGACCATGGCGCCCGCGATCCTGGTCGGCGACCTCAACGTGGCGCCGCTGGAGCACGACGTCTGGTCGCACAAGCAGCTCCTCGACGTGGTGAGCCACACGCCCGTCGAGACCGAGGCGCTCGAGACCCTGCGGGGCGAGGCCGGATGGACCGACGCCATGCGCCACCTGCGCCCGGAGCCGGAGCGGATCTATTCATGGTGGAGCTACCGCTCGCCCGACTGGGCCGCCGCCGACAAGGGCCGCCGCCTCGACCACATCTGGACCTCGCCCGATCTCGCGCCGTCCCTGCGCGCCGTCGAGGTCACCCGCGACACCCGCGGCTGGGAGCGCCCCTCGGACCACGTGCCGGTCACGGCGGTGCTGGAGCTGTAGCGGCTCCCTCCCCCCCGCTTGCCCCGCGGCGCCGGACCGCTAAGGTCTGGCATCGTTCCTGCCTCCCTCCGGGCAGAGACCCCTCGTTCCCCGCGCCCCGATGCTCCGCACCTTCCTCGACGGCCTCTACCGCTTCGCCGGCTATCTCGCCGGCCTGTTCCTGATCGCGATCTTCCTGCTCATGATGGGCCTGTCGCTCGGCCGCGAGGTCGGGATCAACATTCCGGCGGGGGACGATTTCGCCTCCTGGTGCATGGCCGCGATGGCGTTCCTCGGCCTCGCCCACACCTTCCGCTCCGGCGAGATGATCCGGGTCGGGCTCCTGATCGACCGCTTCCGCGGCCGCACGCGCCGGGTCTTCGAGATCCTCTCGCTGACGCTCGGCCTGGCTTTCGTCGGCTTCTTCGCCTGGCATGCGGTGCGCCTCACCTACGACAGCTGGCGCTTCAACGACGTGGCGCAGGGGGTGCTCGCGGTGCCGCTGTGGATTCCGCAGCTCGGCTATTCGACCGGCCTCGTGATCCTGTTCATCGCCTTCGTGGACGAGTTCGTGCACGTCGTCCGCGGCGGCGACCCGCGCTACGAGAAGCCGCCGCCGGCGAGCGCCGAGGAGGTCGTCGAGCGGGCGATCCAGAGCGGCGTCTAGAACCCTCCCGGCAAGGGGGAGGGGAAATGCGGCGTTTAAACTCCAACACGGCAGCGTCATGGCCCTCGTCGAAATTTCAGGCCTCCTCCTTCTCCTCCTGATCGCGCTCCTCGCCGGCGGGGTGTGGATCGCGATCGCGCTCCTCGCCTGCGGCTGGGTCGGCATGCAGTTCGTGGGCGGCGGGATTCCCGCCGGCTCCGTGCTCGCCACCACGATCTGGGGCAATGCGGCGTCCTGGACGCTGGCGGCGCTGCCGCTCTTCATCTGGATGGGCGAGATCCTCTTCCGCACGCGCCTGTCCGAGGAGATGTTCCGCGGCCTCGCGCCCTGGCTCAACTGGCTTCCGGGCCGGCTCCTGCACGTGAACGTCCTGGCCTGCGGGATTTTCGGCTCCGTGTCGGGCTCGTCCGCCGCCACCTGCGCGACGGTCGCCAAGATCGCCCTGCCGGAACTGAAGAAGCGCGGCTACGACGAGAAGCTCAGCCTCGGCTCGCTCGCGGGCGCGGGCACCCTCGGGATCCTGATCCCGCCCTCCATCACCATGGTGGTCTACGCGGTCGCCGCCAACGTCTCGATCATCCAGGTCTTCCTCGCCGGCTTCCTGCCGGGCCTCCTCGTGATGGCGCTCTACTCGGGCTACATCGCGGTGTGGTCCCTGCTGCATCCGGAGCGCACGCCGCCGCGCGAGCCCGCGATGACGCTCGTCGAAAAGCTGCGCGAGTCGCTCAACCTCATCCCCGTGATGCTCCTCATCGCGCTGGTGTTCCTGTCGCTCCTGCTCGGCTGGGCGACCGCCACCGAATGCGCGGCCTGGGGCGTGCTCGGCTCGCTCGCGATCGCGTGGTGGTCGGGCTCGCTGTCGTGGCACGCGTTCTGGGCGAGCGTGATGGGCACGACCCGCATCACCTGCATGATCATGCTGATCCTTGCGGGCGCGTCCTTCATGTCGACCTCGCTCGCCTATACGGGCATCCCGCTCGCGCTCGCCTCCTGGGTCCAGGGCCTGAACCTGTCCCCGTACGCCCTCATCGCGGCGCTCACCGTGATGTACGTCATCCTCGGCACGGCGCTCGACGGCATCTCGATGATCGTGCTCACCACCGCGGTCGTGATCCCGATGGTGAAGGCGGCGGGCTTCGACCTGATCTGGTTCGGGATCTTCCTCGTGCTCGTGGTCGAGATGGCGGAGGTCTCGCCGCCCGTCGGCTTCAACCTCTTCGTGCTGCAGACCATGTCGGGCAAGGATTCCAACACGGTGGCGCTCGCCGCACTGCCGTTCTTCTTCCTGCTCGTCGCCGCGGTCGCCATCATCACGGTGTTTCCCGACCTCGTGATGCTGCTGCCCCGGATGGCTTTCGCGGATTGAGGGGAAGCACCCTCTCCCCGTCGCGTCACTCCCTCTCCCCGTTTACGGGGAGAGGGAGTTCGGTGGTGGAGAGAGGGAACGACACGCCGATTGCATAGGCACCCGCGCACCGATTACGCTGCGATCCAACAACCAGAGAGGAGAACCCCATGAGATCCATGACCCGCTTCAGCCTCGCGCTCGCCGGCGCGGTGCTGGCGTCGCTGCCGGCGCTCGCCCAGACCAAGTGGAACCTGCCGGCCGCCTATCCCGCCGACAACCCGCACACCGAGAACCTCACCCAGTTCTCCAAGGACGTGGCGGACGCCACCGGCGGCAAGCTCCAGATCCAGGTCCACGCCAACGCGTCGCTCTTCAAGGCGCCGGAGATCAAGCGCGCGGTCCAGACCGGCCAGGCCCAGGCCGGCGAGGTGCTGATCTCGCTGCACGAGAACGAGGATCCGATCTACGGCCTCGACGTGGTGCCGTTCCTCGCGACCTCCTTCGACCAGGCCCGGAAGCTCTGGGAGGTCCAGAAGCCCGCGGTCGAGAAGAAGCTCGCCTCGCAGGGCATCATGCTGCTCTTCGCGGTGCCGTGGGCGCCGCAGGGGATCTACGCCAAGAAGGACATCAATACGGTCGAGGACATGAAGGGGCTGAAATGGCGCTCCTACAATGTCGGGACCTCGCGCATCGCCGAGCTCGTGGGCGCCCAAGGGGTGACGATCCAGGCCGCCGAGCTGCCGCAGGCGCTGGCCACCGGCGTCGTCAACTCGTTCATGTCGTCGGGCGGCACCGGCTACGACTCGAAGGTGTGGGAGTCGCTGACCCACTTCTACGACACCCAGGCCTGGATCCCGAAGAACGTCACCTTCGTCAACAAGGCCGCCTTCGACGCCCTCGACAAGCCGACCCAGGACGCGATCCTGAAAGCCGCCAAGACCGCCGAGGAGCGCGGCTGGAAGGCCTGGCAGGAGAAGGCGGGCTGGTATCTCGACCAGCTCAAGGCGAAGGGCATGAAGGTGCAGCCGCCGTCGGCCGAACTCGCCGCCGGCTTCCGCAAGATCGGCGAGCAGCTCACCCAGGACTGGCTGAAGAAGGCCGGCGCCGAGGGCCAGGCCGTCGTCGACGCCTACAAGAAGGCCGGCTCGTAGGGCTCAGCCCCCGCGCTCGTCCCCCTCTCCCCGCAAGCCGGGAGAGGGTCGGGGTGAGGGGCCGGTCGGAGAAGCGAGCGGTCTCCACATCACTCCTGTCATGGCCGGGCTCGACCCGGCCATTTCTATGTTCGACGAACGCGCTGACGTCCTCCGGACGGCAAGAAGCGCAATGGTCCCGTGGGGACGGCCGGGGCGAGCCCGGTCGCGATCGCGGATGCGTTGAGCTTTTCTGACTAGCCCCTCACCCCAGCCCTCTCCCCGCTTGCGGGGAGAGGGAGATGGGCGGCGGGGAGAGGGAGGCCTCACGCCAGCGTGAAATCCATCGTGATCTCGGCGTTGAGCACCTTCGAGACCGGACAGTTCTTCTCCGCGGCGCGGGCGAGCTCCTCGAACTTCGCCTTGTCGATCCCGGGCACGGTGGCGCGCAAGGTCAGGGCCGATTTCGTGATCCGGAAGCCGCCGCCTTCCTGGGCGAGCGAGATCGCGCAATCCGTGGCGAGCTCGGTGGGCGTGAAGCCGGCGCCCTGGAGCTGGAAGGCGAGCGCCATCGAGAAGCAGCCCGCATGCGCCGCCGCGATGAGCTCCTCCGGGTTGGTGCCGGGCTCGGATTCGAAGCGGGTCTTGAAGCTGTAGGGCGTATCGTTCAGGACGCCGGAATCGGACGTGAGCTGGCCGGTGCCGTCCTTGCCGGCGCCCCTCCAGACGGCGCGTGCCTTGCGGATCATCGTGTGTCTCCCCTGTGCAGGTTGTCGGACGCCCGCGCATCTCGAGTCCGTCAGGCTGTTTCAGGATCGCATCCCGACGCAGTCGCGGAGCCGACAGCCCCGCCCCTCCCGATTCCATCACGGGCAGACAGAATCTAGGGCCGGGGCCTCCGATCTCCACCGCGGGACCCCGCCCCGGTGCCCGGTCCTACTCCGCCGGCTCGCCGTCGACGACCTCGCGGGCGATCCCGAACGGGAAGCCCGCGCGGGCCAGCACGGCGAGGTCCTTGTCGCGATGGGCCGCCCGCTCGGCCCGCCGGTAGGGGCCGATGCGGCGGCGGCGGGCGAGGGCATGGGCGGCGGCGCGTTCGTCCTCGGGCTCGCCTTCGAGCGCCGCCGCGATCGTGTCCCGGGCCACGCCCTTCTGGGCGAGCTTCGCCTGGATCGAGCGGGCGGAGCCGCCGCGGCGGCGCAGCGACGCGACCCGCCCCTCCGCGTAGCGGGTGTCGTCGACGAGGCCCGCACGACCGGCGCGGGCAACCACCTCGTCGATTGCCGTCTGGAACTCCGCCGGATCCTCGCCGCGCAGGCGGCAGCGCGTCGCGACCTTGCGGGCGAGCACCCGGCGCAGGTTCTCGGCCGAAGAGGCGTAGCGCTCGAGATAGGCCATCGCGGCCCGCTGCAGGTAGTCGGGCGTCACGCGCCGGGGCGGCTTGCGCGGGGCGTCGCGTCCCTTGCGGGCTCCGGCGCCGGGCGCCGGGCGCAGCGTTCCGTCGTCCTCGTCCGCCATGAGCGCCCCTAGAGCATGATCCCGAAGAGTTGCAGACTTTTCGGATCGGATCATGCGAAGAAACAAGACCTTAGCGAGTCTGACCGCTTCGACCCGAAGCGATCGGGCTCTAGACGTTGGAGGGCGTCGACACGCTCGTTCCCGGCGGCGTGATCTCGCCCGGGCGCTCGACCTGGCCGCGCCGCTGCAGCTGCAGCGCCACGAACCAGCACAAGGCCGCCCAGGCGGCGCCCACGCTCCAGCCCGCGAGCACGTCGGTCGGCCAATGGACGCCGAGATAGACCCGGCTCGCCCCGACCGCGAGCGTCAGGATCACGGCCGCGCCGAGCAGGAACGCCTTCACGCGCGGGCGCCGCTGCACCCGGGCGAGCAGCGCCCCGAGGGTGAGGTAGGTGACGGCCGAGAGCATGGCGTGCCCGCTCGGGAAGCTCGCGGTGTAGATGCGGGTGCCGTGCGGCACGAGGTCGGGCCGCGGCCGCTCGAAGCCGAATTTCAGGGCGGTGGAGAGCAGCGCGCCGCCGCCGACCGCCACGAGGACGAGGAGCGCCGCGTGGCGCTTGCGCGCCATCAGGAGGTAGGCGGTGGTCGCGATCGTCACGAAGGTCAGGACCGCGTAGCCGCCGAGCCCGGTGACGTCGCGGGCCGATTCCTCGAACCAGCTCGGGCCGACGGGATCCGACAAGTCGGCCGGGTTGCGCAGGGCCAGCAGGACCGAGCGGTCGAAGGAGGGCACCTCGCCCTCGGCGATGTCCTCGGCGAGCTCCACGAAGGCCCAGGCGCAGAAGCTGAGGGTCGCGAGCGACAGGAGCGGCGCCCATTCGTTGAGGCGCAGGCGCAGCCAGAGGCGGGTGGTGCGGTCGATGAGCGGGTGCATGCCTTGCGAAGATGGGGCAGGGCGGGAGCGAGGCAATGCGCCGGGCCGTTCTCAGGGCAGGGGAGGGCTGTCCGCCATGTCCACCCCGACCGGAGCGAAGTGGGGGACCCGCCGTGTCATCCCCGGCCGGAAGCGGCGCCAGCCGCTGCAGGGGAAGGGGATCCGGCGCAAGGATGAGGCCGCGAAGCGGCGCCTTCTGTGGACTCCATGAGGTGCTGCTTCGCAGCGAGTTTGTCTCGCTGGATCCCCTTCCCCTGCGCACTTCGTGCTCCGGCCGGGGATGACACGGTGGCTCGCCGGAGCCTACAGCCCGAGCCGCCTCTCCCAGTCCGGCGGCGCCGCGATCGCGGTCAGGTTCTGCCACGCTGCGGCGAGGCGCAGCTCGGCCGCGAGCGCCGGCGCGAGGGCGTCCGGGTCGGCCCAGGGCTCCGGGTGGATCGAGTGCACCACGAGCCGGCGCGCGGCGCGGTCGGCCTTGAGGTCGAGGCGGGCGGCGATGCGGTCGCCGAGGAGGAAGGGCAGGGTGTAGTAGCCGAACTCGCGCTGCTCCGCGGGGGTGTAGATCTCGATCCGGTAGCGGAAATCGAACAGGCGCTCGGCCCGGGAGCGCTCCCAGACCACCGGGTCGAACGGCGAGAGCAGGGCGCGGGCCTCGATCCGCCGCGGGATCCGCGCCGCGGGATCGAGGTAGGCCGGACCGGTCCAGCCCTCCACCGTCACGGGAAGGAGCTCGCCCGCCTCGACGAGCTCCGCGATCCGGGCGCGGGCGTCGGCGACTTCGAGGCGGAAATAGTCGCGCAGGTCGCGCTCGCTCGCGATCCCGAGCGCCCGGGCCGAGAGGCGCACGAGCGCGCGCTGCGCGTCCTCCGGGGCGGGCGTCGGCGCCGCGAGGACGGATGCCGGCAGGACCCGCTCGGGGAGGTCGTAGACCCGCTCGAAGCCGCGCCGCGTCGCGGTCGTGACCCGCCCGGCCCAGAACAGCCATTCGAGCGCCCGCTTGCCGTCGCTCCAGCCCCACCAGGGGCCGGCGCTGCGCCCGCCCTCCTCGAGCTCCCGGGCCGAGAGCGCGCCGCGCGCCTCCACCTGCGCGAGCACGGCCGCGATGAAATCGGCCCGCTCGCGCCCGAAGCGGGCGAGCCCGCCATAGATGCCCTCCCCCCGCGCGGCCCGCTCCATGCGCCAGCGGAAGAGCGGATGCAGGTCGAGGCGGATCAGCGAGGCCTCGTGGCCCCAGTACTCGAACAGGCCCCGCCGCCGGCCGCCGTAGGAGGCGCGCTCCAGGTCGCCCGGGGCGTACGGACCGAGCCGCGAGAACAGCGGCATCGTGTGGGCGCGGGCGAAGACGTTGACGGAATCGATCTGCAGCAGGTGGAGCCGCTCCGTCGCGCGCGTCAGATGGCGCAGGCCCGGTCTGTCCGGGCGCGGCTCCGCGAAGCCCTGGGCGGCGAGCGACAGGCGGCGCGCCTCGGCGCGGGAGAGCGTCTGGCGGGTGCGCGGCATGGCTGGAGCCGGGGCGGGGCGCCGGCCGGATCAGTGCGTGAGTGCGGGTTGCGGCGCGGATTTCGGCACCGCGTCGAGAACCTCCCGGAGCGCCCGGGCGAGATCCCGGCTCTTGTAGGGCTTGCGCAGGAGCGGCATGTCGACGCCCGGCCGCCCGTGCTGCTCGAACACCTCCTCGGAATAGCCGGAGGTGAGCAGCACCTTGAGGTGCGGATCGATCGCCTGGGCCCGGCGCGCCACCTCGACGCCGCTCATCCCGCGCGGCAGCACCACGTCGGTGAAGAGCAGGTCGAAGCTGCGGGGATGCTGCAGCAGCATGAGCGCCTCCGAGCCGGTCGGGACCGCGGTGACCCGGTAGCCGAGGCGCTTCAACTGGTCGGACACGAACTGGAGCACCTGCGGCTCGTCCTCGACCACGAGCACGCGCTCCTCGCCGCCCAGCGAGACCGAGATGTCCTCCGCGGGGGCGGCTTCCGCGACCCTGCCGCGCGTCGCCGGCAGAACGATCGTGATCGTCGTGCCCTGGCCTTCCTTGCTCGCGATGGCGACATGGCCGCCCGACTGCTTGGCGAAGCCGTAGACCATCGAGAGGCCGAGGCCCGAGCCCTTGCCGACCTCCTTCGTGGTGAAGAACGGCTCGAACACGCGCGCCATCACGTCCGGGCTCATGCCGGTGCCGGTGTCGGTCACGGCCAGGAACACCACCGGGGCGCCCACATCGAGGGCGCCCTCGCCGGGCAGGGCCCGCCGCTCGCCGGTCGAGACCGTGATGACGCCGCCCTGGGGCATGGCGTCCCGGGCATTCACCACGAGGTTGAGGATCGAGCTCTCGAACAGGGCGCGGTCGACCAGCGCCACGGACGGAACGCCCGAGAAGTTGGTGCGCAGGTCGATGTGCTCGCCGATAGCCCGGCGCAGGAGCGGGGTCATGGCGCTGACCGCATCGGCGAGGATGAGGTGCTCGGGCTTGAGGGACTGGCGCCGCCCGAAGGCGAGGAGCTTCTGGGTCAGGTCCGCCCCGCGCTCGCCGGCCTCCAGGATCGTGCGGGCGAGCGTCTGGGTCGCGGGCGTGCTCGAGGGCTGCTCGAGCATGATCTCGGCATTGCCGAGGATGACGGTGAGGAGGTTGTTGAAATCGTGGGCGATGCCGCCGGTGAGCTGGCCCACCGCCTCCATCTTCTGCGACTGGCGCAGCTGCTCCTCGAGCTGCTCGCGCTGGCTCTGGGCCTGGATGCGCTGCGTGATGTCCTCGAAGATGCAGACGCGGCCGCCTTCCGCCATGACGCTGCGGGAGATCGCGATGGTCCGGCCGTCCGTGAGGGTGTGGATGGAGGAGTCCTGCTCGTCGCCGTCGAGCGCCCCGGCGAGCTGGCGCAGGGCCGCGGCGGCGGCGTCCTGCCGGCCTGCTTCGGCGCGCGCGGCCATGTCCTCCAGGGTCGTGCCGACCGCGAGCGCGGTCTCCCCCACCCCGAGAACCCGCGGCAGGCGCCGGTTGCCGACGATCAGGCGTCCGGCTGTGTCGAACATCGCCAGGCCGTGCGGCATGTTGTTGATCGCCACGTCGAAGCGCGTGTTCTGCTGGCTCAGATCCTCCCGCGCCCGCTCGAGCGTCCGGTTCTGCCAGCCCAGGAACGTGATGAGGGCGATCCCGAACAGGGCGAGGCCGCCCGACAGCGCCGAGAAGATCAGGTGGAGGCGCATCAGCTCGTACTGGTCCTCCGCCACCCGGTCGGCGCCGTAGCGGTTCGCCGCCGAAGCGAGGAGCGCGAGGTGCCGGTCCAGCGGGGTCAGGAGCGCCAGCAGTTTCCGGACCGAGCCGGGCTGCTCGATCGTCCGGATCAGCGGCTCGGCGGCGGCGACCACGGCGGTGAGCTGGTCGAGGATCTCGCGGCGCTCGGGATCGCGCGCGATGAAGTCCTGGAACTCGCCGTCGCTGAGCAGCTTCACCCGGCTCAGCATGATGTCGAAGCGCAGCTCGACCTCGTCCTTGTCGACGCCGCCGTCGGGCAGGCCGAAGGCGCTGACGCGCTGCTCCAGACGGGTGAATTCGGCGACGGCCTGGCTCGCCAGCCACGCCGTGTTGTAGCGCGCCACCTCGCGCAACGCGTCCTGCCGCGTCACGATGAGCACCGACATGGTGGCGGTGGCTGCCACGAAGCAACCAATCACAAGCATGAGCAGCAGCTTGATCGTCTGCCTCGACACAGCCCCGCTCCTTAGTCGGCCCGCGGACTCTTATTTAACGACGAGTCTCGCAACCTGCCAAACCGACCGGCCGTAGAAGGTCTGGCTCTTCAGTTCAGGGTCGCTGTCGAACGGATAGACGATGAACAGCGGGCCCTTGTCCCGTACCGGCATATACTCGCCATCGCGCTTGAGCGCCAGTATTACGTTATACTTCTTGAAGTCCTCGAATGGAATCTCGCTTGAGTAATCGTTAAGAGCGATGGCGATGACACGCTGTCCCTCGGCGCCAACATGCCGCATCAGCACGTCCATCGGGACGCCCTCGAACGCGACCGGACCCTTGTACCACGGCGTCGTGGTCTCGAATCGCACGGTCCCGAGCGCCTCCAGGGTGGCGCGGTCGAAATTCACCGTCGCGGCCTTGTCGGTTGCCCCGATCTTGCCCGAGATCGTCAGGATCGGCCTCTCGACGGGCGCGGGATGGGCCTCCGCACCGGTCTGCCGCGGGGCCGACAGGCCCGCGACCACCGCCGCGGCCAGGAGCGCGGCCCGAAAAGCACGTCTGATCATTCTCCCATCCCCTTCGTCTTGAGCGCTCCCGCGAGGGAGGCCCGCATGCGGTGCCTGCTCCTGGCCGCGCCGGCGCGGCGTCGGGCCGGCGTGGTTTCCTTCCCGGTTCCGCCCGGCCTCGTAGCCGGGCGACGGCGCGGCTACCGGCTGTAGATCGCGGAATTGCCGCCGTGCTCGCGGACCTCGACGCTCTCGACCCAGACGCGCCCAAGGGTCTCCCGGTCGACGAAGTCGGCGAGATGGTCGAACACGTGGCGCGCCGTCGCCTCGCACCCCA
>DATAGO010000027.1:0-40406 GCA_036263675.1 Microvirga sp. | reverse complement strand
CCCGTCCGTTGACGTGATCACGGGCACCATCAAGGCGAACTTCCCCACCCGCATCTCCTTCCAGGTCACATCCAAGATCGACAGCCGCACCATCCTCGGCGAGATGGGCGCCGAGCAGCTCCTCGGACAGGGCGACATGCTTCACATGCAGGGCGGCGGACGGATTGCGCGCGTGCACGGACCGTTCGTGGCCGATGCGGAGGTCGAGAAGGTCGTGGCCCACCTCAAGCGCCAGGGCAAGCCGGTCTACCTCGACGCCGTCACTGCGGACGACGAGGGCGAGCTGGAAACCGAGGAGACGCCGGTCTTCGACGAGGGCGATTTCGGCGCCGACATCAGCGACATCTACGACCAGGCGGTCGCGGTGGTGCTGCGCCACAAGAAGGCCTCGACCTCCTACATCCAGCGCCGCCTGCAGATCGGCTACAACCGCGCCGCCTCGCTCATGGAGCGGATGGAGAAGGAGGGCATCGTCGGGCCCGCCAACCACGCCGGAAAGCGCGAGATCTTGCTCGCAGGCGGTGCGGACGACTAACCTCCCGCCGGAACGAACTGCGCAATGCCATGCCGCCGGGGGCACGTCTCGGCGGCATGGCGCTTCGAACGGGATTGGACGTTCATGAGCGAGACCGCCGCCGAGGCAGCCGACCGTGAGAGCCTGTCGCCGGGCGAGTACGTCGACAGCGGCCACCCGGAAATCCGCGCCTTCGCGGAGGCCCGCACGGAGGGTGCGCGGACGTCGGACGAGCGGGCGCGGGCGCTCTACCGCGCGGTGCGGGACGAGATCCGCTACGATCCCTACGTCGACTACACCGACCTCGAGACCTACCGCGCCAGCAGCGTGCTGAAACGGGGGAGCGGTTACTGCGTCGGCAAGGCGGCGCTCTATGCGGCGCTCTGCCGGGCGGTCGGCATCCCGGCCCGGGTCGGCTTCGCCGACGTGCGCAATCACCTCGCCACCCCGCGCCTGCTCGAATCCGTCGGTACGGACCTCTTCGCCTGGCACGGCTACGTGGAGCTGAAGCCGGGGGATCGTTGGGTCAAGGCGACGCCGACCTTCAATGCGACCCTGTGCGAGAAGCTCGGCGTCGCTCCCCTGGCGTTCGACGGGTCCGGGGACGCGCTGCTCCAGGCCTTCGACACCGAGGGGCGGGAGTTCATGCAGTATGTGACCCAGCGCGGCACCTACGCGGACGTGCCGGCCTCCTTCCTCGTCGCCGAGATGGCGCGGCTCTATCCGGCTCTCTGCCGTCCGGGAGGATTGCGGGGCAGGGACATGGAGCAGGAGGCCGGTTCTCCGGCCTGATCCGGCTGGGCTGCTCCGGCGTCAGCCTATCAGGGGTCTCGTGGCGTGTTCCGGCCGGCGGACCCGCTCTAGCCCGTGAGCGAGCCGATACCGTCCCGCGCCGCCGCCTTGGCGTCGTCGAAATCGGGCGCGTCGATGCGGCGGTAGAGCGCCTGGACGATGCCGAACACCCCGAAGGCGAACAGGCCGATGGCCACGAGTGCGAGCAGGGTCGAGCCGTAAGTCTGGGCTGCGACGGTCTGGAGCGCGCCGCCGAGACCCATCACCTCGGACGAGCTGCTGTGGAGGGCGGCCAGCACCACGAAGCCCCCGATGATGAGGAAGACCACCCCGCGCGCCGCGTAGCCGAGGCGGCCGAGCAGCACGGCCCACCGGGCGGTCGCCGCGTCGCAGGCGAGGTGGCGCGTGACGTCGCCGCGCCAGGCCTTGAGCAGGAAGCCGAGGCCGGTGCCGCCGATGGCCAGGCCCGCCAGCCCCACGAGCCATTGCCCGAAAGGCTGCGCCAGGAGCCAGGCCGTCCAGTCGCGGGCCGTCGCGTCCTCTCCGCCGCCGGAGGCCCCGAAGGCGATCCCGACGGCGCTGAGCGAGAGAGCCGCATAGATGGCGCCGCTGAGGAGATGGGCGCCGCGCACAGCGAGGCCCTTCCAGGAGGTGCCGTGCCGGTCCGCATCGGTGAGCGCCTCCAGCACCCGCCACGCCGCGAAACCGGCCAGCCCGACCGCGATGACGACCAGGATCGTCCGGCCGAAGGGCTGGCCCACCAGGCTCTGCAGGGCGCTCCGGCTGCCGCCGGTCTGGCCGCCGGAGCCGATCGCCGCGAGCAGCGCGAGGCTGCCGACGAGGCCATAGACCACGCCCCTTGCGCCGTATCCGCAGCGGGCCGTCAGTTCGATCGGATTCCGGCCCCGGCTCATCCGCGATGTCCTCCGCCGCGAGAAGCTTGACGATGAAGGGAGAACGGCCAAGCGGGACCGGACGTTCCGGCAGGCCCCAAATCCCCACCGAAAACCCGCCTCGGCAGCGCCTGCGGGCCCGGCGGCCATCTTGCGGCCATACTCGGCTGTCCAAGCGGAGCGCACGGAATGCGGGTCCCTGACCGGCACCGGGCATCGCTTGCGGGGGAGAATGACCGATCACGACGCCATGAGGCGCCCGACCACGCTGCTTCCGGCACGGGAGCGGAGAGGATGACGGCTCCTCAGGACACGAAGCGCCTCAACGGCCACATCGCCGGCAGCCTGCTGTTCCTGGCGCTCGCCTTCGCGGGATGGGGCGCGCTCCTGTGGAACCTGCGCGACAGCGCCGAGACCCGGGCCCAGCTTGCGGCCCAGGTCGAGCGCCTCGAGGCGGATCTCGGTCAGGTGTCGGCCGAGCGGGACCAGTGGCGTGCGGCCGGGGAGCGCCAGCGCGAGATCGAGCGCGAACTCGTCGACCTGCGCACGCAGCTCCAGGCCGCGCGGGCCGAAACCGCGGCGCTCCGGCAGAGCGAGGAGCAGCGGGTGGCGGAACTCCGGACCGCCCGTCAGGAAGCCGCGTCGCTGGCCGAGCAGCTCGAACAGGCGAATGCGCGGGTGTCGCAGACCGGGGGCGTGGCGCGGTCGCAGCGCGGCCCGCGGCGCCGGCCGTCCAGATAACGGAAGCAGACCGGGACGTCAGCCGCTCGACTGCTTGTCCTCGCGGGACTGACGGCGGCCGCGCTGCTCGGCGGCTTCGAGGGCCGCCGCGAGCTTGGCGCAGGTCTGCGGATCCGCGGGGCTCGCGCCGATCTCCGCCAGGAGGCGGGCGGCTTCCCGTTCCGATTCCGTGTTGGGCATCGCGTCACTCCAGGAGCAGGCCCGAAACGGGGCCGTTTCCCGGACAATCGTGGCGGTGCAGGGATGGTTCCTGCGGGGGACGGGCCCGGCCGGAAATAAGGCGGGCCGTCGGATCACTCCGCCCGGTCCGCCTCGCGGCGTGCGCCCTTGCGGCGCTGCTTCGCCTGCTGGAGCGCCCGTTTGACCAGCCAGTCCAGGATGTTGCGGTCGACGGTCTGGCCGGTCTCGACGTCGACGAGGAGGTCGATGCGGTCGGCCCTGAAGCCGCGATAGCCGTCGTCCACGGCGTCGATGCCGCCGAGCAGCACCTTGCCGGGGCCCACTTTCAGCTCGCGCGCCAGGATGCGGCGCAGGCTCGGATTGCCGGCGACGTCCCGGTAGGCGAGCTGCATCGCCCCGTCGAGCGGGTAGACGCGCCAGGCGCCCTCCTGCCGCTCCTCGACGGTGTCGAGGTTCGGCCGGTCGCCTCCGGCGTCACTCAGGTCGGGGTCGTGGCGCGCGGCCGCAGGCGCCAGCGCGGCGACGCCGGCGAGCGCGAGCGGCCAGGCCTCGGCGCCGCCCGGGACGAGCCCGGACGCCGCCAGCGCGGCAAGGCCGGCGCCGATGAAGGTCAAAGCGGGATGAGGGTAGCGGAACATAGACCGGATATGGGTGTTCCGGGTTCGTTCCGCAAGGGTCCGGGGCCCTCAAGAGCCCTTTTTCTTCAGGATGTTAGGCGCTTTTCGCAGGCCTCGCGCCGGCCCGTGCGGCGGGCCTCCGGAGATGGCTCCGCGGGGTGCCGCCGGCCGCCTCGCCTTGACACGGCGGCCCTCCCATGATGGGTGCGCGCCGTCATTCCAAGAAGCCAGGCCATGCACCGTTATCGCTCCCATACCTGCGGCGCGCTCCGCGAAACCCATGTCGGCGAGGTCGCGCGCCTGTCCGGCTGGTGCCACCGCATCCGCGACCACGGCGGCGTGCTCTTCATCGACCTGCGCGACCATTACGGCATGACGCAATGCGTGGTGGACCCGGATTCCGCCGCCTTCAAGCTCGCCGAGACCGCCCGCTCCGAGTGGGTGATCCGGATCGACGGCAAGGTACGCAAGCGCCCCGCCGGCACCGAGAACCCGGAGCTGCCGACCGGCATGGTCGAGGTCTACATCACCGACCTCGAGGTGCTGGGCCCGGCGGCCGAGCTGCCGCTGCCCGTCTTCGGCGATCAGGAATACCCGGAGGAGACCCGGCTCACCTACCGCTTCCTGGACCTGCGCCGGGAGCGGCTGCACCAGAACATCATGAAGCGCGGCGCCATCATCGACGCGCTGCGCCGGCGCATGAAGGAGGGCGGGTTCTTCGAGTTCCAGACCCCGATCCTGACCGCCTCCTCGCCTGAAGGAGCGCGCGACTTCCTCGTGCCCTCGCGGCTCCACGCGGGCAAGTTCTACGCGCTGCCGCAGGCGCCGCAGCAGTTCAAGCAGCTCATCATGGTGGCGGGCTTCGACCGCTACTTCCAGATCGCGCCGTGCTTCCGCGACGAGGACCCTCGCGCCGACCGCCTGCCGGGCGAGTTCTACCAGCTCGACGTCGAGATGAGCTTCGTGACCCAGGAGGACGTGTTCGCCACCATGGAGCCCGTGGTGCGCGAGACCTTCGCGGAGTTCGCCGACGGCAAGCCCGTCACCGAGGTGTTCCCGCGCATTCCCTATGCGGAGGCGATGCTCAAGTACGGCTCCGACAAGCCGGACCTGCGCAACCCGCTCGTGATCGTGGACGTGTCGGACGAGTTCTCCCGCGAGGAGGTCACGTTCAACGCGTTCAAGAACGTCATCAAGCAGGGCGGCGTGGTGCGCGCCATCCCGGCGCCGGGCGCCGCCGCGCAGCCGCGCTCGTTCTTCGACAAGCTGAACGAGTGGGCGCGCACCGAGGGCGCGCCGGGGCTGGGCTACGTGGTGTTCGAGGACGAGGGCGGGAGCCTCTCCGGCAAGGGGCCGATCGCCAAGTTCATCCCGGCCGAGGTCCAGGCCGCGATCGCCGCCAAGGCGGGGCTGAAGGCGGGCGACGCCGTGTTCTTCTCCGCGGGGGAGGCCGGCAAGGCGGCCTCGCTCGCCGGCAAGGCGCGCAACCGCATCGGCGACGAGCTCGGGCTGTCCGACAAGGACCGGTTCGCGTTCTGCTGGATCACCGACTTCCCGCAATACGAATGGAACGAGGACGAGAAGCGGATCGACTTCTCGCACAACCCGTTCTCGGCCCCGAACGTGGAGCACGAGGCCTTCATGGCCCTCGACCCCTCCGACAAGGACAAGGTGCTCTCCATCACGGCGCTGCAGTACGACATGGTCTGCAACGGCTACGAGATGGCGTCGGGCTCGATCCGCAACCACCGGCCCGACCGGATGGTGAAGGCCTTCGAGATCGCGGGCTATGGCGAGACGGAGGTCATGGAGCGGTTCGGCGGCATGTACCGGGCCTTCCAGTACGGCGCCCCGCCCCACGGCGGCATGGCGGCCGGCATCGACCGCATTGTGATGCTGCTCTGCGGCGCCCAGAACCTGCGCGAGATCACCATGTTCCCGATGAACCAGCGCGCGGAGGACCTCCTCCTCGGCGCGCCCTCGGAGGTGACCCCGAAGCAGTTGCGCGAGCTGCACATCCGGCTGAACCCGCCGCAGAAGTAGCGGGGGGATCCCTCTCCGCGAGGGGGTGCGGAAGCGCGATGCGCGGTGCGGGGCGGCGGTGCCCGCCGGCCCCAACTTCTCCGCTGCGACCACCTCATCCCTCCCCTCAGGGGAGGGTGCCCGAAGGGCGGGTGGGGTGTTCTCCGGAGGCGAGTTCTAGGCCCGTTGGTGCCGGCTGCGCTTGCGCGCACCACCCCACCCCGCGCGGCTTACGCCGCGTCGCCCTCCCCTGAGGGGAGGGAGGGGCGAGTTCCTACGGCTTGGTGCCCGACGTTGGAAAGCCTCTCTCCCAATCGAGGAGGTCTGGACGCGCTACGCCGCCATCTCACCCGGCTCACTCCTGCGAAGCCACCCTCCCTTGGCACGGCGCGACGCGGTCCCAGTTGACGGGGGTGTCCCGGGCGGCGAGAAGGCCGCTTCGACCCGGACGGCGAGGAGGAGTGGCGCGGATGGCCGACAACATCTCTCAGGATCTGAAATCCGGCGCCCTGTTCTACCACCGCTACCCGCGTCCCGGTAAGCTCGAGGTCGTGGCCACCAAGCCCCTCGGCAACCAGCGCGACCTCGCGCTGGCCTATTCACCGGGCGTCGCCTCCGCCTGCGAGGCCATCGCGGCGGACCCCGCCGAGGCCGCGAACCTCACCGCGCGCCAGAACCTCGTTGCCGTGATCTCCAACGGCACCGCCGTGCTGGGCCTCGGCAATATCGGCCCGCTCGCCTCGAAGCCCGTGATGGAGGGCAAGGCCGTCCTGTTCAAGAAGTTCGCCGGCATCGACGTGTTCGACATCGAGGTCGCGGAGAGCAATGTCGACAAGCTCGTCGACGTGGTGGCGGCACTGGAGCCGACCTTCGGGGGCATCAACCTCGAGGACATCAAGGCCCCGGAATGCTTCGAGGTCGAGGAGCGGCTCAAGGCCCGCATGGGCATCCCGGTCTTCCACGACGACCAGCACGGCACCGCGATCATCGTGGGCGCCGCGGTGCTCAACGCCCTCGAACTCGCCGGCAAGCGCATCGAGACCGTCAAGGTCGTGACCTCGGGCGCGGGCGCGGCCGCGCTCGCCTGCCTCAACCTGCTGGTCTCGCTCGGCGTCCGGCGCGAGAACATCTGGGTCACCGACATCGAGGGCGTGGTCTACGAGGGCCGCGAGACGCTCATGGATCGGTGGAAGTCGGCCTATGCGCAGAGGACCGAGGCCCGCACGCTCGCGGACGTGATCGTGGACGCCGACGTGTTCCTCGGCCTCTCGGCCGGCGGGGTGCTCAAATCCCACATGCTGGAGCGGATGGCGCCGCGGCCCCTGATCCTGGCGCTCGCGAACCCGAATCCCGAGATCATGCCGGAGGAGGCGGAGGCCGCGCGGCCCGACGCCATGATCTGCACGGGCCGGTCCGACTACCCGAACCAGGTCAACAACGTCCTCTGCTTTCCCTACATCTTCCGCGGCGCGCTCGATGTGGGCGCGACGACCATCAACGAGGAGATGAAGGCCGCGGCCGTGAAGGCGATCGCGGCCTTGGCCCGCGAGACGCCCTCCGAGGTGGTGGCTCGGGCCTATGGCGGCGAGGTCCATCCCTTCGGCCGCAAGTCCCTGATCCCGAGCCCCTTCGATCCGCGCCTGATCCTGCGCATCGCGCCCGCGGTCGCCAAGGCCGCGATGGATTCGGGCGTCGCCTCGCGCCCGGTCACGGACCTCGACGCGTACGCCGATTCCCTGATCCGCTTCGTCTTCCGCTCCGGCTTCATCATGAAGCCGCTCTTCGCCCAGGCGAAGACCGCGCCGAAGCGCGTGATCTACGCCGAGGGGGAGGACGAGCGGGTGCTGCGGGCCGTTCAGGTGATCCTGGAGGAGGGCATCGCCCGACCGATCCTCATCGGCCGGCCGAGCGTAGTCGATGCGCGCCTCAAGCGCTTCGGGCTCTCGATCGTGCCGGGACGCGACTTCGAGCTCGTGAATCCCGAGGACGACCCGCGCTACCGCGACTACGTCGCCACCTACGTGGAAGCCGCCGGCCGCAAGGGCATCACGCCGGACGCCGCCAAGACGCTCGTGCGCACCAACACGACCGTGATCGGCGCCATCGCGGTGCGACGGGGGGATGCGGACGCGCTGATCTGCGGGCTCGAGGGCCGCTTCCAGTCGCGCCTCAAGCACATCCACGACATCATCGGCCTCGCACCGGGCGCGCGCGAGATGGCGGCGCTCTCCCTCGTGATCACCTCGAAGGGCGCCTACTTCATCGCCGACACCCATGTGCGGCCGAACCCGACCGCGGAGGAGATCGCCGACATGACGATCGCCTGCGCCGACCACGTCCAGCGCTTCGGAATCGCGCCGAAGATCGCACTCCTGTCGCATGCGGATTTCGGCTCGGCCGACACCGAGTCGGCCTGCAAGATGCGCGAGGCGCTCGCTCTCATCCGGACGCGCGCGCCGCAGCTCGAGGTCGACGGCGAGATGCAGGCCGACACGGCCCTGTCCGAGATGATCCGCGAGCGGGTCTACCCGTCCTCGACCCTCAAGGGCGAGGCGAACGTGCTGATCATGCCGAACCTGGACGCCGCCAACATCGCGTTCCAGTTCACCAAGATCCTGGCCGACGCGCTCCCGGTCGGCCCGATCCTGATCGGCCCCGCCAAGCCCGCCCACGTCCTAACCCCGAGCGTGACGGCCCGCGGCATCGTCAACATCACCGCGGTCGCTGTGGTCGAGGCCCAAGCCGCCGACGAGGCGCCGCGGCTGCTGTGAGAGGGCCCTTCCCCCTCTCCCCGTTTGCGGGGAGAGGGTTGGGGTGAGGGGCCGGTCGGTGGAGCGCGAGGGATCCGTTCTCATCCTCCCCAGGTCGGGAAGGGCGGCCTCGCACAGCAGTCTGTTCTGGACCTGAGAGGGTGTCCCGCCCCTGTCCCGACCCCGCTTCGCAGGGCCACTCTCTCCCGCTGACGGGAGAGGGAAGAGGCTCCGGCTACTCCGCCTTCGCCGAGATATCGAGCTTGTCGAGGATCTCGACCGGCTCGCCCAGCATCATGACGTCGGTGAAGCCGAGGCCCGCGCTGCTCTTGGTCTTGGCCGAGATCGACAGGCGCCCGGGCTTCGCGACGAAGCGGGCAACCGCCTGACCGAGGGTCTTGGCCTGGGCGGAGTTGCCGAGGAGGGCCGGGACCATGACGGCGGCGGCCGTGCCGAGCTCGCGCCGCAGCGCCTCCGGGGTCTTGCTCTGCTTCTTGGACTCGCGGGTGAGGAAGCGCTCGAACAGACCGCCGTTCTCGACCGTGAGGTCGAGGTTCTTCGCGGTCGCGCCGACGAGCGCGACCGTCGCGATCGCGCTGTCGGCGTTGAAGACGTCCTTGGTGACGTTGCCGATCACGCCCTTGAGCGAGATCGCGCCCATCTCGGGGATGCGGGTCGAGACCTCGCGGATGACGAGCTCGTTGCCGGCCTCGTTCCAGTTCGCCGCCGTCGTGAAGGAGAGGTCGAGCTGCTTGTAGCCGAGCGAGGCCAAGTCCTTGAGACCCTCCTCCTGGGTGTTCGGGTCGATCGGCATGGCGAAGTTCTGGAGGCCGACGCGCAGGTTGGTGGGCACCCCGTTGAGGGGCTTGTCGGCGGTGAATTCGAGGTCCTTCAGGGTGAAGCGCACGCGCTCGGGCTTCGTGCCCTTGGCGCCGGCCTTGGCCTCGTTCGGCAGGTCGAAGTCGAGGCCGGAGAAGCGGATCGTGCCGATGGTCGGCATGAGACGGCGCAGGGATTCCGGGTCGAGGTCCTCCATCCGCTTGCCTTTGAGCGCCTTCAGGCCCTCGGCGGTCGACTGGAACGAGAAGCCGGTGAACGCGATCGTGCCGATGCGTGCGGTCCCTTCGGGGCTGGTGATCTCAAGGCCCTCCAGGCGCGCATCCGGCGTGAGGCCGCCGACGGAGCCCGTGTAGGCGATTCGGGCGACGCGGCCCGAGGCGTTCGCGCCCGCCTTGGCGGGCGGCGTCACCGAGATGCCGCTGATCTCCATCGCGCCGTAGTCGAACGCGCCCATGAAATCCGCCATGGAGGCGACGAGACGCGCGGAATCCTGCTCTGACGGCTTGCCGGCCTCGGCCATCGCGGGGATCAGCGAGAACAGACCCGCCCAGGAATCCGCCGTCGGGCGGGCGTAGAAATCCCGGCCCGCGGCGCGGCCGATCTTGACCTCGACGCCGTCCGGGCCGCTGAACTGCATCCCGTCCATGCTGAACGTGCCGCCGAGCTTGCGCATCGGCTCCGCGTTCGTCGCCGCTCGCTCCAGGACCACCCGGGCGATGCCGGCCACGTCGAGGTCCGTGGTGGTCATGCGGCCCTGGATGTAGCGGATCTTGCCCTCCGGGGTCTCGCTCTCGCCGGCACCGCCCTCGATCGTGACCTCCGCGACCCGCCCCTGGCTGACGCCGGACAGGATCGTGTTCTTCTGCACGCTTGCGGCCCGCAGGGCTCCGGCCTGCTCGGAGCGGATCTCGGGAATCGAAACCTGGCGGGCACTGACCCGGGCGAGCCGGGCCGCGAGCGGCTCGCTGGAGGTCTTGTCGACGAGGGCCTCGATCTCGGCCCGGGTCGAGGTCACGCCCGTGAACTCGATCCGCGGCGCCGTGTAGGTGACGGGGCCGAGCGTCACCGTCACGTTCTCGAGCACCATCGTGTCGGCCTGCGCGAGGGCCGCGCTCCAAAGGGAGGTGCGGACGGCGCCGATCGTGACCTGCCGGGCCCCATCGCCGAAGCGCAGGTCGCGCACGGCGGCGGGCTCGACCACGAGCGCGGCGCCCGCGAGCACGGTGGCGGACAGCAGAACGGCCGTACGGCGGCGAATCAGACCCATGGTAGCCCCCTCGTTTGGCCCGAAACTAAGCCGTCCCAGGGGGCTTTGCATCCGCCCGGCGGGGCGGCGCATTGTCCGGGCGAGGGCGGGCGCCCACACCCCGCAGGCGGGGAGAGGGGGAAGAATGCGAGGAGAGGGCGGAACGCCGCCCTACAGCGAGAACGACGTCCCGCAGCCGCAGGAGGCGGTGGCGTGGGGGTTTTCGATCTTGAAGGACTGGCCGATGAGGTCGTCGACGAAGTCGATCACCGAGCCGTCCATGTACTGGAGCGAGACCTGATCGACGAGCACGGCGGCGCCGTCGCGCTCCACCACCAGGTCGTCCTCCTGGCGCTCGCGCTCCACGTCGAAGGCGTAGGAGAAGCCGGAGCAGCCGCCGCCGTTGACGCTGATGCGCAGCATCGACCCCGCCGGCTCCGCCTGCATGATCTCGTGGATACGCCGCGCGGCGCGTTCGGTGAGGACAAGGCCGGTCATCGGGACCTCTGAGGCTTGAAAACGGTTGCCCGGAAGGTAAGTGCCGGGAGGCGAAGCTTCAACCGGCCGGCCCGCGGGGAGGGTCCCCGCCTGCGGCATGACTTCAGGAGGATGCGTGCGGCCGAACGGCGAACGCTGGCGGGCGCCCTACGCCTGCGACCCGGCGAGGTCCCGGGGCCGGCTCCACCCGGAGGCGGCGTCGCCGACGCGCAGCGAGTTCCAGCGCGACCGGGACCGCATCATCCATTCCTCCGCCTTCCGCCGCCTGAAGCACAAGACGCAGGTGTTCGTCTTCCACGAGGGCGACCATTACCGCACCCGGCTCACCCATACGATCGAGGTGAGCCAGATCGCCCGGGCGCTCGCCCGCTCGCTCGGGCTCGACGAGGACCTCGCCGAGGCGCTGGCCCTCTCCCACGACCTCGGCCATACGCCTTTCGGGCACACGGGCGAGGACGCGCTCGATGCCTGCATGGCGGATTACGGCGGCTTCGACCACAACGCCCAGGCCCTGCGCATCGTGACCCGGCTCGAGGCGCGCTACGCCGAGTACGACGGGCTCAACCTCACCTGGGAGACCCTCGAGGGCCTGGTCAAGCACAACGGGCCGCTCCTCGACCCTTCGGGGCGGCCCACGCGCCGCTACGCCGAAGCCGGCGTGCCTGTCCCGATCCTCGAATACGACGCCCAGCACGGCCTCGAGCTCGGCACCCATGCGAGCGCCGAAGCACAAGGTGCCGCGACCGCGGACGACATCGCCTACAACGCCCACGACATCGACGACGGGCTCCGTGCCGGGCTGTTCGCCATCGAGGACCTGCGCGCCGTGCCGTTCCTCGACGCGCTCCTGAGCGAGATCGACGCCCGCTACCCGGGCCTCGAGACCAGCCGGCGCATCCACGAACTCACCCGCCGGGTCATCACCCGCTTCGTCGAGGACGTGGTCGCGGAGGGCGGGCGCCGCCTCGCGGAAGCGGCGCCCCGCGATGCCGACGCGGTCCGCCGGGCCGCCCGCACCCTCGTCTGCTTTTCCGGCGGCATGAGCGAGGCGGACGCGGCCATCAAGGGCTTCCTCTACCCGCACATGTACCGACACCCGAAGGTCATGCAGGTGCGCCGCCAGGCCGACGCGGTCGTGCGGGACCTGTTCCGCCGCTTCATGGCCGAACCTGCCGCGATGCCGGCGGAATGGCGGGCCGGCTTCCCGCTCGACGAGCCGCGCCTGGCGCGCCGGGTGGCCGACTACATCGCGGGCATGACGGACGGCTACGCCCTGGTCGAGCACCGCCGTCTCTTCGAGACGACGCCGGACCTGCGCTACGAGGCGCCGGGGACCGGCTGAACCCGCGGGCCCGCCCGCGCCGCCCTGGAGCGGTTTGACGGCCTGCGTCACATGGGTTAGGCGCGCCGCACCTCTCAGGACCCCGTTCGATGAACATTTTCGCTCTGTTCGAAGCGCGCGTCGCCGATGCGCTTGGCCGCCTCGCGGAGGCCGGCACGATCCCCGCCGGGCTCGACGCCAGCCGCGTGGTCGTGGAGCCGCCGCGCGATCCCTCCCACGGCGACCTCGCCACGAACGCCGCCATGGTGCTCGCCAAGGAGGCGCGCATGAACCCGCGCGCGCTGGCGGAGCTGGTCGCTGCCGACCTGGCCAAGGATCCGCGGGTCGTGAGAACCGACGTCGCAGGGCCCGGCTTCATCAACCTGACCCTGTCGCCGGTGCTGCTCCACGACGTGCTGCGCGCCGCGGTCGTGGATTCCGCCGGCTTCGGGCGGGGCGGGCAGGGGGCGGGCGCGCCCGTGAACGTGGAATACGTGTCGGCCAATCCCACGGGCCCGATGCATGTGGGCCACGGGCGCGGCGCGGTGTTCGGCGACGCGCTGTCCGACCTCCTCGCCTTCTCGGGCTACCGGGTCACCCGGGAGTATTACATCAACGACGCCGGCGCGCAGGTCGACGTCCTCGCCCGCTCGGCGCATCTGCGCTACCGCGAGGCGCTGGGCGAAGAGATCGGCACGATCCCGGAGGGGCTCTATCCGGGCGACTATCTCAAGCCCGTCGGCGCGGCCCTGGCGCGGGAGCACGGGCGGGCCCTCCTCGACAAGCCCGAATCCGAGTGGCTGCCGCTGGTGCGCCAGGCCGCCATCGACGGCATGATGGCCATGATCCGGGAGGATCTGGCGGCGCTCAACATCCGCCACGACGTGTTCTTCTCCGAGCGCACCCTGCAGGAGACCGGCCTCGTCGCGGGCACGATCGAGGATCTCAAGAGCCGCGACCTGATCTATGTCGGCCGCCTGCCGCCGCCGAAGGGCCAGAAGGACGAGGATTGGGAGGACCGCGAGCAGGTGCTCTTCCGCGCCACTGCCTTCGGCGACGACGTCGACCGCCCGCTTCTGAAATCCGACGGCTCCTTCACCTATTTCGCCAACGACATCGCCTATCACCGCTCCAAGTTCGAGCGCGGCTTCGCCGAGATGATCGACGTCTGGGGCGCGGACCACGGCGGCTACGTGAAGCGCATGCAGGCTGCCGTGAAGGCGGTCTCGGGGGGCAAGGGCAGCCTCGACGTCAAGCTGTGCCAGCTCGTCAAGCTCCTGAGGGGCGGCGAACCCGTCAAAATGTCCAAGCGGTCCGGGGACTTCGTGACGTTGCGTGAAGTCGTGGATGAAGTGGGCCGCGATGCGGTCCGCTTCATGATGATCTACCGCAAGAACGACGCGCCCCTCGATTTCGATCTCGCCAAGGTGGTCGAGCAGTCGAAGGACAATCCCGTCTTCTACGTGCAGTACGCCCATGCCCGCTGCGCCTCCGTGTTCCGGCAGGCCGGCGAGGCGTTCCCGGGGGCGAGCTTCTCGGCGGAGGAGCTTGGCGGCGCTGATCTTTCGGAGCTTCGCGACGAGGCCGAGCTCGACGTCCTGCGGCGCCTCGCCCAGTTCCCCCGCGTGGTCGAAGGCGCGGCGGCGGCGCACGAGCCGCACCGGGTGGCGTTCTACCTCTACGATCTGGCGAGCAGCTTCCACTCGCTGTGGAACAAGGGCAAAGACTTGCCGCAATTACGGTTTGTTAATCAGGCTGATCAAAAGTCGACGAGAGCGAGACTCGCGCTGGTGCTTGGCCTGAAGGGCGTACTGGCGGCGGGACTTGCCATCCTGGGCGTCACGGCACCCAACGAAATGCGCTAGTCAGCCGGCAGGCCGCCGCGGCCTGCCCTGGTGGCTCATATCCGCCTGAGGCACCGTGAAGTCGCGTTGATTCGGTCCTGAAACGGCCGTTTCGCTGAGCACCGGAGGTCCGGCGGACCATGAGTAATGCGATCAAACCGCGCTTTTCGGTCGATCTCGACGAAATCGAGCGGCAACTGAACTACGCGAGCCAAGCACCTGTCGCCCCGGCCCGGCCCGAGCCCATCCGCCCGACGGTCGTCCCCGCGGCGGCGCCCGGGCGCAATGACCCGCTGGCCGAGCTTGCCCGCATCGTGGGCCAGGACGATCCCTTCGGGAACCTGTTCGCCAACGACAAGCCGGCTCCCGCGCGTCCGAAGGTCCCGAGCTACGACGACATCTTCGCGCCTCGGACCGAGGCGGCGCCTGCGGCACCGCCGGCCGAGGCCGGCGCCGAGATCGCGACCGGGGACTACCGCGAGCGCATGGCGCAGGACCTCGACCGCTACCGGGCGGCGCAGCCCCAGGCGGCGCAGCCCTACGAGGCGGCATACGACCAGGACTACGATTCTGACGACGCCGAGCCGGCCGGACTCCGCGGCGCGCCGGTCCAGGCGCCGCGCCGCTCGCGCAAGGCCCTGTACGCGGTCGCGTCGGTGGTGGGCGCGGCGACGATCGGCGTCGGGGCGGCGCTGACCCTCGGGAGCGGCGGAACCCGTCTCTCGGGCGGCGAGCCCCCGCTGGTGCAGGCCTCGGCGGATCCCGTCAAGGTGGCGCCGCAGAGCCCCGGCGGCGTCGAGATCCCGAACCAGAACAAGCAGATATACGAGCGCGCCGCCCAGGAGGCCAAGACTCGGGTGGTCAACCGAGAGGAGCAGCCCGTCGACCTGCGCCAGGCGACCCGGATGGTGCCGCCGTCCCCGGATACGACCGCGACGGTCGCGCCCAACGCTCCCGCGCAGGGGGCCGGCGCGCTCGGCCTCGGCGAGCCGAAGCGCGTGCGCACGGTCACGATCCGTCCGGACGGTACCGTCGTGGGTGCTCCGCCGGCCCCGACCGCGGCCGCCGCTCCGCCTGTCATGACGCTGCCGACCGTCGCGGCGCGGCCCGCGCCCGTACCCGCGGCTCTGCCTCAGGCCGCGGCGGCCACGCCCGCGACCCCGGCGCCCCGTCCCGCCGCCGCGACGCCTTCGGCGCCGAACGGCGGCGCATCGCCGCAGGCAGCCGCGCCCGCCACTCCGTCTCAGGCGCCCGCCGCCCCGACTGCGCCGCAGCGCGTGGCCGCGGTCGGCCCGGCCAGCGTCCCGGCCGCCGTGGCACCCGCGGCCGCCCCGGAAGCCCCCGTCGGCGGCTACTCGGTCCAGATCGGCGTGCGGCCGAGCGAGAGCGAGGCCAAGAGCGCCTTCGCTCAGATGCAGCAGAAATATTCCGAGCTCGGCGGCCAGCCGGCGCTCATCCGCAAGGCCGAGGTCAACGGCAACACCCTCTACCGTGTCCGCGTCGGGCCGATGTCGCGGGAGGAGGCGTCCTCGCTCTGCTCCAAGCTTCAGGGCTCGGGCGGCCAGTGCTTCGTGGCCAAGAACTGAGGCCGCCGGCCGGACCGTGACGGCCCGGTGGTGCTGAAGGCGGGGCAGTCCCCGGCGCACATGCCGGGGCTGCTTGACCCCGGAGGGCGAAGAGTTCAAAGGCGCGGGTCATGACCCGCGCCTTTATTGCTGGGTGCTCCGGCCCCGCCCTCACCCCCGACGAAGCCGCGTTCTTCCGGGATGCGGATCCCTGGGGCTTCATCCTGTTCCGGCGCAATATCGAGTCGCGCGAGCAGGTGAGGGCGCTCTGCGCCGCCTTTCGCGAGGCGGTCGGGCGCGCCGACGCTCCCGTCCTGATCGACCAGGAGGGCGGCCGGGTCCAGCGCATGGGACCGCCGCTCTGGCCGAAATATCCGCCGGGCCGCGCCTACGGCCGGGTCCATGCCAACGACCCGCTCGTCCGGCGCGAACTGGCGCGGCTCGGCGCCCGCCTCATCGCCAACGACCTGCTCGAGGTCGGGATCAACGTGGATTGCCTGCCCGTCCTCGACGTGCCGATCGAGGGCGCGCACGACATCATCGGCGACCGGGCCTATGCGAGGTCGCCCGAGACCGTCGCGGTGCTCGGCCGTGCCGCCGCCGAGGGGCTCATGGCCGGCGGGGTGCTCCCCGTCATGAAGCACATGCCCGGCCACGGCCGCGCCTTCGCGGACAGCCACCAGGCCCTGCCGGTGGTCGACACGCCCCGGGAGGAGCTGGAGGCGCACGACTTCGTGCCGTTCCGGATCCTCGCCGACCTGCCCCTCGCGATGTCGGCCCACGTGGTCTACACCGCTCTCGATCCCGACCGGCCCGCCACCACCTCGCCGGTGGTGATCCGCGAGATCGTCCGCGGCCATATCGGCTACGACGGGCTCCTGATGACCGACGACCTGTCGATGCACGCGCTCTCGGGCTCGTTCCGCGGCCGGGCCGAAGCCGCGATCGCGGCGGGCTGCGACATGCTCCTCCACTGCAACGGCGTCATGGAGGAGATGAGCGGGGTTGCCGAGGGCGCGCCCGTGCTCGCGGGCGACGCGCTCCGGCGCTCCGAGGCCGCGCTCATGCGCCTGCGCCACGAGCCCGAGCCCCTCGATCCTGTGGATGCCCGGGCCCGGCTCGACGCCGCGCTTGCCGCGCTGGCCTGACCGGCCGACACTGTCGCCCATGGCCGCGAACCGCCGAAAGATGGCCGAACCCTCCCTCTTCGAGGAACCCTTCCGCGCCCTGGCTGCGGGATTCTGAGCGATGGCCGGGCCGTTGCCGTTCGAGGAAGACGTGGCCCCGGTGGAGCGGGCCGAGGGCGAGCCGGCCCTCCTCGTCGACGTGGACGGCTTCGAAGGCCCCCTCGACCTCCTGCTCGAGCTCGCCCGGCGCCAGAAGGTCGATCTCCACCGCATCTCGATCCTGGCGCTCGCCGAGCAGTACCTCGCCTTCGTCGAGGAGGCGCGGCAGATGCGCCTGGAACTGGCGGCGGATTACCTCGTGATGGCGGCCTGGCTCGCCTACCTCAAGTCCCGCCTGCTCCTGCCAGAGCCTCCAAAGGGCGAGGAGCCGAGCGCGTCCGACCTCGCCACGGCGCTCGCGCTGCGCCTGCGCCGCCTAGAGGCGATCCGCGAGGCCGCGAAGAAGCTCGGCGAGCGCGACCGCCTCGGCCGCGACGTCTTCGGTCGCGGCGCCCCGGAGCCGGTCGCGATCCGCAAGGAGCCACGCTGGGAGGCGACCCTCTACGACCTGCTCTCGGCCTATGCCCGCCAGAGGCAGCGCCAGCTCAATGCCCGCGTGACCCTGCACCGGCGCCAGGTCTGGTCCCTCGTCGATGCGCGCGAGGCCCTGGAGCGGCTCGTGGGCCACCTGGAGGACTGGGTCTCCCTCGACGAATACCTCCTGCGCTACGTGGTCGAGCCCTCCATGCGCCCGACGGTGCTGGCCTCCGCCCTCTCGGCGACGCTCGAGATGGTGCGCGAGGGCAAGCTTGCCCTGCGTCAGGACGGGCACTTCGCGCCGCTCTGGGTCCGGTCCACGCCCGAAGCGGGAGCGGCCCCATGACCATGGAGAAGCGCAACGGCGCCGCCGCGACCGTCTCGGGCGAGGTCGCGGGGCAGCCGGATCCCGGCGAGGCACTGCGGATCGCGGAAGCCCTGCTCTTCGCCGCCGCCGCCCCGGTGAGCCGCGACGAGCTGCGGGCCCGCCTGCCCGAGGGCGCGGACGTGGACGCGATCCTGCGTGAACTGGCGGTCCATTACGGCCCACGCGGGGTCAATCTGGTCCAGGTCGCGGGCCGCTGGGCCTTCCGGACCGCAGGCGACCTCGCCTATGTGATGGCCCGGGACGTGGTCGAGCCGCGCAAGCTCTCCCGCGCCGCCATGGAGACGCTCGCCATCATTGCCTATCACCAGCCCGTCACCCGCGCCGAGATCGAGGAGATCCGCGGCGTCGCCACGTCGAAGGGCACCCTCGACCTGCTGATCGAGACTGGGTGGGTGCGCCTGCGCGGCCGCCGACGGGCGCCCGGGCGCCCGGTCACCTACGGTACGACGCCGGTCTTCCTCGATCATTTCGGGCTCGACGCCGTCGACGACCTGCCGGGCCTCGAGGAACTGAAGGGCGCCGGCTTCCTGGAGGGCCGGGTGCCCCCGGGCCTGCAGGTGCCGGTGCCCTCGGACGACTCCACCTTGCGCGAGGACGAGGATCCCCTCGACGGGGACGAGCTCTATCAGCCCTTGCCCATCGACGACGAGGGCGCGCCGGACGCGTCCGCGGACGAGTGATGGCTGCACCGTCGCGCGCACGCGAGAACTGCCGACCGGCACGGTTCCCGTCGCCAGGGGCGGGGGCGTGATGGCCGAACCCGCCCGCGCGCGCGACCGCTTCCGCCTGCCCCGCTGGGGGCAGCGCGGCACCGCCGGGGCCTCGATCCCGGCGCAGCTCGCCTTCGAGAACGTGGTCCAGACCTACGGGTCCGTGAACGCGGTCGACGGCGTGTCGCTCACCGTGGAGCCCGGCGAACTCGTCTGCCTGCTCGGCCATTCCGGCTGCGGCAAGACCACCTTGCTTCGCATCGCGGCCGGGGTCGAGGGGCCGAGTGCGGGGCGGGTGCTGATGGACGGGCGCGAGGCGAGCGGGCCCTCCGTGTTCGTGCCGCCGGAGCGGCGCGGCATCGGGCTGATGTTCCAGGACTACGCCCTGTTCCCGCACCTCTCGATCCTCCAGAACGTGATGTTCGGCCTCAAGAGCCTGCCCGTCGCGGATGCCGAGGTCGCGGCCAGGCGCGCCCTGTCCCGGGTGGGCCTCGAGCACGCCGCGGGCGACTACCCCCACACGCTGTCGGGCGGCGAGCAGCAGCGGGTCGCGCTCGCGCGCTCCATCGCGCCGCGGCCCGGCGTGCTCCTCATGGACGAGCCGTTCTCCAACCTCGACCGGCGCATGCGCGACGCCATCCGCGACGAGACCGTCGCGATCCTGCGCGAGAACGGCGCCACCACGGTCGTGGTCACCCACGACCCCGAGGAGGCGATGCGCATCGCCGACCGGATCGTGCTGATGCGGTCGGGCAGGATCGTCCAGGAGGGCAGCGCCGAGGAGGTCTACCACCGGCCGGCCGACCTCTTCGCGGCCCGCTTCTTCTGCGACTTCAACGAGGTTGAGGGCGTCGTGCGGGCCGGGCAGGTCTCGACGCCGGTGGGCGTTTTCGCCGCGCCCGGCCTTTCGGATGACACGAAGGTGATCGTCTGCATCCGGCCGCAGGGCGTCCGGCTCACGCCGCCCGACTTCTGCCTGCCCGGCCGCGCGCTCTCGCGCCGCTTCCTCGGCGAGGTGGACCTGGTTCACGTGGCGGTTCAAGGGCTTGACCGGCCCCTGCAGGCCCGCGTGCGCGGCGGGCTCCGGGCCGAGGAGGGGCAGGACGTCGGGGTCGACATCGACCGGAACGAAGTCCTTGTTTTCGCCGCGTCCCACCCCTAGGTTGGCCGCCAGATTGAAGCCCTTAAAGACCGCGCCCTGAAGCGGCGCAGGAGGATCGCCATGGGTGGCGCTAGCATTTGGCACTGGATCGTCGTGGGCCTGATCGTGGTCCTGCTGTTCGGCCGCGGCAAGATTTCCGAGATGATGGGCGACGTCGCCAAGGGGATCAAAGCCTTCAAGAAGGGCATGTCCGAGGACGAGGCGGCCGCCGCCGGCACGACGACCACGACCACCACGGTCACGCCGACCGAGACCGTCCGCACGATCGAGCATCAGGCCGGCCAGCCGGCCTCCGCGACCCCTGTCGCCGCCGACCGCAAGATCGGCTGAAACCCCTCCGGGCGGCCTTCGGCCCGCCATCAGGGTGAAAGGTCCAGGGCCACACCATGTTCGATATGAGCTGGGGTGAGGTGATGGTGATCGGCGCCGTCGCGCTGATCGTCATCGGCCCGAAGGATCTGCCGCGGGCGCTGCGCACCGTCGGCAACATGGTCGGCAAGGTGCGGCGCCTCGCGGGCGAGTTCCAGGGCCAGTTCAACGAGGCCATGCGCGAGGCCGAGCTCGACGACGTGAAGCGCCAGATCCAGGGCGTGAACGACTCCGTGAGTTCGCTCGGCACCGGCTTCAACCCGGTCCAGACGATCCGGGACGAGCTCAAGGGCGCGATCGACTCCAAGCCCGCCGAATACAAACCCGCCGAGCCCGTCGCGTCCGCCTCTCCTGGCTATACGAGCCCCGCACCCGACACGCCGGATTCGGACAACCCCGCAAGCCTCCCGGCCGACAGCGCCGCGGCGCTGTCGCTGCCGCCGCTGCCCGAGATCCCGAGCCCGGCGGAGTCGTTCGCACCCGCGGCGGAGCCGTCCTCGCGCGTCGTCGTCGCGGACATCCCCTCGCCGGAGCCCGCTCCCGTCCGGCAGGACGAAAAGGCTTAGACGACCCCCGACCGCGGCGGGCCAAGAGGCCCGTCCAGCAGGATGAGACCGCTTCCATGACCACGATCGCCAGGGACGAGGACGAGATCGAGGCCTCGCGCGCGCCCCTGATCGAGCACCTGATCGAGCTGCGCCAGCGCCTCATCCGCGCGCTCATCGCCTTCGTGGTGATGTTCTTCCTCTGCTTCGCGGTCGCGAAGTACATCTACAACCTCCTGGTCTGGCCCTACGTGCTGGCGGTGGGCTCGCCCGAGCACGCCCAGCTCGTCTACACGCACGGCCTGGAATACCTGTTCACCCAGATCCAGGTCGCCGTCTTCGGCGCCGGCTTCCTGGCCTTCCCGGTGATCGCGAACCAGATCTACAAGTTCGTGGCGCCGGGGCTGTACAGGAACGAGCGGCAGGCGTTCCTTCCCTACCTGATCGCGACCCCGATCCTGTTCACGGTCGGGGCCATGGTGGTCTACTTCATCGCCATGCCGCTCCTGATGCGCTTCTCGGTCGGGATGCAGCAGCTCGCGACCGCCGACACGCCCGGCATCCAGTTCCTGCCGAAGGTGAGCGAGTACCTCTCGCTCATCATGACGCTGATCTTCGCCTTCGGGATCTGCTTCCAGCTCCCCGTCGTCCTGACCCTCCTGGCCCGCGCCGGGATCATCGACTCGCAGTTCCTGAAGGACAAACGCCGCTACGCGGTGGTGATCGTCTTCGTGGTCGCGGCGGTGCTGACGCCCCCCGACATCATCAGCCAGTTCGCCCTTGCGGTGCCCACCCTGCTCCTCTACGAGGCCTCCATCCTCTCCGTCCGCGTGGTGGAGCGGAGGCGGGCGGCCGAGGATGCCGCGCGCCAGGCGGCCGATTAGGCGAGGCGCCTGACCGGGCCGCCGGGTTCCTCATCGGCAGCATCGGTCAGACACATGCACGACATCCGCTTCATCCGCGAGAACGCCGCCGCGTTCGACCAAGCCCTGCGCAACCGCGGGATGGAGCCCCTGTCCGCCCGCCTGATCGCCCTCGACGAAGCCCGCCGCTCCGCCATCGCCGCTCTCCAGGTCTCGCAGGAGCGCCGCAACGCCCTCTCGAAGGAGATCGGCGAGGCCATGCGCGCCAAGGACGCCGCCCGGGCGGACAGCCTGAAGGCGGAGGTCGCGGGCCTTAAGGAAGGCGTGCCGCAGCTCGAACAGGCCGAGCGCGAGGCCGGACAGGCGCTCGAGGAAGCTCTCGCGGTGATCCCGAACCTGCCGAAGCCCGAGGTCCCCGTGGGACCCGACGAGACCGGCAACGTCGAGCGCCACCGCTTCGGCAATCCGAAGAACCTCGCGGCCGCCAAGCAGCACTTCGAGATCGGCGAAGCGCTCGGACTGATGGATTTCGAGGCGGCCGCCAAGCTCTCGGGCGCGCGCTTCGTGGTGCTGAAGGCCGGCATGGCGCGGCTGGAACGGGCGCTCGGCCAGTTCATGATCGACCTGCACACCACCGAGCACGGCTACACCGAGGTGGCGCCGCCGCTCCTGGTCCGCGACGAGGTGCCCTACGGCACGGGCAATCTCCCCAAGGCCGCCGAGGACATGTTCCGGACCCGCGAGGGCTTCTGGCTCATCCCGACCGCCGAGGTGCCGCTCACGAACCTGGTGCGCGAGGCGATCCTGGAGGAGGCCGCGCTGCCGCTGCGGTTTACCGCGCTCACGCCCTGCTTCCGCTCGGAGGCGGGTTCCGCCGGCCGCGACACCCGCGGCATGCTGCGCCAGCACCAGTTCGCCAAATGCGAGCTCGTCTCGATCACCACGCCCGAGGCCTCGGCCGACGAGCACGAGCGGATGCTCGCCTGCGCGGAAGCCATCCTGAAGAAGCTCGACCTCCCGTTCCGGACGATGACCCTGTGCACCGGCGACATGGGCTTCGCCTCGGCGAAGACCTACGACATCGAGGTCTGGCTTCCGGGGCAGGGGACCTACCGCGAGATTTCGAGCTGCTCGGTCTGCACCGATTTCCAGGCCCGGCGCATGAACGCCCGCTACCGGCCCGCCGAGGGCAAGGGCACCCGCTTCGTCCACACGCTGAACGGCTCCGGCATCGCGGTCGGGCGCGCCCTCATCGCGGTGCTGGAGAACTACCAGAACGAGGACGGCAGCGTCACGATTCCTACAGCGTTGCAGCCCTATATGGGCGGTCTCACCCGGATCGAGCGGCAGGCCTGACATGCGCATCCCTTGCGCGGTCCCTTCCGTCGCTGGCCGGGGCGGACCGCTGCGCAACCTCCGCGCGTTCCCTTCTGTTGCTGTCCGGAGCTGAACCGATGCGCATCCTCTGCACGAACGACGACGGCATCCACGCTCCGGGCCTCAAGAGCCTGGAGACCATCGCCCGCGCGCTGTCCGACGACGTCTGGGTGATCGCGCCGGAGACCGACCAGAGCGGCGTCTCGCACTCGCTCTCGCTCAACGATCCCTTGCGCCTGCGCGAGATCTCGCCGCGCCACTTCGCCGTGAAGGGCACGCCGACCGATTGCGTCATCATGGGGATCCGCAACGTGATGGCGGAGGCGCGGCCCGACCTGGTGCTCTCCGGCGTCAACCGCGGCCAGAACGTCGCAGAGGACGTGAGCTATTCCGGCACGGTCGCGGGCGCCATCGAGGGCACGATCCTCGGCACCCCCTCGATCGCGCTGTCGCAGGCCTACGGCCCGGCCGGCCGCACCGCGCTGAAATGGCATTGCGCGGAGACGCATGGTCCCCTCGTGATCCGCAAGCTGCTCGAAATCGGCATTCCCAAGGGCATCCTCGTCAACGTGAACTTCCCCGATTGCGAACCCGACGAGGTCGAGGGCACGGCCCTCGTCAACCAGGGGCAGCGCAACCAGGACTTCCTGCGTCTCGACGAGCGCCTCGACGGGCGCGGCAACGCCTATTTCTGGATCGGCTTCGAGAAGCGCCGCACCACGCCGCCCAACGGCACGGACCTCTGGGCGATCGCGAACCGGCGCATCGCCGTGACGCCCCTGCGCCTCGACATGACCGACGAGCCGACGCTGACCCATTACGCCCAGGCCTTCGCCTAGGGCGGCGCAGGGAGAGCGCCCCATGTCCGGTACAGGGCCGCTCTCGCCGCTCCCGGTCGTCGATGCCGAGGCCGAGGCGGTCGGGGCCGCGACCTTCGTCCTGTCCTTGCGCGCCCGCGGCATCCGCGAAGTCGGGGTGCTGCGGGCCATGGAACTCGTGCCGCGCGAGGTCTTCGCCCCGCGGCGCTTCGCCGATCTCGCCCGCTCCGACGTCGCCCTGCCGCTCCCCTGCGGGCAGACCATGACGGCGCCCGGCACCGTCGCCGGGATGCTCGTCGCGCTGGGCGTCGAGTCGGGCCAGCGGGTGCTCGAGATCGGCACCGGCAGCGGCTACGTGTCGGCGCTCCTGGCGCGGCTCGGGGCCGAGGTCGTGACGGTGGAGCGCTATGCGGCGCTCGGCGAGAGCGCGGCGCAGCACTGGCGGGTGGCGGGGGTCGAAGGAATTGTCGGGCACGTCGCGGACGGTCTCGCGGGGCACGAGCGGCCTGGTCCGCAGGCCCGCTTCGACCGCATCCTCCTCAACGGGGCCGTCCCGTCGATTCCCGACGCCGTCATCGGGCAGCTCGCGCCGTCCGGCCGGCTCGTCGGCGCGTTGAGCGGGGAGGGGCGGCCGCGACTCGTCCGGCTCGACCGCGATGCGGACGGCGCCGTGCGGCAGGAAACCGGCGCCGGGGTGAGGATCTCGCCGCTGGTGCCGGGGGTCTCGCAATTCCTGTGAGGACCGGGCGTGCCGCGGGTCCCGCCGCCCGTGCGGGGCGCCGCGCAATTCTTGTGAACACTTGCGCAGACTTTCGCCGTCGTGGTTACGCGAGGTTGTCTGCCGCAACGGTTGCTTAACCTGAATCCTCTTCAATGCAGCCCATCAGAGTTGTGCGGTGGGTGCGTCATGAGTCGAGTTCGGTCGAGCGTTCGGTGGGGCGGAGTCTCGCGTGTGGCGCTGGTGGCGTTGATCGGCGGCGTCGCGTCGGCCTGCAGTTCGGACCGGGTGATGCTGTCCGACGGCCCGTTCTCGAATCCCTTCGGCGGAGCCACCCGGACGGCGGCCGCCCAGCCCGAGATCCAGCCTGCGCCGCAGCCCACCGCCGTCGCCGCCATGCCGACCGCGTCCGTGCAGTCCGAGGAGCTTCCGCCCGTTCAGGCCGCGGCTCCGGCACCCCGCGCGGTCGCCTCCTCGGCTCCCGTGACGAGCAGCGCCGGCGGCTGGTCGACGACCGGCGGCACCCGCATCACCGTCGGCGCGAACGACAGCCTCACCGCGATCTCGCAGCGCTACGGCGTGCCGACGAACGCCATCCTCCAGGCCAACAACCTCGCGGCCGCCGGGCAGGTGCAGCCCGGCCGCGAGATCGTCATCCCGGTCTACAATGCCAGCGGCCAGGCGGTCGCGGCGACTCCCGCGCCCGTCCGCGTCGCCGCGCCGGCCGCCGCACCCGCTCCCGTGCGCACCGCAGCGGCCGCGCCGATCCCCGCGAAGGAGAAGCTCGTCTTCGTCGTCGGGCCGAAGCCGGCTCCCCAGAAGACCGCCCCGGCCGCCGACAAGCCGGATGCCGAGCAGAAGGTCGCGAAGACCGAGAAGACGCGCGTGCGGCCCGGCATGGTGACGGCCGCCAAGGCGGCGCCTGCTCCCGTGGTCCAGACCGCTGCGGCGAAACCCGCTCCGGCGCCGTCCGCGAAGCCCGCGCCAGCCCCGGTCGTCGCCCAGAAGGCGCCGGAACCCGCAAAACCCGCGCCCGTGGTGGCGCAGAAGGCCCCGGAGCCCGCGAAGCCGGTCGTGGTGGCGCAGAAGCCCGCCGAGCCCGTCAAGCCCGTGCCGCAGCCCGAGCCCGTGAAGGTCGCGAAGGTCGAGCCGCAGCCCGCCAAGGCGGCGCCCGCGCCTGCCGTGCCGCAGAGCGCGAACTCCTATGCGCCGCAGCCCGAGGTCGCGAAGGCGCCCGCCAAGGAGGTCACCGAGACCGGCGGCCTGCCTTCGGGCCCCGTCACCGACTTCCGCTGGCCCGCTCGCGGCCGGGTGATCGCCGGCTTCGGCGCCAACGGCGGCAACGAGGGCATCAACATCGCGCTGCCCGAGGGCACGCCCGTGAAGGCCACCGACGACGGCACCGTCACCTATGTGGGCGGCGACGTGAAGGCCTACGGCAACCTGGTGCTGATCAAGCACGACAACGGCTTCGTCTCGGCCTACGCCCACAACGGCGAGATCGCCGTGAAGCGCGGCGAGCGCGTGCGGCGCGGCCAGGTGGTCGCCAAGTCCGGCCAGTCCGGCAACGTGACCTCGCCGCAGCTCCATTTCGAGCTCCGCAAGGGCCAGGCCGCGGTCGATCCGATCCCCCACCTCAACGGGGGCTGAGCCCGAGACGCAGAACGGTCGGCGTCCGCTCGCGGGCGCCGATCACCGGGGGATGGCGGAGGCTCAGCCGCCATCCCTCTTTTTGCTTTTTGGTCCATGGGGAATGGCGAGCGCCGGGGCGGGCGCTATCTCGGTCACGGCAAGAACCCGAGAAGGAGCCTGCATGACCCGGGGCATCGATCATCTCGTCGTCGCTGTGCGCGATCTCGATGCGGCCGCGCGGCTCTACGAGCGCCTCGGCTTCACGGTCGGTGCCCGCAACCGCCACCCTTGGGGCACCGAGAACCGGGTGATCCAGCTCGCGGGATCCTTCATCGAACTCATCTCGGTGGGCGAGGACGCCGGGATCCCGCCGCACGAGCCGCGGCGCTTCAGCTTCGGCGCGTTCGTGCGCGACTACCTCGCGGTCCGCGAGGGCCTCGCCATGCTGGTGCTGGACAGCGCGGATTCGAAGGCGGACGCGGCGGCTTTCGCGGCCGACGGGATCGGAGATTTCGAGCCCTTCTTCTTCGAGCGGCGCGGGCGCCGGCCGGACGGCGCGGAGACCCACGTCGCCTTCACGCTCGCCTTCGCGCAGGACCCGGCCGCGGAGCGCGCCGGGTTCTTCCTCTGCCAGCACCATTTTCCCGAGAACTTCTGGAACGAGAGCTTCCAGCGCCATCCGAACCGGGCGAGCGCGCTCTCCGCCGTCACCCTCGCGGCGCCCGAGCCGCCTGCGCACGAAGCGTTCCTGACCCGATTCACGGGTGTCGAGCCCTCGAGCCCCGACGGGGACGACCTCTCCTACACCCTGGCGCGCGGTCGCATCGATGTGGTGACGCCGGACGACGCGGCCGAGATCTACGGCTCCGTCGATGCCGATCCCGCGGGCGCCGCCTTCGTGGCTTTCGCGGTGCGCATCCCGAACCCGCAGGGCCAGGCGGCCCTGCTGACGGAAGGCGGCATCCCCTACCAGACGATCGGCAGCCGGCTCGTGGTGCCCGCGAGCGCGGCGCACGGGGTGACGATCGCGTTCGAGCCGGAATAGGCGCCCGCGCTTTCGATTCGCGCGCCGCGTGCGCGCTGCCCTATGATGCCGGCCGACTCGGGAGGCGAGGGGGCGGGAATTGAGCGCGGCGCTGGAGGGGCTCTCGACATTCCTGACCTTCTTCGCCGTCGCGGTGGCGCTCGTGGCGGCGTATCTCGCGCTCTACACCCTGGCGACGGCCCACAACGAGTTCGCCCTGATCCGCCGCAATGTCGTCTCCGCAGCGGTCGCCCTGGGCTTGAGCCTGGTCGGCTTCGCGCTGCCGCTCGGCAGCGCCGTGGTGCACGCCCAGAGCCTCTCCGATTGCGTGGTCTGGGGCCTCGTGGCGCTCGTGGTCCAGATTTTCGCCTATTGGCTCGTGCGGATCGTGCTGCCCGACCTGTCGCAGCGCATCGCCGCGGGCGAGATGGCGGCCGCCCTGTTCCTTGGCGCCGCCTCGCTCGCTGCCGGGATCCTCAACGCCTCCGCGATGACATACTAGAGCCGGCGCGGCTTTCCGTTCCGGGCCGGGCGCGTTAGGTGGGGCGCATGAGCACACAGGCTTCCGCCACCATCGATCTCGGCTCCGTCCGCTTCGGCAACCGCCTGCCGCTGGCGCTCATCGCCGGCCCCTGCGCCATGGAGAGCCGCGAGCACGCGCTCGAGACGGCTTCCGCCCTGAAGGAGATCGCGGAGCGCGTCGGCATCGGCCTCGTCTACAAGTCCTCCTTCGACAAGGCGAACCGCACCTCGGCGGGCAGCGCCCGCGGCATCGGGCTCGACCGGGCCCTTGCCGTCTTCGCGGAGGTCAAGGAGCGGCTCGGCCTGCCCGTCGTCACCGACGTGCACGAGATCGAGCAATGCGCCCCCGTGGCCGAGATCGTGGACGTGCTCCAGATCCCGGCCTTCCTGTGCCGCCAGACCGACCTTCTCGTTGCGGCCGCGCGGACAGGCCGTGTCGTCAACGTCAAGAAAGGCCAGTTCCTGGCGCCCTGGGACATGGCGAACGTCGCCGCCAAGGTGACGGGCGCCGGCAATCCCAACGTGATGGTGACCGAGCGCGGCGCCTCGTTCGGCTACAACACGCTCGTCTCCGACATGCGCTCGCTCCCCATCATGGCCGCGACCACGGGCGCGCCGGTGATCTTCGACGCCACGCACTCGGTGCAGCAGCCGGGCGGGCAGGGCGCGACCTCGGGCGGCCAGCGCGAGTTCGTGCCGGTGCTCGCCCGCGCCGCGGTGGCGGTCGGGGTTGCGGGCGTGTTCATCGAGACCCACCAGGACCCGGACGGGGCGCCGTCCGACGGCCCCAACATGGTGCCGCTCGCCGAGATGGAAGCGCTGCTCGTGCAGCTCAAGGCCTTCGACGCCCTCGCAAAGGCGCAGGGCTGAGGCAGGGGATGACGGCCGAGGGTTCCTCCCGCAGGCTGATCCTGATCCTGGCGACCGGCGGTTTCGCGAGCACCTTCTCGTCCCGCGCCCTCGAGCCGCTCGTCGGCGTCGTGGCGCGCGATCTCTCGTCCAGCGTCGAGACCGTCGCGCTGCTCTCCGCCGCCTTCACGCTGCCCTACGCCTTCATCCAGCCGATCCTCGGGCCGGTCGGCGACGCGCTCGGCAAGGAGCGGGTCATGAAGGCCTGTCTCCTGGTCCTGGCGCTCTCGCTCGCGGCCTCCGCGGCGGCGCCGGATACCGGGACGCTCTTCGTCCTGCGCGTGGTCTCGGGCGCGGCGGCGGGCGGGGTGATCCCGCTGTCGCTGGCGCTGCTGGGCGACCGGGTGCCCATGGCGGTGCGCCAGGTCGCGATCAGCCGCTTCGTGGTCGCGATCATCACGGGCCAGCTCGCGGGGTCGAGCCTCGCCGGATTCCTGGCCGCCGGGATCGGCTGGCGCGGGGTCGTGGCGCTCTCGATGGTGATCACGGCGGCGTCGCTGGCCGCCACGCTCATGGGCTTCCGCGGACGTACGGAGGCCGGCGCCTTCGACCTATCCGTTGCGGCCGAGCGCTATCGCGGCATCCTCGCCGACCCGCGGGCCCGGGCGCTCTTCCTCCTCGTGTTCGGCGAGGCCGTCGCGGTGTTCGGGGTCTTTCCCTATGTCGCGCCGCTGCTCGAGTCGCGCGGCGGGGGCGGACCGGCCGAGGCGGGGCTGGCGCTCGCGGGCTTCGCGATCGGGGGACTGGCGTACTCGGCGCTCGTCGCCTGGATGCTGCGCAACCTCGGTCTGAGGCGCATGCTGGCGCTCGGCGGAATCCTCGGGGCCGCCGCCCTCATCGTCGTGGGGTTTGCAGGCCACTGGACCTGGGACGCCGCCGCGATGGTGGTGCTCGGCTTCGGCTTCTACCTGCTCCACAACGCGTTTCAGACCCAGGTCACCGAAGTGGCGCCGCATGCGCGCGCCTCGGCGGTCGCGCTGCACGCCTTCTCGTTCTTCGTCGGCCAGTCGCTCGGCGTCGTCGCGATCGGGCTCGGGCTGCGCACCCTGGGTCAGCTCCCGTCGCTGCTGCTTGCCGCCGCTCTTATCCTCACGGTCGGCCTTGTGGCCGCGCAGGTGATCGGCCGCACGGTCAAGAAGGCTCATTAGACACGAATCGCAGCGGCGCAGGTGATCGGCCGCACGGCCAATCGGACCAGGTGACCGCGACCGTTCGGATGGGGATCAGCCCCGCGGTCGGTAGGGCGCGACGCCCTGGTCGGGCAGCCACAGGGTCTTGGGCGCCTCGCCGGTCTGCCAGAACACGTCGATCGGGATGCCGCCGCGGGGATACCAGTAGCCGCCGATGCGCAGGAATCGCGGCTCCAGAAGCTCCGCGAGGCGCTTGCCGATCTTGACCGTGCAATCCTCGTGGAAGGCGCCCTCGTTGCGGAAGCTGTGCAGGTAGAGCTTGAGCGACTTCGACTCGACGAGCCACCGGTCCGGTACGTAGTCGATCACGAGGATCGCGAAGTCCGGCTGTCCGGTCACCGGGCAGAGCGAGGTGAACTCGGGCGCAGTGAAGCGGGCGAGGTAGTCGGTGTCGGGATGCGGGTTCGGCACCCGGTCGAGCCGGGCCTCTTCGGGGGAGGTCGGAACGATGCTCGACTGGCCGAGCTGGAGGGGGAGGTCGGTCACGGGTGGTCTGCCTTCGCATGCGGCGCAGGGGCGCCGGGCCGGCGCGCCGTCTTCTGGAGGAGGAGCGGATTCGATATGGCGGCTCTCCTTGCCCGCTCCACGGTTTCGGTCAATAAGCCGCGCCTATCCCCATGGCCGCACCCGGCCGTCCGTTGGCCGCTCATCCAGGAGCTCCCATGACCGCGATCGTCGACATCGTCGCCCGCCAGATCTTCGACAGCCGAGGCAATCCGACCGTGGAGGTCGACGTGGTTCTGGAGGACGGCTCGCTCGGCCGCGCCGCGGTGCCCTCCGGGGCCTCGACGGGGGCGCACGAGGCGGTCGAGCTCCGGGACGGCGACAAGTCCCGCTTCCTCGGCAAGGGCGTCACCAAGGCGGTCGCGGCGGTGAACGGCGAGATCCTCGACGCCATCGGGGGCATGGAGGCCGAGGACCAGACCGCCATCGACGAGGCGATGATCGAGCTCGACGGCACGCCGAACAAGAAGCGCCTCGGCGCCAACGCGATCCTCGGCGTCTCGCTTGCCGTCGCCAAGGCGGCCGCGGAAGCCTCCGGCCTCCCGCTCTACCGCTATGTCGGCGGCACCCAGGCCCGCGTGCTCCCGGTGCCGATGATGAACATCATCAACGGCGGAGCGCATGCCGACAACCCGATCGACTTCCAGGAATTCATGATCCTGCCCGTCGGCGCGCCCTCGGTCGCCGAAGCCGTGCGCATGGGCGCCGAAGTGTTCCACACCCTGAAGGGCGCCCTCAAGAAGGCGGGCCACAACACCAATGTGGGCGACGAGGGCGGCTTCGCCCCGAACCTGCCGAGCGCCGAGGCCGCGCTCGACTTCATCATGGAGTCGATCGGTAGCGCAGGCTACAAGGCCGGCGGCGACATCATGATCGGGCTCGACTGCGCCGCGACCGAGTTCTTCAAGAACGGCGCCTACGACTATGAAGGCGAAGGAAAAAAGCGCTCTCCGCAGGAGCAGGCCGAGTACCTCGCCGGCCTCGTATCGTCCTACCCGGTCGTCTCGATCGAGGACGGCATGGCGGAAGACGACTGGGAGGGCTGGAAGGCGCTGACCGACCTCGTCGGCACGAAATGCCAGCTCGTCGGCGACGATCTCTTCGTCACCAACGTGACGCGGCTCTCCGAGGGCATCGCCAAGGGCGTCGGCAATTCCATCCTCGTCAAGGTGAACCAGATCGGTTCGCTGACCGAGACGCTGGCCGCCGTCGACATGGCCCACCGCGCCGGCTACACGGCCGTCATGTCCCACCGCTCGGGCGAGACCGAGGATTCCACCATCGCCGACCTCGCGGTCGCGACCAATTGCGGGCAGATCAAGACCGGCTCGCTCGCCCGCTCCGACCGGCTCGCCAAGTACAACCAGCTCATCCGCATCGAGGAGCAGCTCGGATCGCAGGGGCGCTACGCCGGCCGCGCGGCCCTGAAGGCGCTGCGGTGAGGTTGCGCTCCCTCCGGTCGCGGAGGGAGACGCGCGCGAGGGCTCGGGCGGACGGGCCTCATGGCGGCAGGTGCCGGAGGGCAACGCCATGATGGGACCGCGCCTCGCGATCGTGGCCATGCTGGGCGCCGTGGCGATCTACGGCGCCACGTTTCCCCTGAGCCGCCACGCGACCCAGAACGGGCTGACGCCGCACGACATCACGGTGCTGCGCTTCGGCACCGCCGGGCTGATCCTCCTGCCCTACTTCCTGCGCCAGGGGTGGCGGGACTGCGCCGGGCTCGGCTGGGGAAGGGGTTTCCTGCTCGCCTGCATGAGCGGCGTCCCCATGGTGCTGCTCATGAACACCGGCCTCAGGCTCGCGCCGGCCGCCCACGGGGCCTCGATCCAGCCCGGCATGGTCACGGTGATCGGGGCGGTCGGCAGCATCCTCCTCTTCAACGCCGTGCCGACCCGCATCGCCGTCGTCGGCATCGCGATCACGATCATCGGCCTCGCCTGCATCGGCATCGCGGGCACGACCTCGGGCTCGCCCGGGATGCTGCAAGGAGACCTGCTCTTCCTGATGGCGGGCTCGCTCTGGGGCCTCTACCCGCTGATGCTCCAGCGCTGGCGCGTCGCCCCCATGGTGGGCACCGCCGTGGTGGCGGTGCTCTCGCTCGCCTACCTGCCAGTCTACGCCGCCTTCATGGAGCCGCGGATCTTCGCGGTCGACCCGGGCTTCGTGGCCTTCCACGCGCTGCTCCAGGGCGTGCTCAACATCGTGCTGGCCCTGTGGCTCTGGGGCACGGCGGTGCGCGTGCTCGGCGCCGCGACGGCGCAGCGCTTCCCGCCGCTGATCCCGGTCGTCGGCACGCTCTCGGCGATCCCGATCCTCGGCGAATGGCCGGGACCGCTGCAGACGCTCGGCGTCGGGCTCATCGTCTCGGGCCTGATGCTGGCCGCCTTCGGGAACCGGATCTTCCGCCGCCCGCCCGCGGAGGCAACGCGTCCTTAACCATGGGCGGGGTATCGGTGGGCCATGGTCGTCCGCCGCAATGCCCGTCGCTTCCTCATCCCGCTGGCGCTCTACGCGCTCGCGGCGGCGCTCGTCGGCTACTTCGTGCACCATGCCCATTCCGGCAAGCACGGACTGGAAGCCAAGATGCGCTTCAAGCAGCAATCGCGCGAAACCTTCGCGGAGCTCGAAGAGGTCCAGACCGAGCGCAAGGAATGGGAGCGCCGCATCGCGCTCCTGCGCGCCGACCAGATCGACCGCGACCTCCTCGAGGAGCGGGCCCGCGTCATGCTCGGCCGCGTCCACCGCAACGACCTCGTGATCATGACGGGTCCCTGACGCGGGCTCGGCGCCTGTTGCGGTGCGGGATACGATTTCTTGATTTAACTCGTTTTGAGTTGATCGCGATTCCCGCCGCAACGCCAAGCGCTTAAGCTTGGCCTGACATGCGCCGCACGCGGGCGCCGCCCCCTCGCTTTCCCGAGAACCCTGCGCTACATCTTGCCCCAGGAAACGCTCCTCGGAGGACCCGATGGCTGTTGCAGCCCGCAAGGTGGGCCGCGCCGCGTCCGGCGCGCTCAAGACCTCGTCCAAGAAAGCCGCCCCCGCTCCCAACTCGCCGCAATTCTCGAAGGACCAGGACCTCTCGGCCTACAACGAGATGCTCCTGATCCGCCGCTTCGAGGAGAAGGCCGGCCAGATGTACGGCATGGGCCTGATCGGCGGCTTCTGCCACCTCTATATCGGGCAGGAGGCGGTGGTCGTCGGCATGCAGATGGCGACGCGGGAGGGCGACCAGGTCATCACGGGCTACCGCGACCACGGCCACATGCTCGCCTGCGGCATGGACCCCAAAGGCGTGATGGCGGAGCTCACCGGACGCCGCGGCGGCTTGTCGAAGGGCAAGGGCGGCTCCATGCACATGTTCTCGAAGGAGAAGCACTTCTACGGCGGCCACGGCATCGTGGGCGCGCAGGTGTCGCTCGGCACCGGCCTCGCCTTCGCGGACAAGTACCGCAACAACGGCAACGTCAGCCTGACCTATTTCGGCGACGGCGCGGCGAACCAGGGCCAGGTCTACGAGAGCTTCAACATGGCGGAGCTCTGGAAGCTCCCCGTGGTCTACGTCATCGAGAACAACCGCTACGCCATGGGCACCGCGGTGTCGCGCGCTTCGGCCCAGACCGACTTCTCGAAGCGCGGCGTGTCGTTCGGAATCCCGGGCGAGCAGGTCGACGGCATGGACGTGCGCGCGGTCTACGCGGCGGCCCAGCGCGCCGTCGAGCACGCGCGCTCCGGCAAGGGACCCTACATCCTCGAGATGCAGACCTACCGCTATCGCGGCCATTCCATGTCGGACCCCGCGAAGTACCGCACCAAGGACGAGGTCGCCCGCATGCGCGAGGAGCACGACCCGATCGAGCAGGTGCGCCGGCGCCTCCTCGAGAGCTGGAAACTCTCGGAGGACGAGCTCAAGGTGATCGACGGCCGCGTGCGCGAGGTCGTCAACGAGGCGGCGGAATTCGCCACCCACGATCCCGAGCCCGACGTCAGCGAGCTCTACACCGACATCCTGCTCTGACGCGCCGGCGCCGGTCCCCGGCGCCTTTTCTCGCCGCAACGACAACCGACGAGTCACCCATGGCGATCGACATTCTCATGCCCGCCCTTTCGCCCACCATGGAGCAGGGCAAGCTGGCCAAATGGCTGAAGAAGGAGGGCGACCGGGTGAAGCCCGGCGACGTCCTCGCCGAGATCGAGACCGACAAGGCCACCATGGAGGTGGAGGCGATCGACGAGGGGATCCTGGCCAAGATCCTCGTGCCGGACGACACCGACAACGTGGCGGTCAACACCCCGATCGCGGTGCTGGCCGGCGAGGGCGAGGACGTGTCGGCCGCGGCCTCGCGCAGTCCGGCGCAAGGCGCGGGCGAGCCGCCTCCGGCGCCCGGCCCGAGCGCGCCGCAAGCCGCCCCGACGCCCGACATGCAGGCGGAAGGAATGACGGACCGGCCGGCGCCGAACGCGCGCCCGGGCGAGGCCGGCATCGCGTCTCCGGCGGCTCCTTCGGTGATCACGAGCCGCACGGGCCACGACGCGATGGCGGAGATCCCGGAAGGGACCGAGATGGTCAACATGACCGTCCGCGAGGCCCTGCGCGACGCCATGGCCGAGGAGATGCGCCGGGACGAGAACGTGTTCGTCATGGGCGAGGAGGTCGCGGAGTACCAGGGCGCCTACAAGGTCACGCAGGGACTGCTGCAGGAGTTCGGCGCCAGGCGCGTGGTCGACACCCCGATCACCGAGCACGGCTTCGCCGGCATCGGCGTCGGCGCGGCCTTCGTGGGCTTGCGGCCGATCGTCGAGTTCATGACCTTCAACTTCGCCATGCAGGCGATCGACCACATCATCAACTCGGCGGCGAAGACGCTCTACATGTCGGGCGGCCAGCTCGGCGCCCCGATCGTGTTCCGCGGGCCGAACGGTGCTGCGGCGCGCGTCGGCGCCCAGCACAGCCACGACTACGCGGCGTGGTATTCCAACGTGCCCGGCCTCAAGGTGATCATGCCCTACACGGCCTCGGACGCGAAGGGCCTGTTGAAGAGCGCGATCCGCGATCCCAACCCGGTGATTTTCCTCGAGAACGAGATCCTCTACGGACAGTCGTTCCCGGTGCCGAAGCTCGACGACTTCACGGTGCCGATCGGCAAGGCGCGGATCCACCGCTCCGGCAAGGACGTCACCATCGTCTCGTTCGGGATCGGCATGACCTATGCGCTCAAGGCCGCGCAGGAACTTGAGAAGGAAGGAATCGACGCGGAGGTCGTCGACCTGCGCACCATCCGCCCGATGGACGTCGACACCGTCGTGGCCTCGGTCATGAAGACCGGGCGCTGCGTCGCGGTCGAGGAGGGCTTCCCGCAATCGGGCGTCACCGCCGAGATCGCCACCAAGATCATGGAGGAGGCGTTCGACTACCTCGACGCGCCCGTCGCCCGCGTGACCGGCAAGGACGTGCCGATGCCCTATGCGGCGAACCTCGAGAAGCTCGCGCTCCCGAACGTCGCCGAGGTCGTCCAGGCCGCGAAGGCCGTGCTCTACCGCTGAGTCGAGCCACTCCAGCCAGGCGCCGGCCCGCGGGCCGGCTCCAATCCCAAGCGATCGATGAGCCGATGAGCGACACACCCAAGTTCGAAGCCCTCGCCCTCCCGCCCGATGTTCTCGACAAGGGCGGCGTCGAGATCCTGCGCGCCTCCGTGGTCGACGGGGCGGTGAGCGTCGCGCTCCGCCGCTCCTTCGAGGACCCGTTCACCTGGGGCGTGCTGTTCGTCGATCTCGCCCGCCACGCGGCGCGGATCTACGCTCTCGAGACCGACATCTCCGAGGAGCAGGCGCTCGAGGCCATCGCCGCAGGCTTCCGCGCCGAGTTCGAGGACCCGACCGACCCGGGCTCCACCTCCGCCGTCAACTAGATCCCGCCGCGCCCCGCAGCCATCCTCATAATCCCTCGATCAGGATCACGCCCATGCCCATCACCATCCTGATGCCCGCCCTGTCCCCCACCATGGAGAAGGGCAACCTCGCCAAGTGGCTCAAGAAAGAGGGCGACCGGATCAAGTCCGGCGATGTGATCGCCGAGATCGAGACCGACAAGGCCACCATGGAGGTCGAGGCGGTGGACGAGGGCGTCCTCGCCAAGATCGTCGTGCCCGAGGGCACCGCGGACGTGCCGGTGAACCAGCTCATCGCGCTCATCGCCGGCGAGGGCGAGGACCCGAAGAGCGTGCAGGCCCCCGGCGGGGGAGGGGGCGCGGCTGCCGCGCCGGCTCCCGCGGCTCAGGGCGGCGGCACGACGGGCACCATGCCCCAGGCCAACACCGCGACCGCCGGGGGTGACGCGGGCCACATCGCCTATGCCCGCGTCGATGCGGCGCCGCAGGGCCCCGCGCAAGGCTCCGGCGCGTCCGCGCAGCCGAACGGGGCCGGAGGCCGCGTCTTCGCGTCGCCGCTCGCCAAGCGCCTCGCCAAGGAGGCCGGGCTCGACCTCGGCCGCATCCAGGGCTCCGGCCCGCACGGCCGCGTCGTCGAGCGCGACGTGCGCCAGGCCCAGCAGGGCGGCGGCGCCAAGGCGGCACCCGCTGCCCCGGCTCCCGCTCCGGCGGCAGCCGCTCCGGCGGCGCCCGCGCCGAAGCCCGCCGCGCCCACGGGCCAGAGCGACGAGCAGATCAAGAAGCTGTTCGAGCCGGGCTCCTACGAGGAGATCCCGCACGATTCCATGCGCAAGGTCATCGCCCGCCGCCTCACGGAAGCGCGCCAGACCGTCCCGCAATTCTACCTCACCATGGATTGCGAGATCGACGCGCTCCTGGCCCTGCGCGAGCAGGTCAACGGCTCGGCGCCGAAGGACAAGGAGGGCAAGCCCGCCTGGAAGGTCTCGGTCAACGACCTCGTCATCAAGGCGCTCGCCATGGCGCTGGTGCGCGTGCCCGACGCCAACGTGACCTGGACCGAGGGCGCGATGCTCAAGCACAAGCACGCCGACGTCGGCGTGGCGGTCGCTTTGCCCGGCAACGGCCTCATCACCCCGATCATCCGCGCCGCCGACACCAAGACGGTCTCGACCATCGCGAACCAGATGAAGGACTTCGCGGCCCGGGCCAAGAACCGCAAGCTCAAGCCCGAGGAATACCAGGGCGGCACCACGGCGGTGTCGAACCTCGGCATGTTCGGGATCAAGGACTTCACCGCCGTGATCAACCCGCCGCATTCCACGATCCTCGCGGTCGGCGCGGGCGACAAGCGGCCGGTGGTCAAGAACGGCGAGCTGAAGGTCGCGACGGTGATGAGCATCACCCTCTCCTGCGACCACCGCGCGGTCGACGGGGCTCTCGGCGCCCAGCTCATCGGGGCCGTGAAAGAGCTGATCGAGAACCCGATGGGGCTGCTGGTTTAAGAGCGGGGTCGTTGCCCGAACCTTTGCAAGTCCTGATCCGAGGTGAGGGCGAGCCGAATCTGCCTATCTGGGATGCAGGGCCCAACAACGGGGACCTCCAAAAGTTGTGCTATCCGAACGCCGGTGAGCAACCTAAGGCATTCCCGCCAGTCAGTACTTGAGGTCTTGGGAGCCGGGTATGTCACAAGGGAGAGCAAGGAATACAATCGATCGGCGATCGATCAATCCTGCGGCCGCCGCTGCAATGCTGTGCGGAGCCGTCGTCCTGGCGGGATGCACGACGACCTCCAGCGGTGGTTCCGGGGCCGCGAGTGAAAGGTCGACGGCGGCTGATCGGGCGAGCTCAACCTTCGAGGTCGCTCCGTGGACGATGTCGCTCGAGGAGGCCAAGTCCATCTTTGTCGGCAAGACGCGGGTGATCTCCGCATCGAACTTCGGTTCGCAGGTCGCCTATATGGCACCTGACGGCATGGTCTACCTCTGGTTCCCGGGGAACCAGTTTGTTCTCCCGGGAAAGTGGACGTTCGAGCCTGGTTCGTTCCTGTTCGAAACTTGGGTGAACCTCTGCTTCCAATATGGCCCCGGCACAGTAAATGCGTGGTCGCGTCGCAACACAGGTAAGGAATGCTCACCCGCCGATACGCGCGCACGCCTTATCCAGGACAGCGCAGAGGGCGATGTTTTCGGTTTAAGTCGGAAGAGCGAAGTCCCCTTCGTTCTCCCTCGGGAGCGCACGAACATCCGCGAGATCAAGGCTCGTCTTGGCCTCAACTGAAGGGCAGTTGATATGTCTAGCTACGACATCATCGTCATCGGCGCCGGTCCCGGCGGCTACGTCGCGGCGATCCGGGCGGCGCAGCTCGGGTTCAAGACCGCGGTCGTGGACCGGGAGCATCTCGGCGGGATCTGCCTCAACTGGGGCTGCATCCCGACCAAGGCCCTCCTGCGCTCGGCCGAGATCTACCACTACATGCAGCACGCGGGCGATTACGGACTCTCGGTCCAGGGGGCGAGCTTCGACGCGGCCGCGGTGGTGAAGCGCTCGCGCGGCGTCTCGGCGCGGCTCAACGGCGGCGTCGGCATGCTGCTCAAGAAGAACAAGGTCGACGTGATCTTCGGCGAGGCCGCGATCGACGCGCCCGGCAAGGTCAGCGTGAAGGAATCGAAGCGCGCCGAGGCTCCGAAGGGCGCGCTCGGGCCGGGCTCCTACTCGGCCAAGCACATCATCGTGGCGACCGGCGCGCGGCCGCGGGCGCTGCCGGGCATCGAGCCCGACAAGAAGCTCATCTGGACTTACTACGAGGCCATGGTGCCGGAGCGGATGCCCAAATCCCTCCTCGTCATGGGCTCGGGCGCGATCGGCATGGAATTCGCCTCGTTCTACCGCACCATGGGCGCGGAGGTGACCGTGATCGAGGTCATGCCGCAGATCCTGCCCGTGGAGGACGCCGAGATCGCGGCGCATGCCCGCAAGCGCTTCGAGAAGCAGGGCATCAAGATCATGACCGGCACCAAGGTGACGGCGGTCGAGAAAGGCGCGGATTCGATCACCGCCGCGGTGGACGACGGCAAGGGCGGAGTGCAGAAACTCACCGCGGAGCGGCTGATCTCGGCGGTGGGCGTGGTCGCCCACGTCGAAGGGCTCGGGCTGGAGAAGCTCGGCGTGAAGCTCGAGCGCGGCATCGTGGTCACGGACGGAATGGGCCGCACCAACGTCCCCGGCATCTACGCCATCGGCGACGTCGCCGGTCCGCCCATGCTCGCCCACAAGGCCGAGCACGAGGGCGTGATCTGCGTCGAGACCATCAAGGGCCTGCACACCCACCCCATGGACAAGGCCAAGATCCCGGGCTGCACCTATTGCCACCCGCAGATCGCATCCGTCGGCCTCACCGAGGCGAAGGCCAAGGAGCAGGGCTTCGACGTGCGCGTCGGCCGCTTCCCGTTCGCCGGCAACGGCAAGGCGATCGCGCTCGGCGAGCCCGAGGGGCTCGTCAAGACGATTTTCGACAGGAAGACGGGCCAGCTCCTCGGCGCCCACATGGTGGGCGCGGAGGTCACGGAGCTGATCCAAGGCTACGTGGTCGCCATGCAGCTCGAGACCACGGAGGAGGACCTGATGCACACGGTCTTCCCGCACCCGACCCTGTCCGAGATGATGCACGAAAGCGTGCTCGATGCATATGGACGCGTGATCCATACATGATCGGACTGAACCCTAAAAACCTCATAGAACCAAGCTGTTACAGGAGGCATACTATGGGCAGCTTGGTTCAAGTTCAAGGGCTGGCGCGGGCTTGATCGTCACACGCGCGCTAGTTTGGTGTGACAGGGTTGTGACAGGACAACCCCATTCACCACTCATTCCGTGTCGAGTCCGTCGTGAGCTTCGGTAGCTCCGTTATCATCCATGCCACCATCTCCTCCCTGGTTTTCCGGTCGCTCGGCATCGGAATGTAAGGTCCATAGGTATCGTGGATTGCGACCGGATCCCGCTTGCCCATGATGGGATCAAGACCGCTAGGGATGCCACCGGGCACCAAGGTTGCTCGCTGGAAGATCCAGACGACACACGTCATCAGTACGACCAATCCGAAGAACACAAACAGAAGTGCATCTAGTGCAGTGACTCATTCGGAAGGTTCAGGGTTTCGGCGGACCCTTGCGAGGATGGCCTTGGCGGATTTGGTCCAGACGAAGGGGCGCGGGCTGCTGTTGTGCTCGGCGATGTAGCGGTTGATCGTCGCTTGCAGGTC